>JBGTLU010000025.1:0-104134 GCA_041743935.1 Sphingobacteriaceae bacterium
GCAGTATTAATTGCAGCAACCGATGGCAACAGTGAGCCTGGGAAAATATGTTTTTGTATCCAATCTACTCCTCGGCGAAACTGATCGTAACGAGAATCGGGGCAGATGATTACTTGCAAGCCCAACATACCATCTTTGGCAAGGAGCTCTTGGCACTTTTTAAAATAAACGGGTAAAAATTTGTGGCCTACGGCTTCTAGCATTTCTATCGAAACAATTTTATCAAAACGACCTACGGTTTTGCGGTAATCTTGCAAAAGGATATTTATTTTGTCGGATAGATTTTCTTTTTCAAATCGCTCACGTGCATAGTTAAATTGCTCTTGCGAAATAGTAAGCGTGGTAATTTTGCACCCATAGTTTTTGGCTGCATACACAGAAAACCCTCCCCAACCGCTACCAATTTCCAACACATGGTCGGATGGTTTAAGTTTTAGCAATCGGCAAAGCCTATCGTATTTTTCGTATTGCGCTTGTTCTAAATCCATATCTGGTTTAGAGTACAAAGCAGAAGAATAGGTCATGCTGGGGTCGAGCCAAAGTTTAAAGAATTCGTTGTTTAAGTCGTAATGTTCCTGAATGTTTTTACTAGAACCGGATAAGGTATTTGGCCTGGATTTGTGGTACCAAGCGTTGATGAATTTAAAAAAGTTTAATGGACTCCATCTTCGTTTAGATCCGGACATCGCCGGAGAATTTTCTACGTTTAAAATCAGCCATCTTATTACGTCGGTTACGCTTGGAGTTTCCCAATCGTTGGTCATGAATGCTTCTCCAAAGCCTATATCACCATACAGAACCGCTTTCTTGTAGAAATTATTAGATTTTACATGGATAAATGCTCGCTGCGGATGCTTTCCATCGCCAAATGTATAAGTTTCTCCTTCTGGAGTAGTAAGGGTTAGTTGGCCAATCGTAAGTTTAGATAATAATTTTACGACGATTTTTTTATAAAATGCTGTGCTCACGTAGTAGTCTTCTCTTATTTACCCGGCTAAATTACGATTTTCTACTATCCAAAGATGTTTGTATCTAAATAGTTTTATGTTGTATGTTTTAGGATTTCATTCTGGTTGGGCCGTACCATAACCAAAACCCTGTAATGGTAAATAATAAAAGTGAAGTGCCCGCAATGCTGGTAAAAATCAATTTAAATAGCCCCGATTGTAAGTTTAGCCATTTGTCCACGATAGTTCCATCGTGGATGTTTTCAATTAAATCGGCATTTCGGGCTTCTATCATAAGTACTTTGCCAGTTGTGGCATCAATTTGTAATCCGGTAAAATGCTGGGTGAAGGTTATTTTAATGACTCCTTTTTCTGGGCGTACATCAAATCGATCAATTTCATTATCTAACCTATTATCTACGCTGTCTACAATAAATGTTTTTGCTATGGTTTGGATACTATCCATGGGCAACCATTCTTTTAAATTGGAAGATATTCCCGTTTGAGTTTTAGCTAAAATTAAACCGCCGCTATTTTTTTTCCATCCCAATAAAATCCCTGTAATAGAAATAATAAAAAATACCGCAAACAGAAATATGCCCATCGTTCGATGAATTTTCCTGGCTGTACGTAAAATTTTCGCTTGTTTTTGTCTTTTGGTTGGGTTTATTTCTGTCATATAAAAAGTCTAAAGCTAAAGAACGCAAAATGGGTTAAAATGATTCAGGGTGCAAATTATTTGCACCCTGAATCCAAAAATCAGAATAAATAATTACTTATTTAATAGGGTAATAAATTTTGGTGTGAAACTCTTGTGGAGTTAATGATGCGTTAAAATCTGTAATGTAAATTTCTCTTGGGGCGCCACTTACAACCATACTTTTTTCTTCTAACCATCTTCCAACTGCTTCATGTGCTATGCCTGTTCCTTCATGTGGACCGTAATAATCTACACAGGCAACTTTGGTTGGCGGGATTAATAGCTTTGCAATATCGCCTGTTACTTTTGCATTTGCATAATCCGTTTCTGAAACCGGAGCTGCAATTTCTAAGTCACAAAATTCGCCTTCTACTTCAGACCAAGCATGTGCAACACTAAATAAAGCACCTTTTACTTTTATGTTGTTTTTAGTCAGATAGTCCATTAATTCGGCATATGCAATCTCAAATTTTTCTCCTACATCTGTAATGGATGCTTTAAATCTTATACTAATGGCTTTAACTTCTGGTGCTTCCATTTCTATAACAGAAAACTTCTGTTCCGACTCTACAATTGTTTTTATGTTATTTAGTGCCTTTATGTAATCTTCGCCAATATACTTATCCAAAAGTAACCCCATATATTTATAAAATGGGTTATTGCCCATGTCTACTTTCATGGTAATGGTCAATTCAGTGCCACCTTCAACCTCCTTAAGATAATAGCCACTAACGGCATTATTTTGTCCATCGAACTCTAAATTGGTAATAATAGAGTCGTTAGGCCAAACACCACTGAGTGTAAGTTTTCCATTTCCAACGTTTTTCATTTCGCTACTCCAAGTGTACGATGCACCTACGCCCGATTCCGGCCCATCATAGGTTAACAGCATGTTGCTATCCATTTTATGCCATGGAGACCATTTCTCCCAGTTTTTCAGGACATTAATTTGTTCAAATACTGTAGAGGCAGGGGCATTCATTACCATTGACCTCTGCACAAATATTTTAGAGGGTAAGAAAAGAGATACAACAAATAAAACCGCCAACAGAATAATAATTCCGAGCAGTATGTTTTTAAGTATTTTCATGGTGATTTAGTTTTTGGTTGAATAAAGTTAAGGTATTAGAAATACTTTCAGGTATATACTACTTAATTTTATGTTAAATAAAAGCACAACTTGTAATAAGAACTATAGAAATTAAAAAGCCATTGGTTGCAACAACCAATGGCTTTTTAACTGTACATATAATTTACAGATCTATTGCATAATCACTTCTTGTATTCGATAGCCCATGTTTACTTCTACTGCTTTTCGTATTTTTCCATCAATCCAATAACTAATTGCACTGCTACCTTTCATTGGTAATACGGTATTTTGGTCGAGTTGAGCGGGAGCTATAGACTTTACCCAAAAGATATCCCCTTTTACCATAACTTTTTTGAGTGGTTGTACGGCTTCAAACCTTCTACCATCCACCCAAATAGAGTCAAACGTAATGGATTTGTTGTTCATTTGTTCAATTCTTACCATGTACTCGGTTTGCATCCCATCCTGGCCTTCTATATTGGCTCCCATAGAGCGTTCTATTTTTACAGCTTCAATGATACGCAAATCGGTATTACTGAAGGTAAGTTTATTGCCACCGGCACAAGCCGATACCAGTAATACAAGTAATATGGCGATATTTTTCATGATTATTAGTTTATTCTAATACGTTTGGTAAGTATTCCGTTATCTGTACTTAAGTTAACCAAATAAATGCCAGATTTAAAGTCGGCAGTTTCTATTCTAAATTCGGATGTATTTTTAATTTCCGATTGATAAACTGTTTGCCCCAATAAATTGGTAATTACAACCTTAGTTAATTTACTATTCTTTGCTTGGATGTTGATAAAATCTGTAGCTGGATTAGGGAAAACAGCAATGGCATCATCTGCCAAACGGCTACGAACCGAAGTTACCAAATTAGTTGTGTTGGCGGTAAACATACCACGACCGTGTGTAATTGAAAGTAAGGTGTTATCTGAACTACGCCATTTCAATTGGCTAACTCTAACATTTGCTAGCCCACTATTTAGCGGAACCCAAACTGGTGATGTTGCATTGATGTTTTCTGTTCCCCAAACACCTGTTTCAGTACCAATAAGTACTACTTTTCTATCGCTAGGCAACGACCAAGCCCAACGTACTGGAATATCGGGGAAATTACCGGTTTTGTTTACCCAAGTATTACCACCATCGGTGGTTTTATGCACTTTAGCCACGCCAAAGTTAGAGATAGTGGCAAGTATTTCATCGTTGGTATTTCCAACTTCTAAAGAGCTGATATTACCTGCTGGTAAATTACCTGTAATTTCAAGTATGGCATTTGGGTTAGCAGCTTTGGCATCTACAATTACAAATACTTTACCTGAGCGAGTACCAATGTACAAGCGAGAAGTGCCAACCGGAGCATGTGGCGATAATGCCATGGCACTCATTCTTGCCCCACCAGTATTGCCTATTACAAATCTAGAACTGTCTTGATTAGTTCCATTAACTGTAGTGCTTAGGTTTCTCGATCTCCAGAAACGTAAATTACCTTCGGTGTTGGTTCCTCTAGATACATCGGCATAAATGGTTTTTTCTCTGCTATCATAAGCCGTTATATTGATAAAACTACCATCGCCTGAACGACTTGGAATTAACTGTTGTGATTGAAATCTTATTCCAGTTGCTAAACCATCTGTAGATAAAAACATGTTGTTGTTCTGTGAAGAAACAATCTGAATTAATGGATTTAATTGATCGATGTGACAAAAAGCCCCATCGCCTCCAAAGGCGGTGTTACCGGGACCAAATGTAGGCGTAGTAAGTTGTATGGTTCCGTTATCTTGCGTACCCCCTAAGAAATAGTTAACTCCCGCATTGGGGTGTATGGCTCCCGCATAATATTGGGTTATGTTATAATTTTGGTTGATTGTAGTAAATGAAGGAGTTGTAGCATTGGTGTTGGTAGAGATAGATATCCCACCATCGTGCCCATACAAAGCGGTAGTGTTGTTACTTGGTCGGTAAACAATGGCATGTTGGTCGGCATGTACATATGGGCGTTGTGCCGTTCCGGTTTGATTAAACCATTGAGATACTTGAGACCAGTTTTGGCCACCATCGGCACTTTTATATAAATCTAAACCGCCGGCATATATCTCGTCCGGATTGGTTGGGTTTACTTCTAAAATCATACAATACCATGCTTGGTTAGCAAAACTTTGTCCTACATCACCAGAGAATGGTGTTTCTACCAGAGTAGGTAAGGTAATTGCAGTCCAGGAATCTCCCCCATTGGTAGACTTAAACATTCTGCCTGCATGGTTACTTGGGAAACCATTAACCGTTCCGTTGTTGTTAAAGGCTGCATACAATACTAAGGGATTAGACTTAGATATTGCTATTTCTATACGATTAAAATCTCCATTTCCTGCTGCATCTCCAGAAGGTAAACCATTGGTTAATTTTACAAACGTACCTGCATTACCTGTTGTAGAACGGTAAATGCCGCCAGAGTAAAAAATTCCATCCGTTATGTAAACGGTTCCGTTGGCGGCAATTTCTATGTCAGCAATTCTGTTTAATAAGAAATTCCCCTCACTACCTGCACCATACACTCTTTGCCAAGTTAACCCCTTATCGATAGAACGGATAACACCAGCTTCGCGGGTAGCAGCATATACATGTCCGTTAGGTGCCACCATAATTTTTTGTATAAAAAACCAATTCACATTATCTGTGCTGGCTAATCTGCTCCAACTTGTACCTCCGTTGGTGGTTTTCCAGATACCTGCTCCTCGTACGGCATCGGCATTAAAAAAACCTTCGCCTGTAGCGGCATACATAATTTGGGTGTTGGTAGGGTCAAATGCTAAGCCGGTAATGGCTAAGTTTTCCCACATATCGCTCATTTTATTCCAAGTAGGGTTAGGTGCGGTTATATCATTGGTAAACCATAAACCACCGCTTACACCACCTGCCCAAACTTTTCGGTTGGTATTATCGTTCGGGTCGAACATAATGGCGCGGGTTCTACCACCCGTAGTACTTGGCCCTCGTTCGGTCCAATTTAAATTTAAAGCCTGAAACGTTGGGAACTTGCTTTGTTCATTCATCATACGCTCGGTAATTTGCATGGCGGCAACTCTACGTTCGTGTGGTACATAGCCTAAAGCTGGGTCCATTAAAGCCAAAAACTCTTCTTCCATATATAAATCAGGAGCTTGTCCCATTTTACCTGGTTTAGAGTTAGCACGTTTTGCATTGTGACCATCAACGTCTAATGCATTCCATATTTTTTGGATACTATCTGATCGATGAGCTATTATTTTCTCTAAGCGCTCTCTATCTGTTAATGTTTCATTATTTGAAGTGAAAACAGAAAAGAAAGCAAAGGCTACCAAGCCGAGCGTTGCAACTATTACAATGATGCCAGGCATTAATTTTTTATTCATGGTTGGTTTTATTGTGATGATGATTTTTTAAAGATTGAAGTATTTTACAATGCAAGTTAATAATTTTTAGTAAAAAGAAAATAACATGTTAAGGATTTAACCATTTGATATTATTGGAGCAAGTAAAATTATATAAACATAGCAAACATAGTGTTATTTTTTTCTGACTTTTACTTTCTAAATTCTTGCTATAACCATGCAGTATCACCGAAATAATTTGTCCTCCGAAATTCTTTTAAGCTTATATGAAAATCTGCTCTTCCCTCGTATGGTGGAGGAGAAAATGTTGATTTTACTTAGGCAAGGGAAAATTGGCAAATGGTTTTCGGGCATTGGGCAAGAAGCCATTTCTGTAGGAACAACGTTGGCATTAAGTAGTGATGAATATATTTTGCCCATGCACCGAAATCTAGGGGTATTCACTACCAGAAAGGTGCCTTTGGATAGATTATTAGCACAGTTTCAAGGAAAAATGTCGGGTTTTACGAAAGGTAGAGATCGATCTTTCCATTTCGGAACGCAAGACTTTAAACTGGTTGGCATGATTTCTCATTTGGGGCCACAACTTGCTTTGGCAGATGGTATTGCTTTGGCAGATGTATTGTCTAAAAAACAACGTGCTACCTTGGTTTTTACTGGCGAGGGAGCAACCAGTCAGGGAGATTTTCATGAGGCGCTTAACATTGCTGCCGTTTGGAATTTGCCAGTTTTATTTGTGATTGAAAATAATGGCTATGGGTTATCTACCCCAATTAGCGAACAATATAAATGCGAAAAATTATCGGATAAGGGCATTGGATATGGCATAGAATCACTAACTATTGACGGTAACAATGTGCTAGAAGTGTATGAAACGTTTAAGTATTATGCCGAAGAAGTACGTGTAAATCCCCGCCCAATTCTTATTGAATGCATGACCTTTCGGATGCGTGGGCACGAAGAAGCTTCGGGAACTAAATATGTTCCGGATCACTTGTTTAAGGAATGGGAGCAAAAAGACCCTCTTCACACGTTCGAAAACTATTTACAATTAGAGGGGATTTTAAACGACGATTTAATTCAAGAATATCGCGCAAAAAATAAGACAGTAATAGAGCAGGCTATAGAAATAGCTTTTTCGGAAGAAGAAATAGTACCCAATACAGAAATAGAAGTTGCTGATATGTATGCCTTAGCAACTGAAGCAATCATCCAACCGGAAACCATTAAAAAAACAAATAAAAGATACATTGATGCTATAAGTGATGGACTTAGGTTGGCAATGCGAAAACACAACAACCTAATTTTAATGGGTCAAGATATTGCAGAATACGGCGGCGCTTTCAAAATTACACAGGGTTTTATAGAGGAATTTGGAAAAGAGAGAGTGAGAAACACACCACTTTGCGAATCGGGTATTGTAGGAACCGCTTTTGGTCTATCTATCAATGGATACAAAGCCATGATGGAAATGCAATTTGCCGATTTTGTTACCGAAGGATTTAACCAGATTGTAAATAATTTGGCAAAAAGCCATTATCGTTGGGGCCAACATGCCGATGTGGTAATTAGAATGCCTACCGGAGCAGGTTCGGGTGCTGGTCCTTTTCATTCGCAAAGTAATGAGGCGTGGTTTACCAAAACTCCCGGACTGAAAGTGGTATATCCAGCTTTTCCATCGGATGCTAAAGGCTTGCTTTTGGCTGCTTTTGATGACCCTAACCCAGTGATGTATTTTGAACATAAATATTTGTACAGGAGCATAACAGAAGAGATTCCGGAAGATTATTATCATACCGAAATTGGGAAAGCCAGAGTGATTCGCGAAGGTGAAAACCTTAGCATCGTTACCTATGGTTTGGGTGTTCATTGGGCTTTGGAGTATTTGAATAATAATCCAGATAAAAGCATAGAGTTGATAGATTTACGAAGCTTGCAACCTTGGGATACTGCCAGTGTGGAGGCAAGTGTAAAGAAAACTGGCAGGGTTTTAATTTTACATGAAGATACTCTTACTTGCGGTTTTGGTGCCGAGGTGGCTGCCCATATTGCAGAACATTGTTTCAAATATTTAGATGCACCAGTGGTTAGATGTGCTAGTCTGGATACAGCCATCCCGATGAATAAAGGATTAGAGGATAACTTTTTGGCTAAATCGCGCTTAGCGCAATCCATAGATAAAATTCTGAACTATTAGTATGCAAATTGCCATAATTGGATGTGGAGTAATTGGTTTAAGTGCTGCTATTACCTTGTTAAAAGCGGGCTATAAAGTTGTAATTTATGCCAAAGAATTTCCGCCCCATACCACCTCAGATGTGGCTGCGGCCTTTTGGTTTCCGTATAAAGTTGAATACACAAACAGAGTAAAAGCTTGGGCGAAAAAATCTTTTGAGCATTACGAAATATTAGCCAAAAATCCTTATTCTGGAGTCAGTTTTATCACGTTACTAGATTGCTATCATCATGCAGTAGAAACTCCTGAATGGGCAGATGCTTTTAATCAAATACAGTCATTGGATAAAGAAGAAATTCCTGCTGGGTATACCGATGGGTTTAAATTGGAGGTGCCTCTTATAGATACCATCGTTCATATGCCATTTTTGTTGCATACGTTTAAAGAGTTGGGCGGAAATTTGGTACAAATGGAAGTTGCTACATTAGATTCGCTGAAAGAAAAAATAATCATTAATTGCAGTGGCTTGGGTGCCAGAGAATTAGTAATGGATAAAGAGTTGTACCCAATACGTGGGCAAATTCTAAAATTAGAAAAAACAAATACACAAATACAGCACATAACTTTAGGTCACGAAGACGAAAAAACTACCACCTATGTAGTGCCACGTGGCTCGGATATATTGCTTGGCGGAACGGCACAGGATAACGATTGGAATGTAAACATCGACCCGGAAATGGAAAAGGAAATTTTGAAAAGGTGTAGTATACCAGTTCCTGAAATTGTAGGGTTAACAAAAAAATCGGCTGCGGTTGGCTTGCGCCCGGCAAGAAAAAACATCCGGTTGGAAGTAGAAAAAGTGAAGGATAAAATTATCCTTCATAATTATGGTCATGGCGGATCAGGCTATACCTTATGTTGGGGTTGTGCAGAAGAGGTAAAGCTTTTAATTCAGAAACACCGTAATCAAATCTCTTAACACTTAACACTAATTTAATATTAAGATAATTAACGAGTAATTTCCATAACCGACTTTTGCCCAATCAAGTAAAAGCACATGGAAAGTATAGTAATCGGAATTATTTTTATTACATGTATTGCTGTTGCGGTATTTTATTTTAGCCCATATGATTTAAACTTCGAAGAAGAGCAAGATTAAATTTTGGTGATAAAGCAAAGTACAATCAGGAACATTTTCCCCGTCTTTATCAAAGGCGTTAGTGCATTCATCTCCCTTAAACATTTACTCCAAGTTCTGACTACATGGCAAAGCGCGAGTTAGATATCGTAGTAATTTCTGATGTTCATTTAGGAACATACGGTTGCCAAGCCAAAGAATTGCTAAAATACCTAAAAAGTATAAAGCCCAAAATGTTGGTACTAAATGGCGATATCATAGATATTTGGCAATTTAGTAAGAGATATTGGCCCGAGTCGCACATGAAAGTGGTTCGCCGAATTTTAAAATTTGTTGCCGATGGAACCCCTGTTGTGTATCTAACTGGTAATCATGATGAGATGCTACGAAAATTCACCGATTTTGAGATGGGTAGTTTATCACTACAAAACCGATTGGTATTAAACTTACCCACCGGCAAAGCCTGGTTTTTTCATGGCGATGTTTTCGATGTTACCATGAAATACTCTAAATGGTTAGCTAAGTTAGGCGCAATTGGGTATGATGCCCTTATTCTGCTAAATAGTTTTACTAATTTTTTATTACGGTTGATGGGTAGAGAAAAATATTCGTTCTCTAAAAAAATTAAAAATTCGGTAAAAGGTGCAGTAAAATTTATGAATGATTTTGAAATGACTGCAGCCGAAATTGCAATTGATAACGACTATCAATATGTTATCTGCGGGCACATACACACCCCAGAAATGAAAGAAATAGCTACCGAAAACGGCAAAGTAGTATATTTAAACTCTGGCGATTGGGTAGAGAGTTTAACCGCTTTAGAATATTCTAATAATACTTGGGAGATTTATAAATACAACCCCAGAGATTTTTCGGTGCCGGATGACGATTTGATTGAAGACGAAGCAGATATTGATAACAAATTAGACATGACTATACTCTATGAAAATATTGTTCGCCATACAGGGAACCGGTAATGGGCACATAAGCCGAGCAAGAGACATTATTCCGCATCTACAGAAATACGGAGATTTAGATATTTTGGTGAGCGGTACACAAGCCGAAGTTACCGTAGGTCATCCGGTAAAGTATCAATTGCACGGATTTAGTTTTGTGTTTGGCAAAAATGGTGGGGTAAATCACTGGGAAACTTTCAGAATCATGAAACTGGGAACCCTTCGCAAAGACATCAAAAAATTACCTCTAGAAGAATACGATTTAATCATCAATGATTTTGAGCCGGTAACTGCTTGGGCTTGTAAACTACGTAATATCCCATGCGTTGCGCTAAGTCATCAATCGGCTTTTCTCTCTAAAAAAACACCAAGGCCAAAAAGAATCATACCGCACTGGGCAGAGTTGGTTTTAAAACATTATGCCCCGGTAAAAAACGCTATTGGAATTCACTTTAAAGAATACGATGATTTTATTTACACCCCCGTTATACGTAAAGAGATTAGAGAATTAACTCCCACAAATTTGGGGCATTATACGGTATATCTGCCTGCATATCACGATAAATTATTGGCAGAAAAATTAATCCAAGTAAACAAAGTGAATTGGCATATTTTTTCTAAACATACCAAAATTGCCTACGAATTTGGCAACGTAAAAGTTGAGCCAATAAGCAACGATGCTTTTAATAAAAGTTTGGCAAGTTGTGAAGGATTACTTACTGGAGGCGGTTTTGAGGGCCCGGCCGAAGCCATGTTTTTAGGCAAAAAAGTTATGTCAATACCCATGTTTGATCAATGGGAACAATTATGCAATGCCGAAGCCATGCGATTAATGGGCGTTCCGATAGTGTATAAAATAGATGATTTTTTTGTTAAGAATGTGCTGGATTGGGTAAAAAACGGGAAAGTAATTCCGGTTAATTTTGCCGATAGAACCGCAGAGATGGTGGCCGAACTAGTGAATAAATACAGCAGAAAAAATTAAGCTATCCATTGCATTATTATGTAATATTGCAAGGTTAAAAGCCTTGTAATGCTTATAAATTCGTTTCGCAACATTCTTTTTATCAATGTCTTTTATCTGGCGGTAATTGTTTTTTCCCTCCGATATTTAGCAATATTTAGTGTTTCGGATACGTATTTTCTCGACGCATATCCAACTTATACTACATTCTTAAAAACCTATGGAATTACCTGGTTATTGAATCCAACATTTACAGTTTTCATTACTTCGCTTATCATATTCATACAATCATTATTGTTTAATCAGATAATCTCTAAGTACAATTTATTTAATAAAACCACCTTTTTGCCAGCACTTATGTTTGTGCTACTGTGCAGTTACAGCCCTACATTTTTGGCATTTACCCCCTTGCTTTTCTGTAATTTTCTGATATTATGGCTATTAGATAAAATCTTATCCATGTATAAAAGCATTAATACCATGCGAACCACTTTTGATATGGGGTTGATTATTGCACTAGGTACCATGCTTTATTTCCCATTTTGGCCAACTATTTTTATTGCGTGGGTGAGCCTTTCGTTATTTAAATCCTTTGCTTGGCGCGAGTGGATTTGTGTGTTGTTCGGATTTATAGCTCCTTTTATTATTCTGGGTACGTATTATTATGTGAACCATTCCATGGAGATGTTTTTTCAAATCTGGTTACCATTTAAATTCAAGTCAGAGATTAAACTTAATTTTTCGGCACAACAATATTTTACCCTAATTCCCATAGCATTGGTTTTATTAGTTTCATTGAATACAGCGCGAGAGAAATATTTTAAACACGTTATACAAGTCAGAAAATCGCAACAAATTCTAGTTTTTTTACTTATCTTATTTATGTTTTCTTATTTATTGATTCCAAATATCGGAATTGGTCATTTACTCCTTTTGGCAGCTCCATTATCTGTTTTTTTAACCCTGTTTTTTGTCACTTCAAAAAAGCGATGGTTTTATGAATTTATGTTTGTTTTATTATTGGCTTCGGTTCTATATTTTCAAACACTATAAATAAAAAATTTTAGCTTTGTGCCATGAAATTTGGCGTTGTAGTTTTTCCTGGTTCTAATTGTGACCACGATACATTATATCTTTTACAAAATCAACTCGGACAGCAAGTTGTGGAACTTTGGCATAAAGACCATAGTTTGCAAGGAGCTGATTTTATCATACTTCCGGGCGGATTTTCTTATGGAGATTATTTACGTTCGGGTGCAATTGCCAGATTTTCTCCCATCATGCAAGAAGTAATAACTTTTGCCAATGCTGGCGGTTATTTAATGGGAATTTGCAACGGTTTTCAGATTTTGTGCGAAGCAGGCTTATTGCCTGGTGCATTATTACACAACCAACACCGAAAGTTTATTTGTAATAATATCTACCTAAAAGCACAAACCCAAAATTCATTACTTACCTCCCAACTAGATTTAGATAAAGTTCTTAAAGTGCCAATAGCACATGGCGAAGGTAATTTCTTTGCCGATGCAGAGGTTTTACAATCTATAAACGATAACGAGCAAGTTCTTTTTCGCTATTGCGATGCCGACGGTAATAGTACGACAGAATCTAACCCTAATGGCTCAGCACAAAATATTGCCGGTATTTGTAATAAGAACAGAAATGTGTTTGGCCTAATGCCACACCCAGAACGCGCAGCAAACCCTATTTTGGGCAACTCCGATGGTTTGGCCGTGTTTGAGTCTATTTTATCCACCGTAAAAGTTTAAATAACCAAGATGAATTTGGTTATTGATATTGGGAATACTAGAGTAAAGGCTGCAATTTTCAATGGAGATGAATTAGTAGATTTATTCACTACAGATTCTACTAATCCTACCTTGTTGCTTCCATTCATAGAAAAACATCAACCAAATAAGTGTATTATTAGCAGCGTTTCTAAAGACAAAACAAACTACGTGCAATTTTTGCAAACGTATGCCGATGTGTTACTTTTTCAGAGCAATTACAAATTGCCCATTGATAACCTGTACCAAAGTATAAATAGCTTAGGCACCGATCGTTTAGCAGCTATTGTAGGAGCCTCTTCACATCTAGCAGATACAAATGTTTTGGTTATAAATGCCGGTACTTGTATTACTTATGATTTTTTGAATAAGAATAAACAATATCTAGGCGGTGCAATAAGCACCGGATTAGAAATGAGATTTAAAGCATTAAATACTTTCACAGAACAACTTCCGTTGATAGCCTACCAACCCGATTTTATGGATTTAATTGGTAATACTACAGAAAATTCAATACGATCAGGCGTGCAAATAGGCATGGTTACAGAAATAGAGGGAATAATAAACCGATATAACGAGGCATATAGCCCACTTTCTGTAATAATTACAGGCGGAGACACAAACTTTTTGGTGAGTAGCCTTAAAAATAGCATTTTTGCTCCCCAAATACTATACGACCCACAGCTTGTATTAAAAGGTCTGAATAAAATTCTAACATTACATCATGCTTAACATAGCAAAAAAAATAGGTTTACTTGTATTTATTACAGGATTTGCAGTTTCAACTGCTACAGCTCAATCTACCACTAGTTCTCCTTATTCCAGGTTTGGGATAGGGCAACCACAAAAAGATTATTTTGTGCAATCGGTAGGTATGGGTGGTATTTCTCAAGGATTTCGGAATTTTGCATCCATCAATTTTGCAAATCCCGCATCGTTTTCGGCTATAAAACTTACCTCTATTGATGCCGGTTTATTTGGTGGATTTACCAATTTAGCTAAAGGTACCAATGCAGAAGGTAGCTACGATTATTCCATCAGCCATTTAGCTTTAGCATTTCCGGTTTCAGAAAAATCTGGTGTAAGTGTAGGTATTGTTCCATTGTCTAATACAGGTTATCAGGTTATTAATTTTGGCATGGTTGGGAACCAAGATGTGGCTTTTTTAAGTACCGGCGAGGGTGGTCTTTCACAGTTTTACCTAGGTGCGGGCTACACCATTGCAGAGAACCTATCCATTGGAGCTAATTTAATTTATGTATTTGGCAATATTAAACAACGATTAGCGGCTGAATATCTGAACGACCCCGAAACGTTAAATAGTAGAACTACCAATAACTCAAATTTGGGTGGTTTGAACATTAAATTAGGCATACAATATCATAAGGTATTAAATGAAAAAGATTATTTGGTGATTGGATATACCGGCTCTGCCAATGCAAAAATGGATACACGGAGTGATTTTTTGATTGAAAGGTACGAGAAAAACTTTTTAACCGACGGCGAAAATGTTTTAGATACTGTTGAATTTCGTGAGCGCCAAATGGGCAGCGCCACTATTCCGGGTTCACACACCATTGGGTTTTTATATCAAAAAGACACTAAGCTTACCGTAGGTTTAGATGTAAACTTTACCAATTGGAGCGCATTTAAATTAAATAATAATGACCCCGGTTTTAAGAACAGTATACGAGTTGGTGCCGGATTACAATACACCCCCGATGTTTTTGCTGTGACCAATTATTTCAACATAGTAGATTACCGATTAGGGATAAATTACAATAAATCTTACCTCGAATTAAATAATAAGTCAATAAACCAAGTTGCGGTAACCGGCGGATTAGGATTACCTATTCTTCGCTCAGCATCTAAGATCAACTTAGGACTAGAACTTGGCCAGCGTGGCACAAAACAAAATAATTTAGTTAGAGAAAGATTTGCAGTTTTTCATCTAGGGGTAACCTTTAACGATAGATGGTTTGTAAAACGATTATTTGATTAATTACATAATCCGGTGAGATTATCTGCAACTTGGGTTTTACTTTTGATTTTTGGTTTGTTTTCATCCTGCGAAAACGATTTAGAAAAAGTAGAACGAATCAGTCAATTAAGTTCAGGAATACCGGTAGAAACAAGTCGCGATATAGAAATACTATTTAGCGATTCTGCTTTAGTAAGAGCCAGATTGATCAGTCCATTATTTCTCACATTCAAAACAAGCAAACCTTACCAAGTAGCCCCAATTGGTTTAGAAATACAGTTTTTATCCAAAGAAAAAGAGATTGTAAGTAATCTTACAGCCAAATACGGCAAACGTTCTCAATGGGAACGATTAGTAGAAGTGCGAGACAGTGTGGTGGTAATTAACACACAAAACGAGAAATTGGAAACAGAACAACTCACTTGGGATGAACAAAAAAAAATTATTTACACCGATAAATTTGTAAAAATTACAACGGCTGATAAAATTTTACAAGGCTACGGATTAGAAGCAAACGAAGATTTTTCGAAGTACAAAATTTTGCGATTAAGTGGTGTAATTAGTTTAAAAGAATAGTTAGAAATCACCCAAAAATAGCGCATAATCATTTCGAAAAATTTGTATCTTGCGCCCTCATTTTTAAGAAGTAAATATTAAGAAATTGTTATGGTAATGAACTTTTTGCGCGAACGCGCAGGTTTTATTTTGATTGGATTTATAGGTTTAGCAATTGTTGCTTTCATCTTCTCTGATTTTTCACAAAGCTCTCAACCTTTTATAGCAGAAGCCCAGAGCGAGATTGCCAGCATTGCTGGTGAAGATATTTCTTATGTAGAATTTGACAACCGTTTGCAACTAAACATCGCCAATTTTAAAGCACAAACACAACAGAACAATGTTTCGCCAGAAATGAATGCTTATTTCGTTGATCAAACTTGGGATCAGCTAGTACGCGAAACCATTATGAATAAGCAGTTAAAAAAATCTGGCATTACGGTTAGTCCGGATGAATTATTTGACATGGTGCAAGGCAGAAACATACATCCTGCTGTTCGTCAAACATTCGCAAACCCACAAACCGGATTCTTTGATCCGCAATTAGTAATTAACTTTTTACGTACCATGGATCAGCAAGATCCATCGGGTAACATGCGAGTACAATGGTTAGATTTTGAGAAAAAACTAATACAAGATCGTGCCATGCAGAAATACAATAATCTTATTCGCAATAGCTTGTATGTTACCAACCTCGAAATTCAAAACAGTAACGTAAACTCTAACCGTACGGCCAATGTAACCTTTGCCTTAATGGAAATTACTTCGGTACCGGATAGTCTAATAAAAGTTACCGATAGCGATATTCAAAAATATTACAAAGAGAACAAATACAAATACCGTCAAAAAGATCCAGTTCGTTCTTTTGAATACATCGTTTTTGATTTAAACCCATCCTCGGTAGATAGTGCAAATGCTTTAAAAGAAATAGAATCTTTAACAGAAGAATTTAGAACCACTACCAACGATTCGCTATTTGCTGCAATTAATGCCGATACCAAAACTCCGATAGATTTTACTAAGTCTGACTTACTTTCTCCTGAATTAAACACCAATTTAGCTAATGCCGTTAAAGGAACCATTTACGGACCATACTTTGATAATGGTGCATTTAGAGTTGCAAAACTTTTGGATATAAAAACATTACCCGATTCAGTACGTGCAAGTCATATCTTAATTAGTACGCAAAATGGTGGAGGTACTGCTTTTGGTAGAGCAAAATTAGATAGCTTAAAAAATTTAGTGACAAGCGGCAAAGCAAAATTTGAAGATTTAGCTATTGCAAATTCAAACGATGGATCTGCAGATAAAGGCGGTGATTTAGGATATTTTGGCAGAGAAGCCATGGTAAAACCATTTGCCGACGCTTGTTTTGAAAATAGAACTGGAGATTTGATTATTGTAGATAGTCAGTTTGGCTCGCACTTAATTCTAATCAAAGACCAGAAAAACTTTAACAAACAGGTAAAAATTGCAACGGTTGACAGATTATTGGAGCCTAGCCAATTGAGTCGCCAAAACGCTTTTGCCAAAGCCAATGAATTTTTAGCCAACAGTAATGACGGCAAGCGCTTTACCGAAGCTGCAGAAGAAGCTGGATTAGTAAAACGCTTAGCAGATAATGTAAAAGAAATCGACCAATTTGTTGCCGGAATTGAAAGTCCAAGGCCAGTTGTTCAATGGGCTTTCCGAGCTAAAATCGGAGAACTATCTACCATTTTTGAGCAAGAAAACAAGTACATCGTTGCTCGCTTAACACAAATAAGAGACCAAGGATTTGTGGCACTAGAGTACATTCGATTTGAGATTGAATCTTACGTTCGTGTACAGAAAAAAGGGGAATATTTACTTAAACAAGCCAACGAAAAAGCCGCCGGTATAACCTCAATAGAACAATTTGCTCAGGCAAACCAGTTGTTTACTAGAACAGATTCTGCTTTAATTTTTAGCAACCCATTGCTAAATGGTTTAGGCAGAGAAGCAAATTTATTTGGTAAGATATTTACAGCCGAAGTTGGCAAAATATCAGCACCAATTTTAGGAGATAGGGGAGTTTATATATTTAAAGTAAATTCATTTACAGAAGCACCTGTATTAAATGACGTAACCAACATGAGAACTTTCATGATTACTAATCTACGTCAACGAGCAGAGCAAGCTGCATTTGAAGCACTTAAAGAAAATGCTAAAATCGTAGATAGAAGAGGTAAATTCTTCTAGTCTAAAATAACTCAGATTATTTAAATCTAAAGAGGAAACTATTTGTTATAGAAGTACTCTTTAGATTTTTTAATTTTACAACAAATGGAAATTCAAGAAAATATAACCAACAAAGTGGCAAACAGCGGTTTGGTTACTATAGACCTTTCCAAATATATACCCAAAGGTGATCGAGTGGTCCTAGATATTAAAGACCAACTTTTTCAGGGTTTAATTTTGCGGGAGAAAGATTTCCGAGAATTCATCAAAAATCAGGATTGGAGTACATACCAAGACAAATTAGTGGCCTTAACCTGTAGCACAGATGCCATAGTACCAACCTGGGCCTTTATGTTATTGGCTACTAAATTAGAACCTTATGCTAAAAGATTGGTCTTTGGTAATTTAGAAGCTCTAAACACCTTGCTTTTCGAAGAAGCAATACAAAACATCGACCTAAAACAATATACCGACCAAAGAATTGTAATAAAAGGCTGTGCCGATGAAAATGTTCCTGTATCTGCCTATATCACCATTACTGCAGCACTACGCCCCATTGCTAAGAGTATAATGTATGGCGAACCATGCTCAACTGTTCCTCTTTATAAACGTAAAGATTGATTTGGACCGTTTTTTGCAACTGGCATAATCATGAAAAAATTTCTACTCGCTTCTTTGGTATTTCTTATCCCATTTATTGGGGTAAAAGCCCAATCGTCAAACTTCAGTAAAGACCGTCCTTTTCAAGTAGGCGAAGAATTAACATACAGCTTTAAATACGGTATGATTAAAGTTGCTGAAGGAATACTTTTAGTTCAAGAAACCGACAAAAGTTTTAATGGAAATAAAGCAATTCACATCAGTGCAGTTGGGAGAACAGCAACATTCTGGGATAATTTTATGCGGGTACGAAACCGATACGATTCCTATGTAGATCCGGTATCTCTTAAGCCATATTATTTTACTGAGAATGTAAGAGAAGGTAAAATGTACAAGAGAGATAGTTACGCATCATTCGATCATAAAAACAAAAAAGTAAAATCTACTAAAGGCGACTTTGATATTACAGCCAATACCATGGACATGATTTCCATGTTTTATTTTGCTCGTGCTAAAGATTTATCTGGGATGAAAGTTGGGGATAAAATAGAATTAGATTATTTTTTGGATGATGGCGTTTACCCAATGCAAGTAGAGTTTTTAGGAATTGAAACCATCCGTACACCTATTGGGAAAGTAGAATGTTTAAAATATAAACCATCCATTGAAGAGGGCAGAGCTTTTAGAAAGGATAGCAATATGTTTATGTGGGTAACCAATGATAGAAATAAAATTCCGGTTAGGGTTGAAGTAGAAATACAAGTTGGTTCTTTAAGAATGGATTTAACTAAATATTCTAACCTGAAATATCCGGTAGAAGCAAAACGATAGTGCATGATTCAGGTAGGTGAAGTATTAGTTTCGGAAGATATTTTAGCAGAAGAGTTCGTTTGTAATCTAACCAAATGCAAGGGTGCATGTTGTGTAGAAGGTAATTCCGGTGCCCCTTTAACCATATCCGAATTAAAAAAGCTAGAAGAAGTATACCCTAGGGTAAAAAAATATTTGCGAGCAGAAGGAATAGCAGCCATCGAAAAAGATGGCTATTTTGTTACCGATATGGAAGGAGATTATACCACCACCTGTGTAGATACCGATAAAGAATGTGCATACGTAATTTTCGAAAATAACATTACTAAATGCGGCATAGAAAAAGCTTACGAAGCCGGTGAAATTGATTTTCAAAAGCCCATTTCCTGCCATTTATATCCAATCCGTATTACAGAATATCCCAATTTCGAAGTACTTAATTACGATAAATGGACTATTTGTAGCCCAGCTTGTGCCCATGGTCAAGCCTTGGGAGTAAAAGTTTTCGAGTTCCTGAAAACACCCTTAATCCGAAAATATGGTAAGGATTGGTACGAGGAATTAACAGAAACTGCATCAAATTCAAATCTTTGATTCAATTTTATTTGCTTATTTTCGCTGCAAAATCTACAAATTGAAAGGTATTATCTTAGCAGGAGGCTCTGGAACTAGGCTTCACCCACTCACCTTAGCGGTAAGCAAGCAAATGATGCCTGTTTACGATAAACCCATGATTTATTATCCATTGTCCACGTTGTTGATGGCTGGTATCAAGGATATTTTAATTATTTCTACCCCCATAGATTTACCAAATTTTGAACGATTATTAGGAGATGGTTCACAACTAGGTTGTAATTTCTCTTATGCTGTACAAGAAGTACCCAATGGATTAGCGCAAGCTTTTGTAATTGGAAAAGAGTTCATTGGAAATGATAAAGTTGCCTTGGTTTTAGGTGATAATATTTTCTATGGCGATGGATTTGCCAAAACCGTTCAATCGTGTAGTAATCCGGATGGGGGAATTGTTTTCGCATACCACGTTGCCGATCCGGAACGATACGGAGTGGTGCAATTTAATAAAGAGTTTAAGGTATTATCCATAGAAGAAAAACCGGTTAATCCAAAGTCTAATTATGCGGTTCCGGGATTATATTTTTATGATAATGAGGTATTAAATATCGCGCAAGCAATACAACCATCTGCCAGAGGGGAGTATGAAATTACCGATGTAAATAAAGTATATTTAGAAAACAAAAAATTAAGTGTGAAGATTTTGAGCCGAGGAACAGCTTGGTTAGATACAGGTACTTTTGCATCCTTAATGCAAGCCGGACAATTTGTACAAGTAATAGAAGAACGTCAAGGACAAAAAATTGGATGCATCGAAGAGATTGCTTATCGGATGAAATTTATTAATCAAGAGCAACTACAAAAAGTAGCCGAACCATTGAAGAAAAGTGGGTATGGACAATATTTATTGAAAGTTTTACAAGAAGAAAATACATAAATGAAATATTTGGGCCATGAGTTAAATAGGTTTCCGAACCAAATTAGATATGCAGTAGATAATTACCGTTTGCATCAAATTAAAATCTCTGATATACAGAATATAATCATTTGTGGTTTAGGAGGTTCTGGTATAGCCGGAAAAATAGCTAAAAACTATTTTTTTGACAAGTTGCCACTTCCTGTAGATACGGTTTCTGATTACATTTTGCCTAGTTATGTCAATAAAAATACCTTAGCAATTTTATCGTCTTACTCGGGTACAACCGAGGAAACATTAGCGATGTACCATATTGCAAAAGAGAAAGGATGTAAAATAATCGTGATTACTACCGGAGGTGATTTAGGAGCATTGGCAGCACAAAATGGCGACATCGTGTACATTACTGAAACTGGATTTCAACCAAGAATGGCATTAGGATATTCCCTAACCACTTTATGCCAAATATTTTTTGAATTAATAGGGGTAGAGAAAAAAGCAGATTTGCTAAAGATTGCCGATTTTGTAAGTAACGAGGATGATTTTGTCCGAAATTCTGGGTTGATTGTAGATAAGTTCGAAAATACAATTCATCAAAATTATGTGATTGTATGCGACCCTTATTTTGAAGGAGTAGCCATACGATTAACGCAGCAGATACAAGAGAATGCTAAACTACAAGCATTTGTAACCGTAGTTCCCGAAGCCAATCATAATGTGATAGAAACCTATCATCATCAACATAACACCAATTATATTTTCTTAAACAGCAAAAAGAACTTAAGAACTAACCTTCGTTTCTCCTTTTTGAAAGAAATATTAACTAAGCAAAATTCAATAGTTCATGAGTATGATTTAATGGACAATAATCTTGCTTATGTATACCATACCATCTATCAATTAGATTGGTTATCCCTTCAACTTGCAGATAGAGCAGGTGCTATTTCTAATACCGTTCCAATTATTATGGATCTTAAAAAGTATTTATCTGAGAATTAAATGAAAGTTGCACTCATTACTGGAATAACAGGCCAAGATGGTTCCTACTTAGCAGAATTATTGCTAGGCAAAGGCTATGAAGTGCATGGCATAAAACGCCGATCTTCTTCCTTCAATACAGAAAGAATAGATCATTTGTACCAAGATTTACACGAGAAAGACGTGCGCTTTAAATTGCATTACGGCGATTTAACCGATTCTACCAACATTATCAGAATAATCCAAGAAGTACAACCCGACGAGATTTATAATCTGGCAGCACAAAGCCATGTAAAAGTAAGTTTCGAAACACCAGAATATACTGCAAACTCCGATGCTTTAGGCCCTTTACGCATTTTAGAAGCTATCCGGATTTTAGGATTAACTTCAAAAACCAAATTTTATCAGGCATCTACCTCCGAAATGTTTGGTTTAGTACAAGAAGTTCCACAGAAAGAAACCACGCCATTTTATCCTCGCTCCCCCTATGGTGTAGCAAAATTGTATGCTCATTGGATAACGATTAACTATCGTGAGGCGTATAACATTTTTGCCTGTAATGGGATATTGTTTAATCACGAGAGTCCGGTAAGAGGAGAAACTTTTGTAACCAGAAAAATTACCAGAGCAGTGGCGCAAATTACTTTAGGTAAACAAGATAAATTATATTTGGGCAATTTAGATGCTGAGAGAGACTGGGGGCATGCCAAGGATTATGTGCAAGCAATGTATTTAATGATGCAACAATCTCAGCCTAAGGATTATGTAATTTCGACGGGAATTTCAACAACTGTCAGAGAATTCGCTAAAAAAGCATTTATGGAAGCAGGGATTGAAATAGAGTTTAGTGGGAGAGGGCTAAACGAAAAAGCTGTTATTATAGATATTGATAAAACACAATTGAATTTATTGGGAATAGATGGATCTGCATTACATTACGGTAGTACTGTAATTAAAGTAGATCCAACGTATTATCGCCCAACCGAAGTGGATCAATTAATTGGCGATGCTACAAAAGCTAAAACAGAATTGGGTTGGGACCCAAAATATACATTGGAGGAATTAATTTCTGAAATGGTAATAAATGATTTACAAATGCTAAAAAAACTTATATGAAAAACTTAATATACCTTTTTGCTGTACTCCTTTTTTTTGCATCCTGTTCTGGAGCTAAAAATATATTGTTTCAAATAGACGAAGCAGCCAGAGTACAAACCGACGTAACGGTTGATGTCAGAGATAATAAATACCAAGTTATAAAACCTGGGGATAAATTATTACTCAGAAATTTAACCAATTCTACAACTATTATTAGAGAAAGTGCAAATCAATTTAATGTGGGATCATTGGTTCCGCAAGTAGAATTAATGGTTAGTGTTACTGGATTTGCTACTATACCTGTATATGGTGAAATTGAATTAGCAGGGTTAACCACTATTGAAGCTACAAAAATTATTGAAGGTTTATATGGTAAGGAAATTTTAAGCCCTGTGTTTGATTTAAGTATAATTAGTATGCGCGTTAAAGTATTGGGCGAAGTTGCAAGACCAGGAGATATCTTTTTAGATAGAGAAAAACTAACAATTATAGATATACTTTCTCGTGCAGGCGGAATAACTGTAAACGGGAAAAAGAATAATGTTAAATTAATTAGGGGTGATTTAAGTAATCCTATTATTAAGACATTTGATTTAACCAAATTAAGTAGTTTGCAAGATGAGTTTAGATTTCTCCAAGATGATGATATTATTTATGTAGAACCAAACAGTGCGTTATTATACTCAGAAAATAATCGATTTTTCAATACATTTTTACAACCATTAACGCTGGTATTAAATACCATTCTTATTATTATTACTTTATCTAATAAATAAAAAAACCCAACTACCTTCAATGGAAAATTCAAATAAACGCGAAAATTTTATACCTGTTGAAAATATTGATTTTAAAAAATTAATTGATGTATTTGTTAGTAGATGGTATATAATTGCTGCTACATTAATTATTTCTTTATCAATTGCTTACGTTTATTTACGATATACTCCAAGGATATATCAAACAAGAGCAACTATAAAAATTGAGACTAAGCAAAAGGAAATTCCGGAATTATTTGGTGGTTCCGGGAATTTGTCATTCTTCGAAAACATGACTAAAGTTCAAGCAGAAATTCAAATATTAAAATCAAAAAAAATAATTACAGAGGCATCTAAAATTTTAGATTACCCGATTGCTTTTTTTGTTTCCGGAAGAGTAATTACTGTAGAAGAATACCCTGACAAACCACTTTTTATAGAAATAATTCAGACTGATACTACGAAGAATAAATCTCCTTTATTTGAATTTACTTTAATTGATAATAATCAATTCAAACTAAAACTAGAGAATGTAAATGAAACCTATACATTTAATTTAGGAGACACAATTTCTATACGTAATTATATTTTCAAAATAAATTCTGTTAAGTCATATGAAAGACAAATTTTATTTCAATTTCAATCACCAAGTTCTTTGTATGGTAGAGTAGCTAGAAATTTAGAAGTTACTGAAGTTGAAAAAAACACTCCTATACTTTCAATTCGTTTAAAAGATACAGACCCGGATTTTGCCAGAGATTTTATCAATTCTTTAATACAGGCATATATCAATTATGATTTAGAGCAAAAGACACTTTCTAGCGGCAAAACATTAGATTTTATTAATGAGCAAATTGAAAGACTAGAAAGTAGTGTAAACGTATCTGGACAGGCACTACAGTCTTTCAAACAACGAAACGAAGTATTAAACATTGAATCTTCTGTGCAAGCATCTTCCGCTAGAATGACCGCATTAGAAACACAATTAAACCTTTTGCGAATACAATCCATCGCAATTGAAAATTTAGAAAGACAATTAAGTGATAATGTTGGTACTATAAGCTTTGATTTATCCATTGATGGTCAAACAGATCCTTTATTAACCAATCAAATAGGGCAATTAAACACATTATTAAACGAACGTATTCGCTTATTAACTCAATACGAGCCAACTTCTCAGCCGGTTAGATTAATTGATAATCAAATTGTACTGGCGAAACAAGCAATATCCGGTACTATAAGAGCTCAAAAAAATAGAAATGTTCAAACTATTAGGTTCTTAGAACGTGAATTATCAAGTGAGCGAGGTAAACTTAAACAAATCCCATCTGCTGAAAGAGATTTTTTAGTATTGCAAAATGATTTTGATGTAAATCAAAATATATTCACTTTCCTTTCTGAGAAAAAACTAGAAACATCTATAGCCAAAGCCGGTACATTACCAGCAGCAAGCATTTTAGATATAGCAGAACTTAATAATTCTGCCATTTCGCCTAGGGTGCAATATGTTTATTTAGTTTCTTTATTTATTGGATTAGGCTTTGGAATAGCTATCATTCTTTTAATACGAATTTTTAATTCTAAAATTCGAGATATTTCTGAGATTGAGTTTAATACAAATGTGTCAATAATTGGTCTAGTTCGCCAATTCCCTTACAAATTAGATGAAAATAGTAGTCAAGTTTTGGCTTTAGCTAATCCTAAGTCTGTGTTTACAGAGTCCATTCGTTCAGTAAGAACTAATTTAAGTTTTTTGGCTACAGAGAATAAGAGTAAAGTGATATGTATCAATTCAGAAGTATCTGGTGAAGGTAAATCCTTTATGAGCATAAACATTGCCGGTACCTTATCCTTAATTGATAAAAGAGTGGTGCTTATTGCCTGCGATTTACGTCGTTCCAAAATGCATAAAACGTTTGGAAGCCCTAACACCAAAGGAGTTAGTACTTACCTAACCGGGAAAGATTCATTGGAAAAAATCATCGAGAAAACCGATTACGAAAATCTAGATTTTATACCATCCGGACCATTTCCTCCAAATCCATCTGAGTTACTTTATTTACCTAAGCTAGACGAACTAATTTCAGAATTGAAATCAAAATATGATTATATTATTTTTGATACGGCCCCAATTGGGTTAGTCTCCGACTCAATTCCCTTAATACGTAAAAGTGATATCAATATTTTTGTATTGCGTTCTGGAGTATCAAGCAAAAGCGCTGTTTATATGCCTGAAAGATTGTTACAAGAACATAATTTAAAGAATGTAGGTATCATCCTTAACGCATACGTTCCGGATGCATTATATAATAAATATTATACATCTTCCGAAAAGTATGGGTATTACTCCAATATTTATGGTGGTTATTCAAACTATAGCTATACAAAATCCGGTTACTATACCAATGAAGATGTAGAGAAAAAACCATGGTGGAATTTTTGGAGTAAAAACTAGTTAAGTGTGACAAAAAGCTCAGAGTTATGGTTTGTACTTTATACAACACCGCGTGCAGAAAAAAAAGTTGCCACACGATTAGAACAATTATCTTATACGGTCTATCTGCCTGTAGTAGAACAATTAAAACAATGGAGTGATCGGAAGAAAAAAGTAGAGGTTGTACTCTTTCCTAGTTATCTTTTTATATATGGCACTAAGGATAAAGTAGTAACCACTTTAGGCGAGCCAGGTATCGTAAAATTTGTAAACTTTAAGGGAAATTACGCCACCATTCGTGAAGAAGAAATCGCATCTATTAAACGATTAATTGCAACCGGGGTACGCTTTGAGACCGAAAATCAGCTACTAGATAAAGGCGATGAAGTGATTATACAGGATGGCCCTCTTAAAGGTATTTCCGGCAAAGTATTAAGTATACAATCCGAAACGGATTTTTATTTACAAATAGATTCCATCGGATACAACATGAAAATGAAAATACCCGGTCGTTATTTAATAAAAAAGTAGCTTTTATTTTGATTTGTTTTAATAATGAGTAATTTTATTGCTCATTCTACCAAATGTTAGAGTCGCTTATCACTTCTAAAACGCGATTAAAATTATTGCTTAAATTCTTTTTGAATAGCAATACTCGCTCCTATTTGCGTTCTTTAGCAGATGAGTTCAATGAATCCACCAATTCTGTACGGGTAGAGTTAAATCGTTTAAGTGAAGCCGGTTTGCTAGAAACCGAGCCCGATGGCAATACCATCTTATATAGAGCTAACAAAAATCACCCATTATTTCCTGAAATAAGCACCCTGGTAAAAAAATACATAGGGATAGATCACATCATTGATCATATAGTATCCAAATTAGGAGATTTAAAATTGGCAATGGTTACTGGAGATTATGCCAAAGGCAAAGATTCGGGGATTATAGATTTAGTGCTAGTAGGCAATATCAATCAATTGTATTTAATTGAATTGGTTAAAAAAGCAGAGAGTTTAATTAACAGAAAAATCCGATATATCATTTTAACTGATTTAGAATACGAAAAACAATTTAAAAGTATTTCGAACCAGAAAATATTGGTTTTATATAAATAGTAGTTCTGAAATTTAATGCCTTGTTAGCTCACAAAATGTGACTGACGGGGCGAAGCTGTGGAAGGTGACTTTGACTTTAACTCAGAATTTGATTAGAGGTATAGGATTAGATGATTTTTTATAGGGATGCGAAATTATAAATCATATGATATTTGGATAGATGGTTTGGCTTTGGTTAAGATGGTTTATGAATTGAGTAAGCAATTGCCAACCGACGAGTTGTATGGATTAACTTCCCAATTAAAACGTGCCTCAATCTCCGTTATCTCCAACATTGCTGAAGGTTCTTCCAGAACATCATCCAAAGACTTTAAAAGATTTTTAGAAATGTCCCTGGGAAGTTTATACGAAGTGGAAAGTTTAATTATAACCGCAATAGAAATAGAGATGTTATCTATTAACGAAAAAGATAAATTATTTAATAGCATAGAAAGTCTTCAAAAACGAATTGCAGGATTAATAAATACATTATCCAATTAATCATACCTATAAATACAACAAGTCAAAGTCAGAGTTTAAGTCAACGTCAGAGTCAAAATATAAGTCAATGTTATCCATCGAAAACACCAAAATTGCCATTATCGGATTAGGTTATGTTGGCCTACCACTTGCGGTAGAATTTGCTAAAAAATATCCGGTTATTGGTTTTGATATCAACCAAAATAGAATTGAGGAACTTAACCAAGGAATAGATAAAACCCTAGAGGTTACTCCCGAATCCTTAAAAGCAGTTCTTAAATCCAGTCAAAGTCTGAGTCAAAGTCAAAGTCAGAGTTTAAGTCAAAGTCACAGTCTACACTGCACCTCAAGCCCACAAGATTTGGTAGATTGTACGGTTTTCATCGTAACGGTGCCAACTCCTACCGATAAACACAATCGTCCGGTGCTTACTCCTTTGTATAAAGCAAGCGAAACGGTAGGTAAAGTACTTAAAAAAGGAGATGTGGTAGTGTATGAATCTACTGTGTACCCAGGAGTTACAGAAGATGAATGTATTCCGGTTTTAGAGCGAGTTTCGGGTTTAAAATTTAATGTTGATTTTTTTGCTGGATACTCTCCCGAACGAATTAACCCAGGCGATAAAGAACATACAGTATCTAAAATCTTGAAAGTAACGTCCGGCTCTACCCCAGAATCAGCTACTTTTATTGATAATTTATATTCTTCTATCATCACCGCAGGCACTTTTAAAGCCAGTTCCATAAAAGTGGCTGAAGCTGCAAAAGTGATTGAAAATTCGCAAAGGGATATAAACATTGCTTTTGTAAATGAGTTATCCAAGATATTCAACCTATTGGGTATAGATACTAATGAAGTATTAGAGGCTGCTGGAACCAAATGGAATTTCCTGAAATTTAAACCTGGCTTAGTTGGTGGGCATTGCATTGGGGTAGACCCATATTATTTGGCGCAAAAAGCACAAGAATTAGGATATCATCCAGAAATAATATTGGCTGGCCGAAGACTTAACGATAGCATGGGTTCGTACGTTGCCGATCAGTTAATTAAACTGATGGTAAAAAAAGATATTACAGTTCGTAATGCCAACGTATTAGTTCTGGGTTTTACTTTTAAAGAAAATTGTCCGGATGTAAGAAATACCAGAGTAATTGATATTATCAAAGAACTTAAAGAATACCGGGTAGGCATTACCATTTACGATCCTTGGGCTTCTAAAGAAGAAGTGATGCACGAGTATGGTATAGAAATTATTAACGAATTACCAAAAAATACCTTCGAAGCTGTAGTGCTTGCAGTTGCTCACAAGGAGTTTGCACAGTTAGATTTAAAAGAAATGGTAAATGGCAAAGGAATTATATTTGATGTGAAAGGAATTTTACCTAAAGAATTGGTGGACGGGAGATTGTAAGATAAGGTTTAGATAGTTTAAATGTAGTGTTTAGAAGGTTTAAGAAGTGTATATGAAAACGTATTCGTTCGAAAATATGCTTGCATGGCAAGAAGCTAGAGTATTGGTAAAACTTATTTAAACTATTACACAGAGTTTCCCTAAAGAAGAAACTTATGGTATTATATCTCAGATGCGAAGATCTGTAATATCTATTGCATCTAATTTATCTGAAGGTTCAGCAAGAATCACAAAAGCAGATCAAAATAATTTTTACAAAACGTCATATTCAAGTGCAATGGAACTATTGAATCAATCCATAATTGCAAACGATTTAAACTATTTAGCAGAAAATCAATTAATTGAAATACGGACTCAATTAGATAAAACCACATATTTAATTCATCAACTTAAAAAAGGGAATGTCTAGTATTCTCTAAACATCCTAAACCTTTTAAACCACCTAAACCTCATATTAATGAAACTACTCATCACTGGTACAGCCGGATTCATAGGTTTTCACTTAGTTGAGAAAATGTTTACCGATGTGCCCAATATCCAAATTGTAGGATTTGACAATATCAATGATTACTACGAAGTAAGTCTGAAATACAATCGATTAAAAGAACAAGGTATAGAACTAAATACGGATGCAGCAGAAGGAACAACTATCCAAAGCACAAAATGGGCAAACTATAAATTCGTAAAAGGGAGTTTAGAAAATAAGGAGTTGGTTTTTGATTTATTTAAGAAAGAAAAGTTTACCCATGTATGTAACTTGGCTGCACAAGCCGGCGTTAGGTATAGTTTAGTAAATCCACATGCTTATATCGAAGCGAACATTGTAGGCTTCATCAACATATTGGAAGCATGCCGCCACAGCCAAGTAGAGCATCTTACGTATGCTTCTTCATCCAGTGTTTACGGTTTAAATGAATCCATGCCTTTTTCTATACACGATAATGTGGATCACCCCATTTCTTTGTATGCTGCCAGCAAGAAAAGTAACGAATTAATGGCGCATACTTACAGTTATTTATATAATTTACCAACTACTGGCTTACGCTTTTTTACCGTTTATGGCCCATGGGGTAGGCCAGATATGGCTCTATTTCTATTTACTAAAGCCATTTTAGAGAACAAAACCATCGATGTTTACAACCACGGTAAAATGCTAAGGGATTTCACTTACGTTGCCGACATAGTAGAAGGAGTGAAACGTGTAATTCTAAAAACTGCAGAACCCAATAAAAACTGGACCGGTAAAATGCCCGATCCCGCTAGTTCTAAAGCCCCCTACCGAATTTATAACATTGGTAATAATAATCCGGTGGAATTGATGGAGTTTATAAGCGCCATAGAAAATGCACTAGGTAAAACAGCCCAAAAGAATTTCATGGAAATACAAGCAGGCGATGTACCTAACACTTTTGCCAATGTGGATGATTTAATGGCTGATGTTGGATTTAAACCCGATACAAACATTAGAGAAGGAGCTAAATATTTTGTTGATTGGTACAAAAAATACAACCAGATAAATTGAAAAACATCAATGGATTCCGGTTTTTTTATCAGTACTCCGGTAAAAGTATTTTTCTCGTAGTAATTTTCAGTCTGTTTGTAGGTCTGTTAGATGGGATTGGATTATCCCTATTTCTGCCTTTACTACAAACTTTTGACGATAGCCAAGCCTATAATTCTGATAATTTAGGAAACATCAAAATATTAACAGATACCATTCAAAACATAGGTATTTCTCTTACTTTAACCAATGTATTATTAATCATTTCCTTCTTTTTCATAATCAAAGGGGTATTTGTTTTACTAGAATCGTACTATACCAATTATGTCCAACAAAATTTTGCAAAGAATTTGAGAGTAGAGGGTTTAATGAATTTAAAAAATCTTCAATACAATCATTTTATTAAAAGTGATGTTGGGCAAATACAAAATACGCTTACTGGAGAAGCAATTAGAGCAACAAGTGCTTTTGGCTCCTATTTCTTAACTCTGCAACAACTCATCATCGTAATTGTATACATTTCTTTTGCATTTTTTATCGATTATAAGTTTGCTTTTTTAGTTTGTTTGGGTGGTGGCATATCTAACTTATTGCTCAGAACACTTAATAAATTGACCAAACATGCATCGGTAGATGTTTCTTCCAATAGCAATCGTTTACAATCTTTAATTATCCAGTCTGTGCATACTTTTAAGTACTTAAAAGCTACGGGTTTTATTCAAACGTATTTCCAATTTGTTAACGAAAAAATAAATCATCTAAAAAAATTAGGAATTAAAATCGGGTTATATTCAGCTATTTTAAAAGGAATACGAGAACCAATCATCATGGTAATTATTACCATTGTTATTTTGGTACAGGTAAATTTGTTTGATTCTCCTATAGGGCCAATTTTAATCAGCCTTTTGTTTTTTTATCGTGCACTCACATCCATCATGGGTGCACAAGCTTCTTGGAATTATTATTTAGGTAATTACGGAGCAATAGAAAACTATTCAAAACATATAAACACAAATAAAAATCATCAAGAGGTGGAGTCTAATAGTAAAATAGATTTCAATCAATTCATCGAGATAAACAATCTTTATTTTAAAGTAGATGATAAAACAATTTTATCTAACATCAACCTAAGAATAAATAAATACGATACGCTAGCAATTGTTGGAGAAAGTGGTAGCGGAAAAACAACCCTGGTAAACATTTTATCCGGTCTGATACCCAAAAGTTCCGGTATCATTAACATAGATGGTATCCAAACAGAAAATCTGGTAAATAAGGAGTATAAACGTAAAATAGGATACATCACACAAGAACCGGTTATCTTTAATGATACCCTATTTAATAATGTAACTCTATGGAGTGAGAAAACATCCGATAATTTAGCAAACTTCCATAAGGTTTTAAAACAAGCTTACTTGACCGATTATTTTATGGCAATAGGTTCGGAATTGGATTACGGTATTGAATCAAACGGTGCAAATTTAAGTGGCGGGCAGCGACAGAGAATTTCTATTGCACGCGAACTATACAAAAACCCCGAAATACTTATATTAGATGAAGCTACCTCTGCTTTAGATGCAGAATCCGAAATGTACATCCGTAATTGTATCAATGAAATTAAAGGAAGATATACTATCCTAATTATTGCTCACAGATTATCTACAGTAAAAGAAGCAGATAAAATTGTATTGATGCAAGCCGGTACCATTATCGATTCCGGAAATTATTCAGAGCTAATTCAAAAAAACAATAAATTCAAAGAAATGGTTTCTTTACAAACTTTATAATAAGAACTTGATATGATAAAAATTCCATACGGGCGACAAAATATAACGGAAGAAGATATACAAGCAGTAGTATCCATTCTGCAATCCGATTGGTTAACACAAGGGCCAACCATCAAAGAATTCGAAACCGCATTTGCTCAATACATAGGTTGTAAGTATGCGGTGGCAGTTTCTAATGGTACAGCTGCGTTGCATTTGTGTACGTTAGCTCTAGGGGTAGAACCCGGACAAAAAGTGATAACTTCTCCCATAACCTTTGCAGCATCTGCCAATTGTGTGCGTTATTGTGGTGGTGAAGTAGTATTTGCCGATATAGATCCCGAGACGTATTTGCTAGATATACTGGAAGTACGAAAATTGTTGGAGGCTGCACCAAAAGGTACTTACAGCGGTATAATTCCGGTAGATTTTGCCGGAAGAGCCAATGACTTAGAAGCTTACCGAAAATTAGCAGATGAATTTGGTTGTTGGATCATAGAAGATGCCTGCCATGCACCCGGGGGATATTTTACAGACAGCAAGGGACAGCAACAAAACTGTGGGAACGGCAACTTTGCTGATTTAGCCATTTTCTCATTCCATCCGGTAAAACACATTGCTTGTGGCGAAGGAGGTATGATTACCACCAACGACGAGCAACTCTATAAAAAATTATTGAACTTACGTACCCACGGCATACAGCAAGACCCTTCCTTAAAAATAGAAGATCATGGCGTTTGGTATTACGAAATGCAGGAATTAGGATACAATTACCGTCTTACCGATTTTCAGGCTGCATTAGGTTTAAACCAGCTAAAACGTGCTGAAAGCGGGATTAAACGTAGAAGAGAAATTGCCGAAAAGTATTATGATGCATTTAAAAATGCGCACTTTATTAAAGGCCACAGCGCTGTCATTGAAGGACATGCCTATCATTTGTATGTGATTGAAACGGAAGATAGAGCCGGATTAATTAATTACCTAAGAACCAAAAGCATATTTGCTCAAGTACACTATGTCCCGGTTCATTTAATGCCCTACTATCGACAATTTGGCTGGAAAAGGGGAGACTTGCCTCATGCAGAAGCATATTACGATAGATGCTTAAGCATTCCGGTTTACCCAACCTTAACAGAGAAGCAACAGAGTCTTGTGATAGATTCAATTTCTGAATTTTTTAGCTAAATGTACCCCTCTAGTAAACTGGGCTTAGGCACAGTACAATTTGGTTTGAATTATGGCATTGCCAACTCCATTGGGGTTACTCCTCCATCGGAGGCTAAAGCCATATTAGATTTGGCTTTAGCAAATCAAATATACGTGTTGGATACGGCACATGCTTATGGCGAAAGTGAAAAAGTTTTAGGAACATATCCTCTGCATACTTGCAAACTGGTTACAAAGTTTTTTTCGGGTGGAGATATAGATGTGGCTCGCCAACAATTTAGTGAATCTCTTGAACGACTAAACCAAAGCTCAGTTTATGGATTATTAGCTCATCGATGCGATGAAATTTTAGAAAATCCGGAGATTTGGAAATGGATGCAGGAGCAAAAAGAATCTAAACTTGTAGAGAAAATAGGAGTTTCATTTACCGAACCGGAGCAAATAGATGAACTTATTGAGTCAAAGAAAATACCAGATTTAGTACAAGCCCCATTTAATTATTTAGATAGAAGGTACCAAACCGGTTTGCAAAAATTACGTGATTACTACGGAACAGAAATACACGTCCGCTCCGTTTTTTTACAAGGCTTGTTTTTCATGAATTCCGATTTACTTCCATCCTTTTTCGACCCGATAAAAAAACTCTTGGTTGATTTACAAGTACAGCACCAACCCCTATATGTAGGATTATTGCAATGGGTATTACAACATAATTTTATTGATAAAGTAATTATTGGGGTAAATACCGTTGAACAATTAACAGCCAACCTACAAGCATTGCATGAAACCTATGCAACTTCACTACCCGAATTAGCGGTAGACATAGATAGTAAAATATTAAATCCGGCGTTTTGGCCATCCAACATAAAAAATTAAAATTAGGGATTATAGGAATGAGCGATGGCAATGGCCATCCTTATTCTTGGGCTGCCATTATCAATGGCTACAACATGCAATACATGAGAGATTGCCCATTCCCTTCCATTCCGGAGTATTTATCTAAAGAAAAGTTTCCAGAAAACTTTCTAACACAATTGGCAGAAGTAAGCCATGTATGGACGCAAGACAAAGACTTATCGGGCCACATTGCTAAATCATCCAACATAACTACGGTTGTTTCCAATGCCGAAGATATGATTGGGCAGGTAGATGCCATTTTATTAGCTAGAGACGATGCGCATACTCATGCAAGCATGGCAAGTCCTTTTTTAAAAGCAGGCATTCCGGTATTTATTGATAAACCATTTGCTTTAACCATGAAAGATGCAGAGCAAATGCTGCAATTACAACAAGAAGATTGGCATATTTTCACTTGTTCCTCTTTGCGCTATGCCGAGGAAGTATTACTAACTAAGGAAGAAAAAAACCGTTGCGGAACTATATATTTAGTAGAAGCCAGCGTGCCCAAATATTGGGAAACCTACGCTATCCATTTATTGGAGCCAATTTTAATGAACACACCAAACAGAGGCGAGTTACTAGAGGTGAAGTCATCGGTAAGAGAGGAGATACAATTATCCATTGTAAAATGGCAAAATACATCTGCCTACATCAAAACAACCGGAAAATATCCAAGCCCATTACTTTTTACTTATTACGGAGAGAATGCCACCGTGCAAAAGTCCTTTGTGAACTCATTTGCTTGTTTTAAAGCATCCATACAAGCTTTCATAGAGCAGGTAAACAATCAAATGAATGTGATTGACCGCAAACAAACCTTAGAATTAGTGCAAATACTAGAATGGGGAAAGAATTAAAAATACTTTTAATAGGGTTAGGCTCCATTGGCAAAAGGCATTTGGAAATTTTAAAAACCTTGCCGGGTATTCAATTGGCAGCACTTAGAACCAATAAGGGTCAATTAACCGTTGACTCCGCAATAAAAGAATTTTACAATCTGGAGGATGCCTTAGCTTATCAAGCAGATGGTGTTATACTTTCTAACCCAACGTCTTTACATGTACAATCTGCTTTGCCTTTTTTAGAAGCCGGAATAAAAGTATTGATAGAAAAACCCATTGCAGATACGTTAGAAGAATCGCAGAAATTGGCGCCCTTTAAACACTTAATTTGTGTGGCTTATTGTATGCGTTTTCATCCCATCATGCAATGCTTACATTCCAAATTTCGCAACGACCCCCCCTTTAAAGTAAGTTTTAAGCGCTCATTTTACTTACCAAAATGGCATCCTTATGCCGATTATCGTACGGAGTATACGGCATTAAAAGAACTAGGTGGCGGAGTTATTCGCACTTTAAGTCACGAGATTGACCTGGCTGTACATTGGTTTGGGAAACCACAATCTGTGAATGGAGTAGTAGATAAAGTTTCGCATTTAGAGATGAATACCGATGATTATGCATTTTTTAGTCTAAAAACGGCATCGGGTAGTAGGGTGAATTTTGAATTAGACTTTTTCTCGCCTAGTAATATCAACGTTGGCGAAGCATTTACCCAACAGGGGAAATATACCTGGGATATGCATACATTAAGTTTTCAGGCTTATACCGATACACAACCTCAAATTATTAAAACGGCATCCGATGCAGTGGATACCATGTACCAACATCAACTCACAGATTTTATTGCTTGGTTGCAAGGGAAAAATACCATTCAAGCAAAGTATCAGGAATCTATATACGTATTAAAAATTATAAATGAAATTGAGAATGAAAGTAGGTTTTTTAATAACAGCAAGGCTTAAGTCTTCTAGATTACCAAAGAAACTTTTATTGCCTTTTGCAGGTAGTACTTACATTGGTTTTTTAATTGATAGATTAAAGACTGTACCTGAATTAGATGAGATTATACTTTGTACTTCGATTGACGAACAAGATGATGAATTAGAACTCATTGCAAACAAACACGAAGTAAAATGCTATAGAGGAGATAGAGAAGATGTAATAAAACGCTTATACGAAGCAACAGAAGAATATAATTTGGACTTCGTGCTAAACATGACAGCAGATTGCCCTTTACTACCAATTGAATTTATACCAAATTATATAGAATTTTTTAAAGAAGATAAACCCGATTTAATTCACATGTTTCACATGCCGGTAGGTTTATATATTTCTGGTCTGAACCCTAAAGCGATTAGGAAAGTATTGGAATTAAAAAATGAAGGTGAAACAGAGTATTGGTTGTATTATTTCTTGAAAACCAATCTTTTTAATGTAAAACAATTGCCCGATAAGTATTTTGCTTATGACCCAAAACGTGATTACCGTATTGCATTGGATTATGCCGAGGACCACGAGCAATTAACTTTACTTCATCAAAAAATTGGCGATGATATATTTCATTATACAGCCAAAGATTTAATAGAATTTTTAGACAATAACCCGGTTATTGCACAAGTAAATATTAGCTGCAACGAATTAGGAAAAAAGCGTACAGAAAATGACCCTAATTCAAAAGTAACCTTGAAAAATGGATAATTTTTATTTTTATACCGAATCTGCATTTATACATCAAGGCGATGTGGATTATTTATTAAAATTGGTTGAAGCCTCTAAAACTGCCGGTGCGCAGGGAATTAAGTTTCAGGTATTAGCAGATTACGATGCCTTTATATCTAGGTCAAACCCCCATTACGAACCTTTTAAAAAAACCTTAATAGCTTCAGAAAATTGGTTAAAAGTTTTTGAAAGATGTAAGTCTTTAGATTTAGACATAATTTATATGCCGTGCGACATACAGGCAGCTACTTTTGCAAACACGCTTTATAAATCTTTTATCAAGTACCTGGATATTCATCCAGTTAATTTTCTTTTCGACCCAATTCTTTCGCTAATTAAAAAATCTGAAATTCCTGTTATTTTGGGAATGGGTGGTAGGACTGAAGTTGAGGTTACTCATAAAATAAATTATTTCGGTGAACAAATAAAAGTATTGATGTTTGGGCATCAGGCATTTCCAACTCAATTTTATGAAAGTGCCATCCACAAAATACCACTTTTAAAAACCAAATTTCCGGATATTTCCATCGGTTATGCCGATCATTCACCATTCGACAGTGAATGGGGCAGGAACTTACAATCAGTAGCCTATTTATTAGGGGCTAGATTTTTTGAAAAACACATTGCTTTAGAAGCAGGTGTAGAAAGGTTCGATTATTTGACCTCCTGTTCGCAGGAACAAATTAGTGATATGATTCAAGACCTAAGACATCTTCAGGAAAAATCAGTGGAGTTTAATTATTTAAATACATTAAATCCTGCAGAAACAAAATATACGTCACGCCAGCTAAAAGCAGTTACAAATAATAAATTAAATGCGGGTGATATAATTAAGCCGGATGATATTTCCTACAAATTAATTGAAAGTGAAATAGGAATTCCATACGGGATAAATATCATTGGTAAAAAAATAATTCACAACACAGATTTTGATTGTCCTATTCTAGAAGTAAAATGATAATATTAGGGAATAAAATATCAGAACTTGAAAATATACTATCTGCTAAGTATTATGCAGAAATAAATAATTTTATCCAAAATCAGAATAATAATATTCCATCGAGCACCAAATTCAATTTAAATTATAACATAACGGCAATTTATCTAGAATTTGATGGTAGTATAAATGAATTCAATCATTTACTCGAGGCGCATAAAAAGTTCATAGATTTACATTACGTTATTTTAAATTCTGACAATATTGTTTTTAAATCCACTACGCAGTGTAATATAATTGAAAAAGAATATGACCCTGAAAACGATTACTTGTTGTTTAATGAGGTTTTTGCAAATAAAGTAACCCTGCATCAAGAAAATTTTGCATTAATATTTCCCGAAACTGCTCACATGACCAATCATGAAATAGGGGATATATTGAAGAAATGGGTTTTCAAAATACCTGTAAATAATTTACAGGTTGAAAAAATACAAAGTACTTAATATTCAAAAATTCAAACACATTGATTACCGTATTGTGCTTGTTCGTTTGCAGGACCGTTACGACATTATGCGCTAGCGCAAAGCAAATTTATCATCTTCCTACCAAGAATCATTAAACGTGTTGGAAATTATTAATGAAATTGAAAAATAAGATTATAGCAATTATACCAGCTAGGGGCGGTAGCAAAAGAGTTCCGAAGAAAAATATATTGGATTTTTGCGGAAAGCCCATGATTGCATGGACTATTGAAGCGGCAATAGATTCTGGTTTATTTGATAAAGTGGTGGTCTCTACTGATTCCAAAGAAATTGCCGAAGTTGCTATAAAATATGGAGCCGAAGTGCCAAACCTAAGAATACAAGCAGCAGACGATTTTTCTCCGGTGAGCGAAGCAACTATCCATACCTTGGAACAATTAGAAGCAAACGGCCACCATTTCGACGAAGTAATTCAATTATTTGCAGTATCCCCTTTACGTAATACTCAAGACATCCTGCAGGCATACCAATTCTTCCAAGAACAAAAAGCAAACTTTTTAATTTCTTGTTTTAAATATGTATGGATGAATCCTTGGTGGGCAGTTAAATTAGACAATAAGTATAAACCCGAATGGATTTTTGATGTAAATACAATAGGCTCAAAAGATTTACATGAATTATTTTGCCCAACTGGGGCAATTTGGATAGCTAATATAAAAGCATTGAAAAAATCAAAATCATTTTACGGACCAGATTATATTTTCTGGGAGATGGATTGGAAACGTGCCTTAGACATCGACAATTATGATGATATTGAATTGGGTAAAGCCTTAAAAAGCATTAGCTGAAGCGCTTTCTAATTAATGAAACCAAAAATTTTAATAAGAGCGGATGGGAACCCAAAAATAGGGTTAGGGCACTTTACCAGATGCTTGGCATTAGCCGAAATTTTAAATACAGACTTTACCTGCATTTTTGTAATAATTGCTCCATCCCATTACCAAATCAACGAAATAAATAAGTACTGCGAGGGAATTATTGTACTCGATTCGGAGGAAAATCATTACGAACATTTTTTAGAACACATACGAGGAGATGAAATAATATTGATTGATAGTTATACCTTTTCGTCGGCATATCAAGAGCAGATTAGAAATAAGGGTTGCAAAGTAGTGTACATAGACGACTTTAACGATAAACACTATGTATGCGATGCACTCATCAATAATATACCGGGTTTCGATCCCCAAACTTTTAATCGCGAATCCTACACTAAGTTGTACTTGGGTATAGATTATGCTCTGCTCCGCAAAGAATTTATGAATCCCAAATGGAGAGAGATTCCTAAAATTGAGAACACTATTTTCTTATCCATGGGCGGAAGTGATAAACACAACCTAACGTGCAAAATAGTGCAATTCATGCAGCAATATGACTTAGGATTTACGATAAATGTAGTAATAGGCGATGCTTACCAATATGAACAGTCCCTATGCGGTTTCCAAAATCTCAACATTTATAAAAACTTGCAAGCCTCCGAAATGGCAGCCCTGATGGCGAGTGCAGAAATTTGTATTGTTCCATCCAGTAGCTTGTTAAATGAAGTTGCCAACATCGGATCAAAGGCATTGACGGGTTACTTTGTAGATAATCAACTCCAACCCTATACCTATTTTGTACAGAACAAACTGGCGCTTGGTTTAGGAGACCTACATGTGTTAGATGCCGGGTTATTGTTCGAAAGAATATTGCAAGTTAGAGAGGATAATACCATCCGTTCCAACCAATTTAAAAACTATAAACTGCAACAAGTGGATAATCTTAAAGAGGTTTTCCTGAACTTATGAACGTAAACGATAAAAAAATAGGCTTAGTAGGATACGGAGCAGTAGGAAAACAAGTGGAAAAACTCTTGATACAATCCGGAATTCCCGAGAATAATATTTTTTATTTCGATGATCAATTTAAAGTAGATGAAAATCAACACAAATTCAAATTTGCTGATTTTACAGATGCCAGATTCAGAGAATTACATTTTCTGCCAACCATAGGTTATTTAAGTTTAAACATAAAGCAACAAGTATTCGAGAAATTGGTGAAATCTGGTTTGAACATTCATTCATTTATACATCAAACAGCTTTTGTAAATCCATCAGCTACTATAGGTAGAGGGGTTATTATTTATCCGATGTCAAACATCGATCAGAATGTAATCCTCGAAGATGGTGTTTTGCTCAATAACTCTTGTGTAATTTCTCATGATTCTAGAATTAGAGAAGGGTCTTATTTGTCGCCGGGAGTAGTGGTTTCTGGATTTGTTGATGTTGGAGCCTATTGTTTTGTAGGCAGTAACTCAACAATAAGTAACGGAATTGCCATAGGAGATAATTGCAGCATTGGCATTGCTTCCTGTATCATTAAAAATATAGAGCCAAATCAAACCGTTATTGGAAATCCGGCTGTTGCCAAATCAAAAATAAAATTAATATAAAACATGGCTAGATTAATGATTTTGGGAGCTGGGATGATACAAGTGCCGGTTATAGAAAAAGCAAAAGATAACGGACACTTTGTTATTACAGTGGACAGAGATATTAATGCTGCCGGAAATAAATTTGCAGATGTAGCACTAGAATTAGATTCTAATGATTTTGATGGAATATTAAATGCTGCCATAGAGTTAAAAATTGACGGTATCCTCACAACCTCCGATTTACCGGTGAAAGTAGTTGCAAAGGTTTGCGATAAACTCGGATTATCTGGTACCAATATTTATGCTTCCGAAGTTTGTACCAATAAATTTGCGATGCGGGTACATTTAGCTAAATACGGATTTTTCACCCCAAAATACAAGCTACTAGAAGTTTTTGATGATATATCAGAAATTGACTTTTACCCCGCAATCATTAAACCACTAGATTCATCGGGAAGTAGAGGAGTAAAAAAAGTAAGAAACTCAGTCGAACTTTTGGATGCATTCCCAATGGCACTCTCGTATTCTCGAGCCGGAAAAGTAATTGTAGAAGAATTTATCGAAGGCAAAGAATTTAGTGTAGAATCGTTAACTCAAAATGATGTTACCCATATTATTGCAATTACCGAGAAAACGGTAAAGGGAAAAGAAGGGATTTTCTTTGTAGAAGATAGACATGTAATTCCCGCAAATTTATCGGAACAGGAAATTATACTAGTTCATCAACACGTATTAAAACTTATTCAATCTCTAAATCTTGGAAATAGTGCATCGCATACCGAATTAAAAATGAATAAAAATGGAATTTTTATCATCGAAATTGGAGCCAGGCTTGGAGGCGATTATATCACATCCGATCTTGTGCCTCTTGCTTGTGGTGTGGATATGCTTCAGAATGTAATTAATTTGTCTTTGGGATTGCCAATAAATGCAACCATTACGCATCAAAAATTTGCAGGAGTACAGTTTATCACTCCCTTAAATTATGCAGTTGCTATAAAATTTATAGAAGAGAATAAAAGTTTGATGGTTAAGTACCACATTCAAGCCTTTAAAGATGCTGAACTAGAAAATTCAATAGATAGATTAGGATATTTAATTGCAAGTAAATCTTCAAGAGAAGAATTAATTAGAATACTAGACTTCAATTAAATAAAATAATGTACACTATATTTTTATTTACCTATATAAATTATCTCCTATGCAAAATGAATTTTAAAATGGAAGCCACCTAAAAATAAATAAATAATTAAAAATTTATGGAATTAATGAACCAACCTAAAATCAATATTTCCCTGAAATTACGAAGAGCAAAATTAGCCGACATGAAAATTGCCTATGAATGGGCAAACGATAAAACTGTTCGACAATTTTCTTTTAACAAGCATACGATTGAATTTCCAGAACATCAGGTCTGGTTTCAATCAAAATTAGAAGACAGTAAATGCTTGTATTATATTTTAGTTAACGATACCGAAATAATAGGCTCAATCAGGTTTGACATGAATTTATTTAATGTAGCCATTATAAACTATTTAATTGATCCGCTTTATCATGGGAAAGGTTTTGGTATAAAACTATTAGACATGGGTATGCAACAGGCACAATTAGATAAACCAGAGATTGATGCCTTTTATGGGTACGTACTCAATGAAAATATTCCATCCATAAAAATCTTTGAAAAATTAAATTTCGAGAAATTCAAGGAAAATGAAGCTATGTACAGATTCGAAAAAAAAGTGTAATGCAAATAGGAGATAAAAAGATAAATAAGACCTCCCCGGTTTTCATCATAGCTGAGCTATCTGCTAATCACAATGGCAGTTTAGAAACAGCCATCGAAACCATCAAAGCAGCCAAACGTGCAGGGGCCGATGCCATTAAATTTCAGACCTACACGGCTGATACCATGACCCTTGATTGTGATCGAGATGATTTTATGATTAAAGGGACTATATGGGATGGTCAAAATTTACATAAACTTTATCAAGAAGCATATACCCCTTGGGAGTGGCATGAAACCCTTTTCAAGGAAGCAGAAAAAGAAGGATTGTTTTGTTTTTCTACCCCTTTTGATATTACTTCGGTAGATTTTCTGGAAACCTTAAATGTACCGGTCTACAAAATAGCTTCCTTTGAGATTACCGATATTCCTCTGATAGAATATGTAGCATCCAAAGGTAAGCCCATCATTATTTCAACTGGCATTGCAGAAACAGAAGACATTGAACTGGCATTAGATGCCTGTCATCGCATGGGCAACAGAGACATTGCCTTACTCAAATGTACTTCTAGTTATCCTGCTCCTATCGATGAAGCCAACCTAATCATGGTAAAAGATTTAGCAGAGCGCTATGGAGTAATTACCGGCTTATCTGATCATACCATGGGCAGCATTGCGCCTGTGGTTGCTGTTTGTTTTGGTGCTAAAATCATCGAGAAACATTTTATTTTGGATCGTTCCATCGGGGGACCCGATGCTTCTTTTTCAATGAACGAAGTCGAGTTTACCGACATGGTAACAGCCGTACGAGAAGCCGAAAAAGGTATTGGAGTGGTAGATTATACCCTAACAGATAAACAGAAAAAGGGGAAAATATTTTGCCGTTCATTATATGTTGCCGAAGATGTACAAGCGGGTGAATTATTCACCCAGAAAAATATCCGAAGTATCCGCCCGGGTTTTGGTATGCATCCTCGTTTTTATAACCAAATCATCGGAAAGGTAGCTAAAAAAGACTACAAAAAAGGAGATAGGTTTGAATAAGGAATACACAAAATTCGTAAATCCTATTGCTGCAACCAAGGATAATATCCGTAGGGTGTTTTCATTAAAACGGATTGAGATAACAGAAGAGTTATTCTCAAAATTAATTCCGGTTATGAAACAAGTTCACGGAGAAAAATATTCTGAGCGTTTTTGGAAAATGATCTTGGGGGGCTATGTCAATTCACTCATCAACCGTAAAGAAATATTTGAGAAAAATATTTTTACCAAAGCTCCTGTATACCCCTCCAACGGGGTAGAATTACCAAGTTTTAAAGATCAATTAAAGGAAATTGCTTTTAAATTTGCCAAAAACACAAGAAATAAGGCTACCAAATCGGTAATAGTAAATAAACTGAAAAACAATAATTCTTTCCGTATAGAAATGCCTGATTTGCCCGAAGTAAAGGAACAAATGGGAGAAGATTTGCCCATACATTTCCCCGTGGTATGGTTTGGTGCAAAAAAGCAAAAGCGGAAGCTACTTAACAAGATTGCGGTACAACAGAAAACCCCATTCGATAGTAATTTATTTTACCAAGTTCCCGAGATTTTTGTAGAATATTTCGATCAATTGTATAATGATATACCCCTATTTGCTCCTCAAGATAAAAAATTTCACATCCACGTGTTGAATTCGGATTACATACGAATGATAGTTGCCAAATACAAAGAATCCGGAGCTAAAGTTTTTTGGTATCAACACGGGGCTTATTACGGAGAAAAGATTGGGCATAATGCACATTACTGGGAGTGTATATTTGCCGATGAGTTCAGAACTTGGGGCTGGAAAATCAAAGATCAGGATAGACCCTGGAAAGCATACAAACTCATCAAGTTTAAAGAAAACTTTGAAAAGAAATCGAGGACACTTAATTATGATTTGTTGCTCTCGTTTACAGATGTTTTCGATGATAATATTCAATATTTCACAGAAGCAATGGATTATTTCTTTGCGCAATTAAGTAAAGAAAAGTATAGTCGTATTTTGGCTCGTCCTCGTCCAATGAACAAAATACAAAGCCATGCATTTAAGCTAAATTTCATCAAAGATGAAAGAGTAAAAGTAGCTAGTGCGCTTGGCAATGTGATGGATGATATGGCACAATCTGCTTTTGTTGTTCAACTTACCGTGCCAAGTACCAATTTTCTGGAGTGTATAGCCGTAGATTATCCGGTTATAGGGATTTTAGAAAACGACCAGCCTACTGATGCAATAAAACCATTTTATGATTTTTTTCTAGCCAACGGGGTATTACACCTATCCATGGAATCTTTGGTTGAATTTTTAAACCAAACCGACGTGGAAGAATGGTGGAAAAAACTCATTATCCAACCTGAATACATTCAATTTAAAAAACACTTTGCTAATTTGAAATAAGGTATGGATACTTTTGAAAAAACCTATTATGAGTCCGAAAAATTTTGGGAAGAGGGCACATTGCTCGATGCCGAAAATCTGAATCGCTACATAAAAACCATCGAGTGCATTCCGGACGATGTAGAGAACCTGGCAGACATAGGGTGTGGTAATGGCATTTTTGGCAAATTGCTAGCTGAACATCGACCACACATAGAAACAATGTCTATTGACAGAAGTGAAACAGCACTTAAATATGTAAAAACCCCAAAAATGGTGGGAGATATTAATCAAATTCCACTTGCTGACAACAGCTATGATTGTGTATCCACCTTACAAGTTCTTGAACACATTCCGGTCCCATTGTATCAAACAGTACTCACAGAATTGGTCAGGGTATCCAAAAAATATGTTTTAGTAAGTGTGCCATATCAAGAAAGACTAAAAGCAAGTTTTACCGAATGCCCCAAATGTCATTCTAGCTTCAACGTAGAATTACATTTTAGGAGTTATCAATTAACGGATATTCAACAATTATTTCAACAACAAGGCGCAAGCATGGTGGCACATTGGATATTACCCAAAACCAATTGGGATTATGCAGGGATGGGAGTATTTGACACCGTAAAAACATGGTTAAATTTGCCCAAACCCTTTCTGTCCCCCATTTGTCCGGTTTGTGGCTACAGCGAACAAGAATATTTTGACAGACTAGAAGCAGAAAAGAAACCAGAAGGGATAAAAGCCAAGCTTAAAAAGGTATGGCCAAAATTGCCCCAACAGGCTTCCTGGATTGTAGCAGTATACAAGATTTAACATGATACACATTGTAAATTACGGATTAGGTAATTTAAGCTCTATTGCCAATATTATACGCAAAATGGGTGGTAAATCTTGCATTGCAAACCATCCGGATGAAATTTTAACGGCAGAAAAAATCATACTACCCGGAGTAGGTGCATTTGATCATGGCATGCAACAATTAATGGATAAAGGTTGGATACCGGCACTAAACCACGTGGTATTAGAAAGAAAGATACCTGCACTGGGTATTTGCTTGGGCATGCAATTGATGTGTAAGGGAAGTGAAGAAGGGGTTTTGCCCGGCTTAGCTTGGTTTGATGCCGATGTAGTAAAATTTCAAATACCCGCAGGACAAAACATTAAGGTGCCTCACATGGGATGGAATACGATAAAAATCAAAAAAAACATAAAACTACTACCCCTTACCGAGCAAGAACAACGTTTTTATTTTGTTCATTCTTACCATGTGGTTTGCAATAACCCGGAAGATATTTGGGTTGAAACAAGCCACGGCTATCCTTTTACAGCAGCTATAGCCCACAACAACCTGATGGCAACTCAGTTTCATCCGGAGAAAAGCCACCGCTATGGCATGCAACTTATGCAACATTTTATAGAATTTTCATGCTAAAAAATCGCATAATTCCTTGTTTATTGCTTAAAAATGAAGGTTTAGTAAAAACCTTGCAATTCAAAAATCCGAAATACGTTGGCGACCCAATAAACGCTATTCGGATATTTAACGATAAAGAAGTAGATGAGCTAATGGTATTGGATATTACAGCTAGTAAAGAGGGGAAATCCCCAAATTTTTCTCTTATTGAACAATTTGCAAGCGAATGCTTTATGCCCTTAGGCTATGGAGGAGGTATCCGCAACATGGCCGATGCCCAAACCCTATTTACCTTGGGTGTAGAAAAAATATGTTTGCAAACTGCAGCCTTAAACGATTTAAACCTAATTAGAAAAATGGCTGATAAGTGGGGTAGCCAAAGTATTTTAGTTTCGGTAGATGTAAACAGAAATTGGCTTGGCAAACCGGCATTATATTCCTCCTCAAATGGTAAGTCGCTCTCTATGCCATGGTTGCAATTTATGAAAAATGCAGTAGAGGCAGGTGCCGGCGAAATTATACTCAATGCCGTTCATCGGGATGGTACCATGAAAGGGATGGATACAGAATTAATTAAGCTAGCTGCCGACTCCATGGACGTGCCTTTGGTAGCTGTAGGAGGTGCAGGTAGCTTGGCCGATATGAAAGCTGCAGTAGCAGCCGGTGCAAGCGCGGTAAGTGCAGGAGCATTTTTTGTTTTTCATGGTCCGCACAGGGCGGTACTCATTACTTACCCTAAGTATCAACAATTAGAAGCATTATTTTCATGAACATATCAAAAACAGTTTTTTGCAAGCGTTGTGTTTGCGATAGTACCATGCCTGAAATTCGGTTCGACGAACGGGGTATTTGTAATTATTGCGAGCAATATTTTACCCGTTCGGGCAAAATATTCAACATAGCCCACCAAGAAAAAAGCTATAAGGAGTTAGTGGCTAAAATTAAGCGGAACGGGAAAGGAAGACCATACGATTGTATTTTCGGAGTTTCGGGCGGTGTAGATAGTTCCTGGGGACTAGTAAAAGCGGTTGAGGCAGGTTTACGCCCCTTGGCAGTGCACATGGATAATGGTTGGAATTCTGAACTGGCACAAAATAACATTGCCAATTTGGTAAGATCGTTGGGAGTTGATTTATATACTCATGTGATTGATTGGGAAGAATACAGAGGATTAATGCAAGCCTTTTTTGATGCACATGTGATAGACATTGAATTACTGTATGATAATGCCATGTTAGCAGTTAATTTTAAACAAGCCAATAAATATGGGTTGCGGTATATTTTGGCAGGCTACAACCAAGCTACTGAGGGCATTCCTTTACCCAATAGTTGGACTTGGAATAAACTCGATCGAAAAAACATAGAGGCAATTGCCAAACAATTCGGTAACATGAAAATAAAGACCTTTCCGGCAGTAGGTGCTTGGGATTGGGCCTATTACAATTACATTGAGTTCATTGCTTTTATTCCATTTTTAGATTATTTTCAATTTAATAAAAGCGAAGCATTGCAGTTACTGCAAAAAGAGTACAATTATAAACCCTATCCATACAAACATTACGAATCCATATTCACCCGTTTTTATCAAGGCTATATTTTGCCCGAAAAATTTGGGGTAGATAAACGCAAAATTCACCTCTCTACGTTAGTAGCATCGGGTCAGATGAGTCGGGAGCAAGCCTTGGAAGATTTACAGAAAATCCCTTATCCAAGTATGCAGGATTTAGAAGAGGACAAACGGTATTTTCTGAAAAAAATGAATTGGACAGAAGTTCAATTAAAAGAGTATTTAAGCAAGCCTGAAATACCACATGATCATTATCCAAGTGAAATAAAACGAGTAAATAAAATTTTGAATTTACGCGAAAATATTCCTCCAGTTATATCACAAACCATTGTAAAACTTGTAAATAAATTCCGATGAAATTTGTTACCGTAATAGGAGCGCGTCCTCAATTTGTTAAAGCTGCTGTTGTTTCAAAGGCATTGCAGCAACAGTCTATAAAAGAGATACTCATTCATACAGGTCAGCATTTTGACAGTAACATGTCGGATATTTTTTTTGAGGAGTTAGAAATGAATAAGCCGGATTATTATCTGAATGTGGGTGGAGGAACACATGGACAAAACACCGGCAGAATGTTAGAAAAAATTGAAGCCGTATTATTTACCGAAAAACCGGATGCAGTTTTGGTTTATGGAGATACGGATTCTACCTTAGCTGGGGCTTTGGCAGCTGCTAAATTACACATCCCTGTTGCACACGTAGAAGCAGGATTAAGATCCTTTAATAGGCGAATGCCTGAAGAAATCAATCGAATATTAACCGATCATGTTTCAAATTGGCTTTTCACACCAACTCAAAATGGGGTGGAACAACTTATAAATGAGGGAATATCCACACAAAAAATATTTTTGACAGGAGATGTAATGTATGATGCAACCCTACATTACACACAAAGAGCATCTGATAAAAGTGATATTCTGAAGGTACTAAAACTAGCCGGTACAAATTATTATTTAGCTACTGTACATCGCGCGGATAATGTAGATATTCAAGAATCTTTGCAAGAACTATTACATGCATTTTCGCAAATAGAGCAAACGATTGTTTGGCCTATACATCCAAGAACCAGAAAACGAATACAGGAATTTAATTTGAAGATTCCATCACAAGTTCTATTAATAGATCCGGTAGGGTATTTAGATATGTTGTGGTTAGAGAAAAACGCTAAATTAATTTTAACTGATTCGGGAGGAGTTCAAAAAGAAGCATTTTTTCATTCGGTGCCTTGTGTAACCTTGCGTAACGAAACGGAGTGGACAGAATTAGTTGAACTAGGAGTAAATTTCTTAGCCGGTATAGAATCCAATAAAATTTTAGAATCTATTGAATTTGCTAAAAAAACCAAAACCGAACTATTCCAAGTGAATCTATATGGTTTAGGAAAGGCATCACATCAAATAGCACAACATCTAACAAGCAAAACTACTTGGAAATAAAAAAGATATTATTGGTTTCGGTTTCTTTCTATCCCGAGAACTCACCACGATCCTTCAGAGCAACAGAGTTAGCCAAAGAATTTTCAAGATTGGGGCATCAGGTAACGGTATTAACCCCGTTAAAATCCGATTTGCTAATAACATTCGCCCAAAAATATCGCCTTGATTTAATAAACTTAGTATCTAATGATTGGAAGGATATACCAACCGATGGTTCTTTTTCTTGGCTGAAAAGAACTTTTCGCAGAGCTTTATTAATACTTTTTGAGTATCCGCAAATACAGTATTTGTTCTCGGTACAAAGTAAGTTGAAGAAATTATCGGGTTACGATTTAATGATATCCAATGCGGTTCCCTACCCGGTTCATTGGGGGGTAGCTTTTGCGCGGACCAAGAAACATCCTATTGCCAAAACTTGGGTGGCAGATTGTGGTGATCCGTACATGTTGCTTAGGTACGACAACTTCCCAAAGTTGTTTTATTTTAAATATTTGGAGAAACATTTCTCCCGCAAAGCCGATTGGATAACCATTCCAAGAATCAGCATGTTACCAAATTATTATCCAGAGTTTCATCCCAAGATAAAAGCCATCCCTCAAGGGTTTAATTTTGACGAAACTCCAATTCATAGTTACCAACCAAATGAAGTGCCCACCTTTGCTTTTGCAGGTACTTTTTTGCACAAAGTCAGAAATCCAAAGGAACTGTTAGAAGTCCTTTGTCAATGGAATAAGCCATTTAGATTTGTAGTATATACACAGGATACTTCTTTATTAGACGACTACAGGGGTGTTTTAAAAGAGAAATTAGAAATAAGAAAATCAATACCACGGGCCGAACTGATTGCAGAACTCAGCAAGATGGATTTTTTAGTAAACATAGGGTATGATCCGGTAAATCAGATGCCAAGTAAGTTGATAGATTATTTTTTGACCCAAAGACCCGTTTTAAATTACAACATGGATGACTTTAATCCGTTGCAGGTACAGGAGTTTTTATCCGGCAATTACCAATCGGCATTAGCCATGCCAAATATGGAAGAATATGATATACGCCAAGTGGCTCAAAGGTTTTTAGCTTTGCACAATGAGACAGTCTAATGTAGGATCTTTCATGAAAGCCTTATTTTGGCTTTGGCCCTTAGGGGCTTTTTACAATGCATTTAAGCATTTCAGAAATCCTACTGCCCCAAATATTATTTGGGCTTTTACCGTATTCTTCGGTTTTACATTAGCATACGCTAAAGAAGCGGCAGGGAGTGATATTTATTCATATATAGGTGAATTAAAAGAGCTTTACCTAACAGAGTATACTTTAAAAGATTTTTGGCGCTATTACCAAAGTACGGGTGAGGTAGATGTATTACGTTCCTTTTTAGCAATTACAATTTCCAGATTTACCGATGCCCCCTATATCTTAACAGCAGTATATGGTTTAATATTTGGTTTTTTCTTTTCACGAAATATATTTTACGTTTATAAAAAAACGGAAGGCAAACTTAGCATGTTTGTTTTAGGTGGGATGATAATTCTTCCATTGATAATTCCAATTTGGTCCATCAATGGCTTCCGTTACAACACAGCAGTTCACGTATTCTTATACGGCTTATTGCCTTATTTATTTGAGGGTAACAAAAAGAGGCTATGGTGGTCATTTATAACCCCATTTATATTCCACTTTACTTTCTTATTACCTGCAGTTGTTTTAGGTTTATTTCTAATATTTGGTAATCGTTATGTACTTTATTTTTATCTGTTTATTGGGACACTTTTTATAGCTGAATCTAATATTGGAGCTTTAACCGGATTTGCCTCCAATTATTTACCTACACAGGTGTTAGACAGGGCTTCCGGCTATACCAATGAAGATAAAGTTAGGCAGTATCAGGCAACTGGAGGTATAGCAGAAGATACGAGGTGGTACGTTATATATTACCGAAAAGTGTTGCAGTATTTTGCCCTCATAATATTAGTATCTCTGTTCTTGTATGATGTGAAGCAATATAGAAATGACAGGTTGTTTCTCACCTTGTTTTCTGCCGCATTGCTCTTTTATGCCTTAGCTAATTTACTCAGTTTAATTCCCTCCGGAATTAGGTTCTATGCTTTGTCTAACTTTTTGGGCTATGCCTTTTTTATTGTTCTGTTTAATAAATATAAACTCCATCGTAACACCACATTTTTGGTTAGAACCCTAGCCCCTGCGCTAGTTATTTATATGGTGATAGCTTTTAGGGATGGATTGTATTTTATTTCAATAATGACCCTCATTGCCAATCCAATTATTGTTCCTTTTATAACAGATTACTTTACATCCGTAAATGATTACATCAAAGATATTTACAAACTTATCCGCTAAATGAACCACACTCTATTAATCACCGGCGGCACCGGCTCTTTTGGAAATGCCGTATTACGCAAATACCTCAATGACCCCTATTTTTCCGAAATCCGCATTTTTTCGCGCGATGAAAAGAAACAAGATGATCTGCGCAAAAGACTCAATCATCCCAAAGTAAAATTTTACATCGGCGATGTGCGCGACATCCAAAGTGTTTCGCAAGCCGTTAAGGGAGTAGATTATATTTTTCATGCAGCTGCCCTAAAGCAAGTGCCATCCTGTGAGTTTTTCCCGATAGAAGCCGTTAAAACCAATATTTTAGGAACGGATAATGTACTCTCCGTAGCCGAAAAGTATGAAGTAAAAAGAGTGGTTGTACTCAGTACCGATAAGGCGGCTTACCCCATCAATGCCATGGGCATGAGCAAGGCGCTCATGGAAAAAGTGGCAGGCGCCCGCGCCCGCAACCTCGATGAAAGTAAGACCATCATCAGCTGTACCCGCTATGGCAACGTAATGGCTTCCAGAGGCTCTGTTATACCACTTTTTGTGCAACAAATAAAAGCCGGTAAACCGCTTAGTATAACGGATTCGGGCATGACCCGCTTCATGATGACCCTCGAAGATGCGGTGGATTTGGTCTGGTTTGCTTTTGAAAATGCCCAGCAAGGCGATTTATTTGTGCAAAAAGCCCCGGCAGCAACTGTAGAAGTATTGGCAAAAGCCTTACTCGAATTGTACGAAGCTAAAAACCCCATACAAATTATTGGTATTCGGCATGGCGAAAAACTGTACGAAACCTTGGTGAACCGCGAAGACATGGTAAAAGCTGAAGATTTAGGAAAGTATTTCAGAATTCCGAACGATAACCGGGATTTGAATTACGAACTTTATTTCACCGAAGGCAACCGCGCTGAAGCTCATACCGAAGAGTACCACTCGCACAATACCGAAAGGTTAGACATAGCCGGCATGAAAGAATTGCTCCTCAAATTACCGCTCATCAGAGCAGATGTATTAGGTGAAACTCTAGAGCAATACCCCGAATAAACATGAAAATTGGTATAACCGGACAAGCAGGTTTTATGGGTTGGCATCTCAATGCCAGACTCGCTTTGCATGCAAAAGAGTTTACACTAGTTCCCTTTGAGCGCAATTGGTTTGAGGATGCCGATGCACTGGATAAATTCGTTTCTAATTGCGATGTAATTGTGCATTTGGCAGCGCTTAATCGCCATCATGAACCTGAGCAAATCTTTACTGTAAATACCCATTTGGTAAAAAAATTAATTGATTCTTTAGAAAAATGCAATAGCAAAGCTCATGTCATTCTTTCTTCCTCTACACAAGAAGAAAGAGATAACATTTATGGCAAATCCAAACGAGAGGGCAGGTTGTTATTGGCCGATTGGGCAGAAAAAAACCAAGCTACGTTTACCGGTACAATCATCCCCAATGTGTTTGGCCCATTCGGCAAACCTTTTTACAATTCGGTGGTGGCCACCTTTTCGCATCAGTTGGCACATGGCGAAACACCACAAATAGAACAGGATGCTAACCTTTCTTTAATTTATGTGGAGGAATGGGTTGAGGAGGTTATGAGCATCATTCGCAACAAGGTATATGAACCGGAGTACCGCATGAAAGCTAGGGCAACTATTACGGTTTCGGCATTGCTGAATAAACTGAAAAGCTATCACGAACAATATTTTTTGCAAGGTTTTATTCCATTATTTGAAGATAATTTCGAACTCCATTTGTTCAATACCTATCGTTCTTTTATCTCCCACGAAAAGATTTTTCCGCGAAATCTACAGCTTCATAGCGATGAACGCGGTGCATTTGCAGAAGTAATCCGAACCGGCTCGGGCGGGCAAAGCTCTTATTCTACTACCTTGCCCGGCATAACCCGTGGCAATCATTTTCATACCCGAAAAATAGAGCGTTTTACGGTGATAAAAGGCAAAGCAAGAATCAGTATTCGCAAAACCGGAACAGATGAGGTACAACACTTTTATCTTGACGGAAATGAACCCGCTTACGTAGATATGCCCATTTGGTACACCCATAACATTACCAATATCGGCGATGAAACACTTTACACCCTATTTTGGATAAACGAATACTATAACCCCAACGACCCGGATACCTGGATGGAAGTTGTGTAGGGAAAGTGCCAAGTAGGAAGTAAAAAGAGTCGAGGTAAAAAAGAAAAGAAGATAAGTTTTTAGTTGAAGGAATAGTAAACTAAGATGAAAGAAAACGACTTGCTGCTATGGTCATTTAATTTTAGATACTAATTCGACTGACGAACTTGATTTTCACATTTAGGAAAGCAAAGAGCTAAAAAATATACTAGCCAGCATCATAAATACTAAACGAGAATGAATACCTTCAATAATGAACCAATATACTTTTGCTTTGGCTCTTTTGCCTTGGATCTTTAAACCATGAAAAAATTAAAAGTAATAACCGTTGTGGGCACGCGCCCTGAAATTATACGTCTTTCTAGAGTGATGGCCGTGCTGGATGCCAGCGAAGCTATTGAGCACATCACCATACATACTGGGCAGAATTATGATTACGAACTAAATGAGGTTTTTTACGAGGATTTAGGCATTCGTAAGCCCGATTATTTTCTAAATGCTGCAGGTTCAACGCCAACTGCTACCATTGGACAAATTTTAATCAATATTGATCCAATTCTGGAAGAAGTTAAGCCAGATGCCTTTCTGGTTTTGGGTGATACCAACTCCTGTTTATGCGCCATCCCGGCCAAGAAAAGACAAATCCCAATTTTTCACATGGAAGCCGGCAATCGTTGTTTCGATCAACGCGTACCCGAAGAAACCAACCGCAAGATAGTAGACCACATTGCGGATATTAACCTAACCTACTCCGACATTGCCCGCGAGTATCTGCTGCGCGAAGGATTACCCCCTGATAGGGTAATAAAAACCGGCTCGCCTATGATTGAAGTGTTACATTATTATTTACCAAAAATACAGGCTAGCAACATATTAAATCAACTTAAACTGGAGAGTGGAAAGTACTTTCTAGTATCGGCGCATCGCGAAGAAAATATAAGCAACGATAAAATCTTTTTTGCTTTGCTGGAATCGCTGAACCAAATGGCCGAAACGTACAAACTTCCCATCATAGTTTCTACCCACCCACGTACTCGGAAGCGATTAGAACAATTAAATCCGCGAGAATCCGCCGAATCTGCGTTCCATCTTCACCCTCTTATTCAATGGCAAAAACCAATGGGATTTTTGGATTACAATGCCTTACAGATGAATGCCAAAGCAGTATTGTCTGATAGTGGTACCATCAACGAAGAATCTTCTATTCTTAATTTCAGAGCACTTAATATCCGCGAAGCGCACGAACGACCTGAAGGGATGGAAGAAGCATCGGTAATGATGACTGGCCTTTCGGCTGAACGCATTCTGCAAGGGTTGGAAATTTTGGACCGACAAAAAACCGGAGATGAGCGTAATTTTCGTTTGGTAGCCGATTATAGCATGCCCAATGTTTCGGAAAAAGTATTGCGAATTATTCTGAGTTATACCGATTACGTAAAGAGAGTAGTGTGGCAAATTCAATAACAGAAGTATTAAAACAACACGCCTTCAACATACCCGGTTGGCGTAGTAAACGCAAAATGGTGGTTTTCGAGAGCGATGATTGGGGAGGAGTAAGAATGCCAAATCGCAACAGCTATCAAAAACTTTTGGATAAAGGAATTAAGGTGGATGCCTTCCATTACGATTACTTAGATTGTTTGGAGTCAAAGGAAGATTTGAATAACTTATTTGAAGTTTTAAGCCGTTTCAAAGATTCAAATGGGAATTATCCGGTATTTACGTTTAATACCGTTATGGCTAACCCCGATTTTGATAAAATAAAAGCCAATCATTTTCAGGAATATTTCTTCGAAGATTTTCAGGTTTCTTATCAGAAATATTGGGGAGTAGATTTATTGCCAATCTGGCAAAAAGCAATACAAGAAAAATTGATTGTACCGCAATTTCATGCTAGAGAGCATTTAAATGTGAGTTTGTGGATGAAAGCATTGCAGGGTAATTATAAAGAGGTATTAACCTCCTTTGAACATGGTTATACCGGAATGTGGGGGAAAACTCCTTCGCAAAGTCACAGCCATTATTTAGCTGCATTCCATCCAACAGATGCTAATGATTCTGTACATAAGCAAGAGATTTTGATTAACGGATTAAAAATGTTTGAAAATAAATTTGGATATAAATCGGAGACAATTATTAGTTGCAATTATGTGTGGAATACCGGTATCGAAAAAGCCGCAAAAAACATGAATGTGAAATTTATACAAGGACAACGGGCACAATTAAAGCCAGATGAAAAAAATGGTAAATTGATTCCGGTGTTTCATTATACGGGGCAGAAGAATAATTTTGGTCAAATTTATTCTGTAAGAAATTGCATGTTTGAGCCTTCCGAAAATATAAACCATGATTGGGTTAATAATTGTTTAAAACAAATTGCAATTTCTTTTTTATGGAATAAACCCGCTATTATTTCTACCCATAGGGTAAATTATATTGGGTCATTAAATCAAAAAAACAGAGATAATAATTTGAAATTACTTGAACAATTACTACACGCAATTAAAATTAAATGGCCTAATGTAGAGTTTGTTTCATCCAATAAAATATTCTAACCAAAAACGTTATGAATGTACTATCAAAAATTGAATACTTTATTTCAAATTTTATAAAGTATATACGTTCCGGAGGAGTTACATACTTAAGCATTTCATATACAAATTACGGAAATGTATTAGCTAATAAAACCATTTTAATTACCGGTGGAAGTTCAGGAATTGGCTCAGCCATAGCGAAGAAATTTTTAAGTGCAGGGGCGAAAGTAATTGTTTGTGGAAGAGATTCTGTAAAGCTAAATGCACTTTCTAATGAATTAGCCAATGAAAATCTATTTACGGAAGTTTGGGATTTAAGTGATTTTACTGGTTTAGAAGAAAAGTATGCACAAATTGTACATAAACATAGTAAGATTGATATTTTAATAAACAATGCCGGAATTGCAGTAAATAAATCTTTAAGTCAGATTAATTTTGATGATTGGGATAGTGTAATGTCTACCAATTTAAAAAGTGCTTATTTCCTCTCTAAATATTTCGGAGAAATAAATACAACTAAATCAGATTCTACCCGGAAAATAGTTAACATTTCATCTTTAAATTCTGTGGTAGCATATCCCGGCCCCTACTCCATCTCTAAGTCTGGATTAAATATACTAACATCTAGTTTGGCTAAAATATATACAGAGAAAAACATATTAGTAAATGGAATTGCTCCCGGATATACTGCCACTGGAATGACCCGTCAAAATACTATTTACAATGCATACAGAAATGATTCATTGAATAAACGAATTGGCTTACCAGAAGATGTAGCAGAACTAGCATTATTCTTGGCAAGCGATGCCTCTAATCATATAATTGGGCAAACTATTTTTATTGATGGTGGCCAATCTGTACAATAATTCGAAAGAATTTTTGCAACCCTTAATTACGGTATATACACCAATTGATGATATAAATTCAAACAATTTAATTTCCATTTATAATTCCCTTTACAGCCAAACAAATCATAACTTTAATTGGGTAATAATAAATTTTGGAGAGGCAGATTTCGGTGATCAATATATTGCGCAATTTTCTAATACTAAATTCGATGTTAAGTATTATTACTTGCCAAATTTATATAAACATGAAGCTACGCATTTCATATTAACTAATTGTTCCTCCAAATATATACTTGGCTTAGATTACCGATTTACAATACATGAATCTACAATTAGTGAATTAATATATCAATGGACAAATATCGAGGATAATAACCTGACCGATATAGCTGAAATTAGAGCTAAAACTGAGTATTCTAATGGGAATTTAATGGGTAAATCAAAGTTCAACTACTCCGCCAATTACACCGATATGACTTGGCACGAAATGGTTTTAAAAAACAGCAATAACTATGAAATGTTGGCTTGTTGGGATAGAAATAAATTTTTGGATGCATTTAACTTTGATGATTACATAAAACTGTATGGTAAAGTCGATAATATTCCAACATTTATTTTATGGTCCTCTATTGGTCTAAAATATAAAACACGGTATCTAAACAGAACACTCAAAATAGTGATAGGAAATCATTTTATAGATAATACTAAAAGTGAAAAATTGTCCAATGTATTTGGTATAGTTTATTTCTTAAATAAGAATATTAAATTCTTTTTATATAATCCTAAATATTTTATATATCAGTATTATCACTTATCATTATTGAGTATTAAATTAAATATGCCATTACATAAAATAATGAAATATATTGAGGGTTTTTTCTCGAAATTAATTACAAGTACATTTTATATTATATTATATACTAAAAGTAAATTGCTATGAAAAATTATTTTAAATCACTTTTGGGTAAATTTATTTATCAAAAAAATTTAAGTTACCTCAGAAAAGTTTATGTTTCACAAGCAACCAATCGTCTGAAAAATATACCTAATCTGGTAATAAATAATGAATTAGAGTTGGAATATTGCAAGAAGTGGAAAGTTTTTGATAATAAAATTAATAAAGAATATTTTAGGGTATATGCAAATATGAGTGGTAATTTTAGTACTAACCATTTGCCAGATCATTTATATTTTGCTATTGTTGAACCACTTTTAAATAATTATGATTTTAGGTTTATTGGCGAAGAAAAAAATTATTTAGATAAACTATTATTAGATGCAAGTTTACCTAAAACGTATCTACGAAATGTTAATGGAATGTATTTGAATAATGATTATGTTGAGATTAAAGATTATAGCATTTCATTCCCCGACATATGCAATAATTCATCTATACTATTTATTAAGCCTACCGTAGAAACTGGGCAAGGAAGAAATGTGCAAAAGTTTTTTCTAAAAGGGAAAACTTATACTAATAGTGAAGGGGTTGAATTGAGCACTCAATACTTAGACTCTTATTATAAAAAGGATTTTATAGTTCAAGAATTTTTGCCACAATGTGATTTGTTAAATTTATTTAATCCTGATTCTATAAATACATTAAGAATTTTAACTTATAGATCTATAACTGATAATAAAGTCCATTTTTTACATGCCACACTAAGAGTAGGCAAGAAGGGTGCAATAATAGACGCTTCCAGAGCTGGAGGAAGATTTTGTGGTATCCATACGGATGGAAGTTTAATTAAAAAAGTTTGGGACTCAAAGGGAAATAGTTATACGGACTTTAATGGAGTGGATATTTCAACAAATGACTATAAAATACCTAATTATGATAAGGTTATTCAATTATCGTTAAGTGTTGCAGAACAAATACATCACCATAGGGTATTGGCATTGGATGTAATGATTGATAAAAATAATCTTCCAAGATTAATAGAGGCAAATAATTTCTCTCAGGGTATGTTCATTTTTCAAGCAGCAGTAGGACCCTTATTTTCTGATTTTACAGAAGAAGTGGTGAATTATTGTCTACAGCATAAAGTAAATAAAGTAGAAAAATATACCTTAAAATTATAACGCATGTTATCCCCAAATTCAGATTTATTATTTCAAAACCATGAATATTTAGGGGTATTTAATCCTTATTATTTTGTTAATGATAAGGGAGAATTTATTTACGGAAATTCATTTCAAGAAATAGTAGATAAATACGATAATGATTTGCAGATAAATTCTTCAGCAATCTATTCTGTATTATCTCAAAATTATATTCTAGGAGATTTAACTATACTTAAAAATATTTTTCGTTCACCATGGATGGCCAAACCCAATTTAACAAATACAGGTTGGGAATTCTGTGAACTTCCAAAGCATGCAAAAAATAAAATACCTACTCAAAAAATTGCAAGTATATTATTTGAAAAACTATGTGATGAAATTATTTCTTATGTGAAAGGAAATAAACGTATAGGAATTTTATTAAGTGGTGGGATGGATAGTAGAATTGTAGCTGGAGTATTGAATTTTTTAATAAAAACTAAACGTGTAGAGGTAGATAAAGTAGTGTCCTTTACTTGGGGGAATAATAATTCACGGGATTTTATTTATGCAAATCAAATAGCAAATCATTTCAAATGGGAATTTAAACATTACACAATTGATGAGAATAAATTTTGGCGTAATATACTTTTAGCCGGCGAAAGAGGTTGTGAATATTCTGCCTTCCATTTACACGCAATACCAGATATTGCAAACGATGCAGAAAATGAAGTAGATATAATGCTTGCAGGTAGTTATGGCGACAGTGTTGGTAGAGCAGAATTCTCAGGTAAACATGTAAGTAATCTGCCAAGAATTGAACAGAAAATTGGTAAACATACCTACCTCTTAAATAATGTAAGTTCCTCTAAAAATTTACTTCTGAGCGAAATAGAAAAATATCACAAGTTATTTCCTAGGGATTCACAATACCAAACGAACGAAATTGATATGCAACTTCATTACATGCGACGAATGTTAAATCCTTGCATGGAAATTATCAATGAAAAAGTTCCGCTTTATCAAGCTTTTACATCACCGGAAGTTTTCAGTTTTATGTGGTCTCTTGACCCATATTCTAGAAATGACCATAACTACAAAGAGTTATTATCTTTTTTAGATCCCAAATTATCAGAAATACCTTGGGCAAGAACTGGCAGGAAATATGGCGAGACCGTTGGCGTGCCTGATGATTTTACAAAAAAACATCATAGTTATGAAGATATTGTTCAAAATAAATTGAAGGATAGAATTACCCAATTCTTGAATGACAGTAATTCATCTGTATTATCAGTTGATTTACTATCCGATTTAAATAAGCTTATATCCATAAATAAAGGTTCTAATTTTGATTATTTAGAATCTCTTATTTATTCTCTATCTGTTTTACATTTTGAAAATATTAATTTTAAAGATAGACTAAACATTACTAAAAAGACATCTGCCTTACATAGGAAACTAAAATTATACGGGGAATATTTTTTTTATCGAACCATACGGAAGTATGTTTTGAAATAGCAGGAAATATTAACTAACAACTCTTGAATAAATCCTATTTATCAGCAATTGAAAAACTAATATTATGTGCGGCATAGCCGGCTTAATTGCCAAAAATAAATTAGAACCCGAGCAGGTTGAACGGTTTAAGAAATCATGTAATCTGATGCAGCATCGTGGTCCGGATTATACTGGAATTTTTCAGGATGACAAGGTTTTTTTATTACATCATCGTTTAAGCATTATCGATTTAGATGCCCGTTCCCATCAGCCTTTTCATACGGCTTCAGGTAAAACCTGGGTTACTTTTAATGGCGAAATTTATAACTACAGAGAATTGATTTCTAGATACCAGATATCTACACGTACATCTTCAGATACAGAAGTTTTGGCAGAAATGTATGAGAGGTTAGGGGTGGAGGCTTTCAAAGAGTGGAACGGTATTTTTGCAGCAGGCCTGTATACTGCCGGAAAAAATATTACCCTTATTCGAGATAGATTTGGGGTAAAGCCTTTATATTATTTCGAAAACCAAGATTATATTGCCTTTGCATCCGAAGCAAAAGTAATACTGGATTGGTTGCCAAGTTTCAAAATTAATCAAACGGGTTTAACCCAATATTTATGGTATGGTAACACCACCGGTTCTAGTACAATCATTCAGGGTTTACAAAAAGTGTTACCTGCTCAAACACTCGAAATTGATTTACATAATCATTCCACAATACTTAAAAATACTTTTTGGGATATCCACTCTGTAAAACCTGAGGAGAAAATACAAGAAAAAGAAGCGGTTAATCAAATCACGGATTTATTGGGTAAGGCAGTAAAGCGTCAAATGGTAGCCGATGTTCCATTGGGTATATTACTTAGTGGCGGAATAGATTCCTCGGCAATAACAGCATTTGCATCACAGTATTCTTCGCAATCCTTAGACACGTATACCGTTTCCTACGACTATAATTTGGGGGGTAAATCGGAAATAGAAAATGCCCGGATGGTGGCTAAAAAGTTTAATACTAATCATCATGAGCTAGTAGTAAAAGTAAGTAAGCTCGAAGAAATTTTTGAGCAATTGGTTTTTCAATACGACGAACCTTTTGCCGATCCGGCTGCAATACCCATGTATTTTTTAGGTAAAATATGCAGTGCGGATAAACGGGTAATTCTACAAGGTGATGGCGGCGATGAGTTATTTGGTGGGTATCCATTATTTAATACTTTATACAATCGTAGTTTCTGGAAAAGGGCAACTGCCTTTTATCATTTCATGCCCGATAATAGATTAAAAGATCGTCTTAAGCGCATGAATTTTGTTCTTAACCAAAAACAAGAGGCACTTATGCACGCCTATTTAATGACAGAAGTGGTTCCATATAAGAATCCTTATGAAATCCTTCAAGCAGATTGGCAAAAATCTGCACAATCATCCAATTGGACGGTAGATTATGAGAAAGCCTATCATTCTTGTGCTAACATGCCAGCCTTACAACGTCAACGAATAATTAATATTCAATCAGAATTACCCAATACTTTTTTAGAGAAGGTAGACAAAGCAACAATGTTACATTCTGTAGAATCCAGAGTGCCATTTTTAGATAATGAATTGGCAGAATTTGTCCTTGGCTTACCACATACTAGGTGGTTAAAAGGTGGTAAACTAAAATATTTACTCAAACAATCATTGAAAGGTGTTGTACCTGATGAAATATTACTGGGTAAAAAACGAGGATTTGATGTTCCGTATCGGTATTGGCTAAAGAATGATTTATATGGATATGCTCATAATATATTTAAGCATGCAGACATACCTTGGATTGATAGTCAACATTGTTTAGAACTTTTAGAAAAGAATAAAAACTCTGCGATTGATTATAGCCCAACTTTGTGGAAATCATTGGTTTTAAATACTTGGCTAACTAGATATAAAAACAAAATCATTGAATAATTTGAAACAACAAATATTTTTTATCATACCAAGTTTATCTACCGGAGGTGCTGAAAGAGTGATGGCTCATTTGGTAAATTATTTTTCCGAGAATAAAAATATTGAAGCTCATTTATTATTGTTTTATGAAAATAAAATATTCTATAAATTAAGCGACAACATCAAATTACATGTTATTAATCACGACTCTTATTTTAGTAAGTTTAAACTATTGCGTGTAATTAAAGCTTTTTTTTTTATTAGAAATAAATTAAAAAAAGAACGCCCCATTGCTTTATTATCTTTTGGAGGTAATTATAATTCATTTGTGATGACAGCTTCGATGGGACTAAAAATAAGATGTTTTATATCCAATAGAAGTCAACCAGGCTTAAGCTATGGTAAAATTGCCGATTGGTTAAATAAAAAGATTTATCCTACAGCTTACGGGATAATTGCACAAACACAAAAAGCCAAAGACTATTTGTTAACGTATATTCAGCACAAAAATATAAGAATAATATCCAATCCTTTTCAGGTAGTAAGTGATTCAAATATTGAACGTAAAAATATTATTTTAAATGTAGGGCGATTTGCTGCAACTAAACATCAAGATATTTTAATTAAAATGTTCAACGAAATAAATCCACCAAATTGGGAATTACATTTTGTTGGAGATGGAGAGAAGTTAAACTACTGTAAAGGAATAGCTACCGGATTAGAAACAAGTTCCAAAATAATTTTTCATAATGCCAAAAAAGATGTAAATAATTATTATTTGAGTTCGAAAATATTTGCTTTTATTAGTAGTTCAGAAGGTTTTCCGAATGCATTGGGTGAAGCAATGGCTGCAGGTTGTGCATGCATTAGTTATGATTGTGATGCCGGACCTTCCGATTTAATTACCAATTATGATGATGGTATATTAATTCCATTAAACAACTACGAAGAGTATAAAGAAAGCCTTATAAATTTAATGCAAGACGAAAACCTGCAAACCAAATTAAGTACAAATGCACAAATTAAAATGAATAAATTCAGTTTTAGAAAAATAGCAATGCAATATTCTGATTTTATATTAAATAGTTAAATGAAGATTTTAGTTAATGCAACCACGTTGGTTGTAGGAGGCGGAGTTCAGGTTGGCGTTTCTTTTATTGAGTATGCAGTAGAGGTTAAAGATATTACGTTCAAATTTATAGTTTCAAAAAGTATTTACAATGCCCTATCAGCGGAAATAATTAATTCTAATGATATTATTTGTATTGATCCTTCTCCGGCTCGGCCAATAAAAGGTTATCAAAACAGAAAATTAATTAAAAAAATATGCCATGATTGGAATCCTGACTTGGTATATTCAATCGGCTTTCCTTCTTATATAAATTTCAAAAAAACCGAAGTAGGACGATTTACCAACCCTTGGCAAATTAATGATAAACCATTGCCATGGCATTTATATCCTAATTTATTGAAAAGGTTTAAAATTTGGGCACTCATGGTTTTGCGTCAACATTGGTCTAAAAAAGCCAATTATTTTGAAACACAAACAGAAGGAGCTAAAAATGGTATCATCAAACGCCTTGGAATTAAACCAGACAAAATATTGGTTATACCAAATTCAATAAATAAGGTATTTATTCAGAATATTAATTACAACAATATAAAATTTAATAGTAATCAAATACCAAGAGTTTTTTGTTTGGCTGCTCCTTATCCACACAAAAATTTGGGTATTATTCCTGAAATAATAAGTAAACTAAATAAAAAGCATAACCTCGAAACTAATTTCATACTTACATTACCATATGATTCTTTGATTTGGCTTGATATAGAAAAGTCAGCTAAAAAATTAAATGTATCTAACCAGATAATAAATGTTGGTAAATTAAAATTGGATGAATGTTTATCAGAATATAAGAAAGCTGACGTTGTTTTTATGCCTACCCTACTCGAAATATTTTCTGCTACTTATCTTGAAGCTATGGCCATGGGTGTGCCGATAGTAACTGCCGATATGAATTTTGCCCATGACAACTGTGGCGATGCCGCCATGTTTTACGATGCTAACAATCTTGATGATGCTGCAAATAAATTGGCAGAAGTAATTACAAACAACAATTTGAGAAAGAATCTTATAACTGCAGGTTATAATAAATTTAATACATATCCTGTTTCAGGAGATAAATACAATCTACTTTTTAATTGGTTTAAAGCCACCATCCACCATTGAAATGAAAAACTATCAAATTTGTACTAAAACTATCATGGATACTTCCGATACGGATATTGTCTTCGATGGTTACGGGATAAGTGATTATTATCATAATTTCCACCAAAATATTTTACCTAATTGGCATACCAATGAGATTGGGTACAATCAATTAATGCAAACTGCGGAAAAAATCAAACAGGAAGGAAAAGGGAAAGATTTTGACTGCATAATAGGCATAAGCGGTGGTTTAGATAGCTCCTATACTGCTTATGTAGCAAAAGAAATCATGGGCATTCGCCCTTTGCTTTTTCATGTAGATGCAGGATGGAATACCGATAAAGCTGTTGGGAACATAGAGAAATTATGTAATGGTCTGGATTTAGATTTATTTACAGAGGTAATCAACTGGGAGGAGATGAAAGACTTGCAACGAGCTTTTTTTTATGCTCAGGTACCCGGTGTAGATGCTCCGCAGGATATTGCATTCTTCTCGGGCATGTACAAATTCGCAAGAAAACATAAATTAAAATACGTTTTAACCGGTTCGAATTATTCTACAGAATGTTGCAAAGAACCTGCAGCATGGGGTGCTTACCCTGGTATTGATAAATTATTAGTAAAAGATATTCATAAGTCATTTGGCAAAATGCCTCTCAAAACTTTCCCAGTATTGGATATTTTGGAGTATAAAGTACTTTACAGAATTGTCTATGGGATGAGAGTATATTCACCCTTGAACTATATTCCGTTCATCAAGAAAGATGCAGAAGATTTGTTGAACAAAAAATTTGGTTGGGAGAAATTTCAACACAAACATCACGAATCTCGTTTCACCCGTTTTTACGAAGATTATTGGCTGCCCAGAAAATTCGGATTTGAAAAAAGAAGAGCCCATTTCTCGAGCCTCATTCTTACAAACCAAATGACTAGAGACGAAGCCTTAGATAGAATATCTAGACCCGAGCTGGATGAAAGAACATTGCAAAATGAATTTGAATATGTGGCACATAAATTAGATTTTTCGGTAGACGAATTCAAGAAAATATTCAATGGGGAAAACAAGACATTTAGAGATTACAATAACAAAAGACATATCATAAACTTGGGGGCTAAAGTACTTACTGTTTTAGGTCAGGAAAAACGATTAATGCGATGATTGGTATAATTGACTATGGTTTAGGTAACATAAAAGCCTTTATCAACATCTATAATCGTTTGCATATTCCTGTTAAAAGTATTAAGACAATCCATGATTTTGATGACATCAGTCGGCTAATACTTCCGGGCGTTGGCGCATTTGATTTCGCCATGGAAAAGTTTAACCAATCTGGTTTACGTGATCCCATCGAGAACTTAGTTTTTAAAAACAATATACCAATAATAGGTATATGTGTAGGCATGCAAATGCTGGCTTTTTCTAGTGATGAAGGTTCCTTGCCAGGATTAGGCTGGATACCCGGAACGGTAAAAAAATTTGATGAAACACTTATTTCCTATTCCACCCACTTACCTCACATGGGCTGGAATGATATTATAATAAATAATAATCAAACGATTTTCAATGATTTTGAGCCGGATCCAAAATTCTATTTTCTTCATTCCTATTATTTCCAAACCGAAAACCACAATCAAATAGTTGCAACATCTCACTATGGGATTGATTTTACATGTGCCGTTAACCACAAAAACATAGTTGGGGTACAATTTCATCCTGAAAAAAGTCATCACTTTGGGGTGAAACTATTGGAAAATTTTGCTAAATATCCATGTTAAGACCAAGAATAATACCCTGCTTATTAATTCATAACAAGGGACTGGTAAAAACGGTAGCCTTTAAGGACCCCAAATATGTTGGTGATCCAATTAATGCAGTAAAAATTTTTAATGAGAAAGAAGCAGATGAATTAATGGTCATTGATATTGATGCCACTACTAAAAACTTAGAACCTAATTATAAATTAATTGAAAAATTAGCCTCTGAATGTAGAATGCCTTTGTGTTATGGCGGAGGTATTAAAAATAAAGAACAGGCACAAACAATTTTTACATTAGGGGTAGAAAAAGTGGCAATGAGTTCGGCGGCTATAGAGAATCCACAACTAATTAGCCAAATTGCTGCACGAGTTGGGACCCAAAGTGTAGTAGTGGTTATTGATGTGAAGAAAAAAATGCTTGGCGGTTATGATGTGTTTACACACAATGCCAAAAAAAGTACTGGGAAAGACCCCGTTTTCTTAGCCAAGCTATTCCAAGAAATGGGGGCAGGGGAACTTGTAATAAACTCAATAGACCAGGATGGTAGGATGAAAGGCTACGATTTATCTATTGCAGAGAAAATTAGAGAAGTGACAACCTTACCGTTAACTATTTTAGGCGGAGCAGGTTCTTGGAATGATATCGGGGGTTTAATTAAAAAGTTTGGTATTATTGGAGCATCTGCGGGTAGTTTATTCGTGTTTAAAGGAGTATACAAAGCAGTTTTAATTAATTACCCAAGCTTTGAAGTAAAAGAAAAGATTATTCGTTCAAACATGCATAATAAATGAAGCAAAGAGTTTTGTTTTTGATGTTTGCATTTCCAGACATGAATAAATCCTTTAACATGTATACCACATTGGTAGAACAGTTTGTGGCTAATGGTCACGAGGTGGTTGTCCTTGCTCCCGGAAATCAAGAAACAGGAATTTATCCAGAAGCCAATATCCCAATTTTAAGAGTAAAAACTTTGCCTATCAAAAATGTACCAAATTACTTAAAAGGAATCGCCAACTTGTTACTCCCATATCAGTTTGAGAAAGCATTAGCTAGATTTTATCCAGGTAATCAATTTGATTTAATTATTAGCCCAACACCACCTATAACGCTAGTACATTTAGCTGCTAAGCTTAAGAAAAAATTCGGAAGTAAATTTTATTTAATTCTTCGAGATATTTTTCCGCAAAATGCAGTGGATTTAGGTTTTATGAAAAAGGGTGGTTTGCTGCACAGATATTTCCGTGCTAAAGAAAAAAAACTATACAACGAGGCCGATTTTATTGGATGCATGTCGCATGGTAATATCAATTATTTATTGCAACACAATTCAGATTTGAGTTCATCCAAGTGTCATGAATTAAAAAATTTTCAAAAATTATATTCTAATAATCAACTAAGTAAAGATAACCTAGCTAAAAAGTACCAAATAGATAACAAATTTGTCGTAGTATTTGGTGGTAATATGGGTAAGCCCCAGCAGCTTGAAAATGTTTTGGAATTGGTTAAACGATGCACGATTTATCCGGATGTACAGTTCTTACTATTAGGCGAAGGTGTACAAATGCAAAAACTAGAAGAGTATATAAAAAAAGCTAAACTAACCAACATAAAAATTCAAAGAACCATACCAAAAAACGAATATCAAGACTTGTTGAGTATTTGCCATGTGGGATTAATTAGTCTGCACCAAGATTTTACTATTCCTAATATACCGAGCAAAGCCTTGGATTATTGGAATGTTGGATTACCTATTTTGGCTTCCCTAGATGCTGCTACCGATTTTGGTAACGTATTAGATGAAATAAAATCTGGCTTGTGGTGCATGGCAGGTAATCACTATTCATTCGAATTAAATTTCAAAACATTGTATAAGAATAATGCCCTAAGAAAAGAAATGGGAATTAATGGAAGAAATTATTTTGAGAAACAATTAACTCCTGATATTGCATATCAAACCATCATCCAAACAACCATAAAATAATGGGTATAAAACAGCTGCTATTAAACCACATTAAAAATATTTATGGTTGGAAAACCCGTAGAAAAATTGTGGTAATATCTGTTGATGATTATGGGAATGTGCGTTTACACTCTAAAAAAGCTAGAGAACAGCTAGATTCAGCAGGGCTAAAAATACTTAGCAGTTTTGATGCATTGGATGCATTAGAAACTCGCCAGGATTTAGAAATGCTTTATGAAGCGCTACAATCTGTAAAAGATATAAACGGGAGAAATGCTGTTTTTACCCCTTTTGCATTGCCATGTAATATCGATTTCGAAAAAATGGAGACCGAAAATTATGGACAATACCACTATGAAATTTTACCTCAAACTTTTGAAAAATTAAGTGCATTATTTCCGGCAGATTATCAAGGCACATGGAACCTTTGGAAACAAGGTATAGAAGAGAAAATTATGGTCCCTCAATTTCACGGACGCGAGCACTTAAATTTGAAAGTATTTGAAGAAAAATTGGCGGTAAAAGACCACGAGATATTAACGGCTCTAAAAAATAGGAGCTATACTAGTATTTCTAATTCCGGGTATTCCACCATCAGCTTTACAGCTGCTTTTGAGTTTTGGAAATTTGAAGAAAACGACCGTTTTCATATTGTAATTGAGGATGGTATAAATCAATTTGAAAAAGTATTTGGTTATAAAGCGGTACATTTTAATCCGCCAGGAGGCAGAGAGCATCCAGTAATTCACGAAACATTAAAACAAAATGGCATTAAATTTTTAGATACCCCTTTCTTAAAAACAGAACATCAAGGCAATGGTAAATTTATTCGGGTTCTTAATTATACCGGCAAAAAAAATGCATCAAACCAAATATATGAAGTTCGGAATGTAGTTTTCGAGCCCACAGATGATTCCCGAAATAATTGGGTAGAATTTACACTCAAACAAATCGAAACGGCATTTTATTGGAACCGACCTGCAATAATTAGCTCGCATAGGGTAAATTTTTGCGGCCACATCGATCCAAAAAATAGAGCGAAGGGTATAAACTCATTAAAAGAATTGCTACACGCTATTATAAAAAAATGGCCCGATGTGGAATTTATGTCTGCAAACGAGTTAGGGGATTTAATGGCTGAAAAAAACTAAATGAAATTTTCGGAAATGGCACGTAGCCAATTTTTCTGGTTTCTAGATACTATTAATGGTGGCTCAGTGAAGCATCATCTGCTAGATATAGCAGGTATAATGTCAAATACCAACACCCCATTAGTGGATGTTCAGCTATTGGAAAGATTGCATAAAATATTGAACCATGCTGTAAATCAAACCATTTTTTATTCCGATGTCAATTTAGAGAATGGAATAACTTCTTTTCCGGTGATAGATAAAAACTTGATTCGCGAGAAGATTGATCAATTTATAACTTCTAGTTGCAAAAAATATGATTTAATACCTGCCATCACTAGCGGTTCAACTGGTACACCTTTTAAAACTTATCAAAGCAAGGATAAAAAAAAGAGAAACACCGCAGATACCCTTTATTTTGCCAAACTGGCTGGTTACGAACTGGGTAATAAACTTTATTATTTTAAGATATGGAGCCAATACAATAAGAAAACTTCCTTTATCCAAAAATTGCAAAATATAGTGCCAATAGATGTGTTAAATCTGAAGAAAAATGTTTCAACTGTTCTGGAAGAACTAAATAAAAACCAAACTTCTATCAGCCTTTTAGGATACGTTTCTGCGTTTGAAACCCTCTGCAAAGAGTTAGACAAGGGAACTAAATTCCAATTTAGTGGTAAGATAAATTCAATCATTACTATGTCAGAAGGCTTGAACGATTACACCAAACAACAAGGTCAATTGCATTTTGGGTGTCCGGTACTTTCACGTTATTCCAACATAGAAAATGGCATTATAGCTCAACAAACTCTATCTAACCCCGATGTTTTTATTATAAATAAGGCAAGTTATTTAGTCGAAATCATGGATCTAGTTGAAGATAAATTGGTAGACAATGGCCAATTGGGTCGAATTATTATTACCGATTATTATAACTATTCGATGCCATTGATTAGGTACGATACTGGAGATTTGGGGATAAAGGACCTAATCGAAATTAATGGGATAAAACAAGAAGTTTTAACCAGAATTGAGGGTCGTAAATTGGATCAAATCTATAATACAAATGGCGAATTAATCTCATCATACATCGTGTATAAAAACATGTGGGCATACACAGAGATTGAACAATATCAGTTTGTACAAAAAGGAGAAAAAGAATATATATTTAAGGTGTGCATTTCTGGTAAATTTGAGAAAGAATCACAGCTAATCGAAGAATTTAAAGAATATTTGGGAGCTGATGCAAATTTTCAGATCGAATATGTAAACGAAATCCCACTATTGAGTTCGGGAAAAAGAAAAAAAGTGGTTAACGAAATGGTTATTAATTAATGTATCGTTCGTATTTCAAACGTCTAATCGACTTGTTCATTTCCATCCTTCTATTGCTACTAACAGCACCAATATTTTTAGTTTGCGTCTTGATACTATGCATTCAAAATAAAGGCAAAGTTTTTTTTATACAAGAACGACCGGGGATGAATCAAAAGCCTTTTCATATTATCAAGTTCAAAACGATGAACGATAACAAAAACGCAGAGGGAATTTTGTTGCCGGATGTTCAGCGACTTACACAATTTGGAAAATGGGTTCGTAAATTATCTTTAGATGAATTACCTCAATTAATCAATGTATTGAAGGGAGAAATGAGTCTCATCGGTCCAAGACCACTATTATTCAAATACGTTCCATTATATTCTTATGAGCAAAACCGAAGACATAATGTACGTCCGGGTATTACCGGTTGGGCACAAGTGAATGGGCGCAACAGTATTACTTGGACAAGAAAATTTGAATTGGATATTTATTATGTTGATAATCTAAGTTTTGCTTTAGATTTTAAAATATTTTGGTTAACAATTATGAAGATTGTTAAGACAGAAGGTGTCAACCAAAGTGATGCACGACCAATGCAACCATTTGATGGTACAAATTAAATTTATTTTGTTGTATTTTATTAAATAAGATGAATATTCTAATAACAGGCGTTGGTGGCCCAACTCCAAGAAGTTTCGCAATTGCGCTGAAAAAATACAGTAAGTTCAAAAATGTTAACTTATTTGCTACGGATATTAATCCTTTGGCAATAGGGTTGTACCAAAAAGAATTATTTACAAAATCCTTTGTAATACCTAAAGCAACCGACCAAAATTATTGGGCTGCAATCGATGAAATCATTAAAGAAAATGAAATAGAATATGCTGTGATTTTACCTGAACTGGAAGTTATGGAATGGAGCAAACGTAAACACCAAGGAAATTTACCTTGCAATGTCTTGCTACCAGATTACTCCATCGCTGGCTTATTAGTAGATAAAGCCAAAATGACCGAAATATTAAGTAAATATAATGTAGTTCCATTATCAGTATCGTTTCATAGAAATACTGAAAATTTAGAAGCCATTTTTAAAACCCTTGGAGAGGAGTTTTGGGTACGAAGTACATCGGGCACCAGTGGATTGGGTTCTTTAAAAATTGATTCCATGGATTCCTTAAAAAATTGGATACAAATTAATCCAGCTGTACAAGAGTTTTTAGCAAGCAAATTTCTGAAAGGGCGTAATCTTGCATGCAAATTACTCTACTGGAACGGCAAACTAATAAGATCTGCTTGTGCAGAACGGGTTAATTACATCATGGCAAAAGTGGCACCATCTGGCATAACAGGTAATACCTCTTTCGGACGATTGTTAAATGAACCAGAACTGGTAAACGTTGCAGCAAAATCTATGGATATACTATTCGAATATTCAGGGGCTAATAAACATGGTTTTTTTACCGTTGATTTTAAAGAAGATGAAAATGAGAAACCATTTATAACCGAGGTAAATGTACGTCATGTGGCATTCACCCAATGCTTTGCTGCTGGAGGTGCCAATTTCGCTTCAAACACTTTAAGTTTAATTTCGGATGATGCCGATTTTGATTTAAACTATAAGATGTATGAATTTGAAGAAGGGTTAATATTTTTAAGAGACGTGGACAATATGCCAATCATGATGAATGAAAAAGATTTGTTGAGTCAGACCTATTAAATGATCAAATCCATTGCTTATTTCTTTTTAGATCCTTTTTATTTGTTATTTATAGGAATAGCATTGGCCTTGCTCTTTTATCTCCTTCGAAAAAAAGTTTGGTTTAAAATTACAGCATACACTACCCTCGCTTGGTTTTTGGTAATCAGTACCTCCTATTTACCTAACATAGCCCTGCAATACTTAGAATCCAAACATCCGGTTTTCAATAAATGGGTGCATCCAGCAGATTCTCCAATTTATATTTATGTATTAGGTGCCGGTTATACACCGGATAGAAACTTAAATCCTAGTAACCAGTTAAATGAAAATGCCTTGGTAAGATTGGTGGAAGGATTACGAATTCAGAAATTTTATCCCGGCAGTAAGTTAGTGTTATCCGCAGTACCTATTTTACCGGGTTATACATCCCAAGCAGAAACGGCAGCTAATGCCGCTCTAGAATTAGGAGTAAGCCCAAGCGATACTATAATGCTCGAAACAGCAAAGAATACCCGAGATGAAGCTGCCTCTTTTTTGCATAGATTTGGTGCAGAGCAAAACCTATTAGTAGTTACCCATGCTTACCACATACCAAGAGTAATTAAAACATTTAATCAAGCGGGTTTAACTATCATACCGGCTCCCACCGGGTTCATCCTAAAAAATAGTCCCAAGAAAAAATCCCCCATCCAATTTCCAAACATCTATTCCATAGAAATTACAAAAATTGTAATGAAAGAATACATTGGAAGCTGGATATTATTTAATTAGAATATGATCGATACAAAATTAAATTCAAAAATATGGCTATCTTCTCCGCACATGGGAGGTACAGAAGAAAAATTTGTTAAAGAAGCTTTTGACGATAATTGGATTGCCCCTTTAGGTCCTCATGTAAACGGATTTGAACAAGATTTAGAGCAGTTCACCGGAGCAAAGAATGCTGCAGCATTAAGTTCAGGTACAGCAGCCATACATTTAGCTTTAATTTTAATTGGAGTAAAAGCAGGCGACGAAGTCATTTGTCAAAGTTTTACTTTTTCTGCAACTGCCAACCCAATTGCCTATCAGGGAGCCACCCCTATTTTTGTGGATAGTGAAACCGATACTTGGAACATGTGCCCAGAGGCATTAAGAAAAGCATTGGAGAGCAGATTGGCATTGGGTAAAAAAGTAAAAGCGATTATGCCCGTACATTTATATGGTATGCCGGCCAACATGGGAAAAATAGCAAAAATTGCAGCAGAATATAATATACCGGTAATAGAAGATGCTGCCGAAGCTTTGGGTAGTACCATCCACAAAAAACCCTGCGGTACTTTTGGTGATTTTGGAATATTATCCTTCAATGGGAATAAAATCATCACTACATCCGGTGGAGGGGCCCTTATTTCTAATAACAAAGAATGGATAGATAAAGCCCGGTTTTTAGCTACACAAGCAAGAGACAATGCTCCGCATTATCAGCATTCACACATTGGGTATAATTACCGCATGAGTAATGTGGTTGCAGCAATTGGTAGGGGTCAAATGGAAGTATTGCCACAAAGAGTACAACAACGAAGAGCTAATTATCAGTTTTATGTTGATGGATTAAGTAAAATAGAAGGAATATCTTTTTTACCTGAGCCGGATGGCTATTTCAGTAACAGATGGCTCACTGCCATTTTGGTTCATCCAGAAAAAACAGGAGGAGTCACTCGCGAAGATATTCGTCTACACTTAGAAAAATATAACATAGAAACTCGTCCTTTGTGGAAACCAATGCACATGCAACCTATTTTTAGTGAAGCACCATTTTATGGTGATGGCGTCTCCGAATATTTATTCGAACGAGGTTTATGTTTACCTAGTGGAAGTAATTTAGCACAAAAAGATAAACAAAGAGTATTGGATGCCATTTTAGAAATATTTAAATAAGATGAACAAAATAACATTCGCTGTAGTAGGGTTTGGACACATAGGTAGAAGGCATGCTACCATCATTTCCGGTCATCCGGATTGCCAGTTGGTGGCAATAGTAGAACCCAATAAAGAAGCTTTAAAGCACGAATTATACCCTGAAAATATACCTTCATTTAGCACCATAGAAGAAATGTATGCAAGCGGTATACAGCCTGCTATAGTAAATATTGCTGCGCCAAATGGCTTGCATTGCCAATTAGCCAAACAAGCTTTAGTGAACAAATCCAACGTGGTTATCGAAAAACCGATGGGTTTAACCAAAGCAGAGTGCGAAGAAGTGGTTTTTACTTCTTTACAAATGTCTCGTCAGGTATTTGTAGTAAAACAAAACCGTTATAGTCCGCCATCTAAATGGCTCAAGGAAGTAGTATCTAGTAAAACTATTGGCGAAGTGTTAATGGTTCAGGTAAATTGCTACTGGAACCGCGACGATAGGTACTATAAACCGGGTGGTTGGAAAGGAACTTTAGGCTTAGATGGAGGAGTATTATTTACTCAATTTTCGCATTTTATTGATATCATGTATTGGGTTTTTGGCGATATAAAAAATATACATTCCTCTTTCCGAAACTTTAATCACCAAAAAAATACTGAGTTCGAAGATTCTGGTTTGGTGCAATTTGAATTTGTAAATGGTGGATTAGGATGTATAAATTTTAGCACCTCGGTATGGGATACCAACATGGAAAGTAGTATTACCATTGTTGGTACCAAAGGGAGTCTGAAAATTGGCGGACAATACATGAATGAAATTGAGTATTGCCACATCCAAGATTATGAAATGCCAGAGTTGGCTCCAACCAACCCACCAAATGATTATGGTCCTTTTAAAGGTTCAGCAGCTAATCATCATTACGTAATTGAAAATGTGGTAAATACTTTAAGCGGAAGAGATACCATCACTGCCAATGCGTTGGAAGGATTGAAAGTGGTAGATATCATCGAACGTATATATGCTTCTGGAAATAGAGATAAGGTTGTTGGTTGATAGTTGGCGATTTTCAGTTGCGAGTTCAAACGATATAATAATTTAACAATTCAACAAAACAAACCATGAATTATTTTGCTCACCAAACAGCAGTAATAGACGAAGGATGCCAAATCGGTGCTGGTACCAAAATTTGGCATTTTTCACACATTATGACTAATGCAATAATTGGCGAAAACTGCAACTTGGGGCAAAATGTTGTAGTGTCTCCGCAAGTTACTTTGGGCAATAATGTAAAAGTGCAAAACAACGTATCCATTTATACCGGTGTCATTTGCGAAGATGACGTGTTCTTGGGCCCTTCCATGGTTTTTACTAACGTTATTAACCCACGTTCTGCAGTAAATAGAAAAGAAGAGTACAAACCAACTTATGTAAGAAAAGGGGCATCCATTGGAGCTAATGCTACGATAATTTGCGGAAATGAATTAGGTAAATTTTGCTTGATAGGAGCAGGTGCTGTTATCACCAAGCCCGTTCCGGGTTATGCTCTTATGGTTGGTAATCCAGCAAAACAGATAGGATGGGTAAGTGAGTACGGGCATCGTTTATACTTTAATGAAGCTGGAATAGCTATTTGCGAAGAAAGTAAAGAGAGATATTTGCTGAAAGATAATCAAGTAAGTATGGTAGATTAAGGTGGTTTTCAGTTGACAGTTCTAAGCAATAGAACAATTTAACAAAACTAAATCATCTAAACCATCTAAACCCGCTAAACTTTCTAAGCCATTTAATAACTAATCAATTAAAAAGTCAATTTCAATGAATAAAAAAATACAAATGGTGGATTTGGTGGCTCAATATCAATCCGTAAAATCAGAAATAGATACAGCTATACAAAATATATTAGACAATGGGATATTCATAAAGGGTGAAGAAATAAAATCATTTGAGGCAGAATTGGCAGAGTATGTTGATGTAAAACACGTTATTTCTTGCGCAAATGGCACCGATGCTTTGCAAATAGCCATGATGGCTCTTGATTTGAAACCCGGAGATGAAGTAATCGTGCCATCATTTACGTATGTTGCTACAGCAGAGGTGATTGCCTTATTAAAATTAGTTCCGGTATTTGTAGATGTAGATCCAATAACATTTGGTATAAATAACTCGCAAATTGAAGATGTAATTACTCCTAAAACTAAAGCCATAGTTCCGGTGCATTTGTACGGGCAATGTTCAGATATGGAGCCATTATTGAATATTGCGCAAAAACATAATCTTTTCATCATTGAAGATACTGCCCAAGCAATAGGGGCTGTATATTCCTTTTCGGATGGTACGAAAAAGCAAGCCGGAACCATGGGCACCATTGGAACTACCTCTTTTTTCCCTTCGAAAAATTTAGGTTGCTATGGTGATGGCGGGGCGTTGTTTACTAACGACGATTTACTTGCTAAAAAAATCAGGATGATCGCAAACCACGGTCAAGAAAAGCAATATTATCACGATGTAGTTGGAGTAAATTCTAGATTAGATACTCTACAAGCTGCAATACTTAGAGTGAAATTACGAAATTTAGATGCTTATTCTCAGGCCAGAAATTCAGTTGCCAATCAATACGATATTGCTTTAAAAAACGATAGCCGATGGGAAATCCCAAACCGAGCAAAAAACTCTACCCATGTATTTCATCAATATACTCTAAAACTTCAAAACATTAACCGAGATCATTTAAAAGCTTATTTATCAGATCATGGTATCCCTTCCATGGTATATTATCCCTTACCTCTTCACCTGCAAAAAGCCTATGCAAGTTATCCTCATAATCCAGAATTTTTAATGAATTCTTCCCAACTCTCTGAGCAAGTAATTTCCTTACCAATCCACACAGAATTAGACAAATTAACCACTGATTATATTACACAAATATTAATTAATTATCATAGTTAATGATTGGTTTACAATAAAATGTATATTTGTTCCAATATACATTCTACCCAATGTTATCTAAACTAAACATTCTTCCGCGGTGGATCATTCTAATGATCGACATGTTTGTCATATTGGCCTCCATCTTTTTTGCTTATTTGTTACGATTTAATTTTAATTTAAGTCTCTTCAGAGAGCAAGACTTTCAGTATGTATTATCCTTAACACTAATTCTTAATTTAACTGTTTTCTTGATTTTACGTACCTATTCAGGTATTGTAAGATATACAGGTTTAAGAGACAGCTTCCGAATTCTGGTTGCTGTTTTTATTGTTAATGCAGTTTTATTTATATCTAACTGGTTAGATTTTACGGTACGAGAACACACGCTAATTCCGGCATCTGTTATTGTCATAAACTTTCTAACTTCTTTTCTATTTTTAACATCTTATCGTTTGGTGGTAAAATCTATTTTTGATTACTCAAAAGAATTAACTGCCATTAGACATAATGTATTAATTTTTGGTGCAGGCCAATCTGGTTTAATTACTAAAAAAACCATCGATCAGGATACTTTATCTCCATATAAAATTGTTGGTTTTTTGGATGATAATATTCATAAAATTAATAAGAAATTAGATGGAATACCAATTTACAGTGCTCAATCCAATATAGATGCCATCATTAAAAAATATAAAATTAAGAACATCATCATATCTGCACAACGAATTTCTCCAACCAGAAAAAACGCAATAGTAGATTTTTGCTTAGCCAACAACATAAGGCCTTTAAATGTTCCACCTGTTAAACAATGGCTCAACGGACAGTTTAATACCAAACAGTTAAAAGATGTAAAAATTGAGGAACTATTAGAACGCGAGGCTATCAATATTCACAATGATGGAATAGCAAAAGACATTTCTGGTAAACGAATTTTAATTACAGGAGCAGCAGGTTCTATAGGAGCTGAAATTGTAAATCAAATCACCAATTTTAATCCGCAATTAATTATTGCCTGCGACCAAAATGAAACGGCTTTGCATGAACTAGAGCTAGATTTAAGAGAAAAATTTTCTGAAATAAATTTTAGCTTTTTTATAGGCGATGTGCGTAATGCAAATCGGATGGAATACTTGTTTAACCGTTACAAACCTCATATGGTTTTTCATGCTGCTGCTTACAAACACGTGCCCATGATGGAGAACAACCCGGCAGAAGCAGTTTTAACCAATGTTTTGGGAACCAAAACCGTTGCTGACATATCCATAAAATACGGAGTAGATAAATTTGTAATGATTTCTACCGATAAGGCAGTAAATCCTACCAATATTATGGGTGCTTCTAAACGAATTGCCGAAATTTACACTCAAGCATTAAACAAACACATTGCCACTTCAGAAGAGAAACATTCTAACATTAAAAATAACTTATTAAAACCGGCCACAAAATTCATTACCACCCGTTTTGGCAATGTATTAGGCTCTAACGGTTCTGTTATACCAAGGTTTAAAAAACAAATTGAGATTGGCGGTCCAATTACTGTTACACACCCAGATATCACCCGATATTTCATGACCATTCCAGAGGCTTGTCAATTAGTTTTAGAGGCAGGGTGCATGGGCAAAGGAGGAGAGATTTTCATTTTTGACATGGGTAAATCAGTTAAAATTGTGGATTTAGCCAAGAAAATGATTAAACTCTCTGGACTAGAACCTAACCGAGATATACACATTGTATACACCGGTTTACGCCCAGGTGAAAAATTATTTGAAGAATTGTTAAACGAATCAGAAAATAATGTTCCAACGCACCATAAAAAAATACTAATAGCAAAAGTGCATGAATATAACTTTGATTCTGTATATGACGATATAGATAAACTCATTGACTTAGCTAAGCGTTACCAAAAGATTAGCATGGTTAAATTAATGAAATACATTGTTCCGGAGTTTAAAAGCAATAACTCTGTTTATCAGGAGTTAGATACTTTCCAAAATATGGATGTTTTATAATGAACAAATCAGCATTTATCTTCGTAATACTTTTTTTTGTTTTATTAACTAGGCCAAGTTATTCGCAAGTAATTATACCGCAATATAATTTTGATCAATTACAGAAATTAGCTCCAAGTTTATACTCCACACAAACTCGTTTTCATTCGACAGTAAAACCTTTGATTTTAGCAGACTCGAACTTAGTACAGCTTTACATAACATCCAAAGCCCCTACAACAGAGTTTACCACCTTTGTAAAAAGAAAACTATTTCAGGAGCATTTAGTAGAAGTAGAATCAGAAGACTATGCCTTTTTTGCAGACATTGTACCGGATTTTTTAATCGGCTACGACAGTGAATTGGGTGGTAGAACCTTTTTGTATACACGAGGATTTAATTTTGAAGGAAGAATTGGTAAGAAGTTCCAATTTCAAACGAGTGGGTACGAAAATCAAGCAAGGTTTGCTCAGTATTATCAAAATGAAGTTGACCAATTGATGATTATACCCGGTACGGTTAATGGAAAAAGAGGCAAAAACCCTATTGACTGGGCATATTCTACTGCATTATTAGCCTATTCGCCAGGGAAATTTTTCAATTTTCAATTAGGATATGGGAAGAATTTTATTGGGCATGGTTATCGGTCCATGTTGCTCTCAGATATTTCTGCCAATTATCCATTTTTAAAAGTAACCGCAACGTTAGGTAATGTGCAATACATGAGCATGTGGGCACAGTTCTTAAATTCAGAAAATTTTATTTATGCAGAAAACGCAAATGTCCGTCGTAAATTTGGTGTATTCCACCATTTAAATTGGAATGTAACCAATCGTTTAACTGTTGGTTTTTTTGATTCCATTATTTGGGAGGATATAAGAGAAGGAGAAAAAAGAGGGTTTGAATTGGCCTATCTAAATCCTATTGCATTCTTGCGCCCGATAGAAGGGGCTTTAGGATCGCCAGATAATGCTTTAATTGGTATTGATGCGAGTTATAAAGTTACAGACGAAGTACTGGTTTATGGTCAATTTATAATAGATGAGTTTATAGCAAGTCAACTTTTTAACAACTCTAAATCTTGGGTAAATAAATCAGGTTATCAAATCGGAATTCGCACGCACAATATATTTAAAGTAAAAGGGCTTAATGTTTTAACAGAATTTACTTCTGCTAAACCATTTACCTACTCTCACCGAACCGATGTTTTAAATTTTGGTAACTATAACGAGGCACTTGCACATCCAACGGGAGCTAATTTCAGAGAGCAGGTTTCTATAGTAAATTATTCGAAGAATAGGTGGAATTTTAAGGCTCAGTACAATCGTTCTAATTATGGTTTAGATAGTGCCGGTACCAATTTAGGGCAAGATATTTTTAAATCTTACGATACCAGAACAAGAGAATTTGGCAATATTACCGGCCAAGGCATTAAAACAAAGTACCGTTTTTTGGATATGAGAGTAGCTTATACTATCAACCCTAAAACTAATTTGCGTATAGAAGCAGGTTACATCCGAAGAAAAGAAAATAATTCATTCAAAAACGAACAGACCAATTACGTAACATTTGGTCTTAGAAGCTCTTTCAGAAATTTATATTCAGATTATTAGGAGGCCATAAGTTTGGCTCCTTTTGTACTAACTAAAGTTTTTACTGCTTTTTGTATAGCCAAATCATCAAACTCGCATTCATTGTAAAGTTCAGTCTGTTCGCCATGTTCCACCACTCTATCTGGCATTCCTAATCTGGTAACCATGGCAGTGTAGGCATTATCTGCCATGAACTCTAAAACGGCACTTCCTACCCCGCCGGGTAAACAACCATCTTCTACCGTAATTACTTTTTTGTAGTTTTTAAAAACTTCATGCAATAATTCTTTATCTAATGGCTTAGCAAAGCGTAAATCGTAGTGCGCAGGGAATATTCCTTCTAGATTTAATTGATATATGGCTTTTGTTGCATAATTGCCAATATGACCCAAGGTTAAAATGGCTATTTCTTCTCCATCACAAACCTTTCTGCCTTTACCAACAGGTATTGCTTTTAAAGGTTTTCTCCAATCTACCATGACGCCATTTCCACGAGGGTACCGGATAGTGAATGGTCCCATATTATCTTGCTGGGCTGTGTACATAAGGTTTCTTAGCTCTTCTTCATTCATGGGTGCACTTACAATCATATTTGGGATGCATCGCATGTAAGCAATATCGTATGCTCCGTGGTGGGTTGGTCCATCGGCACCAGCAATTCCTGCTCTATCTAAACAAAAAACTACATTTAGTTTCTGTAAAGCAACATCGTGTACCACTTGGTCATAAGCTCTTTGCATAAAACTAGAGTAAATATTGCAAAACGGAATCATGCCTTGGGTTGCTAATCCTGCAGCAAAAGTTACAGCATGTTGTTCGGCAATTCCTACGTCAAAAGCTCGGTCGGGCATTGCATTCATCATGATGTTTAGAGAACTTCCGCTTGGCATAGCAGGTGTAATACCCATTACTTTAGGGTTAGTTTCTGCCAACTCAACCATCGTATGGCCAAATACGTCTTGGTATTTTGGCGGTTGAGGATTTGATACAGTAGATTTTTTAATCTCGCCGGTTATTTTATCGAAAAGTCCAGGAGCATGCCATTTGGTTTGATCTTTTTCGGCAAGGGCATATCCTTTGCCTTTTACTGTTACACAATGCAATATTTTAGGACCAGGAATTTTCTTTAAATCTTCCATCACCTTTACCAAATGTTTCACATCGTGCCCATCTATCGGGCCAAAATATCGGAACTGAAGTGCTTCAAATAAATTACTTTTCTTTAATAAAGATCCTTTTATAGATTTCTCAATTTTCTTAACTATTTCCCGGGCATTAGGGCCGAACTTACTTATTGGTCCCAAAAATTTCCATATTTCTTTGCGCAGTACGTTATAAGCTTGCGAGGTGGTAATGTCAGTTAAATATTCTTTTAATGCGCCAACATTTGGGTCTATTGACATGCAATTGTCATTTAAAACGACCAATAAGTTAGAATTTTCAACTCCACCATGATTTAATGCTTCAAAAGCTAATCCTGCCGTCATTGCGCCGTCGCCAATTACGGCAACATGTTGGCGGTCTTTTTCTCCTTTGTATTTAGAAGCTACAGCCATACCCAACGCCGCAGAAATAGAGGTGGATGAATGTCCAACACCAAATGTATCGTATTCACTTTCCGAACGTTTTGGAAAACCACTTAAACCGCCATAAATCCTATTTGTATGAAAATTATCTCTTCTGCCGGTTAATATCTTATGCCCATATGCCTGATGACCAACATCCCAAACCAACTGATCGTAAGGGGTGTTAAACGCATAATGCAATGCTACAGTAAGTTCTACTACTCCTAAACTAGCGGCAAAATGACCACCATTAACGGAAACTACATCAATTATAAAGTCTCTTAATTCCTTACTTACTTCAGGTAATTGTTCAATATCAAGTTTCCTTAAATCTTCCGGAACAATTATAATTTTTAAGAGTGGACCTGCCTCTACCTGCATTATTTAATTTAAGATTTGATACTAAACTAACAAATATACTGCTTAACCAAATAAATAGGCTTTAGTTTAAACATTTTTATTTTTATTTGCTTTTAATGACGTACGAAATAAAACTTCCACAGTTTGAAGGACCGTTTGATTTGTTGCTTTTTTTTGTAGAAAGGGATGAATTAGACATACAGGATATTTCTATTACTAAAATTACAGACGATTTTTTAGCTTATTTAAATCAAATGCAAGCAATGAATATAGAGCTTGCGAGTGAGTTTATTCTGATGGCTGCAACACTAATGCGCATAAAAGCTAAAATGTTATTGCCAAGACCAGAATTGGATGCAGAAGGTAATGAAATAGACCTACGCAAAGATTTGATACAAAAACTTATCGAATACAAAAAGTATAAAGCGATTTTGGCAGATTTCTATCAATTGGAAGAAGAAAGATTTAAACAAGAAAAACGTGGGCATGTTGCTATAGAATTAAATCAAATAGTAGAAAAGTCTGCAAATACCGGCGATGAATTAGAAAGTGTGGATTTGTATAAGTTAATGTTGGTTTTTGAGCGAGTAATGCGTCGGTTCCAAAATCAATCCGATACTACAATTCATACCATACAAAAATATCCATACACTATTGAAGAACAAAAAGAATTCATTTTGCATCTATTATCATCAAAAAATAATTTAGCTTTTGATGAATTCTTAGAGTTGAGCGAGAATCGAGTTCAATTAATTTATAACTTTTTAGCCATGCTAGAATTACTACAACTACAATCCATTGACATAAAATTAGGTTTAGGATATAATAATTTTTGGTTGAAACTTAAGAAGACAGTCTAATCCCAAAATTCTTCGCTATTTTTAGCACAATTTACAACGTATGAAAAGAGATAAAGCAGTTTTTAAACTCATAGAAAAAGAATTACACAGGCAACAGGAAGGTATTGAACTGATTGCTTCAGAGAATTTTGCATCTCCACAAGTAATGGAAGCACAGGGTTCTGTACTTACAAATAAATATGCCGAGGGTTTACCGGGCAAACGTTATTATGGAGGTTGCCAGTTTGTTGACGAGGTTGAGCAGTTAGCTATTGATAGAATAAAAGAATTATTTGGGGCAGAGTGGGCCAATGTGCAACCCCATTCAGGTGCTCAAGCCAATGCTGCTGTAATGTTGGCAATTTTACAGCCTGGCGACAAAATATTAGGATTTGATTTATCTCATGGTGGGCACTTAACACATGGCTCGCCGGTTAATTTTTCTGGTAAATTATATCAACCCTCTTTTTATGGGGTAGATAAAAAATCTGGATGTATAGATTATGATGCTTTAGAAAAAACCGCAAAGAAAGAAAAACCTAAATTGATAATTTGTGGTGCTTCTGCATATTCAAGAGATTGGGATTATGAGCGCATTAGAGCAGTTGCCGATAAGGTTGGCGCTCTGGTGTTGGCAGATATTTCGCACCCTGCAGGTTTAATTTCTCGCGGTTTGTTAAACGATCCGGCCCCTCATTGCCATATCATAACTAGTACTACACATAAAACACTTAGAGGGCCGCGTGGAGGTGTTATTTTATTAGGTAAAGATTTTGAGAATCCGTTTGGAATAAAAACTCCCAAGGGAGAATTGAAAATGATGTCAAGCTTATTAGATAGTGGTGTATTTCCTGGAACTCAAGGTGGGCCGTTGGAGCATGTAATTGCAGCAAAAGCCATTGCTTTTGGCGAGGCTTTAAGTGAATCTTATTTTAAATATATTCTTCAAGTGCGTAAAAATGCACAACGCATGGCTCAAGCATTCGTTAGAAGAGGCTACGATATAATATCCGGAGGCACAGAAAATCATTTAATGCTCATCGACCTAAGAAATAAAAATTGCACGGGTAAGGCTGCAGAGATTGCATTAGGATTGGCAGACATAACGGTGAATAAAAACATGGTACCGTTTGATGATAAATCGCCATTTGTAACTTCTGGTATACGAGTAGGTACTGCTGCTATAACCACCAGAGGAATGAAAGAAAAAGACATGGATAAAATTGTGGCTTGGATGGATAAGGTAATTTCTAAACCAGATGATTTAAAAACAAGTAAAAAAATTAAGGCAGAAGTAAACAGCTGGATGAAAGATTTTCCTCTTTATAAAGATCAATAGTATAAGCCTATATGTTATTTATCGAATCTGCTATTGTTCAAATTAGCAGATTATTTTTTCTTGGGAGTTTGAAATCCTGCTCTTGTCATAGTGCCCCAACTTTTTTTGCCAGTTAAGAAATCCCAATTTCCTCTAACTGCCCAATAAACTACTAGTGGGTGAAACAAGATTGGTTCTACAACGGCATTGTACATTAGCTTAAAAATATCTCTTTTGTTTCGGTATTGTCTGAAAGAAAACTCTTCATAAACTATAGCAAAGAAAGAGAGCATGATTGCAAAGGCATAAACTGCACCAAACAGGGCAATCACATTTATCCAAGAAATTTGCCCAAATATAGCCAGCATAATAAAAAAGGTCAAGCCAAAAAACTCAATTAATGGTGCTAGCCACTCACAGAAAAGCCAATATGGATAACTTAAAGTACCAAATAAGCCATATTTTGAATTAAAAAATAGTTTCTTGTGTATCAGTAAGGTCTCAATGGTACCTCTAGTCCAACGATTCCTTTGTCGGCCTAAAATGGTATAATTAGCAGGGGCTTCGGTCCAGCAAAGCGGATCGGGTATATATACTACTCTATATTTCTGTTTTTTTTCTGCCATATACCGTCTCATCCTTACTACTAGTTCCATATCTTCTCCAACAGTATTATGATTATAGCCTCCACATGCTATTACTATTTCTTTATCAAAAAAACCCAAAGCGCCCGAAACCAAAAGTAAACCATTTAATCTACTCCAAGCCATTCTCCCCATTAAAAAAGCACGAATATACTCTAATACCTGCATCCGAGGTAAGAATTGGGTTGGCATGTTCACTTTTATTAATCGGCCATCTTCAATTTCGCAAGAGTTTGCAATACGAATTACACCACCTGTAGCAATAACCCTTGAGTTCTCTTCCATAAATGGCTTCATCATTTTTAGTAATGAATCTTGTGCTAGTATACAATCTACATCTATACAAGCAATAATTGGATGAGAAGAAACATTTACTCCGGCATTTAATGCATCTGCCTTTCCTCCATTTTCCTTATCAATAACCACCAGCTTATTGTACGCCTGATTTCTGGATTTATAAATCCCTCGTATTTTTTTTCCGGGTATTTGAATGTTTAAAGCAAAACTTACTTTTTCTAGATCATACGCATTAATCATTTTTTCTAACGTATCATCTTTACTGCCATCGTTTACAATAATTACTTCAAAGTTTGGATAATATAGAGAAAGAAGTGAACGAATGTTATCTACTATATTAAGTCCTTCATTATATGCCGGTGCAATGATAGAGACCGATTTGGTTAAGGGAGAAGATAACAGAGCTTTATAATTTATAAAAGTGCTTTTTTTAATATAAAAGATCATTTCTCTGGCCGATAGTATAGCAAGTAATATGTAGGACATACATATTACAATGGTAAAGTACAATATAAATGTTTGTAAGGTGTCACTAAGGATTCTAAAAAGTACTTCCATTTAAGCTAGTCTTTCGTCTAATGCATGATTTATAATTAAGCTCAATTCGTCATCGGCTGTTTTAAGCGTTTCATGTAGGTATTCATAGCCTTTAAATCCTGATATATTTAATGCTTTTGCAGCTGCTAATGCCAATGGCTGAGTTTTATTAGATATTTCCCAGGATAAAAAATCAACTGCTTCATCAGACCCAATTCTTCCGAGTGAATTTAATATTTGTATTTTACTTTTATGGTTTTCTGAAGAATATTTAGCAATCAAGTGCTGGCATGCATCATCATTTTCTAATAATCCTAAGCACTTTATTACTTGTAATCTCACTTCTTCGCTGGGATGTTTTAACAAATTAATTAATGTAGGAATAGCTTTTGATTGCTTATATAAGCCAATCATTTTGGCGCAAAATATAATCACACTTTCGTTATTAGAATGTAGCCAACGCTCAAATTGTGGTACATTTTCCGAATTATGTTCTGGGTCAAGATAAAAAGACAGGCTTAGTTGTTGCCATTCTGAAATGGGGGTTTCAATGACCGATAAAAACTCAAAGGGTCTTTCGGGTTCTAATCGTAGCATGGCAACCTGAGATTCTAGTCGTAATACCTCTATCGGATGATTTAGTAATTTACGGATATGAGGTACAGCTTCTCTTATTTCCATGGCCACTAAATTTCTAATGCTTAATGCTTTGGTGTGCCAATTTCCTTTATATAATCGTTTTATATCATCTTGGTCTAGCTTACATGCTACATACAATTGTTTTAATACCAAACCTACTTTGCCAGTAAAACTTAGTTTTAATCCTATGATTTGCTCTGCTAATATTTTTCTGTTAAAATCATTTGACAAATAATTCTTCTGAAAATGATTTATCATTCTTGCTATTTTATCCGATGGTTCATTTGGGTTTTCATCTTCGGCTTCAAAAGCAATGGTAGTTAAAAGTAATTCGTATTTCTTTTTTTGTTTTTCTGTTTTTTTGGCTAAATAATCTGCTCTTATTCTAAAATAAAATATAGAAAAGAACAAAGTGATGGCAATAAACAGGAACAGGATAATAAGGACAACAGTGAACAGAAAAAGTTCCTGATCGCCACTGTTAGCATATAGGTTTTTTAAAAACTCAATCAAGATATTAGTTATTACTAAATTTTTTCAGAAGTCTTTTTACACGTAAAGACAATTCTATGGGGCTAAACGGTTTGGTTAGATAGTCATCAGCGCCTAAATTAAAAGCTTCAAGTATGATATTTTCTGCACCAAAAGAGCTTAGCATGATAATAGGTGTATTTGCCCGTTTACTCGTTTTAAGATAATTTAAGATTTCTAAACCACTATTAAAGGGCAACATGATATCACTTACAACTAAATCATATTCGTTTTCTGTAATTAATTTCAGGGCTTCTCTACCATCGGCTGCATGAAATACCTGAAAGCCATCTTTTTTTAGTCTGAATTCGAGGGTTTTTGCCATCAACACATCATCTTCAACAATTAATATTTTCATAGTGTAAATTATATTCAGTTTACTGAATTTTCAGTGTCCCCCAATGTAATAATAATGATGTTCTTATTGTTATATATTTGTTTTGATTATGTACGTACAAAGTACGTATAATAGAACAAAAATCTTAATAATTTTTATTTTTACCAATAAATTAGTCTAATGATACAAATTATAAATAGAATAGTTTTAACGCTAATTGCCTACTTATGTTTGAATTCAGTACAGGCCCAAACAAAGATGAACGTTGATGATGCTTTTTCAAAGGCAAGAGATCTGGGATTTTCTGGCAAAAGAGCTGAGGCGAGAGAACTAAGCAGGCAAATTCTTTTGCAAAGTCCAAATTACCACGATGTAAAAATTTTTATTGGTAGAATGTACAATTTTGATAAAATGTACGATTCAGCAAGAGTAGTTTTAAACGAAGTAATTGTTGCCAAACCAGATTATGCCGATGCTTATGTTGCTTTAATGGATACTGAGATTTGGTCGGGTAATCCAAAAGAAGCCATAAAAATAGCTGATAAAGGATTTGCTAATTTAACTTCACCTCAAGATGAGTTATCTGTAAAAAAAGCAAGAGCGCTTAGAAGTTTAGAGAAGAACGATGAGGCCTATATAATTTTAACCAATGTTATTGAATCTGGCAATCGAAGTTCGGATATATTAGCCTTTGCTGAAACTGTGAAACGCGATATACAGGTCAAAAAAATAGGATTGAATTATTCTTATGATAGTTTTAGCGATACTTTTGCACCCTGGCATGCTGCAAGTTTATCATACTCTCAAAGAACAAAAGTTTTTGGGTCATTAATAGGTAGGGTAAATTATGCTAACCGATTTGGCATTAATGGTTATCAGTTTGAGGTAGATGCCTATCCTTCATTAGGGAAAGGGGCGTATTTATACGTTAATGCTGGATATTCTGAGAGTAGAATATTTCCCAATTACCGAGTGGGATCTTCTGCATACTTTTCTTTGCCCAAATCTTACGAATTGGATTTTGGATTCAGATACTTAAAGTTTTCTAGTGCAACTACTATCTTAACGGGTTCTATTGGAAAATATACAGGTAATTTTTGGCTTAACCTACGTTCTAATTATGTGTTATCAAGTTCTTCTGTGTCCTTTAATTTTACTACCAGATATTATACAAAATCTGCCGAAGATTATTTAACAATAGTATTAAGCACTGGTATTTCGCCCGATGAAAGAGAACGAGATTTAACTACACTCACTGCCAATTTAAAGTCATTTCGAGCTCGGATTTCATATCAACATTTATTTAAAAGCAATATAATATTTAATACAGGCATTGGATATGCTTCTGATGAAATTACTACATCGAAATTTAGGACAGACTTAACTCTTTTTACCGGACTGGAATTTTTATTTAAATAGAAATGGTAAACATCAATGTAATTTACAAGTACGTTTTATATTTTTTTCTGCTTATTATCATCGTTCCGTTTATATCGTGGACAATATGGGTGCTCATCCCACGAAAGCCAATAAGTGTTGTAATCTTAGATAAAACAGTCTTAAACGAAGTTGCCCAAGAGCATGATTCGTTCAATTGGGTCTTAAATCACCGCAAATACGTAAGACCCGACACCTATTTTTACAGTATTACCAAAGATTATTACGGTTTTTTTCCAAAAAAAGACTTCAATTTTGAGATTGATGGCCTAGAGAAATTATCTGATGTAGAGTTAGATAGATTGGCAAACTCAACGGATGTATTTTATTTTACAGATGCTTATGGTATTTATGAGAACGAATGGTTCTTGGATAGGGATATTAATGAAAGATCGAACTTGATTTACGGTGGTATGAGTAACAACGACATGTATCTTTTGAAAAAGTTAAAAGAAAATAACAAACTAATCATCTCTGAGTTTAACGTAATAGCCTCTCCCACGCCTAAAACATTACGAGCAGAATTTGAACAACTTTTTGGTATGCAGTGGACAGAATGGGTAGGCCGATATTTCTCTTCATTGGACACTAACGTAAATCTTGAATTACCAAGATGGTTAATTAGAGATTATAAAGCTCAACATAATGATAATTGGCCATTTACTAGCTCAGGTTTAGCTTTTGTAAAAAATGATGGCACTATTGAAATACTAGAAAATAAAAAGCATTTGGAAGTAGATGTTGCCATGATACGCAGCAATATGGAAGGGCAGAAACGGTTTGGTTTGCCTGAATTGATTAAGTACCCCTATTGGTTTGATATTATGAGAACTTCTGAAGAGAATAATGTGATTTCTGTCTATGAGATATCACCAACACCAAAAGGAGATTCAATTTTAGCAATGTATGGTATCCCAAAATACTTTCCAGCTGTGACTGAAAGAATAGAAGGCGATTTTACATTTTATTATTTCTCAGGAGATTTTGCCGATAACCCACTTAATCAAACTTTCGCAAAATTTGCAGGTGTGCATCACCTTGGCAATTATCTGTATGATAAAAGTAGTAAGGAAGAACGTATAAGTTTTTTCTATAAATTTTATCGTCCGTTATTAAGCACTATTATGAAAGAAAGATATCAAAGGCTAAATGCAAAAGATTAATTATTCTCTTTTATCATAGTAGAAGTCATAATCAGGCAATTCAGATTGTTTCTTCTTAAGTAAATAATCATCATATAAATAATTTAACTTATTCACTTCTAGTTTGGTTGGGTATTTTTTATAAGATATAAAATTAAGTTGTATGAAATACCCCGCAATTAAGCCAACAAATAAATAGTAAAAGTTAAAGCTCGGTTTTTTACTTTTTAGTGTAAATAAATACGGTATAAAAACTAGAATAACTACGATGAGCACGAGTAGAATAAGAATCAAATCAGGTATCATAACTAAATCTATACTATCTATGTATGTATAATCTATTGTTTCTATTCCTGCTACATTTTTAGTCATACTACCTAACATTACAGCCAAAAGATAAATTAATACCAAACATCCATAGCAAGTTATTAAACTTAGTATAGCCAAACGTTTGTTGAGAAAACGTAACAACAAATAAATTGGGAATGTAATTAGTAACGGTTTACTTACCAGAAATAAATCAGTCAGAATGAATTTAAATAGTTGAACTGAATCTTTCAGAAACAGATAAGTTTCTGAGATTAAAATATAATCTATAACTCTTACCAGGGAGAATTGTATTAATAGAGCAATAGTGATTATTGCATAATCCAGGATAGAATCGATAAATTCTTCTTCGGCGGTTTTATTTTGGTGATAATTCAAGCGTTATGATTTTTGCAAAAGTACTAAGACCACACATAAAACAACAAAACCGATAAAAAGTTATCGGTTTTGTTGTCAATCTAAATTAACGCTCTCTATCATTTATACGGCATGTCATAACTAATAGTTACACAAAAATGAAAAATTAATTAGCCAGATTATCAATTAGTTATGAAATACTTGGCAATAATTTAAAATATACGTAAGCAAAAAGACCGATAATTACTTATCGGCCTATTTGTCAATCTAAATTAACGCTCTCTTTTACTTATACGGCACGACATAACTAAAAGTTACAAAAAATTAATAATAATTTTAATAGGGGTATTTAATTACTTCAACTTGCATAGAGTATAGGAAATAGCTAGAAAAACAAAAAGACCGATAATTACTTATCGGCCTATTTGTCAATCTAAATTAACGCTCTCGAATACTTATACGGCAGGAGTTGTACTAGAGTTACAAAAAATGCAAAATAATTTAATATTATTCGTAACACCCTAAAGATGAAGGGAAAAATCTTTGTGCTCCTGGCAAATCTTTGTTTACAAAATGTATAAATCTAACTTCGTTACTTATATCTGTTCCCTTTTGGCGAGCTAAACTATTTGGGCTTAACTGAAAATTGCCCCTGTCTGGTAGTACAAACAATGGATTTTGGTTAATTAAATTACCGGAGGTATTAAATACAGAGTTTGTAGTCCTGATCAAATTTGTTTGGATTAGAAGTTTAGGGCTAGCGCTACCTTTTCTATCAATTAACAATTCATCATTTAATCCCCCCCAAATTATATTGTTAACTAAGGTTACAATTAGTTTTTCAGTTCTAAGCGGATTGGTAAGGTTATCTGTAAATACAACACCAGGAGTTTGTCTTAGAAACTGATTGTTAAAAGTAGTAAATGTGTTTTGTCTAAAGTCATATTCTCCACCTAGTGCACCTAAAATATTGTACTGGGCACAATTGAATAAGAGATTGTTAATGCCATATATTCTTGCATTTAATCCTAATATGCCTGCAAAACTCATGTTTCGGATAACTGTATTACTTATAAATACATTTGGGTTAGAACTATTATCTTCTGGTAAAGAATCTACTCTAATTCCGGTAATGGCATTTTTTACTACGGCATAATTAATCTTGTTGTTTAAACTACCACGCAAGAGGTGAATTCCGTTCCATTGTCCCCGTGCTTCTGAAAATTGAGATTCTAACCTATCGCCTTGAAAAATAACAGAATCTGATTGTGTTCCTTTAACTTCTAATGTTCCCGAAACAAAAAGAGTTGAATTTTTATGGAAATGTAGTTTTGCGCCCCCCTCAATAGATAATTTGGCATTTTTATCTACTAAAACAGAATTGTAGATTACATATGGTAAAGCTTTATCCCAGCTTATATTTCCTGTTAAGATACTATCTTTTAGAAATCGGGCATTCTGACCAAAAGCAGTTAATTGTATTTTTTGTAGATTACCATTGGTAGTAAAGAGAATAGAATCTGAAACGATAAATGGAGTTTGGCTAGCATTAGGGTCTATAGTAACTTTTATAAAAACCAGCATAGAATCATTACTTCTTAGTTCGTAATTAATTACATCACTGGCAGCAATACCATCAACATTTATCGAAAAGTTAGATTGAGGTGCACCTGCTAATCGGATATTACTTATTCTAACTGTGCTTTTATTAGGATTATAAACTTTTAATCGTTTAGTAGTAGATCCAACACTGGTAAAAACAGTATCAAATAAAATGGAATCTGTAGAGAAACGTAAAATTGAATTTGGATCTTCAGTAATTATTGGCTCTTTTCTGCAGGATGCAAATATGATTACTAGTACTGATGTAAAAACAATAACCCGAAATATCATCTAAGCAAATATATAATTAGTTGGCTGTAGCGATGGTAGCAACATAAATTTTTACTCCATCAATGTTCAATAACGCCTCTGCACAAGCTTGTAGTGTAGAACCCGTTGTAACAACATCATCTACCAATAATAGATGTTTATTTATCAACTCTTCTGGATTATTGATTGTAAAAACTTGGTCTACGTTTTTAAAACGATCAAACCTGCTTTTTCTGGTTTGGGTATCGGTAAATTTATTTCTTACTAAATTGAGGTAGACGGGTAACCCCGTTGTTTCTGATAATCCTCTTGCAAATGATTCACTTTGGTTATAACCTCGTTTTTTTAATTTGTCTGGATGTAAAGGAACAGGTACTATGCCTTGAATTTGGTTATATGGTTCATCACCTACCAATATATTACCATAAATTTTACCCAGTTTTTTGCCCACAATGCTTTGATTCCTGTATTTTAATTGGTGTAAGAGGGTTTGTACTCTTGTGCCTTTTTTAAAAAATAAAAAGGCTGTTGCCGCTTCAATGTGTACTTTACCCCAAAAGCTTTTTGCAACCGGATTCTTGGGATATTGATGATAATTCGTGTATGGCAAATCGTTCAAACAAAGAGTACATATTATTTCTTCATTTTTGAATAAAGCACTACCGCATCCCAAACAAATTTCGGGATAAATAAGCGAAATAAAATCGTTCAAATAATCTAGTACAATGTTTCTTTTCATTATTTGTAGATTAAAAGTAACGATATTCTACTAAATCGTCTTTTTATAGATTCCTGGTTTAATATAGGAACAAAAAAACCGCTGTAAGAATATACTCACAACGGATAGAAAATATAGATTGTATAAATTTAATTTACTGTGTATCCGTAGTCAGATGGCCTAGTAAACACTTCTTTAGCGGCTATTATTTTATATAAGTACTCAGAAGTTTCTTTATTTAATGTTAATGTGTAGTAGTCCTCATTATTTTGTGCACTCATGGTTCTTAATAATTTTCCCTCTCCAATATTATAAGCCGCTGCAACTAAGGTCCAACTTCCGAACTCTTTGTATAAAGCTTTTAAATATCTGCAGGCTGCATGAGTAGATTTAATTACATCGATTCGTTCATCTACTTCTTCATCCACTCTTAACCCAAAATGACGAGCCGTTTCTGGCATGAATTGCCAAAAACCATCTGCACCACGTGCTGAGGTTCCTGAGCGGAACATGGATTCTATAAAAGGAACGTATCTAAAATCTTCCGGAATACCATGGCGTTTTAAAATTGGATCAATTACTTTGAACCATTGTTTTGCACGCTTATGCATGCTATTGGTTTTGGTAGCTGCAAAGTTTTGCTTTTTCAGCGCAGCTTCCATTTTTAAATAGACATCGTAATTATCAATGGGAACTAATTCTCCTGCGAAATTTAAGGTACTTGGTAGAGGTGTGCCTAATGTAATTTGTCCTTCTAAAAGAGAAAAATTATTGGTAGAATGGATTGCAGTACTAAACATAAACAATTTCGAAATGGCGAAAAGTGTTATGGTTAGTACACTTGTAAATATGTACTTCTTCATAATGCTTTTATTTTGACCAGTTTGAATGCCATGTGGCATTTAAATCAAAAAGTCATTTAAAATCTCGAGCACAATTACAAGTATCGTGCCAATAGTAAATTATTTAAATTGATTTTCAGCATTTTATATAATTAAAGATTATAATTAGTTTACCTTTGTGAAAATTAAGTTATGAACAACGAAAGGAAAAGTCGAGAAGACAAGTCCGATAGAAAGCCAAAAAATGGCTTTAAAGGCGCATCAAAAAGCAAATCTGCCAAGTCAAATTCATTTGAAGGAAGAAAGAATACTGGTGGAAAACTACAAAGTGAGGATAGCAGATCAACACGATCCAGATCAAATTTAAAAGAATCTGCTTATCAAGATAAACGTACATCTGTACAAAACTCTGATTTTGAGTCTAAAGGGAGAAGAAAACCAAGCGATAAAAGAACTGAGTACGATAAGCCCTTTGATAAACGAAGTGAAAAGAAAACGTTTAGTAAACGAGACGAAAGTGAATCAGGAAGAAAATCAACTAAAGGTAGACCTGATGAAAACAGAACTGAACGAAAAACGTACGGAAAACGGGAAGGAAAATTTGATAATAGGAAATCGGATAGAGTAAGGTCGGAAGAAAAACCAATCGATAAACGGATAAGCTCAGATACTGCCGAAAGTAAAAAAGTAAATAGAAGACAATCTGATTCTGGAGATAGTAAAAGATCATTTGATAGAAAATCATCTTATGATAAACCGTACACTAAAAATTATTCGCCCAGAAAAGAGTTTAAAGATTCTAAAAACAGTGAGAAACAACATGCTTCAACTGGTAATATCCGGTTGAATAAGTTTATTGCAAACGCAGGAATTTGTTCTCGCAGAAAAGCAGATGACCTTATAAAAGCAGGCACTGTACGTGTAAACGATGAGGTGATTAATGAACTTGGGTATTTAGTTAAGCCAGGAGATAAAATACGCTATAATGGCGAATTACTGAAACGCGAAAAAAACGTTTACATCTTACTTAATAAACCCAAAAATATTATAACTACTACAAACGATCCACAAGAACGTAAAACGATTATGGGTCTTATTGCAAATGCAACATCCGAAAGAGTTTACCCGGTTGGTAGATTAGATAGAAATACTACCGGTTTAATTTTACTAACTAATGACGGTAATTTAGCCGAAAAATTATCGCATCCTAGAAATAAGATTCAAAAAATTTACGATATCAGTTTAGATAAAGTATTGAAGAAAGAGGACATGGATAAAATTAGAAAAGGCTTGGTATTAGAAGATGGTCCTATTCAAGTTGAAGAGATTGCCTATGTAGAAGGAGGAACTAAAAAGGATGTTGGTGTTGTAATACAAAGCGGTAAAAACCGAATTATCAGAAGAATATTTGAACACCTTGGTTACGAAGTGCAAAAATTAGATAGGGTGCTGTTTGGTCCATTAACTAAAAAAGATTTACCAAGAGGTAAATGGAGATATTTATCTGATCAAGAAATAATACAACTTAAACATTTTGTTAGATAGATAATACATCTACATTTTAAAAAAATTAAATTTTTACAGTAATAACGGAACAGAAACATTGAATGCTGTTCCGTTATTTTTTGTTTGTACAATTTACACTCTGGTTTTTCGAGCAAGTTTAATACAATTTATATTCCTTAAAACTTTCCGACTATAACCTTGTTTAACTTTTCATGAAAATGTATCAACTAAAAACAAAACAGTTTTTACCACTTACTATAGAGCAAGCATGGAACTTTTTCTCATCCCCCAAAAATCTAAAAGAAATTACCCCTGCACACATGGGGTTTATTATAAAAACAGATAATGGCAATGAGAAAACCTATGCCGGACAGATAATTAGTTATACTGTTTCTCCAATTGCCGGCATACCAATGAATTGGGTAACAGAAATTACCCAAGTTCACGAGCCCCATTATTTTGTTGATGAACAACGATTTGGCCCATATGCCATGTGGCACCACGAACATCATTTCAAAGAGGTAGATGGTGGCGTTGAAATGAATGATATTATTAGTTATGTGATACCATTCGGGATATTAGGGCAATTTGCCAACTGGCTTTTTGTAGGCAAGCAAGTAAAGCAAATCTTCGATTATCGCTATCAAAAATTAGAAGAAATGTTTCGCGATAAAAAAATCATGAAAAAACAAACCGCTGTTTTAGTCTAAAAAATTGTACTGATGAATATTAATAACCCAATACAGGATAGAGTTTTAAGTGAAGAAGAACTCTTTGATTTACTTGGTGATGAACATGTTGCTACTTCTACAGAAACACCCATCCGACCAGATGCATTTGAGATGAATGATGCAGCTAAAATCCAAAAAATTGAATCACATTTTAGAGAAATAATGCATACTCTTGGTTTGGATCTTACAGACGATAGTTTAAAAGGAACGCCCAAAAGAGTGGCAAAAATGTATGTTCAGGAGATATTTAAAGGATTAAATCCTGCTAATAAACCTGCCATAGCACTATTTGAGAACAAGTACAAATACAATCAAATGCTAGTAGAGAAAAACATCACCCTATATAGCAATTGCGAGCACCATTTTGTACCAATTATTGGGGTTGCTCATGTGGCATACATTGCAAAGAGTAAAGTTATAGGCTTATCCAAATTAAACCGAATTGTACAATACTATGCCCAACGACCACAAGTGCAAGAACGATTAACTATGCAAATAGCTAACGAGCTAAAATCATTGTTAGGAGTAGAAGATGTAGCAGTGGTAATAGATGCTCAACACCTTTGTGTATCGTCTAGAGGAGTGAAAGATGTAAACAGTTCTACCATCACTTCCGAGTATTGCGGAAAGTTTTTAGATGCCGATACAAGAGCCGAATTTTTGAAATACATAGATTAGAAATACAAGAATGGAAAAATTAGTAGGGAAAAATGTTCTGATTGTAGGTGCCTCCGGAGGCATCGGTTCCAATACTGCTAAGTTGCTAAAGCAATCTGGTGCAAACATTTTCATAACTGGTAGAAATACAGAAAAATTAGATAAACTATCTTTAGAATTAGGTTTAAACCCAAACCAAGTTTTTAGTTTGGATGTTTCTAGTTACGATGCAGTACAAACCGTTGCTGAGAAAATTCATACTCAAATTCCTTCTATTGATATATTAATAAACGCTAGTGGTGTTGGTATAATAAAACCGTTAGAAAATTTAACTTCCGAAGATTTTAATACCTCCATACAAGTAAATTTAGTAGGTGCCTTTAATCTCTTAAAAGCTTTTTTACCTACTATGAAAACAAACGGTAAGGGGTTAATAATTAACTTGCCGGGGGTTTTGGGCAAAACGCCCATGGCAGGTGCAGCTGCTTATTCTGCCTCAAAATATGGTTTAAATGGGATGTTGAAATCGGTAAGGGAAGAGTTAAAACGCACCGAAATTAGAATTACCAATGTTTATTTTGGTGGAACAGATACCGAGTTCTGGGATACCATTGATTTAAGAGTACAGCGAGAAAAATTTATTACCGCTCAAGAGGCTGCAAAAAGTATTTGGTTTTTGTGCCAACAGCCATCTACATCGGTTGTTTCAGAGTTTGTATTGCAACCATTTAATCATCAGGCTATATGAGTCTAGTTGTTTTTTCTGCCGATGATTTATCGGCTATGGAGAAAAATTACCGCACTCATTTCATCAATTCATTGCCAGGTTTTAAGCCGGCAAACTTAATTGGCACTCAAAATATAAATGGTAAAACCAATTTGGCAATTTTCACTCAAATAATTCACTTGGGTGCAAATCCTTCTTTGATGGGAATAGTAATAAGACCTGCTGCAAGCCCTAGGCATACATTAGAAAATCTTTTAGAAACTGGCTATTTCACCATCAATCATATTAATTCCAACATCATTGAAAAAGCACACCAGTGCAGTGCCCGTTACGATAAAGAGATTTCGGAGTTTGATGCTGTTGGATTAACTCCTTATCTAACAGAAAAAATAAATGCACCTTATGTTGCAGAGGCTAATATCCGTATAGGATTGAAGGTTAAAGAGATTATTCCAATAACACTAAACGATACCCAGCTAGTTATAGGCGAAATTTTGGAGATACTAATGGTAGATAATTTTGTTTTGGATGATGGATACATTGATATTGAAAAAGCAGATTCTATAACAGTATCGGCATTGGATAGCTACCACAATACTCAAAGGAATAAGCGTTTGAGCTATGCAAAGCCAGACAGAAAATTGACGGTTCTCTAAGGGGCTTTTGTTCTTTCTATTAACTAATTCAATTCAATTTCCAACTTTCAGCTTTCTTCTTTCAAACTAATCCATTCTACATCTGTTATATTTTTAATCAAAATCAATAATCATGGCTGTAAATAGTAAAACAAAAATCGTGGATGCTTACATAGATTATGTATTAACCCATAACGAAAAGCCTAATTCTGTTTATGTTTTTACCAAAAATATAAAAATGAAGGAGGGTGATTTTTATAATCATTTCAGCAGTTTTGATGCGATAGATTCGGATATTTGGTTAGAATTATTGGAACAAACCATCACAGACATCCAAAATCAGGAAGTTTATCAAAATTATTCTACCCGCGAAAAAGCATTAGCTTTTTACTACACCTTCACAGAGAATTTAAAAAATAAAAGAAGTTTTGCGGTTTATAGTATCAAACAAGCCGGAAAATCTTTTCATACTCCAGCCATTTTTAAAAAAATGAAAGCTAGTTTCGAGCAATATGCCGATGCTTTAATTGCTGAGGGTTTAGATTCTCAAGAACTTACAGAACGGAAATTTATCAGCGATAAATATAAGGATGCTCTTTGGGTACAGCTAGCTTTTATCGTTAATTTTTGGGTTACGGATGATAGTGCCGGTTTCGAGAAAACGGATGAAGCCATTGAAAAAGGAATCAATGTAACGTTTGATTTGATGAGCAGATCACCCATTGATAATTTGATTGAATACGGAAAATTTTTAGCCAAGAATGGCAAAATAACATATGAAGGAGCAAAATAGTATACCGGTATCTAAGATTGAGCGCTCAGCAAAATTTGTAGGAACAGGATTTAAAATTGGTGGCAATTACATTAAACATTACTCCAAAAAATTAATCAACCCGGAGCATAGCCGCGATGAGTTAAATGAAGATAATGCTGCGGATATTTATAATTCTTTGAGTCAGTTAAAAGGGAGTGCTTTAAAAGTGGCACAAATGCTAAGCATGGATAAAAATATTCTCCCTAAAGCATACGTAGATAAATTCTCACAAGCTCAGTACTCTGCTCCACCGCTTTCTGGCCCACTGGTGGTTCGTACTTTTACAAAGTATTTTGGACAAACCCCCGAAAAGATATTCGATACTTTTGATATAAAATCTAGCAATGCTGCTTCCATTGGTCAGGTACACAAGGCAACCTTAAATGGTAAAAAATTAGCCATTAAAATACAATATCCCGGAGTAGGGGATAGTATTTCATCCGACCTAAAACTTATAAAACCTTTTGCCTTCCGTTTATTAGGTATGAGCGAAAAAGAATTGGATGTTTATTTAAAAGAAGTAGAAGAACGTTTAGTTGAAGAAACCGATTATGAGTTAGAATTACGAAGATCTCAATCTTTCGCTAAGGCATGTTCTTCTATTCCGAACATTGTTTTCCCGAGTTATTACCCCGAACTTTCTAGTAGTAGAATCATTACCATGGATTGGATGCCCGGCATGCATTTGCGCGAGTACCTAAAAACCAATCCGAGCCAAGAAAGCAGGAACAAAATAGGTCAGGCATTGTGGGATTTCTACAGTTTTCAGCAACATAGAATGCGAGCAGTTCATGCCGATCCACACCCAGGTAATTTTTTAATCACTCCTGAAGGTAATTTAGGTATCATTGATTTTGGATGTATAAAAGAAATCCCCGATGATTTTTATGTGCCATTTTTCTCCTATACGTTTTCAAACGTATTGCAGGACAAAGATAAAACCATCGCTAATTTCCGTAAGCTCCAAATGATTTGGGATACCGACACACCGGCACAAGTGGAGTTTTATTATAAAAATTACAAAGAAATGATTGAACTTTTTGCCAGCCCGTATGCTGCCGAAGAGTTTGATTTTGCTCCGGAAGATTATTTCAAGAAATTATATTATTACGGAGAAAGAATTTCTAAAATGAAAGAATTTAAGCAGGCTCGTGGAGTAAAACATTTCATCTATGTAAATCGCACAAACTTTGGTTTATACAGTATTTTGCACGAGTTAAAAGCAAAAGTAAATACCCGCACGTACACTCCAGATCTGAGTATCTGGCATAGCTAAATACCATGAAATTACTACTCACCGGCGCAAATGGTTACATAGGTGCACGCTTGCTGCCGGTGCTGTTACAACACGGACACCAAGTGGTGTGTATGGTACGTGATGCCCGCAGATTTTCAGAAAGTAGCGAATACACCGATAAAATAACAGTTATCACCGGCGATTTACTAAAACCGGAAACTCTAACAGAAATCCCCAATGATATAGATGCTGCATTTTATTTGGTGCACTCTATGGGTACCAGCAACACCAATTTTTATGATTTAGAGCAAGAATGTGCGAGTAATTTTACAAACGCCATTACACAAACTAAGGTCAAGCAAATTGTTTATTTAGGTGGGATTGTGAATGACGAACAGTTATCCGTTCATCTAAAATCCAGAAGAAATGTAGAAAGCATTTTGCAAGAAAGTGGCATAGCATGTACCATCTTGCGTGCAGCAATCATCATCGGTTCGGGAAGTGCATCGTTTGAAATTATACGAGACTTAACCGAAAAATTGCCGATAATGATTACCCCAAAATGGTTGCAAACTCGCTGTCAGCCCATTGCCATACGCGATGTTCTATTCTATTTGGAAAAGGTTTTAGGTAAAGAGGAAACGTATAATAAAGTCTTTGACATTGGCGGGCCCGATATTCTGAGTTACAAACAAATGTTGTTGACGTATGCTTCGGTAAGAAAATTAAAACGGTGGATTATTACTATTCCGGTTTTAACTCCAAAACTCTCTTCTTATTGGTTGTATTTTATTACTTCTACATCCTATCCACTTGCCAAAAGTTTGGTAGATAGTATGCGCAATGAAGTGGTTTGCAAAAACAATGATATAAAGACTATTCTACCGCACATCTGTTTCAGCTATCGCGAAGCCCTGGAACTTGCCTTTGTGAAAATTGAGCAAAATTCTATTATTTCTAGTTGGAAAGATGCCTTAAATGCCGGTTTACTTACCGGCGATTTTATGAATCAAATTAAAGTGCCAATTAATGGTTGTTACCAATATAAAGTATTTGTAGAGTTTGACAGAAACACCCAAGAAGTAAAAAATAATATTTGGTCTATTGGCGGTATACGGGGTTGGTATTATTTGAATTGGCTTTGGGTTTTGCGAGGATATTTAGATAAACTTTTTGGTGGAGTTGGATTACGTAGAGGACGTAGAAGCCCAACTGATATCAGAGCTGGGGATGCTTTAGATTTTTGGCGAGTACTTTTGGCGGATGATAACTATAAACGATTGCTTTTATATGCCGAGATGAAATTACCCGGAGAGGCCTGGTTAGAAATTAAAATACTGGAACGTAATGGCAAAAATTTCTTAAGTCAGATTGCTACTTTCCGCCCCAATGGTTTATGGGGAAGGTTATATTGGTATTTATCCATGCCATTTCATTTATTTATATTCAATGGCATGGCACGAAAAATAATTCATTTACCTAATTTATGAGTAGGGTGACGAAACCTTTGGATGTTTAATTACTTACATTTTTCCGAAATCCCCCATACATAATTTTCAATGGCATTTAGTTTCTGGGCTATTTCTGCTCCTTTAAATCCAGAGATATCTTGGTAAGTAATTTCCTTTTGGTAAAAAGCTAAATACTTGGTGGCCAATGGCAGATATGACCAATGCCATTTTTCTTGCTCATAGCCTTTTCTCGCACTTATTTGTTTATCATCGTAAACTTGGCAAAAACCAAATCGCCCGGCATTGGCAACCAGCCAATCGTATTCTGTTTTCCCTTTTCCGGAAGCAAAATAACTATTATTAAGATTATTTAGGTCGATATCTGTACCCCAATGATGCCTCGAAGTACCAGGCATGGAACTAAAACGCAGTATGTTTTTTGCATTGGCAGAATCGGTTTTATATTTCCCCGAACTACGATTAGCCTCCCATTTTCGGTCCCAAATCGCCTTTTGTTCGTTAAAATTTCTGGTACCTGAAATAATAGTTAATTGTATGCCATCGGCTTTGGCTGCTGCATGCATTGCTTTAAAAGCTTGGTAGGTCTCTTTACGTAGATAAATTGGTTTAGAACTAAATTCTTTGTCTACCAAAATAAAATCAGGGTCTTGTTTGTATTCTATTTTACCCGTAACCATTTCTTTGTTTAACATGATACTATCTGTTAAAGCAGATTTTATTTCTACATTAACTACTGCAACCTCACTGTTTTGTGGTTTTTGCGAACAGGCAGTAGCGCTAACCAATAGTTGAATAAAAATTAGAAAGGAGAAAATGGATAATTTCATAACCAACACATTGCAATACCTAAGCCAATCATCCTCCTAAAATAAAAATTGTATTTAATTAAAACTTGTATTTTGCTTTTTCATTTCTTAGATTTATCTGAACAAAATTTAGCCATCATGAAAAAAGTTCGCAACATTATATTATCCAAAGGAAACACAGTATATACTTGTCAGTGCGATCAAAGTGTGTATGAAGCCTTAGAAATTTTAATCGATAAAAATATTGGTGCATTAGTAGTGTTAGAAGGGGCTAAATTTGCAGGTATTTTTTCTGAGCGCGATTATGCTCGAAAAGTAATTTTGCAAGGTAAATCGTCCAGAGAAACACATGTTAGAGATATCATGACAGAAAAAGTGATTTCCGTATCACCAGATGATTCAGTAGATTATTGCATGAACATCATGGTAGAAAAAAGAATTAGACATTTACCTGTTTTAGATAAAGGAGAATTAGCTGGAGTAATTTCTATAGGTGATATTGTTAAATCCATCATGGATGAACAGAAAACAACCATTGAACAATTAGAAAGTTACATCTCAGGATCTTAATTAAACTTTCTTGGTTCAAAAGTAATCTGTAATCTTTCTACAATTTTATTGTT
>JBGTLU010000026.1:0-79422 GCA_041743935.1 Sphingobacteriaceae bacterium
TCGGAATTTCGGGAAGGAAGATTAGTTAGAAAATCCCAACTAAGTCGGCTAAATCCTTTAGAAATAATATCAAACAATAAAACAGCCAACACGATAAGCCCTATGGAAGTGCAAGCAATGGCAAAGTATTTAAATGCCGAATCAATCAGTTGATTTTTACGTGAACTATTCATAACGCTCCTGATATTTCTTTTTCACCCAAAAACTAATACTATTTAATATAAATGTGAAGATAAATAGGGTAATACCGGCAGCAAATATGGTGCGGTATTCTAACGAGCCTTGTGGCACATCGCCCATGCTTACTTGTACAATGTAAGTGGTGATGGTTTCAACAGATTCTAAGGGGTTGAAGGTAAATCTGGGTTGTTGGCCTGCTGCAATGGCTACAATCATGGTTTCGCCAATGGCCCTTGAAATAGCTAAAATTACCGAAACAATAATACCAGAAGAAGCTGCAGGTATCATCACTTTAAAAGCGGTTTGAAACCTAGTTGCCCCCATGCCATAAGAAGCTTCGCGTAGTGAATTTGGTACTGCTCTTAAAGCATCTTCACTTAAAGATGAAACATAAGGAATAATCATTACTCCCATTACCAAACCAGCAGATAGAGCATTAAAGCCAGATAAAGTTGGGAAGATGGATTGTAAAATTGGAGTAACAAATACTAATGCAAAAAAACCATATACTACAGTCGGGATTGCTGCTAATATTTCTAACGTTGGTTTAATTACTTGTGTAAGTTTTTTAGGTGCGTATTCATTTAGGTAGATAGCAATAGTTAAACCTATTGGCACCGCTACAGAAATGGCTATAATGGTAGTGAGTAATGTACCAGTAACTAAAGGTAAAATCCCGAATTTTTTCTGCTCAAACAGAGGCGTCCATTCTGTGCCAGTAAAAAATTCGATGATGGAAACTTCTTTAAAAAAGGCATACGTGTCTACGGTTAATATCACAATAATACCTGCCGTAGTTATTATGGTTACCAAACTACATAGCAACAGCACAAACTCAATAATGCCTTCTTTTATTTTAGCTTTATTCTCTGTGATGTTAGAAAATAATCGAAAAAAATTACTCATTCTCAGATCTTAATATCTTAATTAAATCTACTCCTACATGCGATTTGTCATCAAACATACTACCCGGAATTTTTTTAAGAAAACGTTCGTATGCAATTTGATATGCTTCTTTTGAGAGCGGTATATAGCCAACTTCTTCTACCAACACAGGAGCATTCTCCATGTAAAATTTTATAAATTTTTGTACGTAAGGGTCGTTGGCAGCTTTAAGGCTTACATAAATAAACTCAGGTCTGGCTAAAGGGCCGTATGATCCGTCGTTTACAGAAGCTGCACTCGGTAAAACTGGTGCAGTTCCGTTTTCTGGGTTTTCATCGTCTATCGGTACTAATTTTAGTTTTCCGGCATTTTCAGAATAATAGGCTAATCCAAAATAACCCAATCCGCCCTTATCAGTTGAGACACCTTGCACCAATACGTTATCGTCTTCGCTTGCAGTGTAATCCCCTCTAGATGATTTTGCTTTGCCAACTACTGCTTCAGTAAAATAGTCATAAGTACCTGAAGAGGTGCCTGCACCATAAAGATTTAGTGGAACATCCGGAAAAGACTCTCTAACCTGTTTCCATGATTTAATTACACCCTGTGCTTCAGGTTCCCAAATCTTCTTTAATTCAGAAATAGTTAAATAATCTACAAAGTCATTTTCAGTGCTTACAACTACTGCTAAACCATCATAAGCAACTGGTATTTCTATGAATTCGATTCCGTTTTCTTGGGCAGCTTTAATTTCAATTGCTGTAATTGGTCTGGATGCGTTTGATATATCCGTTTCGCCTCTCGTAAATTTCCTGAAACCACCGCCCGTTCCTGAAACACCAACCGTAACCCGAATGTCAGGCTCTACCTCTCTGAACTCTTCGGCTACTGCTTCAGTAATCGGATATACGGAACTAGAACCATCAATAGTGATTTTAGCATCGTATTTTTTAAAGCAAGAAGAAGTTAAAACTAGTAGGAAAGCAAACAGAAATAGCTTTTTCACATTTTTAGGTTTGCATCAAAAATACTGTACCCAATGTTAATTTAATGTTAAGTATTTAGGTTGATTACAGATTTGTAAATTAGCACCATTTAACGTTTCTTTGCATTGCTTATCAAGAAAGACGGAGGGATTAGACCCTACGAAGTCTTAGCAACCTGTGCTTACAAGGTGCTAAATTCTATCTCGCTAGAAGCGAGAAAAGATAAGATGGAAGAAACGTTTCCGAACGACTCTCTTATAAGCCAATTTTTTAACCAAGCAGTAATGGAAGATATTAAGCACTTGCTTAGTAAACGTATTTTGGTTTTGGATGGCGCCATGGGTACCATGATTCAGCAATACAAACTAAATGAGCAAGATTTTAGAGGAAACAGATTTAAAGAACACCGTGTTGATGTAAATGGGAATAATGATTTATTGTGTTTAACCAAACCAGAAATCATTGCTTCTATCCATGCATCTTATTTTGAAGCAGGCTCCGATATTGTTGAAACCAACACCTTTAGTTCTAATGCCATATCCATGGCAGATTATCACATGGAAGATTTGGTGTATGAGTTAAATTATGAAGCTGCTAGAATTGCAAAAGAAGTAGCTAAAAAATTCATTGACCAAAACCCAAAAAAACCAAGATTTGTAGCAGGGGCTATTGGCCCTACTAACCGAACTCTTTCTCTATCGCCAGATGTGAATGACCCCGGATTTAGAGCCATCACGTTCGACCAATTAGAAGCTGCATACTACGAACAAGTAAGAGGTTTGGTAGATGGTGGTTCTGATTTACTATTGATTGAAACCGTATTTGACACCTTAAATGCCAAAGCGGCTTTGGTAGCTGCACAACGATATCTATCCGAAAAACACCTTGCAATCCCATTGATGATTTCTGGTACCATCACCGATGCAAGTGGCAGAACTTTATCAGGTCAAACAACCGAAGCATTTTTAAATTCGTTGAGCCACGCCAACTTACTTAGTATTGGACTTAATTGTGCATTAGGCGCTAAAGAAATGAGACCTTACATACAAGAATTGGCAGAAAAAGCCGACACTTTTGTAAGTGCTTACCCCAATGCTGGTTTGCCAAATGAGTTTGGCGAGTACGATGAAAGTCCCGAAATGATGGGAATGCACCTACACGATTTTGTATCCAACGGATTTCTAAACATAGTTGGAGGATGTTGCGGCACTACCCCCAAACATATAAAACACATCGCGCAAATAGCCCAAAATTCTTCCCCCAGACAAAAACCAATAATAGAGCCTTTTCTAAGATTAAGTGGGTTAGAATCGGTTACTGTTTTGCCCGAAAGCAATTTTGTGAACATTGGCGAACGAACCAACATCACCGGCTCTCCAAAATTTGCAAAACTCATCCTTTCCGGAGATTATGAAGGAGCACTTGCTATTGCTCGTCAACAGGTAGAAGGCGGAGCGCAAATATTGGATGTAAACATGGATGAAGGCATGCTGGATTCGGAAGCTGCTATGGTAAAATTCCTTAACCTATTACAAGCCGAACCAGAGATTGCCAGATTACCCATAATGGTAGATTCTTCTAAGTGGACAGTGATTGAAGCAGGATTAAAATGTTTACAAGGTAAAGCCATTGTAAATTCTATATCACTCAAAGAAGGAGAAGAAAAATTTATTGAGTATGCTTATAAAATAAAAAACTACGGCGCCGCTGTAGTAGTAATGGCATTTGATGAAAAGGGACAAGCAGATACCCTAGATAGAAGAATAGAAATTTGTAAAAAATCTTATGATTTGCTGGTCAATAATGTAAGATTCCCTCCACAAGATATAATTTTCGATCCCAATATATTAACCGTTGCCACCGGATTGGATGAGCATAATAATTATGCGGTTGATTTTATTGAGGCAACACGATGGATAAAACAGAACTTACCATATGCTAAAGTTAGTGGAGGGATAAGTAATATTTCTTTTTCATTTAGAGGAAATAATACCGTAAGAGAAGCCATGCACTCGGCATTTTTATACCATGCCATAAAAGCTGGTTTGGACATGGGAATTGTGAATGCAGGCATGTTGGAAGTGTATGAAAATATTCCCAAAGATTTACTGGAGAAAGTAGAGGATGTGCTTCTTAATAGAAGGCCAGATGCAACGGAACAACTTGTAAATTTTGCCGAAACAGTAAAGAATAACAAAGAAAAAGTTCAGGAGGTATTGGAATGGCGCAATCAATCGGTTGAAGATCGATTGAGTTATTCTTTAGTAAAAGGAATCGTTGATTTTCTAGAAATGGATGTTGAAGAAGCTCGCTTAGCATACGACAAGCCACTTCACGTGATTGAAGGACCGCTTATGGCAGGAATGAATGTGGTTGGAGATTTATTTGGTGCTGGCAAAATGTTTTTACCGCAAGTGGTTAAAAGTGCCAGAGTAATGAAAAAAGCAGTTGCCATTCTAGAGCCTTATTTATTGGCTGAGAAGGAGCGGGTAGCCAAGTTAGAAGTAAATAATAAATCTGAAAATACAGTCAAAACCAACAATGGTCCAGCCAAAATTTTATTAGCAACTGTTAAAGGCGATGTACACGACATAGGAAAAAATATTGTGGGGGTGGTGTTAGCTTGTAATAATTTCGAAATTATTGATTTGGGAGTGATGGTTCCTGCCACAAAAATTTTGGAAGAAGCACAAAAGCATCAAGTGGATATTATCGGATTAAGCGGATTAATTACTCCATCCTTAGATGAAATGGTTCATTTAGCAAAGGAAATGGAACGAAACAACCTTAAAATTCCATTGCTAATTGGCGGGGCTACCACATCCAGAATACATACCGCGGTAAAAATTGCCCCAAATTATTCCGGAACGGTAGTACATGTAAACGATGCATCTAAAAGTGTTACCGTAGCTAGTCAGCTTTTAGGCGTGGATAGCCAGACTTCTTTTTCTAAATCAATAAAAGAAGAATATCAATTACTTAGCGAAAATCATGCAGCCAGAAATCAACAAAAAACATTTGCATCCTTAGCAGATGCCAGACTGAAAAAAACGCCAATAGATTGGACCGATTACATCCCACCAAAACCAACTTTTTTAGGGACAAAAGTGATGGATGATGTAGATTTAAATGAAATCAGAAATTTTATAGATTGGACTCCATTTTTCCATACCTGGGAACTGAAAGGCAGCTACCCAAGAATTTTTAAGCACCCAGATTACGGGCAAGAAGCAAAAAAATTGTTTGATGAAGCACAAGTATTACTTAATAAAATCATCGACCAAAAATTAATAAAAGCCAAAGGGGTTGTTGGCTTTTATCCCGCAAATAGCAACAACGATGATATCATATTATATACTGATGATAGTAGAACGGAAATTTTAGAAACCATTTATACTCTAAGGCAACAAGCACAAAAAGCCGAAGGGCTACATTACCAAGCATTAGCAGATTTTATTGCTCCAATGGAAACCGGCCTGAAAGATTATTGGGGGGCTTTTGCAGTTACCACCGGAATAGGTTTAGATGAGTTAGTAGCTGAGTTTGAGAATGAACACGATGAGTATAACAGCATTTTGGCAAAAGCGCTGGCCGACCGACTAGTTGAGGCATTTGCAGAATGGTTGCACCTACAGGTAAGAACTAATTTTTGGGGCTATGAGCCAAATGAAAAATTTACTTCATCTGACCTAATTGAAGAAAAATACCGTGGTATTCGTCCAGCGCCAGGATACCCTGCTTGCCCAGATCATGTCGAAAAAATTACACTATTTAAATTATTAGAGGTAACAAAACATACCGGTATTAATTTAACAGAAAGCTTGGCAATGACCCCGGCATCTTCGGTTTCCGGATTTTATTTTTCCCACCCAAAGTCTACGTATTTCGGTATCAACAAAATACAAAAAGACCAAGTAGAAGACTATGCCAAACGAAAAAATACCTCGATTGAAGAGATAGAAAAATGGCTAAGCCCAATTTTGAGTTATTAGATACAAACCAACCACCAACCACTAACAAAAACCAACCCTAATCAATAAAATGAAAATTACTGAACATATCCTCAACAGAAACAATAAAACATTATTCTCTTTTGAGTTATTGCCTCCTTTAAAAGGGCAAAGCATGAAATCTATTTTTGATTCTATAGATCCATTGATGGAATTCAAGCCACCATTTATTGACGTAACGTATCATAGAGAAGATTTTATTTATAAGAAAATGCCTGATGGATATCTTAAAAAAGTATCCATACGTAAACGCCCAGGAACGGTAAGCATTTGTGCAGCTATCCAGTTTAAATATAAAGTAGATGCGGTGCCCCATATTATTTGCGGGGGATTTACAAAAGAAGATACAGAAAATGCTTTGATAGAATTGAATTTTTTAGGGATTGATAATGTGCTTTTATTGCGTGGTGATGCTAGAAAAGAGGACGGGGGTTTTATACAAGAAGAAGACGGACATAATTATGCATCTGAATTAATTGAGCAAGTGGTACGCATGAACAATGGAATTTATTTGCACGATGAAGTAAAAGATGTAGTGCCTAGCAACTTTTGTATTGGCGTTGCCGGATATCCAGAGAAACATTACGAGGCTCCAAACCTAAAATCTGATTTACGTTATTTGAAAATGAAAGTAGATAAAGGAGCAGAGTTCATCGTAACTCAAATGTTTTTTGATAACCAAAAGTATTTTGAATTTGTTGTTAAGTGTAGAGAAGCAGGGATTAATGTACCCATAATTCCCGGTATAAAACCACTATCCAGCAAGAAACAACTCACCACGTTGCCTAAAATTTTTCACATTGATATACCAGATGAATTAAGTGAAGCAGTATTGGAATGCCCAGATGAAAAAAAAGCCAAACAAATAGGCATAGAGTGGTGCATACATCAAAGCAAAGAATTGGTAAAAGCCGGAGTGCCTGTTTTGCACTATTACACCATGGGCAAATCAGAAATAATTAAAAACATTGCATGTGAAGTGTTTTAGCGTATTTTTGCTGCCTTGAAAGGAATAGTAACAAAATCAACCGGTAGTTGGTATACTGTACGAGCCGAAGACGGGCAGTACTACGATTGCCGTATAAAAGGTAAATTTCGGATTAAAGGAATTGTTTCTACTAACCCGATTGCAGTAGGGGATAATGTACTTTTCGAAAAAGAACAGGGGCAAGAAACAGCAATCATCACCGAACTTTTTGAGCGCGATAATTACATCATCCGGAAGGCTACAAATCTTTCTCATCAAAGCCATATTCTTGCAGCCAACTTAGATTTAGCCATGCTGGTTGTAACCTTGGCACAACCTCGTACCTCGTTGGGTTTTATTGATCGGTTTTTGGTAACTACAGAGGCTTATCAGGTGCCAGCTATTTTAGTGTTCAATAAGTTTGATATTTATTCGGTAGAAGAAATAGAAATAATGCGCGAGCTAGAAAGTTTGTATACAAAGTTAGGTTATTATTGCTTAGAAGTTTCGGCATTAAGGGGCCATAACATGTACCAATTAGCTTCTTTGCTTCAGAATAAAATCTCTGTTTTTTCAGGCCATTCAGGGGTTGGTAAATCTACTTTAATTAATTATTTGATTCCGAATATTGCTTTGAAAACTTCAGAGATATCTGATTTTTCTGCAAAGGGTGTACATACCACAACCTTTGCAGAAATGTTTGAACTGCCCGAAGGTGGATTCATTATAGATACTCCAGGAATAAAGGAATTAGGTTTGGTAGATATTGGGGAAAAGGAAATTTCACGCTATTTTCCCGAAATGTTGGCCAAACTACCCAAATGTAAGTTCAATAATTGCCAACACATAAACGAGCCGGGTTGTGCCGTAATTACTGCCATTGAGCAAGGCGAAATTGCTTTAAGCCGATACGAAAGCTACTTGGGCATGGTGCTTGGTGAGGATAATAGGAAATAATGGGCAGATTTATTTATTAATAACTTCATCTTTAATTGCCCCAAATCTCTTACGCAATTTATTAAACCAATATTTCTTGGAGTGATCAAAGCTTTTTGCCCCCATGCTTTCATAATGCAATTTAAATTCTTCGAACAAAGTTGGTTCAGCTAATTTAAAAGAGCTTAAATCAATCTTTTTCTTGACAAAAAACTCTTCGAAAGTCATTTTTGTTGCAAGTTTTTTAACATATCTGCCACCATACGATCTAAATCAAAATCGGGTTGCCATCCCCAATCTTTCTGCGCAACAGAATCATCAATGCTTTTAGGCCAAGAATTGGCAATTGCTTGTCTTGGGTCGTTATCTACATAACTTAACGTAAAGTTAGGGATGTGTTTTCGGATAGCATTAGCCAACACTTCGGGTGTAAAATGCAAGGCACCTACATTATAGCTCGATCTTATTTTTATATCCGATGCTGGGGCATCCATCAACCCAATGGTTGCTTTAATTGCATCGTCCATGTACATCATGGGCAATTCAGTTTGTGCATTTAAAAAACACGAATACGTGGCACTTTTTAATGCCTCGTAGAAAATATGCACGGCATAATCTGTGGTTCCGCCACCTGGTTCGGCTTTCCAGCTTATTAATCCTGGGTAGCGCAAACTGCGCACATCCAAGCCATATTTTAAGAAATAATATTCGCACCAACGTTCTCCTGCTAGCTTGCTTATTCCATAGATTGTATTTGGGTCCATGGTACAATGTTGCGGGGTATTTTCTTTCGGCGAGTTAGGCCCGAAAACAGCAATGGAACTTGGCCAATACACTTTTAAAACCTTTTTTTCTAACACTAAATCCAACACATTAATTAAACCTTGCATGTTTAATTCCCAAGCTTTTTTGGGTTTTTGTTCGCCTACGGCTGATAAAAGCGCAGCTAATAAGTAGACCTGTGTAGGTTTGTATTTTTCTACTAAGGCAGTCAAATTTTTAGTATCTAATACATCAGAATATTCAAACGGACCGGCTTGTAAAGTGTCGTAATCTGGTGGTTTTATATCGGCAGCAACTACATTATTTCCGCCATATTTGGTTCTTAACTCTGCAACTAAATCGGTACCGATTTGTCCGTTGGAGCCTATCACAATAATCGTTTCAGATTTCATTAAGACAAATGTAACTTTTCTTCTTAAAAAGGGAATATTTTATGGGCTTTAAGTACCCGTGTTTAGAAACGGGCTGAATTTAGAAGATAATCTTAACCTATATTAATCGCAGGCTTTTTTAAATCCTTTGGATATTTCTTTATAAAATTGCTCATAAATGGGCATTATGATACTTATATCAAACTCTTTGGCTCTTTTAAGTGCATTTTGCTTGTATTGTTTTAATCTGCTTTCATCGCTCAAAATATATATAGCGCTTTTTGCCATGGCATCAGTATCGCCAACATTATGCAAAAAACCACTTTCGCCTTGTATTACCAATTCAGGTAATCCTCCGGCATTAGAAGTAATTACCGGAACCTGACAAGCCATTGCTTCCAATGCTGCCAATCCAAAACTTTCAGATTCAGAAGGCATGATAAATAAATCCGATACAGATAGAATTTCTTCTACTGCATCTTGTTTACCTAAAAATCGTACATGATCTGTAATGCCTATTTCTCTGCAAAATTGCTCGGTTTCTCCCCGTTCTGGGCCATCACCAACTAACAATAATTTAGAAGGGATTTGTTCTAAAACTTTAGAAAATATCTTCACCACATCGGCAACTCGTTTTACTTTACGAAAATTGGAAGTATGTATTAGTAATTTCTCTCCATTTGGGGCAATAGCTTTACGGAAATGATCTTTTGGCTTTAGGCTAAATCTTTTTAGGTCGATGAAGTTTGGTATAACTTTTATGTCTTTTGTTATTTCGAAATGTTTGTAGGTATCTTCTTTTAAATGTTCCGAAACACAGGTAACACCATCGGATTGATTGATGGAAAAGGTAACTACAGGTTTGTACGTTCTGTCCTTACCTACCAACGTAATGTCTGTGCCGTGTAAAGTGGTTATAACCGGAATTTCAATTCCGTTTGATTTCAAAATTTGTTTCGCCATGTATGCAGCAGAAGCATGTGGAATAGCATAATGAACATGCAATACATCCAAACACTCATATTTTACTACATCTACCAAGCGGCTAGCGAGAGCCAGTTCGTATGGCGGATAATCAAACAAAGGATATTTTGAAACAGTTACCTCATGATAAAACAGATTTTCTGAGAAAAAATCTAATCTGGCAGGCTGACTATAAGTGATAAAATGAACTTGATGACCATTTTCTGCCAGTGCTTTTCCAAGCTCTGTTGCTAATACACCGCTTCCGCCAAATGTAGGGTAACAAACTATTCCAATTTTCATGAGTACAAATAACGGTATTTAGAGGGTATAAAAAATGCCGGATATATGACATCCGGCATTTTTATTAGTAATAAATTTAATTTTTAATTATCTCTTTGTTTCAAGTAGGCATCTAGCTCACTTTGCAAATTTTCTACTTCTCTTTGTAAACTATTTGCTTTTTCTAGTTCTCTGTTACGTCTGTTTATGGCTTTTTCTGCATTTCTTGCATCTCTAGCAGCTTGTTTTGCTAATCTGCGAGCTTGTTTTCCAGCATCAGCATCTCCAGGTTTAACGGTTGCAGAATATTGACTACTTTCTAAAGAAGATCTTTGTGCTTGATCCGATAATGCTTGTGCTCTTGCATCTAAAGCAGGCAAACTTCCTTTAATTTTGGATAAGCGTTGGTTTACTTTAGAAATTTCATTTCTAAGCTTTTGTTCTTGTACATCAATATTGCTTACTTTAATTTGTGCTGAAGCAAAGTTTACTGATGCAACTAGTAGAATAATAATAATGGTTTTAAGTGTTTTCATGATTTTAAATTTAATATTAATTTAAATACTATCTATTGCTGATTTTAGATTTATAAATTATTTCTTGGATAGAAGTACGGATGTTATTTTCAATTAGTTTTCTATTTTCAGCATCCGGATGTATACGATTAGATAGAAATACAAATACAATGCCGCTATCTGGGTCTACCCACATTCCGGTACCCGTAAAACCAGAATGACCAAACGTGTTGGCAGATGCACTTACCGCAGTTGGACTATTTAACGGGTTGATAGTGTTTGGTTTATCAAATCCTAATCCTCTTCTATTGTTATCAAAATAAATGGTATTGAAATAATTTATGGTCGATGATTTTAAAAAGGGTATACCCAAATAACTCCCGCCATTTAACAACATTTGTCCGATTACTGCCAATTCGGTAGCATTGCTAAATAAACCTGCATGGCCGGCAACGCCCCCAGTCATGGCTGCACCTTGGTCATGAACATCTCCCCAAACTAGTTGTTTTCTAAAAATCTCATCTATCTCCGTTGGCGGTATTCTATCTAATGCTATTCTTTCTCGCGGATTAAAGCCCAAATTCCGTAAGCCCATTGGCGTGTAAAAGTTGGTTTGCAGATAATCGTCTATTTTTTGTTGGGTTATTTCTTCTACAATTTCTTTGAGAAAATAAAAACTCAAATCGCTGTAAACATAATCTGCTGGTTTTTTAACTTCTGAGTTTAGTATCTCTTTCCACATTTTGTTGGAATAATAAGACCGGTGGATATATAAGTTTTCTGCTACTCTTACTGGATACCTATTCGATTTTTTAGTGCTAAATGCAGATTTATCCTCCAATGCATTTTTCCAGAATGGAATGAAAGGCACTAAACCTGCTTGGTGTGCTAATAATTGGCGTATGGTAATGTTTGCTTTATTTGATTTTTGGGTATTAGGTAGATAATCTGCTATCGTGTTATCTAAATTTAAATTCCCCTCGTCATATAATTTCATCACTGCTAATAGTGTTGCTGCCACCTTTGTAACAGAGGCTACATCATATACATCTGAATTATGCACCATTTGTTCAGTAGTATATGTATGTCTGCCAAATGATTTTTGATAAACTATGGCTCCATCTTTTGCTATGGCTATTTGGCAACCTGGATAAGCGCCATTTGCAATTCCTTCTAATGCCAGCAAGTCAATTTCTTGTAAAATATCGGAGGATAACCCAACCTGTTCGGGAATTTTAAGAGACAAAGAGGTGGTTATATTATTAATTTCTCCTGTGTTAATAGGGAAAGTGGGAGAAGCAGTAACGGGCAGTTTGCCTTTAAACTGCAATGCCCCAACTATTGCTTGGGCAGTTAATTTTCTGGTATGCTCTGTGTCTTCATAAGCTAAAACTATAGCTTTACTGCTAGTGAAATTAGCCAAGCTGTAGGCATTGCCAAAAAGAACCAGAACTACCCCATCACGTTCGGATAGGTCATCCATAAAATCTTTAACTTGATTGGTTATCCCAAAATTTGCCGCAGGCGAACGTAACATGCCATGCACTGATACCACTATTGTTTTATATTTAGAAACAGAGTTCTTAATATAATTAAAAGCATTATGGTCTGCATCTTTATGTATGTAGAAATTAGTTGCCGTAGTATATTCAGCTAATGTTTGTCTGAACAAACTTGATTCATCTGTAGAAATATGAATTACTGCAATGGAGTTATCAGCAGAAATTGATATTGGTAGGATGCTGTTAGTATTTTTTACTAAAGTTAATGTAGCAGCCGTTACCTCGTTATTTATTGCTTGAGCAGCCGAATTGTTTAAGTCAGAAACTAAATTAACCAAATCAATGGGTTGATAATTATCTAGCCCAACCAAGTATTTTGCTATTAATATTTTTCTAACTCTATTTTCGATTTCCTGCATGGAAATCTTATTGTTTTTTATAGCATTGTTAATTTCTTTTATCGCAACCGGAACATCTTCTGAGAATAGTAATACATCATTTCCGGCTAATAAAGCTAATACATCTACTTCTCCCGGGGTGTAGAAATCGGTAACACCTTTCATGTTTAATGCGTCCGTAAATACTAAACCTTTATAATTCATTTCGACCTTTAAAAGGTCGGTTACTATTTTTGTGGATAAAGTAGAAGCTTGATTAGATGTAGTATCTAATGCAGGTATAAACAAATGTGCTATCATCATACTCCCCAAACCATCTTTCATCAATTCTTTAAAAGGGTAAAAATTCAGAGAGTCTAACTCTGCAAGAGTTTCATTTACAACTGGTAAAGTATAATGAGAATCTTGGTCGGTGTTGCCATGTCCTGGAAAATGTTTTGCATTGGCTATAATACCATTATCCTGCATGCCACGCATGTAAGCAATTCCTTTTTCAGCCACATTCACTTTATTTTCACCAAAAGACCTGTCGTTTATTACTGGATTTTTAGCGTTACTATTTATATCTACCACAGGAGCAAGGTTAACATGTATACCTAATCTTTTGGCTTGTTTAGCAATTTCTTCTCCCATTTTATAAATCAATTGGTTATCAGAAATTGCGCCTAGCGGCATTTGCCTAGGGAAACGCATGGTACTATCTAATCGCATGGCCAAACCCCATTCGCCGTCTATAGAAATAAGTAAAGGGACTTTAGCAATAGATTGATAATAATTGGTAAGATTTGCTTGTCTTACTGGTCCTCCTTGAAAAAATATCAGTCCTCCAATACCATATTCTGCAACTAACTTTGCAATATCTGTTTTATGTGCATTGTCTCTGTTGGAGTAAGCTGCAACCATAAATAATTGTGCAATTTTCTGATCAGAAGATAAAGTAGCCATAATAGAATCTACCCAAGCGTTACTTTGTGTAAAAGCATCAGAGTTAATTACCCTGTGTTTAGTTTGAGCAAATGACAAAAAACTAACAGAACTAATTGAAAGCGTAACGATTAAGTGAACAAAGAGTTTTATCATAATGGAAAAGCAAAAATTTGAATATTTTTACAAGGTTTATCTATACTTAACAAAGCTAAGTAAGAATTTAGTATTCGCAATTAAAAACAATTCATGCCAGATATTATTCATCTTTTGCCCGATTCTGTTGCCAACCAAATTGCAGCCGGAGAAGTAATTCAACGTCCAGCATCGGCAGTAAAAGAACTCCTGGAAAATGCAATTGATGCTGGAGCAAGTTCTGTTAAATTAATGGTGAAAGATGCAGGCAAAACGCTTATACAAGTTATAGATGATGGATGTGGTATGAGTGAAACCGATGCCAGAATGTGTTTTGAACGCCATGCAACTTCTAAAATAAAAAGTGCAGAAGATTTATTTAAAATCAGAACCATGGGTTTTAGGGGGGAGGCAATGGCCTCTATAGCAGCGGTTGCTCAGGTTGAAATGAAAAGTAAACGAGTGGAAGATGATTTAGGCACTTTGTTAGTTATTGAAGGCTCTGAAGTTCAAAAGCAAGAATTAATTAGTACTGCTAACGGCACTTCCATCAGCATAAAAAATTTATTTTATAATATACCTGCTCGCAGAAATTTTCTGAAAAGCAATCCGGTAGAAATGCGTCATATCCTAGATGAATTTCAACGCATTGCATTGGCAAACCCATCTGTTTTTTTTACAATGCATCAAGATGGGCAAGAGATATTTCATTTGCCAAAAAGTACGTTGAAACAACGAATTGTTCATTTATTCGGGAATAATTACAATGAACGTTTAGTACCGGTAGAAGAACAAAGTTCTATTGTAAAAATCAAAGGATTTATTGGGAAACCTGAAAATGCCAGAAAAACCAGAGGAGAGCAGTTTTTTTTTGTAAACAATAGGTTTATTAAGGATGGTTATTTAAACCATGCTGTGATGCATGCCTATGATAATTTATTGCCTGATGATAGTTTCCCGTTGTATGTTTTGTTTATTGATATAGATCCTAATCAAATTGATATAAATGTTCATCCCACCAAAACTGAGATTAAATTTGAAGATGAGCGCTCTATATATGCCATCATTCGGTCGGCAGTAAAACGTTCACTTGGGTTATATAATATTTCTCCGTCTTTAGATTTTGACCAAGACCCGGTATTTAATAGCCTAAATTTAAATCAAAAAGAAATATTAATTCCAAGCATTGAGGTAAACCAAGAGTTTAATCCATTTATTTCAACCCAAAAACCAGTTGCCCAACAGGCAAAAATAACTTTAGGCAATTGGGAAGAAAGATTACGAGCGGAAGACCCGTTTATCGTATCTGACCGTTTAGATGACAAAGCTGAAAGAGAAGTTTCAGATAATATAATCTTTCAGTTACATCAACAATTTATACTTTCACCCATTAAATCTGGGTGTATAGTAATAGATCAGCAAGCTGCACATGAACGAATTTTGTATGAGCGTTTTTTGCATTTTCTTGAAGAACGCAAAGGCATGAGCCAACAAAATTTATTTCCGCAAACGATACATTTTAGTCCGGCAGATTTTATGTTGATGAAAGAACTTTGGGAAGAAATAAAAATTCTTGGGTTTGATTTACGTGATTTTGGCAACCATGCGGTAGTCATAGATGGTATTCCGGCAGAAATTAGTGGGGCTAATCACGCCCAATTACTCGAAAAAATGTTGGAAGACTTTAAATTAAATAAAAGTATAACCAATGTAGAGAAACGAGATAACTTAGCCAGATCATTAGCCAAAAACTCGGCAATAAAGACTGGAACTGTTTTGCAAAAAGAAGAAATGCGACAATTAATCGACGATCTATTTGCCTGTAAAATGCCAAAAGTTGCTTTAAACGGAAACGCTACGTTTATTACCATTCGTTTAGAAGAGTTGATGAAACAATTTGAAAAATAAAAAACCTTAAGCACACAAAATATATTTACAGTACATGAATCAATTTCAGCCCAGAGGCTTTTCCATTTTGCCGCCAATAATTAAAAACCTGTTAATTATCAATGGATTATTTTTTCTTGCTACCTATGTTTTTGCCGATACGCTAAAATTAGACCTAGTGCAAATGTTAGGGCTATATTATTTTGAATCCGAATTATTTAGACCTTATCAAATTATCACGCATATGTTTATGCATGGTGGTTTTTGGCATATATTATTTAATATGTTTATGCTGTGGATGTTGGGTGCAGCCGTAGAGAATATTTTAGGTGCAAAACGATTTTTGATATTTTATTTACTAACCGGATTAGGAGCAGCTGCATTGCACACCATTGTAAATTATATAGAACTAAGCGGATTAAAGAACGCAATAGAAGTCTATACTCTTAATCCTAGTTTAGAGGCATTTGAATTGATGATTTATAATACCGTACCTGCCAATTATCGCCTAAGTTTTGTTTCATTACTAGAGTTTTGGCAAAGTAACCCGGAAAGCAACATCGCGTTAGAACGTTCGGTATCCTACAGTAATCAGTTACTAACTCAACAATTAAATATCCCAACCGTTGGTGCTTCGGGAGCTGTGTATGGAGTTCTATTAGCATTCGGATTTTTATTCCCTAATACCATTATTCATGTTTATTTCGTTTTACCCATCAAAGCAAAATATTTCGTAGGTATACTTATGCTACTAGCAGTTTATATGGGCTTTCAGAATAATCCGGGAGATAATATTGCGCATTTTGCACACCTTGGTGGAGCTTTATTCGGGTATATTATTCTAAAATATTGGGGATATGGCAAATACAGTAGATATTAATCATGAACACTGCAGATGATTTAAAACGACTTATTTACAACCCGCCAAACGCTATAATTCGTTTAATCGTAATTAATGTGGTTATATTTTTGGCGATGAGTGTAATTGGAGTTTTTCAATTCTTTCTACAAACAGAATTCGGCATTTTACCATTTATTCAACAGTATTTTTCATTCCCTTCCTCAGCAGAAAGTTTTATTTATCGTCCTTGGAGTATCATTACCTATATGTTTTTACACAACGGAATTTTCCATATCCTGTTTAATATGCTTTGGTTGTATTGGATGGGTAGAATACTCATGGAACATTTGGGGGTAAATAGAGTATTAGGAGTTTATTTTTTAGGTGGAGTTTTTGGCGCGTTGTTATACATGGCTGCATATAATTTATTCCCAGTGTATAAAAGTGTGGTTGATGCATCTACCGTAGTTGGAGCTAGTGCTGGAGTGATGGCCGTTGTGGCTGCAACCGCAACGTTATTGCCAGATTATACCATACGTTTATTGTTATTTGGTGATGTAAAACTAAAATGGCTTGCTATCATTATTGTCATCATAGATTTTATAAGCATACAAGGAAGTAATTCCGGAGGTTCAATTGCACATTTAGGTGGTGCTTTTTTTGGATTTTTATTTATTAAACAATTACAGAAAGGCACTGATTTGTCGGGGTATATTGGCTGGATGAACAATTTATTTAAACCCAAACAACCATTAAAAGTCAGCTACCGAAATCCGGAAAATAAAACAAGTTCACACAATCAAAAAACCATTGATGGTATTTTAGATAAAATATCGGCAAGTGGATATGATAGTTTAAGTAAAGAAGAAAAAGAAATTTTATTTAAAGCAAGCAAAGACGATAAATAATGCCAATCAAAAAAAAACGAACAGGATTTTTCGGCAAAATGGCAAGATTTATTAGTCTAATTTTGGCACTATTGCTTTGTGCCTCTTACTTAGCGCCCATTATAAGTCCTGCTAGTTTTTGGCCCATTGCTTTTTTTGGCTTGGCTTTACCCTACTTGGCTGCACTTAATTTAGTTAGCTTGTTTTACTGGATTTTTTTCCGGAAAGTATTTTTGCTAGTACCCTTAATTGCATTAGGTTTAGGATATCAACAAATACCATTACAATTAGCATTTAATGTTTCATCAACAGACGTTAGTAAATCAGAAAGAAACATTAGGGTAATGACCTATAATGCGCATAGATTTACAGATAAGGAAGGGATTTCAACACGCGAAATAAGGGATAAGATACGAGGTATTTTTGCCCAGCAATTACCAGATGTTGTCTGTATACAAGAATTTTTTACCGATACAGCAGTATTTAATTACGAAGCTCAAATTAAAAATATAATTGGTGCCGAGTATACTTATTATCACAAAATTGTTGATAGAAAAGCGTTTACTAATGGATTAATCATCTTTTCTAAATTTCCTATTGTGAATAGTAACGTCATAGAGTTTAATGAATATAGGAGTGAAAATGCTTGCATTTGGGTAGATATTGCTTTTAAAGGTAGCATCATACGTGTATTTAATGTACATCTTCAATCCATTAGCTTTCAGCCAGAGGATTATGAATACATAGAAAAAGTAAATGAAAAGTTAAATACCGAAACTAGTTCAACTAAAAGAATTGGTTCGCGATTAAAAAGTGCGTTTATAAAACGAGCCAAACAAGCAGAACTTGTAAGAAAAGAAATGGACAAAAGCGAATATCCAGTAATTGTTTGCGGTGATTTTAACGATACTCCAAGCTCCTATTCCTATACTACGATTGCAAAAGGACTAACAAGTACATTCAAAGAAAAAGGGTTTGGATTTGCTTATACCTACACTGGCCCATTCCCTAGTTTTAAAATTGATCATATTATTTGTTCGCCCCAATTTGAGGTTTTAAGTCATCAAATTATAAAAGAAAAAATTGCCGACCATTACCCGATTCGGGTAGATTTAGTTTTAAAATAATTGATTTCACCCATTATCTTATTTAGTAATTTGCGCCATGCAAACGCCATTAATCATATATAATTCATTAAGCAGAAAAAAAGAAGAATTTAAACCCTTAAATGCTCCTTTTGTAGGTTTATATCTTTGCGGACCAACTGTTTACGGTGATGCTCATTTGGGGCATGCCCGCTCTGCCATCGCTTTTGATTTGGTTTTCAGATATCTAAAGCATTTGGGTTATAAAGTGCGTTACGTTAGAAACATAACAGATGTAGGTCATTTAGAAAACGATGCAGATTTTGGGGAAGATAAGATTGGGAAGAAAGCCAAAATTGAGCAACTGGAACCCATGGAAGTGGTTCAGCACTACATGGATGCTTATGTTGCAGACTTAGACCAATTAAATGCATTGCGTCCAAGTATACAACCAAGAGCATCAGCTCACATACCCGAGCAAATAAAAATGATTGAGAAAATATTGGAGAATGATTTGGCATATGTTGTAAACGGCTCTGTTTATTTTGATGTACTTAAATACAATGAAAAATTTCATTACGGCGAACTTTCAGGGCGTATTTTAGAAGATTTAATTGCCGGTGCTGGTAATGAGCGAAGAGAATTAGAAGGTCAAGAAGAGAAAAGAAATGCAGTAGATTTTGCCCTTTGGAAAAAAGCTGCCCCAGAGCACATCATGCGTTGGGAATCTCCATGGAGCGATGGTTTTCCGGGTTGGCACATAGAATGTTCTGCCATGAGTACCAAATACTTGGGCGAACAATTTGACATACATGGCGGCGGCATGGATTTGCTTTTTCCACATCACGAATGTGAAATTGCACAATCAAAATCTTGCACACACAAACAACCCGTAAACTATTGGATGCACAATAACATGGTAACCATAAATGGGCAAAAAATGGGAAAATCGTTGGGAAACAGCATCAATCTAAAAGATTTCTTTTCTGGTAATCATCCGGCATTGCATAAAGCATATAGCCCAATGACCATTCGCTTTTTTATGCTACAAGCACATTATAGGAGTACGTTAGATTTTTCTAACGAAGCCTTAGAAGCTTCAGAAAAAGGAATGAAACGTTTGTTAGCAGCCTGGGCTTTATTATCCAAAATTTCGGCAAAAGCTAAAAGTACGTTCGATGTTATGGCCTGGAAGAATAGATGCTATGCAGCAATGAACGACGACTTTAACAGCCCAATTTTAATCGCAGAAATGTTTGATGCCGCTCGTTTAATTAACCTTATGCAGGATGATAAAGAATCGCTTACAGAATTAGATTTATTAACATTTAATGCCACCTTTACTGTATTTATAGAAGATGTTTTAGGTTTGAAAATGGAGAACTCTGGCGCTGGGAACACAGATAAGTTAATACAAATTATGATTGAGTTAAGAGCATCTGCAAAACAAAATAAAGATTATGCAACATCTGATGCCATACGAGATAAATTATTAGAAGCTGGCTTTCAATTAAAAGATGGGAAAGATGGTACCACTTGGTCGGAAGTATAATGAAACAAAAAAGGCTTTAACAAATGTTTAAGCCTTTTTTGTTAATGGTTAATATTCCTTATGACCGGGTTGTAATAGAAACATAATAATCTATTATAGCTGCTATGTCATCATCAGATCTAAATTTAATATTGTTGTCTTTTATAAATTTATCTATTTCGGCTGTTTTGTCGCTAAAAGCATCTAACATCGATTTTTTATCTCTCTTAATTTTCACCATTTTACCATCTTCAAATGAAAGATATAGCATTTCTTCCATGATAAAACGTTTGTGAACTGTTGCAGAATTATACATGTTGTAATCGTGCATTTTGGCTCTGTATTTCTTCAAATAACTTATTTTGCTATTGTTTAATACTTCGTATAATGACGTTTGGGTATTGTTATCAATTTCGGTAAAGCCACTTTTAAACACACGAATTTTATCATTATTAAAAATTCTAAATTCTTTAATAGGTGTTTCTAAAACAAATGGTTTGTTTTCAAAAAGGTATTCCAACTTGTCAGTGTAGGCATCGTATTTGATTCGTATATCTACAAAGCGGACATTATCATGGCGCAAAATCTCACCTTTTACCCACTCGGTATTTAAGTAAGGTGTTCCCTCAATAGAGGTGTACTTTGTTTCTTGAATAATCCTACCGTTAATGTCAGTGATGTTGCCAAATCTGGTAATTGCTTGTGAGTAAGTTGCTGAATAAATGGCTGTTAGTGCTAATACTAAAAATAATTTTTTCATATGTTTTTGTTTGAGTCAAATATCTTAATTTTAAGAACAATTATATACTATGAAAAAAAAATGTTACATACTTATTTTGCTATTATTTCCTTTTACTGTTTTTGCACAATTTGCCAAACCAGTAAAAAGTTTAATTAAAGCACATGCTAATTTTAATGAGGACGTAACTAGAATTGGAATACGAGGTGCTTATTTGAATAATATACATACTAAAAGTATAGTATTTCTGCCAGCACCTGTTATGGGATCTGAGTACTTTAATGCTATCCCCAACGATATGGCAGCCAGTTTAGAAAGAGTTGTTACCTACCTAGATGTTTCTATTGATATGATGTATGGATTTTCTACCGGAAATTATATTTATAACCGCGATAAAGGCTTTCAGTCTCAGGAAGAATACGGAAATTTTGTTACGTTTTGGAGAAAAGAAAAAAATAGCTGGAAAATACTCATGGATTTTACTGTAGATGACCTAAAACCAACTACATTCACTCCATTATTTTCTCCGGATAAAATTTATATCAAACGATTTCCTATAATCCAAACCAGTATAGAAAGTACGAAAGAAATCATATTGCAAAGTGATATACTATACAATAGAGCTTTAAACTTAAAAGCAGAATATTCCGCTTGGGACGAATATTTTAGTGATCAAATCCGTTTTTTTAGAAGCTATACTTCGCTACAAATAGGGAAACAATCCTTATTGCCTAAACTTAGTAAGTTAGGCTATAATTACGAGTACGAAACCTCTGCTGCAAACACTAGTTTTTCTAGAGATTTAGGGTACACCTACGGATATGGTATAGTTAGCGAATGGAAAGAAAACAGAACAATTGATAAATATGTACATTACCTTAGAATTTGGAGAAAAGAAGAAAACGGAGTTTGGAGAATTATTGTAGATATAGAAAAGGATATAAAACAGTAAGGGTGAGTATTGGAATTTGATTGATTTTATTCCGAATTAATACATTTAATCAAACTAAATAGGATGAAAAATATAGCATTAGTAATCATCGGTTTGCTCGTCTCTTTTGGAATAGGTTTTTATTTGAGTTCTTCACTAAATAACCAACACAATCCTGAAACAACCAATATAATTTATAATACATCAAAAGAAAATAAAGGTAACATGAAATTAGGAGCATTTTCCTTAAGTCTTAGTGTAAAGGACATTAACACTTCCAAAGCTTTTTATGAATCACTCGGTTTTATTGCATTTGCAGGAGATGTAGAACAAAATTATCTCATCATGAAAAATGATAATTGCCTAATTGGACTTTTTCAGGGAATGTTCGAAGGTAATATTCTTACATTCAATCCTGGTTGGGATGAAAGCGCTAATTCCATTGAAAACTTCCAAGATATTAGAGAAATTCAGAAACATTTGAAAAAGAATGGGATAAAAATTAACCCCGAAGTAGATGAAAATTCAACAGGTCCTGCAAATTTTATGCTAACAGATCCAGATGGCAACGTTATACTTTTTGACCAACATATTTAAAACAATTAAGCTTTATATTTTTAATAACATGAAAGGGATTATAAAAACTACTTTGCTATGTATAGCGCTAACATTTAGCTATATAACCGTATATGCACAAGCAGCATTATTAGCTAAAATGGATGCCCATGCAAAACGGATTGAAGAAAAAATGATAGAATGGCGACGAGATTTTCATCAATTTCCGGAACTAGGAAACAGTGAATTTCGAACAGCCGCCATCATTGCTAAACATTTACAATCTCTAGGTTTAGTTGTAACCACCGAGGTGGCCAAAACAGGAGTGGTGGCTGTTTTAAAAGGGGGCAAACCAGGTCCAGTAATCGCATTGCGTGCCGATATTGATGGATTGCCCATTACGGAAAGAACGCCTATTCCTTTTGCTTCTACCGCCAAAGGAATATATAATAATGCCGAAGTAGGAGTAATGCATGCTTGCGGGCACGATACCCACATAGCCATATTAATGGCAGTTGCCGAAATCTTAACCGAAAACAAGAAAGACTTAAAAGGAACGATTAAATTTATCTTTCAACCGGCAGAAGAAGGTCCACCGGTAGGAGAAGAGGGTGGAGCCGAATTAATGGTAAAAGAAGGAGTGCTTAAAAATCCGGATGTGGATGTCATCTTCGGTTTGCACATCAATTCTCAAACAGAAGTAGGTAAAATTCGCTACCGTCCGGGTGGTACCATGGCAAGTGTTAGTGATTTTAGCATTACAGTAAAAGGAAAACAAACCCACGGAGCATACCCATGGAGCGGAATAGATCCGATAGTTACATCGGCACAAATCATTAATGCTTTACAAACCATTGTAAGCCGAAACATGAATTTACTCGAAAACCCAGCAGTTGTTACTGTTGGTAGTATTCAAGGAGGCGTAAGGTCAAACATCATCCCCGAAGAAGTGGTAATGATAGGAACGATAAGAGCTTTAGATACCGTAATGGAAAACCAAATTTATAAGCGAGTGCATGAAATTGCTACAAAAATTGCCGAAAGTGCCGGTGCCGAAGCCGTTGTGAAAATTCCGCACAGCATTCATTATCCGGTAACTTACAACGACCCTGCATTAACCCAAAAAATGTTGGCTTCTTTAGAAAGTGCAGCAGGCAAAGAAAATGTAATTTTAAGCAATCCGGTAACAGGCGCTGAGGATTTTTCCTTCTTTCAAGAACAAATACCAGGCTTATATTTTAGTATAGGAGGGATGAGCAAAGGCAAAAAACCATCGGAAGTTGCACCACATCATACCCCCGATTTTTTTATAGATGAAGCCGGATTAATTACCGGAGTAAAAGCATTTTTACGTTTGGTTGTAGATTACATGAATAATCCGAGCAAAATGTGAAATGTAAATAGGAAGTGAGAATTAAGAAATATGAAATTAGAAAGGTAAGTGTTGTTAACTTATTTTTAAGTTGGTAATCTAATTACTCTAATCTAAATTCTCATATCTCATTACCATCTATTATATAAACTTCGGCAAGGGGATTAAAGAGATATTCTCTTCCGGTTTTTATTTCAATACACCGATATCGTTTTCGAATTCTTTCTAATTTTTTAAACTCTCTACCATTTTTAAGTTTAAACAAAGCATGAGTGGGCAGTTTTTCTACCACCATTACATCGGGCTTTATTTGGTCGTATTGCTTCAGAATACGTACTAAGTTCACATCAGAGCAACTACTTGCAGCAGGATTTTGCAAATAAGTAACCAATACTTTTTTAAGCGTTTCCGGAAAAACATCTAACTCAAAAAAAGGCTGCATCATTAATTTGAAATTATTTTTCCATTCATCTCCATGAGGTTTTGCCTTATTTTTATGTTGATTATAGGTAAGCAGGTGTGCAAATTCATGCACAGTAGTTACTAAAAAGGCATAAGGGTTTAAATTGTAGTTGACAGAAATTTTATGATTTTCTCCCTTAAATGGCGAACGATAATCTCCTAATTTGGTTGTTCTTGTTCTGGAGATTTTAAATTCTGTTTGATAGACATCAATCCATTTGGCAATAATTGGTGCAGCTGCCGGAGGTAAATATTGCTCCAGAATTTTAACCTTATCTGCCATGTGTTATTTCAAAAATTGATATACTACCAAGCTACTTAAATAAGCTAAAATTGTCATGTAAGCAAACTGGATAAGCGGCCATTTAATGCTTTTAGTTTCTCGCAATACTACAGCCAAAGTACTTACACATTGCATGGCAAAAGCATAAAAAATCATCAAAGAGAGTGCGGTAGCTAAAGTGAATATTTTTTCCCCAGTTTGCGGATTAGTAGCTTCCTTCATTTTTTCTCTAATCGGAATTAAATCATCATCTCCGCTACCAGTGCTGTAAATAGTTGCCATGGTACCAACAAAAACTTCGCGTGCTGCAAATGAAGTTATTAGCGCAATACCAATTTTCCAATCAAAACCTAAGGGCTTAATAACCGGTTCAATAAATTTCCCTAGAATACCGGCATAAGAAGCTTCTAGCTTTTCGGATTGATATAAACTTCTTATTTCCTCTTCTTCTAAATCAAATAGTAAAGCCTCATCAGCAAACTTATCTTCTACGGCTTGCATGTTTTTAGCCGGACCGTAAGAAGCCAAAACCCATAAAATAATAGAAACTGCAATAATTACTTTGCCGGCTTCCACCACAAAAGTTTTTGCTCTATCATACATGGATATACCTACGTTGCTCCATCTGGGCATACGGTATACTGGTAACTCCATAATAAAATAGCCTTTTTCTCTACTTTTTATAATCCATTTCATTGCCAATGCTGCACCAATTGCGGCAAAAAAGCCAATTAAGTACATGGCTAAGAGGGTTAATCCTTGTAAGTTAAAAATGCCCAAAACACGCTCATTAGGCACAACTAAACCAATTAATAAGATGTAAACAGGTAACCGAGCAGAGCAGCTCATTAAAGGAGTAACCAATATGGTTATTATTCTGTCTTTCCAGTTTTCTATGGTTCTGGTTGCCATTATTGCAGGTACAGCGCAAGCTACACCACTAATCAAAGGCACTACAGATTTTCCGTTTAAACCAACTTTACGCATGAGTTTATCCATCATAAACGTAACACGCGACATGTAGCCTGTATCTTCCAAAATGGCGATGAAGGCAAATAAAATCATGATTTGTGGTACAAAAATTACCACACCACCTAAACCAGCTAGGATTCCTTCTACCAATAAACTTCTAAAAACACCTTCGGGTAAGGTTGCATTTAGCCATTCGCTTATCCACAAAAACGAGGTTTCTATAAAATCCATTGGGTAAGATGCCAAGGAAAAAATAGACTGAAAGAGCACAAAAAGTATAGTTATGAAAATGGTTAAACCCCAGAATTTATGGGTTAATACTTTATCAATCTTATTGCTAAATGTTTCGCCAACAGGGGCTTTTGTTTCTGTTACACAATCCAATAATAATTGGTGGATGAATTGATAACGTAATATGGTTTCGGCAGATTGAAGCTTTTCGGATTGAAAATTGTTTTGCGATACAATCTTTTCTACAGAATTACTTAATCCGTTTTGAAAATGTTTAAGGTTTTTATATTGATGTGCAATTTGCAAAGCCTCATAAGGCATTTCTACATTAAATTCAGATTGAATTTCCTCTATTACGGATGAGGCCAATGATTCTACTTCAATGGTTTTGTTCTGAGTAGCTACTTTATTGGCATTAGCTATAGCCTGTTTTAATTCTTTTAAACCCTCATTATTGCGGGCATTCATGGCTACTACGGGTACGCCTATTTTTTGCGAAAGTTTTTCTATATCTATACTTATCCCGTTATTTACTGCCTCATCCATCATGTTTAAAACCAATATAATGGGCAATCCAAGATCTGCAACTTGGGTAAAAAGCAATAAATTACGTTTTAGGTTGGATGCATCGGCTATGACGATAGCTAAATCTGGATAAAGAGCATTTCGTTTATCACATAATATTTCGAATGCAATGGATTCATCTCTAGATTTTGGGTATAAACTATAAATGCCGGGTAAGTCAATTATTTCGGCATGGGTTTGATCGGGTAGGGTGGTAAATCCGGTTTTTTTATCAATGGTTACTCCCGGAAAATTCCCGATTTTTTGGCTAAGACCAGTAAGGGCATTAAATACGGTTGATTTTCCGGTATTGGGATTACCTACTAATGCTACTCTAATTCTACTCTTCACCTATTTATTCGTTAAAATAATAGTTGCAGCCTCGGTTTTACGAAGACTAAGTTGATAACCTGAAACGGTAATGGCTATAGGATCACCTAATGGTGCAATTTGATTTACAATTACCTGCTCACCAGGCAAACAACCCATTTCCAATAATTTTACAGACATCAATTCATCTGTAAACGATTGTATGGTTCCACTTTCTCCTTTTAATAAATCTGATAACCGCATAGAAATGCAAAGTAAAGCTTATTTATACTAATTCCAAACAAGATTTGCTATTTAGAGGAGGTAAAATTTTCGATAGAAATAAAAAAAGAACCATCCTAAAGCTATACCTATTATATCTGCCAAAAAATCAAACCAACTCCCTGATCGATAAGTATATACATACGATTGCAAAAGTTCAATGGCAGCTCCAAACAGAATTAATCCTATCCATACTACTGCAGAATCTATTTTTTTATAATGATGTGTGCCCCAAAAACTTAGAAAACTTAACACAACGAAAACACCAAGGTGGGCCAGTTTATCAAATCCTCTAAAGAGTGAAATAGCAGTTTCTAGCTTACCCGGTTCTTTTAATGTGAGATATAAAACAATGGCCGACCAAGTTATTGCTAACGAATAACTTCGCCAAAAACCCATACTTATGCTCCTATTAAAGCTTTGTATGCATCAGAATTTAACAGGGATTCTAAATCATTTGCATTAGAAATGGAAATTTTCACCATCCAACCATCTCCATAAGGATCGGAGTTTACTAATTCTGGTTGTGTATCTAATGCGGCATTTATTTCCAGAATGGTTCCAGAAAGGGGCATGTATAAATCAGAAACGGTTTTCACGGCTTCAACCGTACCAAAAACTTGCTCCGAATTTACGGTTTTCCCTAGGGTATTAATATCTACGTAAACGATATCTCCTAATTCGCGTTGGGCAAAATCAGTAATTCCGATGTAAGCTTCGGTTCCTTCTACTCGTACCCATTCGTGGTCTTTGGTGTATTTTAATTCAGCCGGAAAGTTCATTTTGTCTTATTTTGTTTCGATTTCAAAAGTAAAATTCTTTTTTAATTTTTAGTGTATTGGTGTGTTGAATTGTTGAATTGTTGGTAGCGATGCCTCGCTAGTTAAATTGTTGAACTGTTGAATTATTTAGAAGGTTTAGTTAAAACTAACAACTAATCACTCCCATTTCAAAATTCAAAATTCACATTTCTCTCATCTCTTTTCTCAAATCTAATTCAACGCCAATCGTAAACTCATTCCAAAATTAGCAAAAGAAGTTTTGAATGAACTCGAAGTAGCTGGTTGTGTAATGTTTAAATCATAGAATAACCTAAAGTTTACTTTGGCATTAATTACAGCATCTATGGATGGACGGAAAGTGAAATTATCGGTTCCCCCGGCAATAGTTGCCTCATCTACATCCACCCGGTAAATAATGGTTTTACTCGAGCGATAAGAAACATCCACCTTAACATTTAAATCGGTGGTGGCTGTAGGGCTACCTCCCAAGTTGAAAGGCAATTTAAATTTATTGGTACGATAACCCATTCCTAATACTATTTGATTGTCTTTTTGTTGAGATAATTGGAAATTGGCTAAACTAAAACTCAATTGCCTAGATTTTCTGTACTCAAAATTGGCGGTTATATTACTCTTAAAGCGCATATCGGCACCAAATAGTGGTTGAAAATTCTCTGAAATGGTGATAAAGTTTACTTGAAACTGGGGTAAAAAATTACCGGCAACATCTCTAGTGAATACATTTCCATCGCTATCTGCCTGAAACCTTACCAGTGAATTATAGCTGCTTATACCATAAGAAGATCGGTAAGAATGATTGATATTAATGCTTGAAAAAAGATTACTGAATAGGGGTAATCTTGCTAAACCGTTGTAAACAATGCGCCAATTTGGTAACGGTAAACTTGGAAATTGTTTTAAGGAAGTAGTAGCTGCATCTTTTCCTAAATAAGCAGATAAGAATGAGTTAATTACCACATCTTGTGAGTTTCTGCCATATCCATCTGCAAAACCATCAGGGTTTGTACCCGCAGAAAACGGATTTTGAGCTCCAAATCGCTGAGAAATAATACTTCTATTTTGTTCAAATTGTCTGAATACAGCCGAGAAATTATTTGCTCCGCTCTCGGGTTTAAATGCGGTGCGTAGTGAAATAATGGATAAGTTAAAATTACCTGTTGTAACCGGACTGAAGTTCTGGAAATTTCCAGTTAAGTCATCAAATCTAAAATTAGATAACTCATTGGTGGTTTTACTTCTATTACCTGTTAATTCAATCCTGAAATCGCGGAACGGTTCAATGGTGGCTCTGTAGTTGACATCTTCTCTGGCGGTACGTGCAAATTGCGCATTTTGACGGTTATAAGACGTTATCCAGCCATTGCGTGCCGCTTTTTGTCGGATATCTTTTTGGCTACCCAAAATAAATCCTAAGCCTGGTGCATTTTGGTTGAAATCGTAACCAAAATAATCTGTACCTGGAGTGTAGCCTGGCAGAAAAGTACCCTCTGTTGTGCTGTAAGAACCGCCTATGTTTCGTACACTCATTAAAATGCGAAGAAACACTTTATCTAAACCAAATTTTGGTGGTGGCGGACGTTTTACTGTATCGTCTTTTGCAGGTTTAGCTGGTGCAACCCTGTTGTTGATGGCTCTTAAGTACTCGGATTTATTATAAAACTGCAATAAATTTAATTGCGGGTTAAACTGTACGGTTTTAGCATTTGAAATGGTATTACCCAATTCAATAGTATCGTTTTGCAAGGTTGCTAATGGTTCGCCACGCCAGGTAAATTGTGTAGTATAACGCACAGTACCGTTTATCCAATCCAATGCTTTTATTTTATTGATTGGCAAGCTGTAAGTAAAGTTTAAGGTCTGATTAAAATCGGTAGTTCTGCCACCTTCAAAAAATCGTTTCATAACAGTATCTCGTTTGGCTTCATCTAATCTGCCTTCAGGTTCATCTACAATGGCAATACTGCCTGCCGAGTAATCTAATTTAAGGGCATTGGTTAAATCCCAACGCATACCATACGTTTTGGTAATCCCAAAATTTCTATTAAAAGAAGTTGGTGCAGAGAAAAATGAATTAGGGTCGGTTGCACGAAGGGTGTTTTCGCCAAGTGCTCTATCTACATCTAATCTAAAATCAAATGAAGATGGGAATAAATTAAAGTTGAAATCTTTTATAAGTTTTAAATTATTTGATTTGATGAGTTTATCAAATGGCCGGATATTTTTTGGTAATCGTTGATAATTATACGATAATCCTCCTCGGTAATTTTTACTTGCATTATTCTCAATGATGTAGCTGGTCTGAATCAAATCTGAGAAGGTATATGTGAAGCTAAAATTCTCAATATCATATAATTGATGTTTACGTTGTGTGTTGGTTCTCACTTTACGCACATTGGTAAAGTTGATACTACGGCGCGTAACAACATCATTGGTTATGTCTGCCAAAGAATCTCTTCGCGAAGCAGGCAAAATTTCTAGCGATTGTTTTAGGCGGATATCGGGCGCTGTAGGGTTGTATTCTGGTTTACGAATATCTTGCGAGAACGAAACATACATTGGAATTTTAATGCCTGATTTTTCTGGAAAAAACTTGCCTAATTCTACGCTACTAGCCACATCAAATTGAGTATTATCGGATATGTTTCTTTCGTTTACTTTCTTATCTATCGACCCAAAACCAAATGTACTTTTGCTACCAGAAAGGGTTACGTTGGCAAAATCGGCTAGTTTTGCATTTAATCTGGCAGTGGCTGCCCAGCCACCCTCATTATCCACTCCGGTTAATCGCAGTTCATTAACCCATATTTGTGCGGTTTTCTCTAGACCATCATCCGATGGGTTTAAGACGGCTCGCAATGGATTTCTTACTCCAATCATCATTACCCTAACTTTACTCAAATCTGGTTGGCCTACTACGGTAACTCGGTTATTAGGTTTTTCTGGGTCGATGAAGAAGTATGGTTGGTTAATGGGAGCAAAATCATTATTACGTGCTTGTTTGGCATCTTGCAACACACTCAAGAGAATATCAAAATTATTTTCTTGCGGCCAAATTAAAAACGGATCGGAAGTACCAGAAAATGTAACTTTTAAAGGTATTTCGTATTCGTAATAATTATTCTGAAAATCGGAACCTAATCTAATAAAAGCACGTACATCGCCGTTGTTTAACATTGGTCCTTCGGCATGGGCAAACATTTCTAAGCGATTGTATTGCCTGAAATCAAAGGAGATATTTTTAAAAGCAGCACGAGCAAAACCGTCTTGTAAACCTTGTACATTTAGTACCAATGCCTGTTCATTTTGCCTAATATTTTCTCTAAAACTCGTTACGTTTTGTTCTTGTTCAATCCCTGGAGGTAAAACATATGGAATTGGTTGGCGATTCCCGTTTTCTTCTAAATTGATGGTAGTTACCTCGAATATAGAATTATCTGAACCAATGGCCCCCAGCTCCTTTATATCTTTTAGTGGGTTTGCTTCTACATTGTATCTACGCCACTCGCCACGTAATAATTGCAACTTAGCAAACCGTAGGATGACGGTATCTTCAAATCCGGTCATGAACATTCGCATAAACCGAATGGATTTAAAATCCTGGATTCCTCCAACTCTGTTTGTAAATTGCTGTATTGGCACTTTAAACTGATACCAAGTTACCGGTTGTGTTTGTCCGTTTGCTAAACGTACATTGGTTGTTACTTTATCGGATATAAAGTTTCTGCCTACTTCTAAATCTTGCTGACGGATAGAAACCCGATACTGAAAATACTCATCGGTACGGCTCATGGTATTATCGCGGTTCACGTCTTCGCCATCGGGTATTGGGGTGGAGGAACCGTTTTGTACACCAAAATCTTCTAAAGATTGTTCGTTGGTTTTAGAGTTTCCTTCTAAACCGTTGTATTTTCTATATCGTTCCAGAATTTTTGCATTGGCTGCATCTAATTTATCGCCTCGGTAATAAATGAAATTATCGCTAGAGGGGTCTTGTAATATTTTCTCAAGTTCAACTGGGTCGGTAATGATTTGGCTTAGTTGGTTTATAAAGTCTTGGAAAAAGATACGTTCGGTATCATCATTTAATCCATCTAAACCTACATCTTGTAACCTACGTGCGTTGGGGTCGTTATCAAAAGAATTGGTTACGGGTTGCAATTTTGCAACTCTTCCCCATGCTGTATTGTCTACTTTAGATAAATCTCCATCTGGGGGCAACCCATTTTCTATGCTACGTCTTCCGTCTTTTAATATATCTTCTGAAATATTACCTAAATTAAAATAAAGGTCGCCACCAGATGCATTTCGGTTATTAATGAAAGGGTCCATAACCCAAAATTCTATAAATTCTACATTTAGGGTTTCAAAATCATTGGTTTCTAGCCTCCTGAAAATACCTCCCCATTTACTGCTTGGGTTTTTGAGCGAGCCGTCGGGATTAACATCCAATGTGTAATTATAAGGCCCTCTTTTTCGGGGATAATAAGATAAATCGAAGGTGGTGAGTAAATTTGGTTGTCCGCTAATGATGGGTTTGTTCGGGAAAACTTCTCTTTCTTCTATTTGCCGTACGTAATGATTTGAAAGTTCATCGGCATCGGTTCGGATATTGGCAGGAGTAATGTTGCTATTTCTGCTAAAAAATATCGGGTCGATGTTGTAAAACGCCAACCTAGCGCGATTAAAACCGTAACGTAAATCATTAACTAACTCAGATTCAGGAAATAGTTGCGGTGTTCCTGATATAATCCATGCATTTGCATTTTTTAAGTCGATGGTAGAGCGGCTTCCTTCAAAATCATCTAAATAAGCCACACCATTACTTGCTCCTCCTACGTTTATGGCTTTTGCAACTCCCGGCATTAGTTGCGCGAATTCTGCATTAAATGTTACGCTTGAGTTTTCTTTGGTGCTAATAAATGGAAGAAAATCGACCAATCGGGTTAATATCCTAGAATCAGAGCGGTAGTTTAAATCAAAACCATAAATGGTGTTAGAAACCGATTCATCTCCTATGCTTACTTTATTGGTAAGGGGCCTTTCGCTTAAGTTAAGTATGGTACCACCTAAGTTTAATTTATTGCTGTATTTATAATCAAACCTAGCTCCAAAAAGGGATTTTGTTTGAATGCCAAAAAGTTCATTGCTTTCTAGTTTTATATTAATTTGTTGCCCAGAGTTTAAGATGGCATCGTTGATAATGCGCACCCTGCCAATGTTATAATCTACTGTAAAATCTACCCCTTCTACCAAAACAGAGGCACCTGAGGTTACTTGTACAGAGCCTTGCGGAATGTTGATAGAGTTTAAACTAAACTCAGAGCTATTGGTAGAGCGGTAACTGCCTTTAAAAAAGTATTTATTTAATTCAGGGAATTGTTGCGCCTGAAATCGGGTAGAGTCATACAATTGTTGGAAAACATATTTATTGGAAAGTAATACTTCGCTTGGGTCGAATTGCTTGCGTAAATCGTTTCCAAACGGCTCTATAACCGGGAAAGTTAGTCTTCCGTTGGCTGGATCTATGGTGATGCCGGGGATAAAATCAAAAATTCCATCTGGGTTGCGAGATTGTTGGAGATTTATTTGATCTAGATTGGTTAGTTGTAAAAACGTTTTTCCACGTGTCCGAATTCCTTCTGCAATTACAGGTTGTTCTATTCCGGTACTTTCATCTAATCTGAATACATCTAGTTTAAATTCTTGACTACTAATTTGAAATGCACCTAATGAATAGATGTTTTTCATCATCAACTGCCAGGTTGGCAAATTGGGTTTTACGGTTTCGTTTTTTAGTAATTTGGTGAAAAGTACGGTTGGTTCGTTGGGGTTATTGGCAATATCAGAAGAAAATTCTCCTACCTGATATTCTACACCATTAAAAGTGTACCTATACGCAACTGCCAAAACCTCATCTGAGTTTAAGGCTTGGTTTAAAGAGATATAACCCAATGCAACATTTAGAGTAAACTCTCTGTCGCTTAGCTTTCTAGCAAAGTTTAATCTTCCAAAATTATCCGTACCACCGGTACCGTTAAAATAGGAAAAGATGGTATTATCATTAGAGTTACGTACTTGCGGGGGCAAATTATCCAGCAAATTATTGGATTGTTGTACCGGAAACGAGGGGTCTAAAAAACCTGAAGGGAGTGGATTAAATCCAGCACCACCTTGTACTAAAGCGGAGTTAAATGGATTATTTTCACCTAAGTCTAAAAATGCAATGATATCTCTTGCATCGGTATTGGTATTGGTTTTATTGGTTATCCAAACTTCAATTTTAGAAATAATAACACCAGAATTTACCACAGGTAAGTTGGCAAGAGACTGGTTATAGTTTGCTCTAAAAAAATTTGCTAGAAAATAATGTCGGTTAGCATCGTAATTATCGGCAGCAATTCTAAATTCATTTATTTGTGAGCCATTGCTTATGGTTATTTGTTTTTGTTCTGATTTTTGTTGAGATATTACGGTGGTAACATCTAACCTGCCAAACTTTAGTTGAGTTTTTACTCCAAACAGGGCTTGGCTACCATTAATTAATGTACCGTTTATTGGTAGACTTACGTTACCAGCTTCAATTTTCTGGATGATATCATCTTTGTAGCCTGTAAAGTCAAATTTGATTTGATTTTCGAAATCAAACTGCGCTTCTGTATTGTAATTGGTAGTTACTTTAAGTTTATCGCCAATGCTTCCGGTTAGATTTAGTTGAATTCTTTGGTCAAAATCGAAGCTACTTTGTCTGCGTTGCCTTTCATTGAATAGAGGGTTGGAGTTTCGGTTAATTCGTCCTCCAAACGTTATTTCTGCTGAACCTTGTGGTCTAATATCAATGGCACTTCCACCAAAAATTCGATCAAATACTTGGCTTCTAACTTGCAATCTTGGGATAAGCCCTCTGTCTTGTAAAGCAGATAAGGAGCCTCGTTTTTGTAACCAGTATTCGTATTTGCTTAGAGCCAACTCGTAATCTAAATATTCTTGATACGTAAGGTACTGAGGCATTCTGTATAACCTTTCGCCAATAAACTCTTTTATGGTATACATTCTGGTAATCGGGTCGTATTCTACCTCTCTGCGTATATTACTTGGATTACGCAAATCAAATCGATTACCGGGGCGAGTTAACACGTCAAATCTGTCAACGATTGGATATCTAAGAATAACAGAATCTTTTTTATCTACAGGTGGTATAGCTGGTCTGTTTTGTTGGGCATGGGCTGTTATGATGAGCGTAACAAAAGCACATACTAAACTCAACCGACGAAAAATCCGGATACAGATATTTGTTTGTAAACTTTTAGATTGATTTACCGTCACAAATTTTTTAGAGCCTGCTTTATTAATTGTTCTACTGTATAATCTGGATTTTGCTTTGCTATTCCATCCAGTACTTTGTCCGCCTGATTTTTTACAAAACCAAGCATAACCAATGCAGATAACGCTTCGTCTTTAGCAGTATTATTAATTTGTGTAGAAATGAATGAGCCGGTACTTTCTTTTTTGAGTTTATCTTGTAATTCAAGTACCATACGTTGTGCAGATTTTGGACCAATTCCTTTAATTTTTTGGATAAGTGGCACATTTGCAGTACTTATTGCTTGCTCTAATTCTTCGGGTGTAACAGAAGATAATATCATACGACCAGTGTTTGGCCCAATACCAGAAACAGAAATTAGATGCAAAAATAATCGTCTTTCACCTTCTTCAGCAAAACCGTATAGGGTATGTGAATCTTCTTTTACATGTAAATAGGTATGTAAGCGCAAGCGGTCGGTACTTTTCTCAATTTTTGTATAGGTGTGTAAAGAGATATTGATGTAATAACCAACTCCACCGGCATCAATAATCACGTGAGTGGGGGTTTTTACGGCTAGTTTTCCTTCAATGTAGGCTATCATTATTTCTTTTTCTGAAGGATGGTTTTTTCAGTTTCTTTGCTTTGTACATCTACTACTGCAATGGTAACCATGTTTACAATTTCTCTAACGGAGCTACCTAATTGCAGAATATGAACTGGTTTATTTAGGCCAACTAAAATAGGCCCAACGGCTTCAGCTCCGCCAATTTCTTGTAAAAGTTTGTAGGCAATATTACTGGATTCAAGATTTGGGAAAATAAGTGTATTAGCTTGCTCGCCAACTAATTTCGAGAACGGGAAATTATCTTTAAGCATTTCCGGATTCATGGCAAAATTTCCTTGCAATTCTCCGTCTACTAAAATTTCCGGATGATTTTTGTGAAGAACCGCAACTGCATTTCTCATTTTTTCTGATACTACACCTTCATTAGAGCCAAAGTTAGAGTAAGATAAAAGGGCTATTCGGGGTTTGATATTAAATTTCCGAACCGATTTTTCGATGAGTAGCGTTATATCCACAATGTCTTGGGTATTGGGGTCCATGTTTACGGTTGCATCGGCACAAAATACAGGACCTTTTTTAGTAAGCATTAAATACATACCTGCCACTTTACTCACTCCTTCTTCTTTTCCTATCACTTGCAATGCAGGGCGAATGGTGTTAGCGTAATTTTTTGTTAATCCCGAAATCAATGCATCTGCTTCGCCGGTTTCTACCATGGCAGCTCCGAAATAATTTCTATCACGTTGCATAAATTTTGTTGCTTCGTAGATAGTTGCTCCTCTGCGTTGCCGTTTTTCAAATAGTATTTTGGCAAACGCTTCCACTCTGGCATCTTCTAAAGCAGGATCTATAATCGGAACATCACCTAAATCCAATGCGTTATCGGCAATTATTTTTTCAATCTTCTCTTTATTACCTAATAAAATGGGGTGTGCTATTCCTTCATCTCTTACAATTTGTGCAGCTTTTAAGATTTTATAATTATCAGCTTCGGCAAAAACCACTTTCTTAGGTGCAGAGCGGGCTTTATTTATAACGGCACGCATTAGTTTGTCATCCAGACCAAGACGCTTAATCAGTTCTTCTTTATAAGCATCCCAATTTGTAATTGGGTATCGCGCAACACCAGAATCCATGGCAGCTTGCGCTACAGCCGGAGCTACTGCTGTTATTAGTCTAAAATCTATGGGTTTAGGAATGATATAATCTTTACCAAAAACAATATTTTTTTTGTTGTAAGCCAAATTAACAGCTTCGGGAACAGGTTTTTTAGCTAAATCTGCAATGGCACGTACAGCTGCTAATTTCATTTCTTCGTTTATTTGTGTTGCACGAACGTCTAATGCTCCTCTGAATATGTAAGGGAAACCCAATACATTGTTTACTTGGTTAGGATAGTCAGACCTGCCGGTTGCCATAATTATGTCATTTCTGGTGGCAATTGCGAGTTCGTATGCAATTTCTGGATCGGGGTTAGCCATGGCAAATACAATGGGGTTGCGTGCCATGCTTAATAGCATTTCTTTGCTAACTATATTGGCTGAAGATAAACCGATAAAAACATCGGCTCCTTTTAATGCCTCGGCAAGGGTTTTTATTTTTGGAATTGCAGTAGCAAATTCTGCTTTAATTTTATCTAGCTTTTCTCTATCCTGACGAATTATTCCTTCGCGGTCGAGCATGATGATGTTTTCTTTTTTTGCACCCAAAGAGACATACAACCGTGTGCAGGAAATTGCCGCTGCTCCAGCACCGGAAATCACAATTTTAACTTTTTCAATCTTTTTTTTCTGAATTTCTAGCGCATTTAATAAAGCGGCTGCTGATATAATTGCCGTACCATGCTGGTCATCGTGCATGATCGGAATTTTTAATTCTTTTTTTAGTCGAGTTTCAATTTCAAAGCACTCCGGAGATTTTATATCCTCTAGGTTTATTCCTCCAAAAGTAGGTTCTAATATTTTTACAGTTCGTACAAATTCATCAACATCTGTACAGGCTAATTCAATATCAAAAACATCTATATCAGCAAAAATTTTAAATAAAATTCCTTTACCTTCCATTACTGGCTTAGAAGCTTCGGGGCCAATATTTCCTAAACCTAAAACAGCAGTACCGTTACTAATTACGGCTACCAAATTTCCTTTTGCAGTGTATTTATATACGTCTTCTACATTCTCTGCAATTTTCAAACACGGTTCTGCTACACCGGGTGAATAAGCTAGAGATAAATCTCGTTGAGAGTTGGTTGCTTTTGTAGGTATTACTTCTATTTTACCCGGTCTGCCTTGGGAGTGATAGTCTAGGGCATCTTGTTTACGTGTGGTTTTACTCATTCTTTTTCTTGTTGCACGAATTTCAAAAATACGAATTCTTTACACGGTGAGACCATCCGTGTAGTATAAATTTTACTGCTGTATGTTAACCTTTTGGATTTACTTTTAAGAGCATTCCGGGATAAATTTTATCCGATACTTTTAGTTTGTTTAGTCGTAATAAATCAGACACAGAAACCCCCGGAAGTTTTTGAGCAATGGTAGATAATGTATCACCTTTTCGCACTCGATATTGGCCGTTACTTACTGTAGCTGAGGTGTTTTGTGTAGTAGCCCCTCTGCCTCTTATGGTTAATCGCTGGCCAACTACAATTTTGGTGGAACGAAGATTATTCCAGACTTTTATGTCTTGTACGTTTACCTTGTATCTGTTTGCAATGGTTGATAATGTTTCGCCAGATCGAACTTTATGAACAGTATTTCCGCCTTCTGTGTAATTATAGGTTGGTTTATAACTAGCTAAAACGAAATTAGGTAAGTTTAATAAAGAATCGCGATAGGCAACAAATAATTCCTTTTTTTCAATGGGTAACCTAATATCCATTGGATTATCCTTGGTGCCGTTTATAACATCTTTTTTATACTTCGGATTTAAATAAACCAACTCTTGTTTTGGTATATCCAAAACTTTAGAAAGTTGATTAATGGAAACATATCTATCAATTAAAATAGTATCATTCAAACTACTAAAATCAAAATCTCCCGATGGTATATTATGCTCGGCAGCATAGGTCATGGCATAAGTTGCTGCAATAAATGCCGGTACATAATTTCGAGTTTCTGTCGGTAAATATGGGCGTATATCCCAAAAATTATAGGACCCTCCGGCACGAGAAATGGCTCTGTTTACATTACCTGTTCCGCAATTATAAGATGCAATTGCTAATAGCCAATCGCCATATAACTCATAGGAGTTTTTTAAATATTCTATTGCAGCAGCAGTAGCTAAGTGTGGATCTCGGCGTTCATCTACAAAATAGTCCATTTTTAAACCATATTGTTTGGCTGTAGCATGCATGAATTGCCATAACCCTGTTGCACCAACTCTGGATACCGCAAAAGGATTTAAAGCAGATTCAATTACAGATAAGTATTTTAACTCGTCTGGCAATCCTGCTTCTTTTAGTGCTTTTTCATATATCGGAAAATAGTATTCTCCCAATCCCAAAAAACGTTGTACACTGCTTCTTCTGTTATTTGTATATAGATCTATGTGAGATTGAACATAGGTATTATAATCTAGAGTGATGCTAGTTTTTATTTTTTGTAAACGTTCTCTAATTTCATCACTAGAATACATTGGTATTATAAAGGGGTCATCAAACAAAACCAAATCAGAATCTGGTATCGTTAATGTGTCAATTGAAATAGTATCTTCAGTGTAATTAGGTATAGTTTTAGCAGAATCGGTAGGTAGGGTGGTTGGCGTGGCTAGTATATTGGTAGATAAAAATAGAGTTAAAGCTGTGCCTAACAGTAATTTTGTCATCGTGTATTTTTCTTTTTAGAGGTTTAGGAAGATGCTAAAATAGGCATTTTTTGTTCAATCAAAGGCATGGTAACAAAATCTTAACAAACTACTTTCATCGAATGAGCGGGTTATCACCTGCATACCAATGGGTAAGCCTTTAGAATCTTTTGCAACCGGAACGGATATAGCAGGTAAGCCTGCTAGAGAAGCCTTTACTGTAAATATATCTGCTAAAAACATTTTTATAGGGTCATTTATTTTTTCGCCAATGGTAAAAGCAGTGGTAGGCGCAGTAGGTAAAAGGATAAAGGGATACTCTGCCAATATTCCATTCAACTGGGTGCTAATCAATCTTCTAACTCTTTGTGCTTTAGAATAATAAGCATCGTAATATCCAGAGCTTAGCACAAAGGTGCCGAGCATAATTCTTCTTTTTACTTCGGTCCCAAATCCTTCTGATCGGGACAGTTTATACACTTCTTCTAATGTATTTGCATTTGGGCTTCTGTATCCGAAATGTACACCATCATATCTGGCCAAATTTGCCGAAGCCTCTGCTGTGGTTAAAATATAATAGGTTGGTACGATATACTTTAAATACGGGAAGTCAACGGCTTCTACCGTATGCCCCATTTTTTTTAGTTTATCTATGGTTAATTCGAACTGCTTTTTTACTTCAGGGTCTAATCCGTCATTTACTAGGGTTTCTTTTAAATAAGCAATTTTTGTTGGAGCTTGTTTGGTTTTGAGTTGAGTTAGATAATCTGGTACTTCTTTTTGAGAAACGGTGTTATCCATTTCATCTTTTCCGGCAATAACAGATAAAATTAACGCTGCATCTTCGATGGATTTTGTGATGGGCCCAACTTGATCAAAGGATGATGCATAAGCAATAACTCCATGCCTAGATACACGTGCATAGGAAGGTTTTAATCCAACTACCCCGCAAAAAGATGCAGGCTGACGAATAGACCCTCCGGTATCTGTACCCAATGCTGCATGGCATAAATTTGCTTGAACAGCCACGGCACTGCCACCCGAAGAGCCTCCGGATACTTTACTGGTATCAGCCGCATTTAAAACAGGTCCATAATAGGAAGTTTCATTAGATGCCCCCATGGCAAACTCATCACAATTTAAACGACCAATGATGATGGCATCTTCGGCCAATAATTTATCAATTACCGTTGCATTATAAATGGATTCGAAATTTTCAAGAATTTTAGAACCTGCAGATGTTATGTGCCCTTTATAGCAAATGTTATCTTTTATTCCAATGATTAACCCGGCTAATTTACCGGCACTACCATCGGCAAATTTAGCTTGAATAGTAATTGCATCCTGCCTGGATTGGGAAGTAAATACCTCTATGAATGCGTTTAAATGTTCGTTTTCTTGAATATTTTGCAAATACTGTTCAAGCAATTCGGGCACAGTAAGTTGGTTTGCAACTATAGCAGACTGGATAGCTGATAATGTGCTAAAATTTTGCAAAAGTTAGTTTTTAGGATACGATAGTGGGAGAATTTACTTCTTTTCGCCCTCTGGGTTATTCACTTTATCTTCTAATTCTTGTTTTACTCCACTAGATGCATCCTTAAACTCTCTGATACCTCGACCTATACCACGAGCCAATTCGGGTAATTTTTTTCCTCCGAACAATAACAAAATCACCAGTACGATTAAAATGATTTCGCCGGTACCAAAGTTGAATATTAATAAATGAGAATTAAACATGTTGGATTATTTTAGGTTACAAATATAACAACAAAAGTTTTAAGCTGAGGTAAATTCCAAATAAAGCCGTAATAGCAAAGTTTTATTCTGCGGAAATAAAAAGCTACTTGATTTTTGATAACTTTGCACATTATTTAAAATGCAGTCGTTCACCGCACTTACTCCCATATTATCTAACCCAAAACGGATAGTAATTACCACCCACCATAAACCGGATGGCGATGCCATGGGCTCATCTTTGGGGTTGTACCACTATTTTTTACTAAAAGGGCATGATGTGCACGTGGTTACTCCAACAGATTATCCTTATTTCCTACATTGGATGCCGGGTAATGCAGAGGTGGTCATTTTTTCTGAACAACAAAATAAAGCTACTGAGTTAGTTCATTCTGCCGATTTAATTTTTTGTTTAGATTTTAATAACCTTAAGCGTATTTATGAATTGGGGGAGATTGTTGCTCAATCGGATGCAATAAAAGTGATGATTGATCATCATTTAGAGCCCGAAGGATTTGATCAGTATAGATTATGGAATGCCGAAGCTTGTTCTACTGCAGAATTAGTGTATCAATTCATAAAAGAATTGGGCGATGTTGAGTTAATCAATAAAAACATTGCGAGTAGTTTATATACGGGTATTATGACCGATTCTGGTTCGTTCCGTTATCCATCCACTACAGCCAATTTACATCGTATTGTTGCCGATTTAATAGAACGTGGTGCAGATAATTCTCGAATTCATCAATTGGTTTATGATACTTATACAGAAGATAGGTTACGATTATTGGGACACTGTTTTACCGAAAAATTGGAAGTAATTCCTCAACACAGAACCGCAATTATATCCTTAAGTAAAGAGGAATTAAAGAAATACAATGTAGTAACCGGTGATACAGAAGGAATAGTAAATTATGCATTGTCATTAAATAATGTGAAATTAGCAGCCTTCTTTGTCGAGCGGGCTGATTTAATAAAAATATCCTTTCGCTCAAAAGGAGAATTCCCTGCAAATGAGATTGCAAAAAAATATTTTCAGGGTGGTGGGCATCATAATGCAGCAGGTGGCCAATCCATACAAACATTACAATTAACCATAGAAAAATTTAAAAACATCTTACCAGAATTTAACGACTTACTTAATCAATAAAAAATAAATGAACATTAAACATGCATTAGTAATGCTAATGGCGGCAACTGTGTTGTATAGCTGTGGCGATGGTTTCAAGAAAACAGACGATGGGTTGGAATATAAAATCCATACAAAAAACGACGGGGATAAAATAAAGAAAGAAGATTATGTTACGTTGCACATGGTGTATCGTACCAGTACAGATTCTGTTTTATTTAATACATATGTCATTGGTCAGCCTATTCGGTTGATTATAGATGAGCCTACTTATAAAGGCGATATCATGAGTGCAATTATGTTATTAACCAAAGGCGACAGCGCTACATTTAAAATAAATGCTGATTCATTGTTTGCACTAACGTTTGGGGTAGATCGTCCGCCATTTATTGAGGCCGGAAGTAATTTAACCTTCGAAATAAAAATTGAAGACGTTAAAACCAAAGCCATGATTGACCAAGAATTTGCTGATTACAGCAAAAAACAAATGGAATTAGAAAAAGATATTTTAGCTAAATTCATCGAAGAGAAAAAATACAAAGATGTATTTACTACCGAAACCGGTTTACGATTAGTAGCCGTTACCAATCCGGCAAATACCAATTTCCCTTTAGTTGGCGATACAGTAGTTGTGCATTACACTGGAAGATTATTAGACGGCACAAAATTCGATTCTTCGTATGACCGCAATCAGCCTATTACTTTTGTATTACGCCAAGGACAAGTAATTGATGGTTGGTTCCAAGGGTTACAATTGCTGAAAAAAGGTCAAAAATCTGTTTTAATCATTCCTTCTCCTTTAGCCTATGGCGAGCAAGGAGCTAGTGGTACTATTCCTCCTAATTCTCCATTGGTTTTTGATGTAGAATTGGTTGATATTAAAAAAGCACAATAAATTATTTTTAAATATTGAAGTAGCGAGGCCAAAAACCTCGCTATTTTTGTTCCTAATGATTTTAACTGATACACATACTCACCAATATTTAATACAAGCTGTCGAGCAAAGCACACTTGCAATGCAACGTGCATTGGATGCCGAGGTAAGCAGATTATTTTTGCCAAATATTGATGTAGAATCTATTCCTCTGGTCTTAGAATTAAGTAAGACATATCCTGCAAATTGTTTTCCGATGATGGGCTTACATCCATGTTCAGTTAAGGAAGATATACATGCAGTACTACCTAAAATAAAAGAAGCAGTTTTTGCCAATAAAATTGTAGCCATAGGCGAAATTGGTTTGGATTTATATTGGGATAAAACCTTTTTGGATAAACAAATATGGGCATTTAAAGAGCAAATTGAATGGGCAAAAGAGTTAAATCTACCCATTGTGATTCATTGCAGAGATGCATTTGAGCCTATAATGGAGATACTGACACAGGTAAATGATGATAAGTTAAGAGGGATTTTCCATTGCTTTACAGGCAATCTTGAGCAAGCAAAACAAGTGATAGATTTAGGGTTATACCTAGGAATTGGCGGTGTGGTAACCTATAAAAACTCCGGTTTAGATAAAGTAGTTGCAGAGTTAGATTTAAAGAATATAGTGTTAGAAACGGATTCGCCGTACCTTTCTCCCGTGCCATTTAGAGGTAAACCCAATGAGAGCTCTTATTTGCACTACATTGCGCAAAAGGTAGCCGATTTGCATGCTTGTAATATCGCAAAAGTGGCCGAAATAACAACTCAAAATTCTAAAGATATTTTCGGGATTTAACTAATATACACTACTTCTTTTCCTGGTTTATCTAAAACTACAGATACATGCTCTTGTGCTATGGTAGAGAGAGAAATTCCAACAAAATCAGTAGCTAAAGGAAATTTTTTATGGCTTCGATCTACTAAAACGGCGGTTCTTATTTTTTTTACTGGGATGTTCAGAAAAACACCAAATCCATAGGCTAAAGTTCTGCCTGTATTTAAAACATCATCTACCAATAAAATAACTTTATCTTCACATTTTTGAACATCCACATCTGTTTTGGCATTTAAGGCAGTTGCATCTTTATCTAATTTTATTTTTACCAAAGTGGTTTTTATAGTAGATATTTTCTCGATAACTACAGCCAGCCTTTCGGCTAATAAGTAGCCTCTTTCAGCTATTCCAGCAATAATAATCTCTTTTTCATCAAAATTGTCTTCATAAACTTGATGTGCAATCCTATCAATTTTCTGATTTATTTGCTCTGCATTCAGAATTTCTACCTTCTTACTCATAGGATAAAGCTACGTTTTGTAATTGATTTAATGATAGGGGAAAAATACAAAGTTTGCACCTTCCGGAACAATTACAAAAACACACATAAATTTTTTTGGGTCTTTATAATTTAGTTCAAAGAATTCTTGCTTTTCTTTTTGTATAACTCCTTTTTCTACAAACTCCTCAATGGTAGATGCGTGTATGTTCCATTCGGTTGCAAACTCATCTTTAGCCAAAAGTAATTCGCCTATATTGGCTAGGTGTTGGTGCGCAACAAAAATCGGGAATTTAGAAACTCCTTCTTCTAAAATCTCTAACGAAACTTCTTTTATGGTTTCAGAGAAAATTTTTAAATCGGTTTCTAAACTTATTAACGGACTATTTGTATTTTTTTCCATTATTTTTTTAGTCTCAATAAAACTACATTTTCTACATGTTGTGTATGCGGAAACATATCCACCGGTTGTATTTTTTCTACCTGATATTTTTCTTTTAAAACCAGTAAATCTCTGGCTTGTGTAGCGGCATTGCAACTTACATAAACAATTCTTTCGGCTTCAATAGCAGCAATTCTAGCTACTACATCGGGGTGCATACCTGCTCTTGGTGGGTCGGTAATAATTACATCCGGTTTGCCATGAGTAGTTAAAAATTCTTCATTCAATATATCTTTCATATCTCCCGCAAAAAATTCGGTATTGCTTATTGAATTTAGATTCGCATTTTCCTTTGCATCTTCAATAGCAGAGGGTACATATTCAATACCGATAACTTTTTTTGCTCTATGGGCTATAAAATTGGCAATAGTTCCGGCGCCAGTATATAAATCATACACCAATTCAGTGCCTGTTAAGCCTGCAAATTCTAATGCAGTTTTATATAAATAAAAGGCTTGTTCTGAGTTGGTTTGGTAAAAAGATTTAGGGCCAATTTTAAATTGTATGGTTTCTGTTTCTTTATCTAACAATGGCATTTCTTCCAAAATATAATCTCTTCCTGTATACACTATAATTTCTTGGTCAAAAATGGTGTCGTTTTTTTTCGTGTTGATGATGTAAAGTAAAGAGGTTATTTCAGGAAATTTTTCGGCAATGAACTGCATTATACCTGTAATTTCAGTTTGGTTATCTTCTGCAACTACAAGTATTACCATTGTTTCTTTGGTACTTGCAGTTCGTATAATCACATTGCGCAAAAAGCCTGTGTGTTGCTTAAGGTCGTAGAACGTTAATGCATGGTTTACTGCATATTCTCTTATGGCGTTTCTTATTTGGTTAGATGGGTTTTCTTGCAAATAGCAATGTTCAATTTCAATGATTTTATCAAATCTGCCCGGCACATGAAAGCCCAATGCATTCGGGTTTTCTGATAGATTGGTAGCATCTGTAAACCACTTTTTGTTAGAAAAAGTAAACTCTAATTTGTTGCGATAATATTCTGTTTTTGGGGATGGAAGAATGTTTTGCAATGTTTCGGTAGTTAATCCACCAATTCGTTCTAAGGAGTCTTTAATTTGTTTTTGTTTAAATTCTAATTGACCGGCATAGGTCATGTGTTGCCATTTGCAACCACCACAAACGCCAAAATGAGAGCAAAATGCAACTTGTCGTAATGCAGATGGTTGGTCAATTTGCGTTATTTTTGCTTCGAAGAGGGACTTTTTTTTGTTGAATACCAACAAGCTTACCACATCTCCGGGAACGCCTTTGTCTACAAATACCACTTTATCCTCATGTCTGGCTATTCCTCTTCCATCTTCAGCAATATCATGTACAAAAACATTGGACCAGGTTTCAGGAGTAAACTTTCCTTTTCTTCGCATGGCGCAAAAGTAAGTTTATCTATCTAATTCTACTAAAAAAGAAACCCGATTTCATTCAGAAATCGGGTTATCAACCTAAACCAATTTATGTATGAAAATGTTAAAACCTGAAGCCAATGAGGTGCAACATCTGTTGCCAAAACGATCGCTTAGGGGTTTCAAAAAATTCGAATTGTTCGGATACCATTTTTGAAAAATCTGATAGTTCACGTCGCATATATACCTCCATATTATTTGTTATTTGATAACAAAAATACAATAAGTATACCAAAAACCAAAACGGTATTCGGTTAATTAATTATAAATTTCAGATTAATTTTTTGCTCCTTTAATTAAATAGGGCAGAATGTCTTTTCTGAGCTTAATGAAGTTCTTTTTTACGTCGGCATCACTAACCGAAGTAAAGGCAAATGAAAAAACAATGCTTTTGCAAGCCGTAACCAAAAATCGTATACTATTAGCTCTATCCGTATCTATTTCTGCTTTGGTAACTTTTAAAAATATATCCATAAGCATCACTTCAAGCTCATTAGAGAGCATTTTAAGAAATTCTTGTGCATTGGCAGACTCTCTAATAAAATCCCAGCCAATAAATTCATTACATGCAGTGTAAGAAAGGCGACTAGTTTTTAGTGCAACTTCGGCAATTTGCTCTTCCGTAGCATTTTGATCTAAGTTAACAGCCAAATCATTTACATGTTTTTGTAAATAATCCATGATAATGGCATTCAGAATCAACTCTTTACTTTCGAAATATTTGTAAATAGTAGCTTTTGCCACGTGTGCTTTTGCTGCTATTTCGTTCACACTGGTTTTATGGTAACCATATTTTCTGAATAATACTTGCGAAGCTGATTTTATGCTTTCAATTATTTTGTTGCTGTCCATCTTATTTTCTATACAATTTCCGATTTAAACTGACGTAAAAAACGCATGTCGTTTTCATACAGCATCCTTATATCGGGTATTTGATATTTTAATAAAGCAATACGTTCAATCCCCATTCCGAAAGCAAACCCACTATATACCGTACTATCTATGCCGCAATTCTCCAATACATTTGGATCTACCATGCCACAGCCCATGATTTCTAGCCAGCCGGTTCCTTTGGTAATTCGATAATCCGTTTCGGTTTCCAAACCCCAATAAACGTCCATCTCGGCACTAGGCTCAGTAAAAGGAAAATAGGAAGGGCGTAATCGAATTTCAGATTTACCAAACATTTCGGTAGTAAAATAAAGTAGAGTTTGTTTCATGTCTGCAAACGAAACCCCTTTATCAATATATAAACCTTCTACCTGGTGGAAGGTACAAAGTGATCGAGCAGAAATGGCTTCGTTTCTATACACTCTGCCTGGCATGATAGAACGCAATGGAGGCTTATTGTTCTCCATTAATCTTACTTGTACAGAAGAGGTGTGCGTTCTTAGCGCGATACTATCTCTATCTCCCTCTTTGGTTTCGATGAAAAAGGTATCCTGCATGTCTCTGGCAGGGTGTTCTTCCGGAAAATTTAAAGCGGTAAAAATGTGCCAATCGTCTTCAATTTCCGGTCCATCGGCAACTGTAAATCCTATTCTCGAAAAAATATCTACTATCTGTTGTCTTACTAATGTAATTGGATGACGAGAACCTAATACTGCCGGATGTGATGGTAAACTTAGGTCCTGTTTGTTTTCGGATACAGTGGTAGAATTAAATGAATTTTTAAAGACTTCTAATTTATTTTCAGCAGCTTGTTTACACTCATTTAACACTTTTCCCAAAACCCTTTTTTGCTCTGGGGTAACGGTTTTAAATTCCTCAAACAACTCGCCAATTATTCCTTTTCTTCCTAAAAACCGGATGCGAAAATTTTCTAATTCTTCGGCATTTTTTGGTTCAAAAGCAGTAATTTCTGCTATATATGCGTTAATTTTATTCTCCATCTAGCGAGCAAATATATGATTTTTAGAATGTAAATGAAGTTTTTGAACTCAAACCTCTGTTTATACTTTTTTTATATTTTTACTTCGTGATTATACCACCTAAAAAGCGCTGGGAGCTAAAACCAAATATACCATCCGATACTGTTTCTGACCTGTGTTCTGCTTTGGGTATTAAACCTGTTCTTGCCAAAATTTTAATACAAAGAGGAGTTTCTACTTACCAAGATGCAGAACTATTTTTCAGGCCTGCACTTAGCCAATTACATGATCCATTTTTAATGAAAGACATGGATTTAGCTGTAAATAGAATTAATGAAGCGACAGGTAAAGGGGAGAAAGTTTTGATTTACGGTGATTATGACGTAGATGGCACTACTGCTGTATCTATGGTATATTCTTTTCTTAAAAACATCTACCCAAATGTAGATTATTACATACCGGATAGATATAAAGAAGGATATGGAATTTCAACTAATGGTATAGATTGGGCTAAAGAAAATGATTTTAAGTTGATTATTGCATTGGATTGTGGGATAAAATCAGTAGAACATATTTCGTATGCAAATTCTAAAGGGATAGATTTTATTATCTGTGATCATCATTTACCTGGCGAAAAATTACCAGAAGCCATTGCAGTTTTAGACCCCAAAAGATCCGATTGCACTTATCCTTTTGATGAATTATCGGGATGTGGAATTGGTTTTAAGCTTTTGCAGGCTTTTGCATCAAAAAACGGAATAGATGAACAACAGGTTTATAACTATTTGGATCTTGTTGCAGTTAGCACCTGTTCGGATATTGTTCCCATAATTGGCGAGAATAGGATTTTAGTTCATTTCGGATTAAAACAAATTAACACTGCACCTTGCCCCGGTCTTAAGGCTTTAGCTGAGATTGCTCTGAAAAAACCAGATGAAATAACCGTTAATGAAGTAGTTTTTTATTTGGGCCCTAGGATTAATGCTGCAGGAAGAATGGACGATGCCAGGCATGCAGTGCGTTTATTAATCTCAGATTCTGTAGAAGAAGCTACCGAAAAAAGCAAATTAGTTCATAGCAAAAATCAGGAACGGCAGGAATTTGATTCCACAATAACCGATGAAGCACTGGCTATTATCGAAAATAATATCCACCTAAAAAATAAAAAAACTACTGTTTTGTACCAGCCAGATTGGCATAAAGGAGTAATTGGCATTGTAGCTTCTCGTCTAATAGAAACACATTATCGCCCAACCATTGTGTTTACCAAATCTGGCGATAAGATTGCAGGTTCTGCACGTTCTGTTTTAGATTTTGACGTCTATGAAGCCATAAGTAAATGTTCGGATTTATTAGAACAATACGGCGGGCATAAATATGCTGCGGGTTTAACTTTGGCCCCCGAAAATTTAGATAAGTTTATTGAAAAGTTCGAAAACGTAGTTTCTGCTACCATTACAGACGAATTACTAACCCAACGAATAATCATTGATACGGAGATAGAATTAGCTGATATCGATGCTAAGTTTTATCGTATAATCTCACAAATGGCTCCATTTGGGCCACATAATATGCGCCCGGTTTTTTGTGCTCGCAACGTTTTTTGCGAACGAAAAGCAAATGCATTAAGCGATGGCAAACATATTAAAATGGCAATCAGGCAACCAAACTCAGCAAATTATGATTGCATAGGCTTTGCTCTAGGGGAGTTTGCTGAATATATAACACCGGGTAAAACTTTTGATATTTGTTTTACAATAGAAGAGAATAACTGGAACGGAAAAAGTACCTTGCAATTGAATTTGAAAGACATATTAATACCTTAATTAATGCTGAAATTAAGAGCAGAAGACTTAGTTAAAGCCTATAAAAATAGAACGGTGGTAAACCATGTTTCCTTTGATGTTAAACAAGGGGAAATCGTGGGTTTACTTGGCCCCAATGGTGCAGGTAAAACCACTTCATTCTACATGATTGTAGGCTTAGTTAAACCCGAGGTCGGAAATATTTATTTAGAATCTGACACCAAAAGCGAACGAATTACGGATTTGCCCATGTACAAACGTGCACAAATAGGCATAGGGTATTTGGCACAAGAAGCATCTGTTTTCCGTAAATTATCTGTAGAAGATAACATAAAATCGGTATTAGAGTTTACTTCATTAAGTTCCTCAGAACAAAAAGATAAGCTGGAGGAACTACTTACCGAATTTAGTTTACATAAAGTGAGAAAGAACAGGGGCGATTTACTATCTGGCGGTGAGCGCAGAAGAACAGAAATTGCTCGTTGTTTAGCAGTAAACCCAAGCTTTATTTTGCTCGATGAACCTTTTGCTGGGGTTGATCCGATTGCGGTAGAAGATATTCAACACATTGTATACAAACTCAAGCAACGTAACATTGGTATTCTCATTACTGACCACAACGTGCAAGAAACACTTTCCATTACCGACCGTGCTTATCTGTTGTTTGAAGGTTCTATCCTTACATCGGGTACTGCAGAAGAATTAGCAGCAAACGAACAAGTACGCAAAGTTTATTTAGGGCAACAGTTTGAATTAAAAAAGAGAGTAATCAGAAATTAAATCAAACCTATTACAATGGCTTTCCCAATTATTAATTCTATTGTTTCATGGATGATGAAAAAACGGATGAGTTCCATCGAGTATTTCATGCAAAACCCGATAGAAGTTCAGGAGCAATGGTTTAATAATTTAATAAATACTGCAAAAAATACCGAGTGGGGTAAAATACATGGGTATTCGGATATAACTACTATCGATAAATTCAGAGAACGAGTTCCAATTCAGAATTACGATACCCTAAAGCCATACATTGAGCGAACCATGAAAGGCGAGCAAAATCTCCTTTGGCCAAGCACTATCCACTGGTTTGCAAAATCATCGGGCACAACAAGTGATAAAAGTAAATTCATTCCGGTAAGCGAAGAATCACTGGAAGAGTGTCATTACAATGGCGGTACAGATATGATTGCCTTGTATTGCAACAATAAACCCGATACTAAAATGTTTACTGGTAAATGTTTGGTTTTGGGTGGCAGCCATCAAATAAGCCAGTTGAATGATGATTCGTTTTATGGAGATTTATCGGCAGTATTAATCAGAAATTTGCCTTTTTGGGCAGAATATTATCGTACACCAGATATTTCCATTGCTCTAATGGATGAGTGGGAAGAGAAAATTGAAAAGATGGCCGAAGCCACCATCAAAGAAAATGTAACCAATATTTCTGGCGTTCCAACATGGACTATCGTATTGGCTCGTAGAATTTTAGAAATTACCGGGAAAAATAATCTGTTAGAAGTTTGGCCAAATTTAGAGTTATATTTCCATGGCGCCGTAAACTTTGCACCATACAGAGAGCAGTTCAAGCAATTAATTCCTTCAGAATCTATGTATTATTTAGAAACCTATAATGCATCAGAAGGATTGTTTGGAATACAAGATCAACCAAATTCTACCGAAATGCTTTTGATGTTAGATTATGGTATTTTTTATGAATTTGTACCGATGGAAGAGCTTGACAAAGAACATCCGAAAGCAATAGGATTGCACGAAGTAGAGTTGGATAAAAACTATGCAATTGTAATTTCTACAAATGGTGGTTTATGGCGATACATGATTGGCGATACGGTTAAGTTTACTTCTCTTTATCCATTTCGAATTCACATTACAGGCCGTACCAAGCACTTTATAAATGCCTTTGGAGAAGAACTAATAATTGATAATGCCGAAAATGCTCTAACTGTAGCTTGCAAAGAAACCAATGCGATAATAAAAGATTATACTGCTTGCCCGATTTATTTTACAGATAATAAAACCGGTGGGCACGAGTGGATCATAGAGTTTGAAAGGAATCCGGACAATAACGACCGATTTGTTGAATTATTAGACATCAACCTAAAAAAACAAAACTCCGATTACGAAGCAAAACGATACAAAGACATGGCTCTTAGCATGCCAAAAGTGCATTTTGCAAAAGAAGGAACTTTTTATACTTGGCTTAAAGCAAAAGGTAAATTAGGAGGGCAACATAAAGTGCCCCGTTTGGCAAACAACCGACAATACGTAGAAGAGATTTTAGGATTGATGAACTAAATTTCTTTAAAAACAGTGGTGGCCTCGCTAAAAGCGAGGCCACCATAATGCCTACTACTATATACTTTGCCTACGTTTCTTTCTACTCCACTTTCTTTTTTACTTCTTTATCTTTCGGAAATAAAAGCGATGCTATCACACTAGTAGCCAATATAAATAAGATGATGTAAAGTGAGTGAGAAGTTTTAAATCCAACCTCTTTTAACCAATCATGCGTTAGCATTTTTATTCCAATAAAGATGAGTAAGAAAGATAAACCAACTTTTAAATAATGGAATTTATGAATGATGTTAACCAATAGGAAAAACATAGAACGTAAACCCAAAATGGCAAAAATATTAGAGAAGAATACAATGTAAGGATCTTTAGTAACGGCAAAAATGGCTGGGATAGAATCAACAGCAAAAATTAAATCGGTAAATTCTATCACCATCAAAACAATAAACAATGGAGTTACCATTAGTTTGCCATGTTTACGAACAAAAAAGTTGTTTCCTACATAGCGCGGAAATACCGAAAAATAGCGGCTTACCCACTTTACTACTTTATGGTTTGCTGGATCAATTTCTTCTTCTTGATTACGGTTTTTAAACATTACAAAACCAGTATAAACCAAGAAAATTCCAAATAAATACAGAATCCACTCAAAATTGCTGATTAGAGTTGCTCCTAAAAAGATAAAAGCAAATCGCATGAGTATGGCACCTAAAATGCCCCAAAATAACACTCGGTGATAGTATTTTTCTCTTACTCCAAAAGCCGTAAAAACTAATACAATGACAAAAATATTATCAACCGAAAGAGCATATTCTATTAAATAACCGGTAAGGTACTCTAAGGCTAAATTACTTTTATATAGGATTAAACTTTGCTCAAAATCGTTAGGTATAAGTTTTATGTTGTGTTTATTCTGCGCGGTAATCTGTTCCAATTGTTCATAATTGGTAATACCATGCAGGATTTCCCCTTTATACATTAAGAAAACATAAAAACTTAAGGATAAAGTAATCCAAATTAAGCTCATAATGGCAGCTTCTTTGAATTTTATGGTATGATCTTTTTTATTAAAAACGCCCAAATCTAGGGCTAACATAATGGAAATAAAGATTAAAAAACTTCCAAAAAAGAGGATTTCGTTGCTTATCACTTGGGTTTATTTTTTTCTGTCTGTTGTGTATCGTACTAATTCTTCTAAAGATTTTCTATCGTCGGTTTCGGGGAATGTTTCCAAAATCGAAAATGCTTCATCACGGTATTCATGCATTCTTTTTTCGGCATATTCCATCCCTCCTTTTTCGGATACAAAAGAAACAACTTCTTTTATCATATCATTATCTTCTGTATTATTTTTTATGATGGAGATAATTCTACTTTTTTCAGCTTTAGTGCTGTTAGCTAAAGCATAAATTAATGGTAGCGTAATTTTTTTCTCTTTTATGTCTATTCCTCTTGGTTTACCTATGTCTTCGTATCCAAAATCAAATAAATCATCTTTTATTTGAAAAGCAATGCCTATTTTTTCACCGAATAAGCGCATTCTTTCTGTAGTTTCTGCATCGGCACCGGCAGATGCAGCACCACAAGCACAGCACGATGCAATTAAAGAAGCCGTTTTTTGACGAATTACATCGTAATACAAACTCTCGCTTACATCCATTCTCCTCACTTTTTCTATTTGCAACAACTCTCCCTCGCTCATTTCTCTTACTGCATTAGAAACAATTTCTAAAAGATGAAAATCTTTGTGCTCTACAGATAAAAGCAATCCTTTTGACAATAAAAAATCACCAACCAACACTGCAATCTTATTTTTCCATAAAGCGTTGATGGAGAAAAATCCTCTGCGTTCAAACGAATTATCTACAACGTCATCATGTACCAGCGTGGCGGTATGTAATAATTCTACTAAAGCAGCGCCACGGTAAGTCGCATCTACAATTCCGCCACAAATCTTGGCCGAAAAAAACACGAACATCGGTCGCATTTGTTTGCCTTTTCTTTTATAAATGTAGTGGGTGATGCGGTCTAGAAGCGGAGCTTTACTGCGCATAGCCTCTTTGAATTTTTCTTCAAAAAGTTCAATTTCTTCGGCAATGGGTTGTTTAATTTGGTCGATGGTGCGCATCCAATAGTTTTACCGTTCAGAAATTTTTTTGTTTGGCGGAGAGAGAGGGATTCGAACCCTCGATACCCTTTTGGAGTATACACACTTTCCAGGCGTGCTCCTTCAACCACTCGGACACCTCTCCTAAAGCCCGCAAAGATATTTTAATTAGTTGGAATCCGGTAAAATTATTTCAATTGGAAACAAAAGAGTTCTAGTATTTACCAGCTTGTATAATCTTTCTATCTTTGCAACACATTAAACGCTGCTTGAAACAGTATCAATGACATAATGAAATACAACACCTTACTTTATTATTGTTATACCACAATAGATAATGCAGAGCAATTTGCATTAGATCATTTAGATTTTTGTAAATCTTTAGGCCTTACCGGAAGAATTATTGTTGCCGATGAGGGCTTAAACGGCACCGTTTCTGGCACCGAAGAAGCGTGCGCTACCTACATGCAAACGGTATTGGCAGAGGAACGTTTTGCGGGAATAGATTTTAAGATTGATGAGGTGGAGGAGCCTTCTTTTGTTAAAATGCACGTTCGTTACAAATCAGAAATTGTACACTCTGGCTTGCGCGACCCCAAAATCATCAACCCAAAACAAAAAACGGGTAAACATCTAGAACCAAAAGAATTTTTGGAATTAAAAAATAAAGAGGATGTAATCATTTTGGATGTGCGCTCTAATTATGAACATCAACTCGGCAAATTTAAAAATGCCATTACGTTAGACATTGAAAATTTTCGCGATTTCCCGAAAATGATTAATCAATTGGCGGAGTATAAAGACAAAAAAATCATCACCTATTGTACCGGAGGTATAAAATGCGAAAAAGCATCAGCATTGTTGCTTCACGAAGGGTTTAATGACGTATACCAACTGCATGGTGGTATAATCAAATACGGAAAAGAAGCAGGTGGACAAGATTTTGAAGGGAAATGCTACGTGTTTGATAATAGGATAGCGGTAGAGGTAAATTCGGTGAACCCGACCACTATTTCTACTTGTTTTAATTGTGGAACTACTACCGCCAAAATGATAAATTGTGCCAACCCCGAGTGTAATGAGCATTTTACCCAGTGTGATGCTTGTGGATGGAAATTGGATGGCTGTTGCTCAGATAGTTGTAAAGAACATCCACGCAAAAGAACGTATGATGGTACTGGCTATTATTCTAAACCGGCACCTGAGGTCAACTTGTCTAAACGCAAGTGGAAGCGTGTTGCTCCGGATAAAGTTTCTGGTTAGAACGGCATCAGGCAAACGAACTCAAATTTCACTTAACTCCAACCAACGCATTCCTTTTTCATCCAATAAAGCATCAACTTCTTCTATCTTTTTAGCAATTTCTGATAATTCGTTGTAAGAAAGTGTAGAATCGTTAAGCTTATCAGCCAGGTTGGCTTTTTCCATCTCCAACGTTGTTATCTCCTTTTCCAGATTTTCTATTTCTTTTTGTTCTTTAAAGCTTCGTTTTTTGGTAATTGCAGTTGCGTTATTTTGAATTGTTTTTGAAGCAGTTTTAGGTTCTGGCTTTATTATTTTAACTGCTTCTTCTTTCTCGAAATCTTCTTCTTCACGGTAATCAGTATAATTACCATAGTATTCTCGTATTTTCCCGTTGCCTTTAAATACAAATAGTTGGTTCACCAATTTATCCATAAAATACCTATCGTGAGATACAAGAAGTAAGCAGCCTTCAAACGTGATTAAAAATTCTTCTAAAACATTTAAAGTATCAATATCTAAATCATTGGTTGGCTCGTCTAATATCAAAAAGTTGGGACTGGCAACTAATACTTTTAAAAGTTGTAATCTTCTGCGCTCGCCACCACTTAGTTTAGCTACCGGAGTATGTTGCATACCTGGCGGAAACATAAACATATCCAACAATTTACTTACACTCACTTTTTCGCCACCACCAAGTGTAACATATTCGGCAATTTCTTTAACCTCGTCAATTATTCGGTTAGTGTCGGTTAAATTATTGGTGTGTTGGGTGTAATAGCCTATTTTAAGCGTGGTGCCATAATCTATACTTCCTTTTAATGGAGCTAGGCTTTCTGTTAATACATCCAGCAAAGTAGATTTACCAATTCCGTTTTTACCAATTACGCCAATTCTGTCTTTCTTTTTGAAGGTGTAGGTAAAATCTTTAACCAAAATATTGTTGCCATAACCGGCACTTATGTTTTTTAGTTCGATGATTTTATTGCCTAATCTTGAAGTTTGAACTGAAATTTCCAGTTCATTTTTTGAGGTATTTTGAGTGGCAATTTCTTTGGTTTTGTAGAAAGCATCAATTCTGCTTTTTGATTTAGTACCACGAGCTTTCGGTTGGCGCCTCATCCATTCTAATTCTTTAGCCATTAAACTTTTAGCTTTGCTTATGGCTGCATTTTCAATGGTTTCGCGCATGCTTTTTTTCTCTAAATAATAGGCATAATTTCCTTGGTGGATATATAAATTACCTCGCTCCAACTCCATGATTTGCGTAGCCACATTATCCAAAAAATACCTATCATGCGTAACCATAATCAAAGAAATATTCTGACCATTCAGTAAATCCTCTAACCATTCAATAGCTTGTAAATCTAAGTGGTTGGTTGGCTCATCCAGAATTAAGATATCTGGTTTTTGGATGAGTAATTTTGCCATGGCAACCCGTTTTTTTTGTCCGCCACTTAGGCTGCTTTGGTATAGATTTACATCATCTATTCCCAGTTTTGCTAAAATTTGTTGTGCTTTTTTATCGTAATCCCAGGCATCATAGAGTTCCATTTTATCCAAAATTTCCTGCATTTTGTCTGAGGAGAAATTATCGTCTAAAATTGCTTTTTCGTATTGATGTACTACGTTTAATACCGGATTATCATCCGAAAAAATACTCTCTTTTATGGTGATATTTGGGTCTAATTCGGGTTCTTGTGGTAAATAGCCAATTAAAGCGCCATTAGCCATAGCAAGTTTGCCAGAATCGGGTTGAATTTCTCCGGTAAGTGTTTTTAGTAAAGTAGATTTCCCGGTGCCGTTACTTCCAACCAAGGCTATTTTTTGCCCTTTTGCTAGGCCAAAACTGATGTTTTTGAATAACCATTTTTCGGTATAAGATTTAGAAATGCTATCGGCAGAAATAAGATTCATGAAGGGTTTTTAAATAAGGGGCAAAGGTAGTTTATTTGGGCTACCCAGCTTATGTAAAGTAAAATTAGTGAACGAAAAAACTCCATTATCACGAGTGCCATAATGGAGTTAATGAATTTAAGGCTTTAATTTTTTATTACTCCGCTGCTTCTCCGCTAACAGCAGCTTTAATCTTAGCTTCTAATTCTTCTGCCAATTCCGGATTATCTAATAATAGTTGTTTTACAGCATCTCTACCTTGGCCAAGTTTACTTTCGCCATAGCTAAACCAGGAGCCCGCTTTTTTGATGATGTTTAAATCAACCCCTAAATCTACAATCTCTCCTGCTTTTGAAATACCTTCGCCATACATGATATCAAACTCAGCAATGCGGAAAGGAGGCGACACTTTGTTCTTCACCACTTTTACTTTTACTCGGTTTCCGGTTACTTCATCGGTATCTTTTATTTGTCCAATTCTTCTGATATCTAACCTAACGGTTGCATAAAATTTTAAGGCATTACCACCGGTTGTAGTTTCCGGATTGCCAAACATAACGCCAATTTTTTCGCGTAATTGATTGATGAAAATGCAACAACAGCCTGTTTTATTTATGGTACCCGTTAATTTACGTAATGCTTGCGACATTAAACGCGCTTGTAAACCCATTTTAGAGTCGCCCATTTCTCCTTCTATTTCTCCTTTTGGTACCAATGCCGCCACCGAGTCAATTACGATGATATCAATGGCTCCAGAGCGAATTAAATTATCGGCAATTTCTAAGGCTTGTTCTCCATTATCTGGTTGCGAGATGAGTAATTCATCTACATTAACCCCTAATTTGCGAGCATAAAATTTATCAAAAGCATGTTCTGCATCTATAAATGCAGCAATGCCCCCTTTTTTCTGGCTTTCGGCAATGGCATGTATTGCTAAAGTAGTTTTACCAGATGATTCAGGGCCATATATTTCTACAATTCTTCCTTTAGGTAAGCCCCCAATTCCCAAGGCAATATCCAACCCTAAAGAACCGGTAGAAATAGACTCTATTTGTACGATAGGCGAGTCACCTAACTTCATTATAGTGCCTTTCCCGTATGATTTTTCTAGTTTATCTACCGTTAGTTGTAGTGCTTTTAGCTTTTCAGATTTCTCGCTCATTTTTTTAGTATTTTAATATTTTCGAAGGTAAGAGTATGGTACTTTAAAACCAAAGATTTTATTCAACAACCACATTTATGATGTTTTTTTGGTAGTATTTGCACAGATGCGTAATAGGGCATATTTCGCATTTTGGTTTACGAGCAATGCAAGTATATCTGCCATGTAATATTAGCCAATGATGTGCAATATGAATTTTATCTTTCGGGATGTATTTTACCAATTGTTTCTCGGTAGCAAGTGGTGTTTTAGCATTGGTTGTTAGTCCTAATCTGGCCGAAACCCTAAAAACATGTGTATCTACTGCCATGGCTGGCATGTTAAATATAACAGATGCAATAACATTGGCTGTTTTTCTACCAACACCTGGTAATTTTTGCAAATCTTCTATAGAGGAGGGCACTTCGCCATTAAATTCTTCGCAGAGCTTTTTACCCATTCCTGCCAAATGTTTGGCTTTGTTGTTTGGGTAACTTATGCTTTTGATATAAGTAAAAACCTCATCAGAACTAGCTTCTGCTAATTCATTTGGTGTAGGGAAACGTTGCAATAATGCAGGTGTAACCATGTTCACTCGCTTATCTGTACACTGTGCAGAAAGAATTACAGCTACCAATAATTCATAGGGATTGGTATAAAATAATTCTGTTTCGGCATTTGGTTGATGTTCCGAAAAATAGTCGAGGAATGCTTTGTACCGCTCAGGTTTAGTCATTTGGCAAATATAACAGCCATACATAAAAAAAGGGTTGCAAATTTTGGCAACCCTGGTAATTTTTTAAACGAATTTCTTTTAAGCAGTTATTCTAGAATACTCTAAAATGTACTGTACAGAATCATCAGAAGGATCCATTAAAATTTTATTTAATGCTGATTTGATACAACTCAAATGGTTAAAATCGTCTGTCATGGTTTCGTTATGAGCTAACTCATGTTCAATTTGATAAGATTCAATTGGGTTGTCTTCTGTGTAAAGATGTCGTAAAAGATCGTTTGGCGTAAAAGTTTGAATCATAAGCGTATTTAAGGTTGTGTTACCTCATCATAACGCAATCCATTTCTAAATATTTTACACCTATTTAGTAATATATTAACATGTAGTTTACAACTCCTTACAAACGAACTGGTAATTCTTTCACCTGCATCATTTTGCGTAAATTATTTAAGGCATAACGCATTCTGCCCAACGCAGTATTGATGCTTACATCCGTAATATCGGCAATTTCCTTAAAGCTTAAATCAGCATAATGTCGCATGATTAAAACTTCGCGTTGCTCATCTGGTAATTTTGTTATCAGTTTTCTTAATTCGGAGTGGCTATTCATTTTTAGCATTTTATCCTCAATATTTTCTTCATAAAAAGGTAAAACTTCAAAAATGTCAAAGCCTTCCGGGGTGTTAATAATCGGAGTTCTTTTATCTTTCCTAAAATAATCTATTACCAGATTGTGCGCTATACGCATTACCCAAGGTAAAAATTTACCTTCTTCATTATATTTTCCGGCACGTAAAGTATTAATCACTTTTACAAAAGTATCCTGAAAAATATCTTCCGCTAGGTCATGATCTTTTACCAATAAATAAATGGAAGTAAAGATTTTGGATTTGTGTCGTTTGATAAGTTCTGCTAGTGCAGATTCGTTGCCTTTTATATAAATAGCAACTAACTCTTGATCACTCAGATTTGGATACAACATAGTATTCTACAGCTTATTAAATGTTTGTAATAAATGGTTAAGAGTAGAATTTTATATCGATAGTTGTCTCCTTACAAGTTTTTAATTTTTCGAAGTTAATTCGAAGAAACGAATAAAAAAAATAAAAAGTTAATATTTTTATCAGTTACGAATGTTTTTTAAAGAAAGATTTAATCAAAATACAATTTTTTGTGTTAAAAGGTTATCGTTTCTTTGTAAAGATGAGTATTCCATTTTCCGAGTTATCTCCCAAAACCAATATTTTAATTAAAGGTGCACGTGTGCACAATTTAAAAAACATTGATGTAGCCATTCCTAAAAACAAATTGGTTGTAATAACCGGATTAAGTGGTAGTGGTAAATCCTCATTGGCATTTGATACACTATATGCCGAAGGGCAACGTAGATATGTAGAAAGTTTATCGTCCTATGCTCGTCAGTTTTTGGGTAAATTAAATAAACCGGATGTAGATTACATTAAAGGAATTGCCCCCGCTATTGCCATAGAGCAAAAAGTGATTTCTAGCAATCCACGCTCTACGGTGGGCACATCTACCGAAATTTATGATTATTTAAAACTTCTTTTCGCACGAATTGGGAGAACCATATCGCCCGTATCTGGCAAAGAGGTGAAGAGAAATACAGTTACTGATGTTGTAGATTTTATCTTAAAACAAGAAAATGGAAACTCAGTAAATATTATATGCCCACTTCACCCACACAACAAAAGAACGTTAAAAGAAGAGCTTGCCGTACTTATGCAAAAAGGGTATAAGCGCATACTTATTTCGGATAAAATAGAAAAAATTGAAGAGGTTATTGAAGATAAAAAAATAGCGAATGAACCATTAGTAGATCATCATCAAGTGCAGGTTTTAGTGGATAGAATAGTGGTAGATAAAGAAGATGAGGATTTTGTTGGAAGAGCTTCTGATTCTGTTCAAACGGCATTTTTTGAGGGGAAAGGCGATTGTTATATCCAAACATCTGACCAAAAACTACATCATTTTTGTGATAGATTTGAGTTAGACGGAATTAGGTTTGAAGAACCAACGGCACAGTTTTTCAGCTTTAATAATCCATACGGGGCTTGTAAAACCTGCGAAGGGTACGGTAGGGTAATTGGTATTGATGAAGACTTAGTAATACCCGATAAAAGTAAATCTATTTATGAAGGAGCTATAGCTCCATGGCGCGGCGAAAAAATGAAAGAATGGCAGGATGCTTTTCTCAGACAAGCGGATAAATGGGATTTCCCAATCCACCGGGCTTACCAAGATTTAGATGCACCTCACATTAATCAATTATGGAAAGGGAATAAATTTTTTGTTGGATTAGATGCCTTTTTCAAGAACCTAGAAGAACAAACCTACAAAATTCAGTATCGAGTATTATTGTCTCGTTACCGAGGTAAGACCAATTGCCCAGATTGTTTAGGAAGTCGATTACGAAAAGATGCCTCCTACGTAAAAATATACGACAAATCTATTACTGACATCGTTTTAATGCCCATTTCGGATGCCATTCTGTTTTTCAATGATTTAGAATTAAATGAAACCGATGCCAAAATTGCCAACAGGTTATTAATAGAAATCAGAAATAGAATTAAATATTTGGACGATGTTGGTTTGGGTTATCTAACATTAAATCGATTATCCAATACCTTATCTGGAGGAGAATCTCAACGCATTAATCTAGCTACTTCCTTAGGTAGCAGCCTTGTTGGTTCCATTTACGTTTTAGATGAGCCAAGTATAGGGTTACATCCTAGAGATACCCAACGATTAATTGGGGTGCTTCAATCGCTTAAACATGCCGGAAATACTGTTTTAGTTGTAGAGCACGAAGAAGACATTATGCGTGCAGCAGATTACATCATTGATATTGGCCCGATGGCTGGAGCAAATGGTGGTAATTTAGTTTTTGAAGGAGATTTTTCTGCATTACTCAAAAGCAAGAATAGCCTCACTGGTAAATATTTAAATGGTGATGAACAAATTGAATTGCCTTTAATAAGAAGAAAATGGAGTAATCATTTAAAAATAAAAGGAGCACGAGAAAATAATTTAAAGAATGTAGAAGTGAAAATTCCGCTAAACACCCTTACCGCAATTACTGGGGTGAGTGGATCGGGTAAAACAAGTTTAATAAAACGCATTTTGTATCCTGCACTTCAGAAAGCAATAGGCAACTACAGCGGAGAACAAACCGGCTCATACGACGAATTATCTGGCGATATAAGTCAAATAAAACAAGTAGAAATGATTGACCAAAACCCCATTGGCCGTTCATCCAGATCTAATCCGGTAACTTATGTTAAAGCATTTGATGAGATAAGAAACTTATTTGCATTACAGCCTTTAGCAAAAAATACAGGATTAAAACCGGCTCATTTTTCATTTAATGTAGAAGGCGGCAGGTGCGAAACCTGTCAAGGAGAAGGTGAGGTGAAAATAGAAATGCAATTCATGGCAGATATCTATTTACCATGCGAAACTTGTGATGGGAAACGATTTAAAATGCATGTGTTGGATGTAAAATACAACGATAAAAACATATCAGAAGTATTAGATTTAACGATTGATGAAGCCATAGATTTTTTCCAAAAAGAACCAAAAATCATCCATAAAATACAACCTTTGGCCGATGTTGGCTTAGGCTATGTGCATTTGGGCCAATCCAGTAATACCTTATCAGGTGGTGAAGCACAACGAATAAAACTAGCATCGTTTCTAGTAAAAGGAAATACAACTAATCATGCATTGTTTATTTTTGATGAACCTACCACCGGATTACATTTTCATGATATAAAAAAATTACTTCGCTCGTTCCAATTGTTAATAGAGCAAGGAAACTCTGTATTGGTTATTGAGCACAACATGGATGTGATTAAATGTGCAGATTGGGTAATAGATTTAGGTCCGGAAGGTGGTGAAAAAGGCGGTAATGTTATATTTGAAGGCGTACCAGAAGATTTGATTCATGCAACCAATAGCTATACGGGTACTTATTTAAAAAATCATTTGGGTAGAAAATAATGCAACGATATTTTTTAGAAATAAGCTACAAAGGAACCAACTACCACGGTTGGCAAACTCAACCCAATGCCATTACCATACAAGCATGTTTAGATAAAGCATTGGCCATTATTCTAAAAAATACTACCGAAACCATTGGTTGCGGCAGAACCGATACCGGCGTACACAGCACACAGTTTTTTCTGCATTTTGATGCCAAAATAATTGCAGATAAAGTTCTTTTTTTAAGCGGATTAAATGCCTTAATTCCGTTAGATATTGCTGCACACAGGTTATTAGAAGTAGATGCGAATGCACATGCCAGGTTTGATGCCAGCTCTCGTACGTATGAGTATCACATCTACTTTAAGAAAAATCCATTTTATCAAGATTTTGGTTTTTACTTACGCGATAAGCCAGATATACATTTAATGAATAAAGGAGCAAAAATTATTCAGCAACACACTGATTTTTCGTGTTTTAGTAAATCAGGAACTCAAGTAAAAACCAACCTATGTAAAATTACCGATGCCTATTGGGAGTACGTTGGCGACCAATTAATTTTTACCATTACTGCCGATAGATTTCTTCGAAACATGGTGAGGGCTATTGTGGGAACTTTGCTAGATATTGGCAGATCTCATACAACTTTAGAAAAATTGCCGGCAATTTTAGAGAGCAAAAACCGGTCTAATGCAGGTAGTTCTGTCCCCGCATGCGGATTATTTTTAACCAAAGTAACGTATCCATACCTAACCTAACATGGCAATAAGCGGTAATGCAATGGATGTGAAATTGGTGCGACGAATGTTTCGTTATGCAAAACCCTATAAAAAATATTTTTATGGCGCCGTATTGCTCACCATTTTAATTGCCGTCATTACTCCCCTTCGCCCATTTTTGATTGAGCATACCATCGATAATTTTATCATTGTTGGAGATACCGTTGGATTAACTTGGATGTTGGGTATCCTTTTTGGTGTGCTCATATTCCAAACTTTTTTGCAATACTGGCACACCTTCAGCACCAATTTTTTAGGGCAGGCAGTAATTAAAGATATGCGAGTGGCAGTTTTCAATCACATCACTTCTCTTCGCTTAAAATATTTTGATAAAACCACTCTAGGTCAACTTATTACCAGAACCATTTCGGATTTAGAAACCATAGCCGATGTGTTTTCGGAAGGAGTAATTGTAATCATTGGCGATATTTTACAAATCGTAACCATCATTTTAGTGATGTACTACACCGACTGGAAACTGACTTTAATTGTTCTTATCCCCATGCCATTTCTAATGGTATCTACTTATATTTTTAAAGAAGCAATAAAATCTGCATTCCAAGCAGTACGAAACGAAGTGGCAAAACTCAACACTTTCTTGCAAGAACACATCACCGGCATGACGGTTATACAGCTTTTTGCACGCGAAGAAAGAGAATACGATCGGTTTAAAACCATCAACAATCGTCATAAAAAAGCACACATACGTTCCAATTGGTATTACTCCATTTTTTTTCCGGTGGTTGATATTATTTATGCAGTTTCTATTGGTTTGCTGGTATGGTTTGGAGCAAAAAGTATTTTGCAATCTGATATTTCGCCGGGAGTTATTGTGGCGTTTATCATGTACATCAACATGTTATACCGCCCAATACGAGAATTGGCAGATAAATTTAATACCCTACAAATGGGGATGGTAAGTGCTGAGCGCATTTTTAAAGTATTAGATACCGAAGAAAAAACCGAAAACAAAGGTACTTACCAGCCCGAAACCATTAAAGGTTCAATCGTATTTAAAAACGTTTGGTTTGCTTATACAAATGAAGATTGGGTTTTACGCGACATATCTTTTGAAGTAAAACCAGGCGAAACACTAGCCCTTGTTGGTGCAACAGGTGCCGGAAAATCATCCACCATAAACATATTAAATCGTTTTTATGAGATTAGTAAAGGAGAAGTTAAAATAGATGGAGTAGATATACACGATTTCGAATTATCCAATCTACGGTCCAATATTGCCACCGTTTTGCAGGATGTTTTTCTGTATTCTGATACCATATATAATAACATCACCCTAAAAGATCCAAGTATTTCTTTAGAACAAGTAATAGCAGCTGCTAAAGAAGTTGGTGCCCATGAATTTATACAACGATTGCCGGGCGGATACCATTATAATGTGCAAGAAAGAGGCAATACTTTATCTGTTGGACAGGCACAATTAATTGCTTTTATTAGAGCAATGGTATATAATCCTAAGATTTTGGTGTTGGATGAAGCTACATCATCGGTAGATACCGAAACAGAAGAATGGATACAAAAAGCCATCCTGAAATTAATGCAAGGAAGAACTAGTATTGTTATTGCTCACCGATTATCTACCATCCAAAATGCCGATAAAATTATTGTGTTAGAAAAAGGCGAAATAAAAGAGATGGGGAATCATCAGCAATTATTAAAAATGGGTGGTTACTACAAACGCCTGTATGAACTTCAGATTAATTCTGCCGGAATAAGTGTGTGAGAAAATTTTGGATTTTGGATTTTGGTATTAGATTAATATTAATTCAACTTTCTTAATTCAACTTTCACCTTTCTTATCATTTGCATCTTCCTCAAATAACCTTAGTTTTGCACTACTTAATAAAATTCTATGAGCGTTTTAGTAAACAAGCAATCCAAAATAATAGTACAAGGTTTTACTGGCAATGAAGGAACTTATCATGCCACCCAAATGATTGAATACGGAACCGATGTTGTGGGTGGTGTAACACCAGGTAAAGGCGGTCAGTTACATTTAGATAAGCCAGTATTTAATACCGTGGCCGATGCTGTTGCAAAAACAGGTGCTAATGTGTCTATCATATTTGTACCACCTCCGTTTGCTGCCGATGCAATTATGGAAGCTGCAGAAGGTGGAATTGAAGTTATCATTTGTATTACCGAAGGCATTCCTACCAAGGATATGATTCAGGTGAAAGAATATTTAAAAGATAAAAACTGCCGATTAATTGGGCCTAATTGTCCGGGTGTAATCTCTGCCAATGAAGCCAAAGTGGGCATTATGCCAGGTTTTGTTTTCAAGAAAGGGACTATCGGGATTGTATCTAAATCCGGAACTTTAACCTACGAAGCAGCAGATCAAATAGCAAAAGCCGGACTGGGCATAACCACTGCTATTGGTATTGGAGGAGATCCTATCATTGGAACTACAACAAAAGAAGCTGTTGAATTATTGATGAACGATGCCGAGACCGAAGCCATTGTAATGATTGGCGAAATTGGTGGTGGCATGGAAGCAGAAGCTGCACATTGGATTAAAGAACATGGCACAAAACCGGTGGTAGGGTTTATTGCCGGACAAACAGCGCCTCCGGGACGCAGAATGGGGCATGCTGGTGCAATTGTTGGCGGTGCTGACGATACCGCGGCTGCTAAAATGAAAATCATGAAAGAATGTGGCATCACCGTGGTAGAATCTCCTGCCGAAATTGGTGCAGCCATGGCTAAACTATTAAAAACGGTTTCTGCATAAAATAATATTGATCTAAAACCAAAAAGTATGAAATTACTGGAAGGAAAAACGGCTTTAATTACCGGAGCATCCAAAGGAATTGGAAGAACTATTGCCGAAAAATTTGCCGAACATGGTGCAAACGTGGCTTTTACCTACTTATCCTCAGTAGAAAAAGGCCAAGCTTTAGAACAAGAATTACAGAAATATGGTACAAAAGTTAAAGGCTATCGCTCAAATGCTGCCGATTATACAGCTGCCGAAGAATTGATAAATGCTATAGTTGCTGATTTTGGCTCGCTTGAAATTGTGGTTAACAATGCTGGAATAACCAAAGATGGTTTGCTAATGCGCATGACCGAAGAGCAATGGGATGATGTATTAAACACCAATCTTAAATCAATATTTAACATTACCAAAGCAGCATCTAAACCAATGATGAAACAGCGCAATGGTAGCATCATCAACATGAGTTCTGTAGTTGGTTTGGGTGGTAATGCCGGGCAATCTAATTATGCTGCATCTAAAGCAGGTATTATCGGCTTTTCAAAATCTATTGCTCAGGAATTAGGTTCCAGAAATATACGCACCAATGTTATCGCTCCAGGATTTATTCGTACAGAAATGACCGACATTTTACCCGAAGAAACTACCAAAAGCTGGACACAGTTAATCCCTCTAAAACGCATGGGCGAAACCCAAGATGTTGCCAACGTTGCTTTGTTCTTAGCTTCTGATTTAAGTGCATACGTAAACGGACAAACCATTGCAGTTTGTGGTGGTATGACGAAGTAGCTTTGCTAAATAGTCGGTGTTTTGGATTTTGTTTTGAGAAGAAAAGTCTAAAGAATCAAGGTTAAAGATTTTAGACTATAAAATCATTACAGAAGTGTAATTTTATTATTTCCTTCTCAAAATTTTTACTTGCCAAACCTTGTCAAATCAGATTCCTAAAACGTATTTTAGCATTTCGTGATTATGCAATTTTCTCTTGTTTTCGAAGCTGTTTCTCCGTGGTGGCTCTTGCCTTGTTTACTTTTAGGTGTTTTATATGCCTGGATTTTATACCGAAATACCTCCATTTTTAACTCCACCCAACAAAAATATTTGCTTGTTTTAAGAGCTATCACAGTAGCTGTTATTGCTTTTTTATTGCTAACACCGCTCATTCGGATGCTAAGCAAACAAGTAGAAAAACCTTTGCTGATTATCGCGCAGGATAATTCGGAATCTGTTTTACTTAGCAAAGATTCACTTTTTTACCAACAAGATTATCCTGAAAATCTCAAAAAAATCATTAATCAATTCGGAGATACATATGAGGTTAGAATTATTTCTTTTGGGGCTGAAATTTCAGAGGGATTTAATGCAGATTATACCGAAAAACAAACCGACATAAGTAAACTCTTTAAGGATTTATCCAATAGATTTACCAACAGAAATTTAGGGGCAATCATTCTAGCTACCGATGGTATTTACAACCGAGGAATAAATCCAATCTATACCATAGATAAGATGAATGCGCCAATTTTTACCATAGGATTGGGCGATACTATTCCAAGAAGAGATTTGCTCATATCTGGTGTAGAATACAATCGAATTGTTTATTTAGATAATGATTTTAGAATAAATGTAGCTGTTGCTGCAAGAGGCTTTGCAGGCTCAAAAACCAGATTAACTGTAAGGGATGCAACGCAAGTTGTATTTACACAAGATATCAACCTAAACACCACAGATTTTAGAACAGATATTACGGTGCAATTGCAGGCAAATAAAGTCGGAACACAACGTTATACCATTACTATTCAACCACTAGAAGGAGAAATTACAACTAAAAATAATCAGCAAGTTATTTTTGTGGATGTGTTGGATGGCAAACAAAAAATATTACTGTTGGCTGCCGCACCGCACCCAGATTTGGCCGCCATTCGTCAAAGTATTGAGAGCAATAGGAACTATGAAGTAGAAACTGTTTTATTGGAAGATGCAGACTTGAGTAAATTGCAATCCTACGGACTGTTGATTTTACATCAATTACCAAACGCTAATTCAAAATCTAGCACATTATCGCGCGCTATTGAATCATTAAAATTGCCGGTTTGGTATATTACAGGCAATCAAACGGATTATACTTCATTTAGTGCTAATCAAAGTGTACTTACGGTGCAAAGTTTTTCGGGTTCGTTTAATGAAGCACAAGGAGTTTTACGAGACGATTTCTATATATTCACCTTAACCGATGAAACCAAAAACCAACTGCGCGATTTTCCACCATTGAGCAGTCCGTTTATTAATTCTACTCTTAAAGGGCAATCCAATGTAATGTTTAATCAGTTGATTGGCGTGGTGCGCACCGACCGACCACTATGGGCTTTTACCGATTTAAGCGGGATAAAATATGGTATAACTTATGGAGAAGGGTTATGGAAATGGCGTTTACATAATTTTAAAGCCACCGAAAACCACGATGCATTCAATGAATTAATTTCTAAAACGGTGCAGTACTTAGCCAGTAAAGAAGATAAACGAAAATTTAGAGTAACTCCAAACAAGAAATTTTTCAACGAAAACGAAAACATCACCTTTATAGCCGAAGTATACAACGACAGTTATGAACCCATTACCCAATCTGATGTTACCATCGAACTAAAAAATAGTAATGGGGCAACGTATCCTTTTGCTTTTAATAAAGCCGAAACCAATTACACTTTAAATGCGGGCTTATTGCCAGTTGGCGAATATAAGTATACCGCAAAATCTGTATTGGGTACAGCTGAGACTAGTATTTCTGGAGAGTTTATCATCAATCAGTTAAATGTTGAAGAATTGCAAACCACAGCAGATCATGCCTTGCTTTATTCTTTGGCTGAGCAAACCGGAGGACAATTTTTACTTCCAATTGAGATGGATAAACTCATCGATTTAATCCAAAATAATGAAGAAATAACGCCTACCATTTATGAGGAAAAACGTTACGAGGATTTAATCAACCTAAAAGTATTATTCTTTTTATTGCTAGCTCTACTATCTGCCGAGTGGTTTATCCGAAAACGAAGCGGAGTTTATTAAAATTTGAAAGAAGAAACTTGAAAGCTGAAATGGGTAACCAAATCAGCTAAGCTCTCTAAACTTTCTAAACCCCGCTATAAACATTCTAAATAATTAAATCTCACCTAAAACCTAGGGTACCATAGGGAAATACTCGTAAGTTGATTGTATACCTAACGGAATGCCTAACATCCAATATGCGATTAAGAACAAGGACCAAAAGATGGCAAATACGATGGAAAATGGTATCATCATGGAAACCAAGGTGCCAATTCCGGTATTTTTCACGTATTTCTGGCAATACACCACCACCAATGGGAAATAAGGCAGTAATGGTGTAATGATGTTAGAAACCGAATCACCTACACGATATGCAGCTTGTGTTAAATCTGGCGAAATATTTACTCCCATAAGCATTGGAACCATGATTGGAGCAATAAGCGCCCATTTAGCTGATGCCGATCCCACAAATAAATTCACTACAGCAGTTAATAAAATGATGCCTACAATGGTAATTTCTCCGGGCAAATTCATGGCTTGTAAAAAGTTAGCTCCTTTTAGTGCTAATAAAGCGCCCACGTTAGATTTACTAAATGCATCAATAAATAAGGCACAGAAAAAAGCCATTACAATGTAATAACTCATGCCTTGCATAGATTTGGTCATGCTATCAATTACATCTTTCGATTTCTTAAACGTTCCGGCTAAGAATCCATAAACCACACCAGGTATCAAGAAAATGATGAAAATTAGTGGAACAATGGATCGCATGAGTGGTGCCGAAAATGCAGCTAATTCTCCTTTTTCGGAGCGCAAAGCAGAATCTGCTGGACTCGCCCAAAAGAACAAAAGAGCCAACAAGCCAAGCATGGTTAGGTTAGCAATCCAAAATGATTTTTTCTCTTTGCTATCTAATTTATCCATGGCGGGTTTTTCTACCCCTTCATCAATGGGCACAGAGCTTAATCTAGGCTCTATCACTTTATCTGTTAAATACCATCCTAAAGCAATGATTAGAAACGAGGATGCAGATGTAAAAAACCAATTATTTAATGGATTTAGCTGAACAGTGGGATCTAAAATTTGAGCCGCACTTTGGGTAAAGCCTTGTAAAAGTGGGTCAATACCAGATGGAATAAAGTTGGCACTAAATCCTCCCGAAACGCCGGCAAAAGCTGCGGCAATACCTGCTAAAGGATGTCTGCCTGCGGCATAAAAGATAACACCACCTAAAGGAATTACTAAAACATAGCCCGCATCAGTTGCTGTATGCGAAACAATAGCAACCAAAATTAACATGGGAGTTAATAAAGATTTAGGGGTGATGGTTAATAAATATCGGATACCGGTATTGATGTATCCGGCATGTTCTGCTACCCCAACACCTAACATGGCTACTAATACAATGCCTAATGGTGCAAAACTTGTAAAAGTGGTTACCATACCAGCTAGAAATGTGGCAAGCGACGAGCCGGTGAGTAGATTTTGAATTTGTAAAGGATTGCCAGAGCGTGGATCTATTTCGGTAAAACTGAAATTAGATAATAGAGCAGAAAGTGCCCATATAAACAGTAAAAGAATTAAAAATAATATTGCCGGATCTGGTAGTTTGTTTCCGGCCCTCTCTATAAAATCAAGAAAATGATCTACAAAGCCTTTCTTTTTTGTGCTTTCTGTTGCCATGATTATAGTTGCTTGGTTTTAGTGGTAGGCTAAAATAGAAATAATTACTAAAGGAAAGAAAGAAGTGTGTTTGGATGCATTTTAGAATATAAAATATCCACTATCAACATTTATGAATTTAGTATAACGAATAAACTATTGCAGTAAATAGGATAAACAATTGACCTAATAGTTCTTGCATTATTGCTTATCCTACAGGTTTAATCTTTGCGTAAATATCTAGACTAATGAATTTTCCGTTTTTTCTTTCGCAATCTACCATGGTTCCTTCGTGCATAAAATCAAGTTTAGCCATGGCGTTTTTACAATTTTTATTTTCTGTTTCTACAAAACCTTCTATTCTATGAAGATTTAATTCATTAAAACCATAGTTGCAAATGATTGGCATAGCTTCTCTCATAATTCCCATTTGCCAAAAATTTGGCATTAGCCAAAAGCCAATTTCTGCTTTTTTGTGTTCTTTATTCATGTTATTTAATCCGCCAGCACCGTAAAAAATGCTGTTGTCAGTAGAACAAATGGCCCACCAAATGCCAGTTTTGGTTTTTTCTAGATTTTCGAAAAAAGTCATTTGCACTTTTGTTTCCTCCAAAGTGGAAAAACTTATCCCATAATATTGGATGATATCAGGGTGCGAAAGTCCTTTGTAAACGTTTTCTAAGTCATCATTGTTAAATTGCCTAAGCAATAATCTGTTGGTTTTTAGTATCGGGAAATCCATGGTTAATAACACCAATTAAAAGAGTTTTTCCTTAATGTTTTCTTTAGAAGCTGGATATGCTAACGAGTTATTTAGCACTAGTGCTTTTTTGGTTTTGTTTTTATAATTCATGCGGTTTAATAAATCAGTAATTAGGGCAATGCGAGCACTGTCTTTATTCTCGGCATTCACAATAATCCAGGGGGCGTGTTTAAAATTTGTTTTGAGCAGCATTTCATTTCGTGCATCTGAATATTCTTTCCAGTATTTCTGAGCCACTTCATCTATCGGACTAATTTTCCATTGTTTTAATGGGCTTTTTCTTCGGTCGTCTAGTCTTTTTTCTTGTTCTTGTTTACTTATGTCGAGGTAATATTTAAGAATGATGAACCCATCATCTGCCAACATTTTCTCGAATAATTCTACGTCTTTAAAAAAGGATTTATATTCTGCATCGGTACAAAAGCCCATCACTTTTTCTACGCCTGCCCGGTTGTACCAACTGCGGTTAAAGATTACAAATTCGCCCGAGGCAGGTAAATGAAGCGTGTATCGCTGAAAATACCATTCGCGCTCTTGCCTATCCGAAGGTTTGCCTAAAGCTACCACTCTGGTTTCGCGTGGGCTAAGGTGTTTAATAATTTTTTTTATGGTTCCATCTTTGCCTGCCGCATCTCTTCCTTCGAGAATTACCAATACTTTAAGGTTAGAAGAAATGATTTCTTTTTGCAGTTTAACTAATTCTATGTAGAGCGGATACAAGGGGTCTTTCTCTTTTTTCATCATGCAGGTGATTTTATTTCTGAGTACATTAACAATGTATTTTTATACGTCTAAATTAAACTATCTGAGTTAATACCTTATCATCCCAATTAGGATTTATACGACATATACAAAATATACACTATTTTCATTTAGTAGAGTATGAAATTTTATCTACCAACTTATGTTATATATTCAATGAGCACTAAACTGTTTTATACATCTATCTAAGAAATACAATAGCATGAAAAACGAAATCATTAATGAACGTAAAAAATTACTAAACACCGTTGAGCGAACTTTAGAAGGCCCCATGATCTTTTTGGGTTTTGTATGGATGGTACTGCTTGTAGTGGAATTGGTATGGGGAATTAATCCTTTGCTCGAGTTGGTTAGCTATGGCATTTGGGGAATATTTATCGTTGACTTTTTGATTAAGTTTATCCTTGCCCCCGAAAAACTTTTATATCTGCAAAAGAATTGGCTCACTACCATATCCTTGTTTATACCGGCATTACGGGTTTTTAGGATTTTTCGCTTTGTAAGACTTTTACACGGATTTAGAGGGATAAGATTGGTACGCATCATATCGTCATTTAATAGAAGCGCACGCAGTTTGGGCAAAACCATGCAACGCCGAGCTTTTGGCTATGTGATGGGCATTACTTTGATTGTAATTTTTGCTGGAGCTGCCGGCATGTATGCTTTCGAAAACCAAACACAGGGTTTTGCCAATTATGGGTTAGCACTTTGGTGGACAGCCATGCGAGTAATTACGGCAGGTAATGAGTTTCATCCCATTACGCCCGAAGGCAGAGGTTTAGCTTTTTTAATTGCTGTTTTTGGATATAGTATTTTTGGTTATGTAACTGCCACGTTTGCCACGTATTTCATTGGTAGAGATGCCGAAGAAAAAGATGCACCTATTGCAGGAGCTAAAGAAATTGAAGAACTTAAATCAGAAATAATGGCTTTGCGCCATTTAATCGAAAATAAGAAAAACGAGTAAGTAAAAATTAGGCTTATTATTTTTCTTTTATACATAATACATATTACTATGCAAAGGCAGTTTCTGCTTTTTTATTTAGAAGGACTCAGGTAAATAATGTAAATGTGGAAAATAATAATGTAACCTATTTCCTTTGTTTCGTATAAAGGTTTATTTTCTTAATTACTTGGTTTAACCATTTCAATCTTAATTTATATTTTATATGGATATAGCAACTGAGTTTGGGCTATTAGACCAAATGGTAGAATTCTTTACCCGTTTGTTGGGTACAGAAAATTGGCCTCCTAGGTGGCGCTGTGGCAGATGGACTGATTTTCACGGTTGGCTATACATTCTTTCTGATATAGTTATTGCTACTTCTTATTTTATCATTCCTACATTACTGGTTGTTTTTGTACTCAAGAAAAAAGACGTGCCTTTGCCAAGAGTTTTTTGGTTATTTGGTGCGTTTATTTTATTCTGCGGAATTACACACTTATTAGATGCTGCAATATTTTGGTGGCCTGCTTATCGGTTAGCTGCTTTACTCCGGTTTTTTACTGCTGTAATTTCCATTTTAACTGTAATTGCAATAATTAGGTTAGTAAATGAAGCATTGTTACTCAAAACCTCTAAACAGTTTGAAGAAGAATTAAATAAACGAAAAGCTGTAGAAGAATCACTCATAGAAGCAAGAGAGGTTGCAGAAGAATCGAAGAAAGCAAAAGAGCAATTTTTGGCTAACATGAGCCACGAAATTCGTACCCCAATGAATGCTATTTTAGGTTTTTCTAATTTATTGAAAGAAACAAACCTTGATGCCCAGCAAAAAGAATGGCTTCATACCATAAAAGTATCGGGCGAAAACTTATTGGTTATTATAAACGATATACTAGATTTCTCAAAAATTGAATCGGGTAAATTAGATTTTAACCTCGGTGCCATTGATTTTCATGCCTTTATGAACGATACCATGAGTTCTGTTTCTTTGACATCCAAACAAAAGCTAATAGACTTGGAACTGGAAATTGCAGGTAATGTGCCGCCCTCTATTCTTGTAGACTCAGTTAGGCTAAACCAAGTGCTGTTAAATATGCTTTCAAATTCGGTAAAGTTTACTGCAAAGGGAAAGGTAAAAGTGAAGGTAGAGTTATATAACCAAGTGAATGAAGTGCTAAATCTTAAATTTACTGTACAAGACACAGGCATGGGTATACCAGAAGATAAGCTGGAAAAAATCTTTGAAATATTTACCCAAGCAGACAGCAAAATATCCGCACAGTACGGAGGAACTGGTCTGGGCTTAGCCATTAGTAAGCGACTAATAGAGTTACAAGGTGGTTCTATAGAAGTACAGAGTGAAGTAGGAGTAGGGAGCACCTTTGCCTTTACTTGGCCCTTTTTATTATCACTTTCCCAAAAGGAAACTAAAAAAAGCATTTTAAAAACGGAAGATCTTATTGCCCTATCTGGTATTTCTATTTTATTGGTAGAAGACAATAAAATAAACCAAAAATTGGCTAAAGTTATCATTGAAAAGCATGGAGCACTAATAGATATAGCCGAAAACGGAAAAGAAGCCATTGAGCTTTTGAAAATTAAAAAATACCAACTTGTTTTAATGGATATACAAATACCAGTAATGGATGGTTATGAAACTACTATTTACATCCGTAATGAGTTGAAAATGGATTTGCCAATCATTTCTTTGACGGCTCACGCATTAAAAAGCGAATTGGATAAATGTATTGAGGTAGGCATGAATGATTACATCACCAAGCCGTATAAAGTCAATGAATTGTTGAGTAAAATTATAAAGTATGTTAAGTAAGTAGGGTTTATTTTATATTAAAAGGGGATGAAAATTTTTTCATCCCCTTTTTTGGTTTTTTGATCTTATGCTTTTAGTGCTCTGCTCTAACTCTATTACATACTTCGGCACATGCTCTACAAGTTTCAGCACATTTCTGGCAAGAAGGGTTGTTATGCTTTTCGCATTCTGTGGCGCAGGCTTCGCAGGCTTTAATACAGGCCTCAATAGATTCCATTTTGTATTCAGAATTTGTTTCACAATCGGTTGCGCATTGAAGGCATAGTTCTTCGCACTCCAGGCATAATTCCATGCAGATTTCCATGCCCGGTTTGTCTTTACAATCGCTTGCACAATTGCTGCATTCGTCGGCACATTCTCTGCATGTGCTAACGCATTTTTCCATGGTTTCATTGAGATCTTTCATTTATGTAGGATTACATTTTAATAGAATAAATACATCACAAAGTTCTGCATCATGGCATAAAAAGAATAACATAATAAATGCAAAAAATTACAAGCATTTGGTATTTTAAAGGAAGGTATTTCTGAATGTACTGCTATACGAATTGCAACGTAACTTGCCGATAAGCCATTTGGTTGATGAACCCAACAGCTTGCCAGTTACCCCTTTTTGAAGGTACCAGTAGTAAAAAATAGGGATAAGATTTTACATCTAGTATCTGTTTTAAAAACAAATACTAGATGATTTTGGTATTAAATATTTTGAATGGATATTCTTCTTTTATTTTTTAATTCTTTAAAATGGGAGGGGGTAAGTCCGGTAATTTTTTTAAACTGGGTAGATAAATGTGCAGCGCTGCTGTAATTAAGTTTGTAAGCAATTTCAGAAAAAGTATCTTCCCCAAAAATGATTAACTCTTTTATCCGCTCAATTTTTAATGCAATAATGAATTGTTCGATGGTGGTTGCCTCTACTTCCGAAAAGAAATTGGCTAAATAGGTATACCGGTAATTCAACTCTTGGCTCAATAAAACCGAAAACTTAATGTTTGGCTTTTTATCTGAGAAATACACATAATCAATGGCCACTTTTCTGATTTTTTCAATCAATATCCCTTGTTTTTTTTCCAGCAACTCTAACCCGGCTACATGGATTTTCTCATTTAGTTTTGCTTTATCCACTTCACAAACATCCTCCTTTGTTTCTATTTCGCCCAATTCCACTTTATAGGTATCGATGCCAAGTGACTGTAATGCATCATACACAAAGATTTTACAGCTTTCGCAAGCCATATTCTTCACATAAATTTTCATAAAGTAATTCGTTTTAGTTGGTTTTTGGTTTCTTTTTAGGAGGAAGCAAATTTTAGGTGGGATGCCATAAGATTAGATTTTCCTAAAGGGCTAATTAAAGGAATAAAAATTAAATTAAATAGGAGTTTTATAAAATAAAAATTAGATGTTTTAGAGTTATAAGGTTTAGCTTTCGCCCAGTATAATGGTTACCTAATCAATTAATTAGATGATACAAAAGTATTCCACCAATTAGTACGGATATAGGAGATAGCCATTGAAAATAGGGTGGTTTTAATACATCGGCAGCAGTATTAGAAAATTGATGATGCATTTTTCGTGGGATAATCATCAAAATTAGGGAGCTGATGATAATGAACCAACCTATGCAGTTAAATACAAAGGGAAAGTTTGAGCTATTGGCATAAACAATAAACGCAATTCCGGGAATCATTCTGAGGCTTAATTCGGCAAAATGTATAAAAGGGGTACTTCCTGCTTTTCGTAAAATAGATCTTGCCCTTTTAGGATTGAAAAACATAAGGCCTGCCACCCCAATGAAAAAGATTCCGAAAGCAATTAAGGTCCATTTTGCTATTACCATTAACATCATTTTTATCGTATACCCATTTACTTTTTCACCGCCTGATTCACTACTTTATACAGCATCATAAAATTTATAATAGCCATGCAAAACATAGGTATTCTTCGGTAGATTAAATCGGTAGAGATAAGACGATCTATTGCTTCCAAAGAAAATTGTTTACTCAACTCCATTTGAATTGGGATTTGAATAAAAATAGTAGAAACCAGCGCTATAAGATTAAAACCCAATGCCAGCCAGACTAAGCTTTTGGGTATAACCTGCGGCCTGTACCAAAACAAGATTATTTGCGGAATGAAGGATAAGAAAAAGAAAATAACAAATATCGGTACGATAAGCGAGCTATCTATTTGATGGAATGCCGGAAACTCTTCTGCACCCACCGCACGCCAAGTGCGGTAAGCAACCAAGGAGTTTACTATGCCACCACCAAAAACATAGAAAGTAAGCAAAATATAAACTGAAAATACAATGCTCGAAATTTTGTTTTCAGGGGTCATGGGGGGGGTACGATCTCTTTAATGACAGATAAATGTAGACAAAAAAACGAAAAACAACCGCTTGCACCCCCAGCTAAGAGGGCACAATTATTAGGCAGACAACACTAGTATTTTACTACTATTTTGATTCTGATTCCGAATCTCTAGTATATACTTCGCCTTTGTAGGGGTGTAGCGAGGAATGATAATTATAGTTTGCGATGTGCAGCAGATAATAGGTCATGATATCGCACCAGCAAATTTCTTTCTTAAATATTTTTATTTCGGGGAAGGTGCCTTTCTGGCAACTGTTCTCCTTATCGTAAATATATTTTCCCTTGTTTAGCTTGCACCATTTTTCAAAAACAAGCATTTCTTCTGGGTGGGAGAAAACAATTTTGAAATGCGTTTCCTCTACTACTGTTTTTAAATCTTCATTTACATAATGATGATACTTGTGCCGATGGCGTATTATTTTTGCGGTGTACATTTTTCAAAAATTATTCCTTACTGAACGGCTCAACAAATGCTCTAGTTCTTCTTGGTTTCTACTTTTGGTTTTTCGGCTCTTTTGGTCGTATCCTCATCGGCTTCATAGTTTAACTCAATGAGTAGGGGAAAATGGTCGGAGCCGATATCTTCTAATTTTTTTAGAGATAAAAGCCCAAATTCTTTGGAGTAAAAAATATGATCTAGCGGATACCGCAGCAAAGGCACAAAAACACTGTAGGTATTGAATAAACCTCTGCCTTCGCGTGGGTCAACCAATTCGCTGTATTTTCTAAAAAGCTTTGAAGTGCTAGACCAACCCACGTCGTTCATGTCGCCGGCTACTAGGGTAGGGTAGGTAGATTGTCTGATTTTTTTTGCGATGATAAGCAATTCTGTGTCTCTTTCGTAGGTGTCGGTGCCAGGTTTTGGTGGCTCTGGGTGCACGCCATAAAAATCAATTAATACTCCTGAACGTAAGGTAATTTTGGTAAAAATGGATGGGATAGTATCGTTCACTAAAAAATGTACGACACTTTCTGTAAGTGGAAGTTTGGATAAAAGCATCATTCCGTAAGTATTATCTAGCGGATAATTTATGGAATGTGGGAAATCTGTTTCTAGTTTTTGGATGGAATTTGCCCAAGCATAATCTGGTTCGTTGATGAGCAACACATCCGGATTTATCTTTTTAACCAAGTTATAAAAACTAGTTTTATCCTCATTATCCATGCGCACATTAGAAACCATAAGGGTAAAACTATTATCGCCACGTGGGGTATTGCTTTTTTTGGCTTGTGTTTTATAAAGCGGA
>JBGTLU010000027.1:0-15635 GCA_041743935.1 Sphingobacteriaceae bacterium
AATCACCAGCTATTTCTGCACTCAATCGAGTATATTTTAGCGCTACTATTTTAAAGCCGGCAGTGGTAATATCGTTTAAAATTGCTCCGATGTGATTATTTGCTACTGCATCGGGTTTAATCATAGTAAATGTTCTGTTTGTTGCCATTTTTTATTGCTATTTAGGGGTTTAATAAGGGGCAAAGGTATTTAAATTTTACGGGTCGAAAAGGATTAAAAGGAAATTGTTTTTTAAAAATCTTCCTATAAAATGGCAACCGTTTCAGATGGAAGAAAGAATCTACAAGCAAAAATAAACGAAGTACAATTGTAAAATTTTTATGGATTTTGGTTCTTGCATACTTCATTTTATAGATTTGATATCACAACTAGTTATAATCCAAACCTAATACATATAATCATGAAACTATTCGTAACTTTTTTCTTCGCTATGCTTTTAGGCATGCTGTCGTTTGCGCAAATAAACCCCATGTGGATGCGCTATCCAGCTATATCACCCGATGGGAACGAAATTGTTTTTAGTTACAAGGGCGATATTTTTAAAGTGTCGGCCAATGGCGGAGCAGCTACACCGCTTACACTACACGAAGCGCATGACTACATGCCCGTTTGGAGCCCAGATGGTAAAACCATTGCTTTTGCCAGCGATAGGTTTGGTAATTTTGATGTCTTTACCATGCCTTCTACAGGAGGTGAAGCAACCAGACTAACCTTCCACTCATCCAATGATTTCCCCTATGATTTTTCACCGGACGGTAAAAGTATAATTTTTGGTTCCGCCAGAAACGATTTACAAACCTCTGTTCGGTTTCCCAACAAAGGTTTATTCCTAAAACTATATACTGTGCCAACAACGGGCGGTAAAAGTTTATTGGTATCCACCGCAGGGATGCAGAGTGCACATTTTGATCCAAAAGGTGAACGCATAGTGTATCAAGACAGAAAAGGATACGAAGACGAATGGCGCAAAAGACATACCTCATCCGTTACTCGTGATATCTGGATTTTCGACTTAAAAAAAGAAACTTACACTCAAATAAGTGATTTTGAAGGAGAAGATAGAGAACCTATTTTCTCAGCCGATGGATTAGCTGTTTATTATTTAAGTGAGAAAAACGGAGCACAAAATATATTCAAAAAAACATTGGCTTCGGGTGCCGAAACCCAATTAACTCAATATAAAGATCATCCCGTAAGGCATTTAACCCGATCCGGAAATAATACGTTGTGTTACAGCTGGAACGGAGAAATCTATACCTTAACCGAAGGGCAACAACCTAGAAAATTAGCTGTACAAATTTCTGCCGATTTTAGAGGAAACGACGAAAGCATCGTTACGGTAAACACTGGTACATCTTCCATTGAACTTTCTCCTAATGGAAAAGAAATAGCTTTTGTTTTTAGGGGAGAAGTTTTTGTTACCAATGTAGATGGTAATACTACCAAAAGAATTACAAATACTCCAGCTCAAGAACGCATGATTAGTTGGGCACCCGATGGGCGTACGTTGTATTATTCTACAGAGCGTGGCAACAGCTGGGATATTTACAAAGCCAGCATTGTACGTGCCGAAGAACCATATTTTTTCGCTTCTACTTTAGTTAAAGAAGAACCGGTTATTGCCGGACCAAAAGATGAATTTCAACCAAGACTTTCGCCAGATGGCAAAGAAATAGCCTACCTAGAAGATAGGAATATTCTAAAAGTATATAACCTAGAAACCAAACAAACCCGTACCATCATCCCAGCCGGACAAAATTTCTCTTACTCAGATGGCGACCAAGATTTTACTTGGAGCCCCGATAGCAAATGGATTGTAGCACGCAGTGCCAGAGGTATTTACGGCGCAAGTTATTTGGTGTTGCTGGATGCCAAAAACCCGGGAGAAGGAACCAATTTAACCAATAGCGGTTTTTTTGATGGAGGCGCTCAGTTTGCTTTAGATGGTAAAGCTCTCCTGTGGGTAAACGATCAACAAGGGAAAAAACCTTTGGCTTTACAAGGTGCTAGAGAGTTTGATGTGTACATCATGTTCTTTGATCAAGAGACATACGATCGCTTCCGTATGAACAAAGAAGATTTTACCTTATTAAAGGAGAAAGAAGATAAAGAAAAGAAAACTCCTGCAAACTTTGTGATGAATATAAAAGACATAGATAGTCGTAAACTCCGTCTAACCAATGGCTCTATAAATTTAGGTAGCTATCAATTATCTCCAGATGGTAATCAACTGTATTTTACAGCACAATTTGAGCAAGGTTTTGACTTATGGCAATTAGATACCAGAACCCGAGAGTTAAAATCGTTAGCTAAATTAAATACCGGAGGCGGCGGAATGGCCATAACAAAAGATGGTAAAACATTGTATATCGCATCGGGCGGAAGAATACAAAAAATTGATACAGGTAACGGCAGAGCAACCCCGGTTACCATAAACTCTGAAATGATTTTGAATACCGCAGCCGAAAGAGAATATATCTTTCATCATGCTTGGCGACAGGTTAAAAACAAATTCTACGACCCAACTTTACATGGAATAGATTGGGATATGTATCGTGCAAATTACGCTCGTTTATTGCCTCACATAAATAACAATTATGATTTTCAGGAATTATTGAGTGAAATACTTGGCGAATTAAATGGCTCTCATACCGGTGGCAGATATTCGCATCAGGCAGTAAACGGAGATAATACATCATCTCTTGGTTTGTTTTATGATGAAAAATCTAAAGGCAATGGATTAAAAATATTGGAAGTTATAGCAGGTGGGCCTTTAGATGTTGCTTCTTCTAAAATACGAGCCGGACAGATTCTTGAAAAAATAGATGGGATAGAAATTACCGACGACTTTGATTGGAACAAATTACTAAACCGAAAAAACGGTAAAAACGTGTTGCTAAGTGTTTACGATCCAGCATCAAAAGCCCGTTTTGATGAAATTGTAAAACCAATAACACAAGGCGCAGAAAATGGATTGCTTTACCAGCGCTGGGTAAAATCCATGAGAGAAATGGTAGATAAACTAAGTGATGGTAAATTAGGCTACGTACACGTACAAGGAATGAATGACGGTAGCTACCGCACAGTTTACAGCGAAGTATTAGGTTTAAATTTTGATAAAGATGCCTTAATTGTAGATACTCGTTTCAATGGCGGAGGATGGTTACACGAAGATTTATCTACGTTTTTGGATGGAAAACCATATGCTACTTTCCGTCCATATGGTTTCATCACTCGAGGAGGCGAACCTCGCGATAAATGGTCTAAACCAAGTGTAGTATTAATGAGCGAAAGCAACTATTCGGATGCACACGCATTCCCTTATGCTTATCGTGCAAAAGGAATTGGAAAATTAATTGGCATGCCAGTACCCGGAACCAGTACCGCCGTATGGTGGGAAACTCAAATAGACCCAAGTTTGGTGTTTGGTATCCCAATGATAGCATTTTATGGTGTTGTTGAAGATAGGCCATTAGAAAACCTACAGCTAGAACCAGACATTAAAGTTCGCACGCCTTTAGAAGAAATTTTAAAAGGAAAAGATGCTCAAATTGAAGCCGCTGTAAAAGAATTATTGCAACAAACTAAAAAATAATTAGCGTTTTAAATAAGGTTAAAGCCCCCGACAGTAAATGTTGGGGGCTTTTTATGTAATAAACAAGCACTAAAAGTGTGTTATGGTTGTTCACTCTAAATCAAACCCAATATCTTTTCGATAATATTTACCCTCAAACTGAATTTTTTCTGCGTTTTTCAGAGAGGTTTCTATGGCAAGTTTTCGGTTGGCAGCAAGTGTTGTAATGGCTAATACTCTTCCTCCATTTGTCACAATAGAGGACATAGGCATAGCTAAGGTACCTGCATGAAAAACCAAACTTCCAGAAACTTTATTAAACCCGGTGATTTCATTCCCTTTTTTGTATTCGCCCGGATATCCGCCGGCTACTAACATTACCGTAGCTGCACAACGTTTATCAATTATCAACTCCTTTTCAGAAAGATTTTCATGAGCAATACCCTTAAGTAACTCCACCAAATCCGACTTAATTCTTGGTAAAACACTTTCGGTCTCCGGGTCGCCCATTCGGCAATTATACTCGATAACATAAGGGTCGTTTTCTACCTTCATTAATCCAATAAAAACAAACCCTTTGTATTCAATTTGCTCATTTTGCAGCCCTTTTATGGTAGGTATGATAATGCGTTCTTCTACTTTTTGCATAAACTCATCATCTGCAAATGGTACTGGTGAAACAGAACCCATTCCCCCGGTATTTAATCCGGTATCTCCTTCGCCAATTCGTTTATAATCTTTTGCTTCGGGTAATATTTTGTAAGATTTGCCGTCGGTAATTACAAATACCGAAAGTTCAATTCCTTTTAGAAATCCCTCTACCACCACTTTGCTACTTGCAGCACCAAATTTGGCATTACTTAGCATTTCGGTCAATTCGGTTTTTGCTTCTTCTAAACTTTCACAAATTAAAACTCCCTTTCCAGCTGCTAAACCATCGGCTTTTAGTACTATGGGAAGGCGCATGGTTTCTAAGTAAGTTATTCCATCTATTAGATTAGATTGTGTAAACGTTGCATATTTTGCAGTAGGAATATTATTTCTAATCATAAATTGTTTAGAAAAATCCTTACTCCCCTCTAATTTTGCACCATTGGCAGATGGTCCAATTACTGGTATAGAAGTTAATTCGTTATCGTCTTTAAAAAAATCATATATGCCCAGTACCAGCGGTTCTTCTGGTCCTACAACTACCATGTCGATGGCATTTTTTAAGACGAAATCTTTTATAAAAACAAAATCATTTACAGAGGCAACTACATTTTTTGCGTAATGCATGGTGCCAGCATTGCCGGGTAAAACATATAATTGTTTGCATTGAGCACTTTGCGAAAGCTTATAAGCAAATGCACTTTCTCTACCACCAGAACCCAAAAGTAAAATATTCATGCCTCAAAGATAGAAATTGTTCTAGGCATGTAGTGGCTTTATATTTCAGCACTAAATCATTTCGTTAAATTCCAACATAAACAATCAAATTAATTATAAATTTGATGCTTTCTGCCATCTTGTCTCATGGCTTGATAGTTGATATATTTTGACGAAATTTTAAAAAATAAGATGCTTCAGTTTTTAACCAAACTTTTCGGTAATAAATCCGATCGCGACGTAAAAGAAATTACTCCTTTTGTACAGAAAATAAACGATGCTTTTAGCCAATTAGGCGCCATTAGCAATGACGAATTAAGAGCTAGAACCCTAGATTTTAAACAACGTATTGCAGATTATTTAGCAGAAATAGACAAGGAAATCAGCACCCTACAAACTGAGGTAGACACGAACGAACAATTAGCACTTACTGAGAAAACTGCCCTTTACGATAAAATTGATAAGCTGGGTAAAGAGCGAAATGAAAAACTGGAAGTGATTTTGTTGGACATCCTCCCAGAAGCTTTTGCTGTAGTAAAAGAAACCGCAAGTAGGTTTAAAGAAAACAAAGAATTAGAGGTTACAGCAACCCAAATGGACCGCGATTTAGCTGCTGTAAAAGAAAATGTGGTGATAAAAGGCGATAAAGCCATTCATAAAAATACGTGGAATGCAGCAGGCACCCCGGTAACCTGGGACATGCTACACTACGATGTGCAGTTAATTGGTGGAGTGGTTTTACATCAAGGTAAAATTGCCGAGATGGCAACAGGAGAAGGAAAGACTTTGGTTGCAACTTTGCCGGCATATTTAAATGCACTTGCAGGCAGGGGCGTTCATATTGTAACAGTTAACGATTATTTAGCCCGAAGAGATAGTGAATGGATGGGGCCTCTTTATGAGTTTCACGGATTAAAAGTTGATTGTATTGATAAACATCAACCAAACTCTGAAGAAAGAAGAAAAGCCTACCTGGCCGATATAACCTTTGGTACTAACAATGAATTTGGTTTCGATTACCTCAGAGATAACATGGCTCGCAGTCCGGAAGATTTAGTGCAACGCAAATTGCATTATGCCATGGTAGATGAGGTAGATTCGGTGTTAATTGATGATGCCCGTACACCATTAATTATTTCGGGTCCGGTTCCGAGAGGAGATCAACACGAGTTCTATGAACTTAAACCACGTATTGAACGATTATTAAACGCTCAAAAAAACTACATAAACACTTGTTTAGCTGAAGCGAAAAAATTAATTGCCGAGGGAAAAACGGATGAAGCCGGATTACCACTTTTTAGATCTTTCCGTGGATTACCAAAAAATAAGGCCTTAATTAAGTTTTTAAGCGAACAAGGCAACCGTCAAATTCTACAAAAAACAGAAAACTATTATCTGCAAGATCAACAAAAAGAAATGCCCAAAGCAGATAAAGAGTTGTTTTTTGTGATTGATGAAAAAAGTAATTCAGTAGAGTTAACTGAAAAAGGGATTGAATTAATTACTGGCTCTGGCGAAGATCCAAACCTATTTATTTTACCGGATGTAGGCTCAGAAGTAGCCGAAATTGATCGCTCTGCATTAAGCGAAGAAGAAAAGATTGCAAAAAAAGATGCTCTAATGCGCGATTTTGGAATAAAATCCGAACGTATCCATTCCATCAACCAATTAGTTAAAGCATATACTTTATTTGAACGCGATGTAGAATACATTGTAGATAGCGGTAAAATTAAAATTGTAGATGAGCAAACTGGTCGTGTGTTGGATGGAAGAAGATATTCTGATGGATTACACCAAGCGATAGAAGCAAAAGAAAGCGTGAAAGTGGAGGCATCTACCCAAACTTTTGCCACCGTTACCTTGCAAAACTACTTCCGTATGTACCACAAGTTGGCTGGTATGACGGGTACCGCTATTACCGAAGCTGGAGAGTTTTGGCAGATTTATAAATTGGACGTGGTAGAAATTCCTACCCACAGACCAATATCCAGAAAAGACGAACAAGATTACGTTTACAAAACAAAACGCGAAAAATACAATGCCGTAATCGATGAAATTGTGGCTTTAGTAGCTGCAGGTAGACCTATATTGGTGGGTACAACATCGGTTGAAATTTCGGAACTATTAAGCCGAATGCTTAAACTAAGAGGCATCAAGCACAATGTTTTAAACGCAAAACAACACCAACGTGAGGCGGATATTGTAGCGGAAGCAGGTTTGGCCGGCACAGTTACCATTGCTACCAACATGGCTGGTCGTGGTACCGATATAAAATTAGGACCTGGCGTAAAAGATGCCGGAGGTTTAGCCATCATTGGTACCGAGCGACATGAATCTAGACGAGTAGACAGGCAGTTGCGCGGTAGAGCAGGTCGCCAAGGCGACCCGGGATCGTCGCAGTTTTTTGTTTCATTAGAAGATGATTTAATGCGCTTGTTCGGCTCCGAAAGAATTGCCGGACTTATGGACAAACTTGGAATTGAAGAAGGAGAAGTAATCCAACATTCTATCATCACAAACTCCATTGAAAGAGCGCAAAAGAAAGTAGAAGAAAATAACTTTGGTATTCGTAAAAGATTATTAGAGTATGATGATGTAATGAACTCTCAACGGAATGTTATCTATACCAAACGTCATAATGCACTATTTGGCGATAGATTAGAGGTAGATATTGATAACATGATGTATGATTTATGCGAGGAATTAGTAGTAAATCATCAAGATGCTGGAGATTATGAGACTTTTAAAATCGAAATGCTCAGACTATTCTCTTACAACGTTACGATATCAGAACGTGATTTTTTAGATGGCAAAACCGATGCATTGGTGAATACTTTTTATGATGACATTGCACAGTATTATAAACGCAAATCCGATAACATGGCAACATCGGTTTATCCGGTAATAAAAGATGTTTTTGAAACGCGTGGAAGTCAATTTCAAAATATTGTAGTGCCATTTACCGATGGGATTAAGAGTTTACAAATTCCGGTAAACCTTAAAAAATCATACGAAAGTAACGGAAAAGAGGTGGTAACATCGTTCGAAAAAACAGTTTCATTATCTTTAATAGACGAATCTTGGAAAGAACATTTGAGAGAGATGGATGAGTTGAAACAATCGGTACAGAATGCAGTATACGAACAAAAGGACCCTCTTTTGATCTATAAATTCGAATCTTTTGAGCTATTTAAACGGATGCTTGCTGCAGTTAATCGTGAGGTTATCAGCTTTTTGTTTAAAGGTGGTGTACCGGTTCAAAACCAAAATCAAGTAGAAGAAGCTCGTACTCCAAAAACAGATTTAAGTAATTTACGAGTTAGTAAACCCGAGTATGTTTCGGGATCTAGTGCAAGCAACTCAGCCGTAACAAACGATACAAGAGAACAAGTGAAAGTACAACCCGTTAAGGTTGGTCCAAAAGTTGGCAGAAATGATACATGCCCATGCGGAAGCGGCAAAAAATATAAAAACTGCCACGGTATTGGTGTTGTTTAACAATGAAATTATGAAAAAATATCTTATTCTTTTTTTGTTTTTGATTCCGGTATTTACATCGGCACAAGTGGGCAAAGTAGAAATTATACAAGACCCTAAAATAGACCAGTTGGTAGAAAAACGCATTGCCGTAAGTAAGACACAAACTACTATTAGAGGCTACCGAATACAAGTTTTCCAAGGCGAACAACGTACCGAAGCATATAATAGACAGGCCTTAATAAATACTCAGTATAAAGAATTGCCAACCTATGTAACCTATCAAGCACCCGACTTTAGATTACGTGTTGGCGATTTCAAAACTCTAAAAGAAGCGCAACGTTACCAACAAGCTATGTTAAAACTATTTGACAGTGCATTTATAGTGGAAGAAAATATAAATCCGGTTAAACTACCCTAATGATGCTCAAAAATAAAATCAAAGAATTAGCTTCAAAATACCATGGTTACGCAACAGAAGTTCGTAGGCACATACACGCAAACCCCGAACTTTCTTTTCAAGAATTTGAAACCAGCAAATTTGTAGCTTCTCAATTAGATGCTTTAAGTGTACCCTATGAAATAAAAGCAAACACAGGTTTAGTTGCGTTAATATCTGGCAAAAAGTCTTCAGATAAGGTAATAGCACTTCGTGCAGATATGGATGCATTACCCATTTTAGAAGCAAACGATGTCTCGTATAAATCCACCAAAGAAGGCATTATGCATGCATGCGGACACGATGCACATACTGCATCTTTACTAACCGCTGCAAAAATTTTAACCGAATTAAAAGATGAATTTTCCGGAACTGTAAAATTAATTTTTCAGCCTGCCGAAGAAAAACTACCGGGTGGAGCTAGTATCATGATAAAAGAAGGCGTTTTAGAAAATCCTACTCCAAAAGGCATAATTGGCCAGCATGTAATGCCTCTTATAGAAGCCGGAAAAGTAGGCTTCCGCTCCGGAAAATACATGGCAAGCACCGATGAGATTTACCTGACTGTAAAAGGAAAAGGCGGACATGGTGCCATGCCTCAATTCAATACAGACCCAGTAATAATTACTGCTCACATCCTAGTAGCTTTACAGCAAATTGTTAGTCGTCATGCCGACCCTAAAACCCCTTCTGTGTTATCCTTTGGTAAAGTAATTGCCAATGGTGCCACCAATGTAATACCCAATGAAGTTAAATTGGAGGGTACATTTAGAACCATGGACGAAGACTGGAGAGCGGAAGCACACCGAAGAATAGAGAAAATGATTCACGGAATAGCAGAAAGCATGGGTGGAAGTTGTGAGTTAGACATACGAAGAGGATATCCGTTTTTGATTAATGAAGAAAAAATTACCGCTGCTGCTCGCGCAGCTGCCGAAGAATATTTAGGTAAAGAGAATGTAGTGGATTTAGATATTTGGATGGCAGCAGAGGATTTTGCTTATTACTCGCAAACTACCGATGCTTGTTTTTATCGTTTAGGTACTCGCAATGAAGCCAAAGGAATAACTTCCTCTGTACATACTCCTACATTTGATATTGATGAAAGTGCCTTGCAAATTGGAGCCGGTTTAATGACTTACATTGCCTTAAAACAATTAGGTAATTAAGGGTAAACTTTCGCTAAGTCTATTTACCCAATTCATCCCAATACTCCACGGCTCTTCTGAAATGAGGTATTACGATAGAGCCACCTACTAAGTTGGCAATAGCAAAAATTTCAAAAACTTCTTCCTTGGTAACCCCCTCATCTTTGCATTTTCCTACGTGGTATTTAATGCAATCGTCGCAACGCAAAACCATAGAGGCTACTAGGCCCAACATTTCTTTGGTTTTTACATCCAGCGCCCCTTTCTGATAGGTAGTAGTATCTAGCGCAAAAAAACGCTTAATGTTTAAATTATCTTCCTCTAAAATGCGCGCATTCATTTTGCTGCGGTAGGCATTAAACTCTTCTACTAATTTGCTCATGTTTTATCTTTAAAAGTAATTTTTTGTAAAGATGGGTAATTAGAATAAAACTGTTGTATTAGGTTTCAAAATACTCGTTTCAAACCTGTAAATGGTATTCGTTTTGGTAGAATTTGAATTCTCAAAAAAAACCTGTCAAAAAAACTTGTATTATTCATGTTACATTTCATAAATTAGCTTTTTAATCTAACCAAAATTAATCAATATGAAAAAAATCTTACTTAAAACAGTGGCCATGTTGCTGTTTACTATGCAAATAGCAATGGCCCAAAACGTATCGGTATCCGGTACAGTAACGTCCAGAGATGATGGGCAACCAATACCCGGAGTATCTGTTGTCGTAAAAGGTACTACGATAGGTACGCAAACTGATGTATCCGGAAGATACAGTTTGTCAGTTCCTCAGGGCTCAACGCTCGTTTTCAGTTTTATCACATTTGCAGTTAGAGAAGTAGTAGTTGGAAACCAAACCACCATTAATATGGTGTTGGTACCAGAACAAAGACAACTAAGCGAAGTGGTTGTAACAGCATTAGGTATTGAGAAGAACAAAAAGGATTTGGGTTATGGTGTAACCACCATAAGTTCAGAAGAGCTTATTCAAGGCAGAACCACCAACGTGGTGAATGCTTTGGCAGGAAAAGTAGCCGGTGTGAGAATTAGTTCATCAAATGGTATGACTGGTTCGGGTTCATCTGTTTTTATTCGTGGATTTACCACCATTACCGGTAGTAACCAACCTTTGTTTGTAGTAGATGGTATTCCAATTGACAATGGAGGTGGAGCTATGGCGCTACAAAATGGTACGTCTAACTCCAATAGAGCTATCGACATTAATCAAGAAGACATTGAAAATGTTACGGTATTAAAAGGACCTGCAGCTGCAGCATTATATGGTTCTCGCGCAGCAAATGGTGCCATCATTATTACCACCAAGAAAGGTAAAAGAGGAGAGAAAAGTAAAATTGAATTCTCTAACTCCACCAACATCATTCAGGTTAATCGTTTCCCAGATTGGCAAAATGAATATTCACAAGGAGTAAACGGCGCATTTAATGCAAATGCCAACCTTTCTTGGGGTCCAAAAATTACCGGACAAACGGTTACAAACTTTTTAGGTCAACAAGAAAGTTTGCAAGCATTTCCTGATAACATTAGAGGCTTGTTTAAAAACGGGTCAAATATTCAGAACAATTTAGTTTTTAATTCTAGTTCAGATAATGCAACTTATCAGTTTTCTTATGGTAACACCAGAGAAACAGGTGTGTTAGAAAATAACGAATTAAGCAGAAATAATTTCAGAATCAATACGAGTAACAAGTTAAGCAGCAAGTTACTAACAACTGCTTCTGTACAATACGTTAACCTAACCGGGCAGAAAACACAAACCGGTAATCAATTATCTAATCCTTTCTTTAGAGGTTGGTTTATTCCACCAAATATTGATTTACAAGGATTGCCATTTGAAGATGCTGCAGGAAATCAAATTTATTTTGATGGTACCGATAATCCTATCTGGACCATCAAAAATAACTTATTTGATGAGGAAATTAATCGTATTATAGGTAATGTAGCGTTAAACTACGACGCTTTACCTTGGTTAAATATCAATTACAAAATTGGTGGAGATTTCTTCTCACAAGTAAGAAAAGGGTTTGACCAAATTGGTGCTAGAGGTGGTGCAAACGTTACCGCAGGTGGAGCAGGAGGTATAATCGAGTCTAATGCAGATAGTAGAGACCTTTACTCTTACTTAAATGTTACCGCAAAACGAAACATTACAGATGACTTATCTTTCACTCTGACAGTTGGTAATGAGATTGCGGATAGAAGATTTGTTTTCGAACAAATTATTGGACGTCAGTTGGTAGTTAGAAGCTTCAGAAACATTTCCAATGCTGTATCATTCAGCCCTTCTAATGGTTCTAGCAGACAAACATTAATTGGTGTTTACGGTGATTTAATTTTAAACTATAAAGGTTATTTATCCTTAAACCTTACTGGAAGAAACGATTTCTCATCTACACTTCCACAACAAAGCAGAAGTTTCTTTTATCCTTCTGTTGCAACCAGTTTTGTGTTAACAGAAGCTGTTCCGAGTATCAAAGGAAAAGGACTTAGCTATGCAAAATTAATTGCAAACTATGCGAGAGTAGGTAAAGATGCTCCTTTATATGCCACTGATACGTATTTCGGTTTAGCTGGATCTGCAGATGGTTTCGGACCTACAATTTCATTTCCATTCAACGGATTACCGGGATTCTCATTAGGTAATCAGGCTGGTAACCCAGGTATTGAGCCAGAGTTTACCGCTAGTTTTGAAGTGGGTGGTGAGTTTAGTTTCTTGAACGATCGTTTAGGATTAGATGTAAATCTGTATAAATCCAACTCTACTAACATCATATTCAACGTACCAGTAGCTCCATCTTCTGGTAGTACTTCGCAGGTAAGAAATGCTGGTGAATTAGAAACAAAAGGACTAGAACTTTTATTGAAAGGAACTCCTTTTAAAACTAAAAACTTTGCTTGGAATACCGCTATTAACTTTACCAAGTCTCGTACAATAGTAAAAAAATTAGCAGATGGGGTTCCAAATATCGTATTAGCTGGTTTCGTTACTCCTAACATTCGTTTAGAGCCTGGTAAACCATACGGTATATTATTTGGTACTGTTTTCCAGAGAGATGCAAACGGCAATCAGGTGCTTAATGCACAAGGTTTACCAATACTTGACCCAATTACTCGTCAAATTGGAGATACCAATCCAGATTGGTTAATGGGTATAACCAATGACATTTCCTATAAAGGATTCAATTTATCTTTCTTGATTGATATCAGAAAAGGTGGAGATGTGTTCTCTAGAAACATTGGGGATTTACGTAGATCTGGTAGAGCCATAGAAACTGCTGAGTTTGAAAGATTTGATGCAATGGGTAACCCTACCCGCCCTTACGTTATACCAGGTGTAAACCAAATGGGGCAACCAAATACAGTAGCCATAACTGCCGAAGAATACTGGGGTAGATTATTTGCCTTTGGTACTGGCGAATCCTATGTGTTTGATGGTTCATGGGTACGTTTACGCGAGGCATCTTTAAGCTACACGGTACCTAAACAATTTTTAGATAAAACTCCTTTCGGAAGATTAGATATTGGGGTAAATGGAAGAAATCTATTTTCTTACTTCCCTAATTTCCCTCATTTCGATCCGGAAACTAACGCACTTGGTGTAAGTAACGGACAAGGGTTTGAGTTTAATGGTTTGCCACAAACAAGAAATTATGGCTTTTTCATTAGAGCAACATTCTAAAATTAAAGGACATAATAAATTAAAAACTTTAACAAAATAGTCATGAAAAAAATAAAATATATAGCTGTAGGATTACTAGCATCTAGCATGGTGCTAAGTACCTCTTGTGAAAAATTTCTCGATCAGAATAAAGATCCGGATAGAATATTAGTTGCACCAATTGCTCAAGTACTTACTTCGGCAACAGTAAACGTTGGGTTTACCGGAGGTAGTGATATTCATCGCTTTACCTCGCTAATTATGCAACAAAATGCGGGCAGACAAGCTGGTGTGCAAACCAGTTCGTTTGAAACGTACTTAATACAACCTACAGATCAAGGTAACTTATGGTCGTCCCTACATGCAGGTACTCTAGCAGATTTAGAGTTTATAATTCAAAATTCTGCAGGAAGCCCTTGGTATACCGGTATTGCAAGAATACTAAAAGCATATACCTATTCTTTAATTGTAGACACCTGGGGAGATGTGCCGTTTGACGAAGGATTACAATCTCCAAATAATTTTGCTCCTAAAGTGGATGATGATGCTACTATTTATCCTAAATTAATAGCATTATTAGATCAGGGAATTGCAGATTTAAATCAGGCTAGTTCTGTATTAGTTCCTGCAGCAAACGAAACCATTTACCAAGGGAATAGAGTTAGATACAGAAAATTTGCTAACACACTGAAATTACGTTTATTGTTGCAACAAAGCGAATCTAATCCGGGTGTTGCAGCTGCGCTTAATGCACATATCAATGCTGTAGGCCCTACAGGGTTTTTTGAGAGCAACGCTGATAATTTCCAAATGGCCTTTGTTAATGCAGCAAATGCCCGTAACCCCATTCATTCTTTTGAAGTAGCAAGGTTAAATCAGTTTTTTCCTCACAAAACTTTAGTGGATTTAATGAATTCAACCACAGATCCAAGAAGACCGTTTTACTTTACAGATTTCCCGTTTGGCTCTGGCATGTATAAGGGAGTAAATTTTGGTGCAACACCTACAGATATAAATTTCTCCAGAATGCACACCTATATCCGTGGAGCACAACTTACTGCAGCAGTTACCAATGCTGCAGGTGGTATTGTTTCTAGCGTTACAGGTCCCACTTATACTGGTGCAGCGCCACAACGTATGCTCACTTTTGCAGAATATAATTTCATGAGAGCAGAAGCTGCTTTGAGATTTGGTGCCCCTGGTCCTGCTCAAACATTTTATGCTGCGGGTATTACTGCTTCTATGTCAGATGCTGGAGTAACTTCTGGAAATATAACCGCTTATTTAGCTACACCAAGAGGTGTACTTGCTGGAACTCAAAATGATCAACTCAGAATGATTATTGAGGAAAAATACGTCGCCAATTATGGCGTACCTGTACAACCTTGGAGCGACTGGAGAAGAACCGGATTTCCGGTTTTGGTACCAAACCCAAATGGTGTAGTTAATTTCATCCCACGTTCATTGTTTTATCCTGAAAATGAAGTGAATTCAAATCCGAACTTCAACCAAAAATCAGGGATGAATGTTCGTGTATTTTGGGATACGAGACCGTAGTTTTTGTTTGTTAATTATAGTATAATTAGAGGGTGGTAATTTCTTACCACCCTTTTTATTACAGCGGCTGCCAGAATAATTTTTTAAAATCCACTACTCGATCATTTTCTACACGAATGCCTTCGTTTTCTAACAGTTGTTGCATTAAATCAGGGCTTCCGAAATGATGTTTACCAGTTAGATAACCATTTCGGTTAACTACCCTGTGAGCCGGCACAGGAGGAATAGCAACATGGCTCGCATTCATGGCCCAACCTACCATTCTGGATGAACTTTTAGTTCCTATAGCCTCGGCAATGGCACCATAGCTGGTCACTCTGCCAAACGGTATTTGGCGCACTATTACGTAAACTTTTTCGAAAAAGGATTGATTTATCTCCATCAAAAACAAAAATTTAAAT
>JBGTLU010000028.1:0-1946 GCA_041743935.1 Sphingobacteriaceae bacterium
ACCTTTTACGATCAAGAACAACGCATTAAAACTAAGAAAGAATTAGAGAAGAGATATTTAGATATTTTATCTAAAGCGAGAACCGTATCAGAAATTTTAGAAGTAGAAAAGCAATTAAATGAAGTTCGGAGCGAAATAGAAAGCATGGAAGGTAATTTTAAATATCTTTCAGACCGGATTAGTTATAGTACCATTGATTTAACTCTTTATCAATTAGTAGATGTTAAATATAATCCAGATCCTCGCCCAGGATTCTTTAGTAGAATATTTCCGGCAATTGCTGAAGGTTGGTTTAATTTAACCGATTTTATTATCGGTTTAATTTATTTATGGCCGTTTCTTTTAATCATCCTTCTTGTAATTTATTTAATTAGAAAATGGAGAAATAGAGTTAAAAAGTAGTTTGTTTTTTCACTATTTGATGCAAAAAACGTGTTCCATAAACGGTAGATATGGAATCTGTTTTTATCCATTCAAACTCATTGTAATAATTTGTATTGGATGATTTTAATAAATGCGCTCTATTTAAAACTTCGGGCGCATTTATATCATCCACATAAACCGTAAAGTTTGCATCTAAATATTCATTAATACTATTTAGTATGTATTGTGGATCTTTGCCTTTATCTTCCCAAACGGCAGGTGGATAAGCTAAATTAATTAACCCTTTTTTACCTGTTTTGTAATAATATTGGTTTTCCACTAAAGCCTTTTCTTCAAATATGAATAAAGCATTTTTGTTTTCTTCTATTCTTGTTAACCATTTATTGTAGTTATTGGATGAAAAATAATAATTTGGAATTAACCCAAAGCTTAAATTCCATACCAACAAGAAAGAAGCAATGTATTTTAATTTTAAAACGGTTATATCATACGAAACCGAAATAATAAGGACGAACAGAAATGGTAGCATTACCATGAACTCTGCATTTCCTACACTTAAAAATGCTACGGTTAAATGTAAAAGAAATATAATCACTAGAATTAATCTGAAATTAGCAGAGATATTAATTTGCATTAACGTTAGTTTACGTAATGAAAATAATAATAAAATAGATGAAATAATTACCGGAATAATAAAAATAAAATTGTGTTTAATTAATAGTGGAATATTCCCGTGAAGCTGAATAAATGACCGAATAAAATTAATAATGGTTAAATAAATATTTTCTAACCCTATGCTTGTTGTAATATTACCTGCATAAAAATCAGTAAAAATATATTTTATTATTTGGGTTAGTGTTGGTTGTTCGATGTATTGAATATAAACTGCTGGATAATAGAATAACGGAACTATTAAAGCAGGTAAAATATAGGCTATGTAGCTTTTTACGGAAGATTTTTGAATTACTAAACCTATTAATATACCTAACCACCAAACAAAATGGATTTGATGAAATAAACAGGCTAATGCCAACCAAAAGCCCGATTTAATCATCGATACTTTCCTATCGGTTTGTGTAAATTTTAAAAAGGATAATGTGCCAATTAGTGAAAAAACAATGGGAATGATATAGGTTTCATTTTCTGTTGCAAATCTCATCCACGCAAAACATGAGCCTACAATTAAGGTGTATAAAATAATTTTATCTTCTTCAATTAAAAGACGCTTCAAAATTTTGCTAAAAATCCATAAACCGAGTACAGCAGATACAGCATTTATTACTTTCATAAATGCTAAAATATCCATAGTAAATCCGGTTAAATTCACTATTTGGTATATTGACCAGCCAAAAATGGAATACAACAAATGATGTGCTTTTAATAAATCCTCTGAATATTTTATGTTGCCTGCATATGCCCATGCATCAATGCTAGAATTTTGAGTAGGGATTAAGATATAGATACAAGCAAAAGAAAAAAGCAAGAAAAATAACTTTTGAGGATAACTGCCTATTTTCATTTGCTTAATCTTACACCTTTAAAACTATAATAAATTCCGCCAA
>JBGTLU010000029.1:0-65389 GCA_041743935.1 Sphingobacteriaceae bacterium
CCTTTGCTTATTAAGTAGGAACGAACAGAAATTGCACGATTAACAGAAAGCTTAATGTTTACTCTTTCGGTACCTGTGTTGTCTGTATGGCCTACAATTCTAACAAAGGCTTTATTGTCTCTTTGTAACATAGAAACTACCTCATCTAAAGCACGGTAAGCGCTAACACGTATTTTTGCACTGTTTAAATCAAACTCTACACGTTGTGATATGTCGGTTTCGTTTTTAGGTTTAGCAGCTTCGCTAGGGCAACCTCCAAACTCTTTTAAACCAGCTTCATTTGGGCAACGGTCAATAAAATCTGGGATACCATCCCCATCTGTGTCAATGGCAATACGCAAGGTACGTCCGGCACCATCTACTATGGCTCCTGAAGGCGTGTTAGGTTCTTTATCGAAGAAATCGGAAACGCCGTCGCCGTCGCTGTCTCTTTCTAAATTATCTACTCTACCTTCTAATTTAGCAACACGTCCTTCTAATCCTTTATCCACTCCTAAACGGTTAACCGGGTTAGACCATTCAATAGCGTTTTTATCTTTACTTCCAATTTTTAAAGTAAGACCAGTGTTTAAGTAAAAATATTTATCGCGGTTATCGTTAATTTCGGTGTTATCAAAACGGTCGGTAGCAATAAAGTTTTGGCGGAAGCCAAACAATGCGTCAACAGTATTAGATAAATATATTCTTGCTCCACCACCTAAAGAGAAAAACTCTTTGGTTTTGTTTTCAGGACCGGTTTCAAACTGACGGCCATCCGCATAAAAACTGTTTGCTTCGTAGGTGGTTAAACCAATACCCGCAGAACCAAAAAACATTACTGGCTGGCGTTGTGAGCGCACAAAACTAATGGCACCTAAGTTTACAATAGCGTTTACACTTCCTTCGAACTTAAAATCAGTTACGTAATTATTGTAATCTTGCGGATATACAAAAAAGTTTTGGTTGGTGCGGCGCAAACCGTTACCTGTTAATTTACCACCAGTTAAACCGGTAAATTCTAAACCAACTAAATGGCCAATTTGCTTACGTACACTTAAGCCAACACCGTAGGTTAACCCATTTTCATTAAAATCATTTAATGCAATAGGAGATTGCATGCTTAATAAACCACCGGTAAAAGTCACCGACCAAGTTTTGTATGCACTTGCCGGCCAAATAGCACTATTGGCATCGGTTCTATCTTTATACAAAACCACTGTTTGAGCAGAAGTTTGCAAAGCAGTTGCAAAACAAAATGCTATTAAAATAGTGAGGAGCGTAATTTTTTTCATGTTTTTTGTTTTTGTGTGGCAAATATACAATGTAAATTATAAATCACTAATAAATTATTTGTTTAATATTAATGGGCTTCTAGCCAATTATTTCCGGTGCCACTTTCCACTACAATGGGCACTTTGGTTTTTATGGCATTCTTCATTCGTATTTCTACAATTTGCTTAACCTGTTCTATTTCGTTTTTTGGAACATCAAATACCAATTCATCATGCACTTGCATTATCATTTTGGTTTTAAGTTGATGATTTTTTAAATCTTGATGCACATCTATCATTGCTTTTTTAATCATATCGGCTGCTGAGCCTTGTATTGGTGCATTTATGGCATTTCGTTCTGCAAAACCGCGCACGGTTTGATTTGCAGAATTGATGTCTCTAAGATACCTTCTTCTGCCTAAAATGGTTTGCACAAATCCATTCTCGCGAGCAAATTGAATGGTTTCTGTCATGTATTGTTTGATGTTGGCAAACGTGATGAAATACTGCTCTATGATTTCTGCTGCTTCTTTTCTGCTTATTCCTAGGTTTTGAGATAACCCAAATGCCGATTGCCCGTAAATGATGCCAAAATTTACTGCTTTGGCGTTTCTTCTCATTTCGGGGGTTACCTCTTCTAGTTTTACCCCATATACATTGGCAGCGGTGCTGGTGTGTATGTCTAAACCTTTTGCAAACGCATCTAGCATGGCAGGATCTTTACTTATTTCGGCAATAATTCGTAATTCTATTTGCGAATAATCAGCAGATAGAATGACGTGACCGGCGCTGCTGGGTATAAATGCTTTTCGTACTTCTCTGCCTTTTTCTGTTCTTATGGGGATGTTCTGCAAATTTGGGTTGTTGGAACTGAGCCTTCCGGTGGCGGCAACTGCTTGGTTATAGGAGGTATGAATTCTGCCAGTTTTTGGATTTATCATTAAAGGCAAAGCATCTACGTAAGTAGATTTTAGTTTTTGCAAGCCTCTAAACTCCAGCACTAAATTGGGTACCTCGTGTTTGTTTGCAAGGGCAGTTAGTACATCTTCACCCGTTTGGTACTGTCCCGTTTTGGTTTTTTTTGCTTTTGGGTCGAGGTGTAGTTTATCAAATAAAACTTCGCCTAGTTGTTTTGGCGATGCTATATTAAACCGAACGCCTGCTTTTTCATAAATCTGTTTTTCTAAGGCTAGTATATCTTTCTCTAGATCAATGGAATAGGTTTTTAATCCCTCTACATCTATACAAACTCCTTCTCTCTCTATATCAGCCAAAACATACACCAAGGGGTTTTCTACTTCTTCGAATAATTGTTGTGCTGAAATGGATTTTATTAACGGCTCGAATGTTTCCTTTAGTTGCAAGGTAATATCAGCATCTTCTCCTGCATATTCTTTTACTTTTTCTACCGCTACATCGCGCATGTTACCTTGGTCTTTCCCTTTTTTTCCAATTAACTCGGTGATGGAAACAGGCAAGTAATTCAAGTAATTCTGTGCGAGCATGTCCATTCCGTGCCTAGCATCGGCATCTATTAAATAATGTGCCAGCATGGTATCAAATAGTTTCCCTTTTACTTCTATGTTGTACCATTTAAGCACAAGTATATCGTACTTTAGGTTTTGTCCAATTTTTTCGATTTTTTCATCCTCCAATACTTCTCTAAATTCTTCTACAACGGCTTGGGCATCGCTGCGTTTTTCGGGGATGGGAACATAATAAGCTTCTCCTTTTATCCAGGAGAAGGCTAAACCAACTAAATCGGCTTGATTTGCTTCGGTTCCGGTGGTTTCGGTATCAAAACAAATGGCTTTTTGTAATTTTAGTTGAGTGATTAAGTTTCTTCTTTTCTCTCGAGTGTCTACTAGGTGGTATTGGTGCGGAGTATCTTTTATGGTTTTAAAGGAGGTTAATTCTTCTTCGGGAAATTCAGTAACGGATGTATTTTTAGCAACAGAAAGTACATTGCCAAATAAATCGGTTTGGGTGGCATTGCCGCCTTGCACCTGAAAGTCTTCGCCAAACACTCGTTTCCCAAGCGTTCTAAATTCTAATTTGGCGAACAATGGTTCCAATATTTCTTTATCTGGATCTTCCAGTACAAGAGAATCTACATCTAAATCCACAGGTGCATCCAACAAAATGGTAGCTAGTTTTTTAGAAAGTAAACCTTGTTCGGCAAAGTTTTCTACGTTTTCTCTTTGTTTTCCTTTTAATTCATGGGCGTTGGCAATGATGTTTTCCATGCTGCCATACTGTTTAATGAGTTGTTTGGCGGTTTTCTCACCAATTCCGGGTATGCCGGGTATGTTATCTACTGCATCTCCCCATAATCCCAAAATATCAATCACTTGTTCTATTTTATCTATTTCCCATTTCTCTAAGACTTCTTTAACACCCATAATTTCTACATCATTTCCCATTCTGGCAGGTTTGTAGAGGAAAATATTTTCTGAAACCAATTGCGCGAAATCTTTATCTGGAGTCATACAATACACCCTGAAGCCTTCTTTTTCGGCTTTTTTTGCTAAGGTGCCAATGATGTCATCGGCTTCGTAGCCATCGGATGTAATTACCGGAATGTTGAATCCTTCTGTTAGCTCAAAAATATAGGGGATTGCTGCCGAAAGATCTTCGGGCATGGCTTGTCTGTTGGCTTTATACTCGGTAAAATCGGTATGTCGTTCGGTTGGTGCTGCGGTGTCGAAAACAACGGCTATATGGGAGGGTTTTTCTTTTTTTAGTAGTTCTAATAAGGTATTGGTATACCCCAAAATTGCGGATGTATTTAACCCATAGGAGGTAATTCTTGGTGATTTACTAAAGGCAAAATGTGCCCGATAAATGAGGGCCATGCCATCTAAAAGAAATAATTTTTTCATGCTATTTTAAATTCCGAGTAGGTGAAACTACGCATTTTTGTGGCGGAAACAAGAAATTATATGGTCATTTACCATGCCTACGGCTTGCAAGTGAGCATAACAAATGGTGGTACCAAAAAATTTAAATCCTCTTTTCTTTAGGTCTTTACTTATTTTATCTGATAGTGGGGTATTAGCCGGCACTTCCTTTTGTGATTTAAACTGATTTTTTATGGGTTTGCTGTTGGGTAGATAACTCCAAATGTAATTACAGAAGCTCCCATGTTCTCTTTGTATTTGTAGAAAAATTTTTGCGTTATTAATGGCTGCTACTATTTTGGCTTTGTTACGAATTATTCCTACATCTTGCATCAATCTTTCTACATCTTCATCCTTGAAAAGGGCCACTTTTTCTGCCTCGAAATTGGCAAATGCTTTCCGATAGCCCTCTCTTCTTTTTAATATGGTTATCCAGCTTAAACCGGCTTGGGCACTTTCTAAAATTAAAAATTCGAACATTTTTTTATCATCGTGCACCGGTACTCCCCACTCTTCGTCGTGGTATTGTACATATAGTGGATCGGTACCAGACCAAGGACAACGTTGCAATTCGTTTGTTTTTTGCTTTGTAATGTTAGCCATGTAGAGGTATAATTTAATTGGCAAATTACAAAATTTGTATGGTTGGAATTAGCTAAAGATTAACCGTTTTTTATATGCCATACTTCATCCGTAATGATACTTGTAAATCGGATATTGTATTTATTTTCAGAATATATACCTAACTTCATAAAAAATTAAATCTATCACTATGAAAATTTTAGGAACAATATTAATCGCAGTTGGTGCAATAGGCACTATTTTTTTCGGAATTCAAGCCATGCAAGATTCAGAATCTTTTAGTTTTATGGGGATGGATGTTGCCGTTAGCTCTGCTGATTGGACTCCAGTAATCATTAGCGTGGTGCTGCTTGTTATAGGCTTATTTTTGACGCTTAAAGTAAAAAAATAACCCCCGCTTCTGTTTTCATTTACAGCGCAAACACTTTCCTGAACATTATTACTTATAAGGTTTATACACCTCTTGCTGTAACTCCTCGTGGTCTGATTTTTTAAAGTATTTGAACCCTTTTACCCATAGTTTAAATGCTTGCCAATGAATAAGGCCTATCACTTGCAAGGTGATAAACGGAAAGCGTATAGCATACCAACACAAAGTAGCATTGCTTATTTCTTTCGCCTTTCCACTTAGTGTGCTAAGAAAAAAACGATTTCCTTCCTTATCGTAATCATCAATTTTAATTTGAAGTTTTTCGTTTGGGATACCTACATTAAAATCAAATTCATCGTCCATGGCAATGAAAGGAGATACATAAAAATGTTTGGTACTTCTCAAATGATAGGTTGAGCCTTGTAGGTTCTCTTTAGATAAGAAAAATGGCTTTTGTTCTAAGAAGGTGTTGCCAATTTCTACGACTGCACAAGCAGGATTCTCCTTTTTATCCAAACAAAAATAAAACGACACCGGATTAAATTGATAACCCATGGTTTTGAAATTGGTGAGCAGCATAATTCTGCCAATTTCTGCTATATCTATGCCTTTTTCTTGCAAATAAGTAAGTATGTTTTCTTTGGTGGTCTTACCTTTTATGGGGTTATCTTTCGGAAATTCTAGATGATCTTTATCCCAAAAACTGAACACATTAAATCGGTTTCTGCTTATAAGCCAGAACCGCTTGCTTAATTCATCCAATTCATCTAAATCTACATAAAACAGAAAAATGTTATACCAAAATCGATGCACTTTTGGTGCCAACCTATGGTGCATTACTTTGCAGGTATAGAGTTTACTGTTCAATATGGAGTATGTAAATGAATAATGGTGTGAAGATAGTCTTCATGCCTCTAAAACGGATAATTATTAGTCAAATTACCAAGGATTTTTACCTAAAACGGCTTTTGCACAATCAACAGCAGATGTGAATGCATCTTCATGAAAACCATAATTAAAATAACTGCCAGCAAAAAACACTTTACCTTTGGTTTTATTTAATTCAGGCAGTAATTTTTGTGCTCTAACGGCATCCAAATCAAATAAAGGATGTTCGTATTCTATGGTTTTAATTATTTTTTCTGGTTGGATGTTGCCAGGGTCATTTATAGAAACAAAATAATTTTTCTTATCGGATACGTTTTGTAGCCTATTCATCCAATAAATGGTACTTGTAGCGATATTTTGTCCTCTAGAAAACGCTTTGCTTGTGGGCATTTCTTGCATCAAATAATTCCAGCTGGACCATACTTTTTTGATGTTTGGCATGATGCCTTCATCTGTATGTAAGGTGGCAATGTTTTTTTGGTATTTAAAATGCCTTAGTAATGCCATTTCTTTTTTAGTAGCTTGGTTACCAAGTATTTTTAACGATTGATTGGCATGGCAAGCAAGTATTACTTTATCAAATACTTGTTCGGTTCCATCTTTTAAGCGAACTATCACTCCGTTTTCTGTGCGGTTTAGAGCCATTACAGAACAATTTATGTGAATTTTATCTTTAAAAGGAGCAATTAATTTTTCTCGATAGGTTTTGCTGCCTCCATTTAATGTGTACCATTGGTGTTGGGTATTTAATCCTAAAAAACCATGATTATAAAAGAAACGAATGAGGCTTTTAGCCGGAAAGTACAACATGGTATCCATGGGGGTGCTCCAAACGGCAGAACTCATCGGGATTAAATACCTATTTAGCATGTCTTCTCCAAACCCTTTCTCATCTATGTAATCATACAAGGTATAATGGTCGTATTTTGGGTTGGATAAATCTTGCACACTTTCTTTATTGAAACGCGCAATGCTCATCAGCATTTTTAGATATCTGATGTTGAAGATGTTACTACGTTGTGCAAATAAACCACCAATGCCGCTACCACAATACTCCAAACCGGATGGTTTGTGTTGTACAGAAAATGACATTTCAGTTTCCATCACCGGAGCGTCTAACTCGGCAAATAACCTACAAAGATTCGGATACGTAACCTGGTTAAACACCATGAATCCAGTATCAATAAAAACGTCTTTTCCGTCTTCATTTACAGTTACTGTATTGGTATGGCCACCTATATAATCTAAAGATTCAAATATGGTAATATCGAAATGATTATGTAAAAAGTAGGCTACTCCCATTCCGGCAATTCCGGTGCCTACAATTGCAACACGTTCTTTTTTCATCCTAATACTAAATTCATGATTATTACGAAATTCTAATTCGTTTAGTTTGCCCGCATTGGTGGCACAACTAATTATCTATCCCTTTTTGCAAACAAATAATGGCTTACAAACCACTCTTCGCCATTTTTATAGCCCCAAAGTTCGGCACAGGCCATAAAAAACACACGCCAATACACCCACCATTTGGTTACATTTTTAGCCCCATAGGTTTGGGCAAATAGTTGTTTTATTGCAGATGAATTTTTATCCATGTTTTGTAACCATGCTTCGGAAGTTTTAGCGTAATGTGTGCCCGAAACTCGCCAATGCTGCTCTAGTTTTACATGATCTTGAAAATAAAGTAGCAAATGATCGGATGGCATGATACCGCCTGTGAAAAAATATTTCGACATCCAATCCGACTCGTCTTTTACATCAAAATAATAAGCATACTTTTTATGAGTGAAAATGTGAACGAATAGTTTTCCGTTGGCATTCAGAAAACCAGAGATTTTCTCTAAGAGCAATTGATAATTACGCATGTGCTCAAACATCTCTACCGAAACAATTCTATCAAAATCTTTTGTTGGTAATAAATGGCCCTTTACAAAATCATTCATGTCTGAAGTAATCACGGTAAGATTAACTAATCCACGCTGTTTTGCCTGATTATCTATATATACTTTTTGTGTTTGGGAGTTGGATACCACCGTAATTTTAGCATTGGGGAATTTTGCTGCCATAAACAAAGACAATGAACCCCATCCACAACCTAATTCTAAGATTTTTTGTCCGTCTTGTAGTTCTGCACGTTGGCAAGTTAGTTCCAACATATCGGTTTCTGATTGATTAAAATCAGTTACTCCATCTTTCCAATATCCCGAACTGTATTTTAAGTGTTTCCCTAAAACGTATTGATAAAACTGAGTAGGTACTTCGTAATGTTGTTCGTTGGCTTCTTGGGTATTGAGGGCTATTGGGCTATTTTTGAGTTCGGCAATCAATCGCATGAAATGCGCTTGATCTTGTTCTAATCCTCCTCTGTTTTCTTCTTGTAATCGTTGTTTTAGTAAATTTCGTATGCCTGCTCTGAGTATAAAATCGGGTAATATATTTTTCTCTAATAAACTATCTATCATGCTCTGTTTTTTCTCTTTGGTAATGGTATAAATGCCGAGGTTGTGTTTTTATAGTCTTCAAATGCTTTTCCTCGTGTACGCAACATGTGCTCTTCGGTGGCAGGTATGCCGGTCATGTTTAATAAAAAATGTAGGATTAAAATAGGAGATAAGATGGCAGTAATTCCCCAAGTGGAGCCTAATGCCATGACAAAAAAGGAAACCCATATCATCCATTCGAAAAAATAATTTGGATGACGTGAATAATGCCAAAATCCTACATCGCAAATTTTTCCTTTGTTTTCCGGATTTTTCTTAAAACGGGCTAACTGCCAATCGGATAAACTTTCTCCTATGATGGCTATCAACCATAATCCAAATCCTACATATTCTACCCAGTGCAAATCTTCTAGTTTGTTTTGCATGATAAGCAAAATTGGGAATGCAAGTACTACGTTTAAAAGGCCTTGCAAATAGAAAAATTGAAGCATTTTGAAGTTTGCATTTGCGCCCCAATCTTCCCGCAGTTTTGCATACCTGGCATCTTCAGGTTTGCCTACGTTGCGTTGGTATAAATAAGTTCCTAACCTGACAGACCAAATAAAAACCATGGATGCGATAAGTACTTTACGGTCGTAAAATCCTTCGGAAAAAATAAAAAATAGGTAAGCCAAAAAGGCAAAATTATACGACCAAGTGATGTCTACTAAACCAGCATTCTTATTCTTTAATTGGATTAACCAAGTGATGGTCATGGTGGCCATCATGAGCAATAATCCAAATAGAAGTATTTCCCAAAACGTATACATTTTATTTTCGTTTGCTAAATTGTCTGCTTAAGAGCCCAAAAACTCCACCAGTAAATAAGCCTATAAACAATCCTTTTAATATAGACTCTAAAAAGGCAATTTTAATCAGGTTTAACGGCGTGTATTTTTGTTTTAAGCTTTCTTGAACTATTTTTTTTGCTTCTTCGGTTTCTGCCAAAGCTACATTATGCTCTATTATCATTTGCGGCAAATCTGGCCTAATATCTTTTACAAAATAGAAAATAAATACTGCGCAAATGATGCCACAAATGGTTGCTATAAGCATGCTGTTTGCGATGTAAGTTAAGAAAGAAAAAGTGTTGGTGGAGATAAAAGTATAAGCCAAATAAATGTTTGCCACACAAAGTAAGAAGGTTTGCAATAAACCCATTTCTCCGCCAATATACACCAAGTCTCGGATGGATGATTCGCGATGGCCACTACCTAACGAAACTAAATACATTGAGAGGATGGTAAACGAGCCTACCAACAATCCCAGAATAATACTTTTAAGTTTAATCATGTTAGGCTGTCTTTCGCAGCTTAATGATACGAACAAAATCTAGTATGCGCAAAACGGGGTAAACAGGGTCAAACTCGAACCATTTTTTGGCAAAATTTGCACTGTTGGGGTGTTTGTGATGATTATTCTGAAATAATTCGCCTAGCATGAAGAAATCCCATGGGGAAGAATTTTTGGAGTGATCTTCATTATTAAAGTTAGCATAGCCATATTTATGTCCGCACCAATTTACAATAGCACCGTGTATTGGGCCCATTAAAAAATGAATGGGTAATAATAAAAACATCCACCAATGCGTAGCAAAAAATACGTAGAAAGCCACGTATGCTAAACCAAAACCAATTCTCGAAACCCAAGAATCGCCAATTCTATCTATAACCGACCACTCAGGGTAATTGCCTTTAAATTCATTATCTGGTTCTACCAGTTTTTTACGGTAGGCTAAGTAAATATTTTTGGTTTGTACCATCATGCCAATCACATCTTTAAAAAAATGGGGGGAATGAGGATCTTTTTCGGTATCGCTGAAAGCATGATGCATACGATGCATAATGGCATAGGCTCTTGGGTTTAAAAACGATGAACCTTGACTTACGTATGCGGTAAAATAGAAGAATCTCTCCCAAAATTTGTTCATGGTAAACATTTTATGCGATGCATAGCGATGTAAGAAAAAAGTTTGGAAAAACAGGGATAGGAACCAATGAACCAGAAAGAAAATTAAAATCGGCACAAGAAAAAAATTAAAGTTTGAATTGTATTAACGCGTGCAAATCTACGAAGTTTTTAAAAATTTCGATTTTATTATCCGTTGAAATTAATCTTCACGTGAGCACCATCGCAATAGGGTTTATTTGAAGATGCCCCACAACGGCAAAAGGCTGTTGTTTTATTTTTGGTAGAGGTATTTCCGTCTTTATCTTTTACGGTGATGGTTCCATAAATTAACAATGGCCCTTTATCTAAAACCTCTACAACTGTTTCGGTGTGTAGGCTTTCTTTGTTTTTTTCATCGTTCATGAAATAGCTCAAAGCACCCGAAGGGCATTTCTTTACCTGTTCGATGATTTGTTGCGTGTTTGCTCCTTCGGGTCTTACCCAAGGTCTTTTGCCGGGATCGAACACGGAGGGTAAACCTTTAAAACAAATGGCAGAATGAATGCATTTTCCGTTTTGCCATACCACCGTAACTTCGCCGTTGGTATAGTTTTTAGTTAGATTTTTTGGGTCCATGATTAAGCGATTAATTGCGTTTTTATTTCAGTCGGATTGGTAAGTAATTTATGAGTTGGACAAGCTTTAGCAATTTGCAATAAGCGTTGTTTTTGTTCGTCATCTAAATCACCAATAAATTCTAAAGTTAAATCAAATAAAGAGGATTTTTGTCCGCTTTCTTCTTTTCTAATTAACCCAACGGTGGCAATTATTTCTTCCAGCGGCCATTCTTTTCTATCGGCATACATTCTAAGCGTAATGGCAGTGCAAGCAGCCAAACTACTCATGATTAAATCATCGGGGGTTGGTCCTTGGTCGGTACCTCCCAAATCGATTGGTTCATCGGCATAAATAGTATGTTGGTCGGCAGTAATTTCGGTTAAATAATGCTTGCGCCCCAGACGGGCAATTGCTTTTCTTTTGTACGTGGTATTCATGGATTTAAAGATAAAAAAAAATTAGTTTGTGTTTGCCCACAAAAAAACCCCATCATTCCTGTGGGGTTTTTTATTCTACTTAAACTTTCAATTAATTGTTGTAATAAAATTTCTCGTACACGATTTTATCATCTTTCCAGCGTTGCACAGCGAGTTGCACAAAATTACGTTCGCCATATACTTTGTGACTGTAATCGTAATGGGTTTCGGTTACAACCAACCCGTCGCTAACCAACACATTTAAAATATCCCCTTTGCGGAAGGCTGTAACGTTTCCGAAAAATTCTAATTCGCGCTCGCGGTTTGCATCTTTTCCAACAGTTGCTGGGTAATCGTTTTCTTGCATTACCACATCCTCTGAATAATACTTTTCAAAGGCATCCATTATTTTGCCATCTGCAATCATTTTGTTAAAGTCTTCTACTAATTCTGTTAAATTTGCCATAAGTCTATTTTGTTTATTTAATGTTTAAACGATAAATGTTACAACATGTTTTAAATTATGAAAAATATTTTAGTATTGATTTTTGCTATAGCATTGCCTGTAGTATTAGGTGGTGTTGCTGGCGCCATTACATCACAAGCCATTCCGGAATGGTATAGTACTTTAAATAAACCCTCTTTTAATCCACCCAGTTGGCTTTTTGGTCCGGTTTGGACGGCATTATACATACTCATGGGGTACTCAAGCTATTTGATTTGGCAAAGCCCAGTATCCCAAAAACGAACATTGGCATTACGCATTTATGCTATTCATTTAGTTTTTAATATTGCATGGAGTTTTATTTTCTTCTATTTCCAATCCATCGGATTAGCACTAATAGAAATTATTGTTTTGTGGGGAATGATTTTATGGATGATTATCGTTTTCAGAAAAGTAAATCCGTTTGCAGCTAATCTAAATATAACTTATTTGCTTTGGGTAAGCTTTGCTACCGTATTGAATGCTGCTATTTGGTGGTTGAATTAGGGATGGTTTTTACCTAAAAGCGGTTAAGGATTATTTTCTTGTTTATGTTGCATTATGCTTCGACAGGCTCAGCATGACAATTGAATTATAATTAGCAAAATTACTGGTTTTGAATATGATTGCAGACCACAGTTACTTCGTTTATATAGTAGAATGTAGTGATGGATCTTTTTATACCGGAGTAACTAACGATTTGGATAGAAGGTTGTATGAACATAATTCAGGAATAACACCAAATACATTTACTTTCAAAATACGACCTGTTAAATTACGATATTACGAAGAATTTAATGACATCCATCAAGCCTTGATTGGGAACAAATAAAGTTTCTATCCAAGCCATATAAAAAATAATCGAGCATTTTACTTCGACGAGCTCAGCATGACAGCCAGTATTATCTGTCACTTACCTCCCTTTACTTCTAAAATAAAATATCAACAACAATGGAATAGAAAAATGCGGAATTCGTATAAAAAATTCCCACACCCATTGGTGAAGATGATAATCGATATTAAACCAATAAATATTATTCCAAAGACGGGCAAGCGCCGTTACAAATCCCCATATAAAGGCCCAATATAAACTCGGAATTCTTACAATAGGGATAAAAATACCGATGGCTACTATGTAATCTAGAATTCCGGCAACATACAGTATTTGTTTAGCGGTGGCATTATCTACTCCTAAAATACCTATTGTCATATCCATAAAAGGACCAGGTACTGGATAATAACCACTTGCATACATGCCATGGCCAATGAAGGTAAAAGCAGTGGCAATTAAGGCAATCCAAACAAAAACAGGGGTTATTTTTTCGTTTTTTAGGTAGAGATATAGTAATAAAGGAGTTACTGTTTGCAAGGCATATTCTATTAACATACCAGTGCGGTTGATGTTATTATAGAATATTATGAGTGCTATAATAATTAATAACCCGAACCCTACAAATAGGAAACTTCTCAGATACCATCTTTTCTTTGAAACAAACAAAATAGATATTGCACAAGCAGCATACACTACACCTATAAATTTCATGAATAGAACTATGCTGGCATCTATTCTTTTACTGGCAAAAAACTCAGCAGGGGTCATATCAATTACGTACGTAGTTAACCAACCAACCACTTTTAAATCTTGTATTATTACTCGATAAGGGGGATTCCAAAATAGATGCTCCCAAGCTCTTCCGGCAAAAACACAGAAGCAAGTAATTTGCAAGAGTAATAGAAATAGGTCTCTGTTATTTATACTAGTATTTTGTATCACCATAAAAATGTGCGCAATATTAATATTTTGAGGAAATAATTATACCGTTTGAGAAAAGAGTTCATAGAAATTTAACTTATGGTTAATATCCACAGGCGAACTTCGCCACAGAATTAAAACAATTAAATGATGAAACGCTCTTTACTACTTTTTGTATTTCTTATCCCACTTAGCTTATTTGCCGGAACCGAAAAGTTTCGATTGATGTTTGGTGAAAACACCTCAACATCTATGATCATTGGATGGTCAAAAAAATTACCAGATTTATTAACCGATCCTATTGTGTATTATGGCAAAGAAGATTTTGGAACTGATCATACAAAGTATCCTTTACAAGCAACCGTTACCGACTTTAACTTAGGTAAAGGCATGGTAAATCAGTTTGTTAGATTAGTTGACTTAGAGCCTAATACCAAGTATTACTTTGTTGTTAGAGATTTAGACGGAAACAGTCGCAGATATTATTTTATCACTTTACCAGATAATCCTGAAACTCCAATTTCAATTGTTTCCGGCGGTGACTCTAGAGCAACCGAAGAGTTTGTAAGCGGAGGTCCACGTGTTAATGCGAACTTAATGGTATCTAAACTTCGCCCACACATGCTTATTTATAGCGGAGATTACACCGATTTTGATACTCCACTTGAATGGCAACGTTTTTTAGATGATTGGCAATTGACCACTACAGAGGATGGCAGAATGTTTCCTGTAGTTCACACTCGTGGTAACCACGAGTACATTCCAAGTTCAATCATCGAAATGTTTTTAGTGCCACATCCGGATGCTTATTACGCCCAAACCTTTGGTGGTAACTTACTTAGAATTTACACTTTAAATACAGAGATTGCTCAGGGTGGTGCACAAACCAATTGGTTGAGAACAGATTTAGAACAAAATGGAGATAAAACCATTTATCGTTTTGCAAATTATCATCGTTCTATCCGACCGCATGAGTCGGGTAAATCGCCACAAGAGGTAGCTTACCAAAATTGGGTTCCCTTGTTTTTTCAATACGGATTTCAATTACTTAACGAAGGTGATTCTCACGTTATTAAAGCTACTTGGCCTGTGAGACCTTCAACCGAAGAAGGTAATGATAGAGGTTTTATAAGGGACGATGTAAATGGTTTTGTAATTGTTGGTGAAGGATGTTGGGGTGCACCAGTACGTGCAGCTAATCGCACGTATTCTTGGACTAGAGATGCAGATTCATTTAACGGCTACAACTTAATTTTTGTTAGCAAAGAAAAAATAGAAGTACGCACGATTAAGTACGATAATGCAGCAGATGTAGCTTCAGTTACTGATGAAGATCCGTTTACTTTGCCTGCTAATTTAGATGTTTGGAATCCATCAAACGGAGATGTGATAACCATCTTCCCTAAAAATGTAACTACTTCCGCACATTCTAAAAATGCTATTCAAATCAATTTGAATGTTTTCCCAAATCCAGCTGTAGACCAAACTCAAATTACTTATAATTTACCCGTTGCAGAACGAGTAATCATCCAGTTATATGATTTTAATGGGAAGAGAATTAAAACCATTTACGACAGAAAAACATCTGCTGGTGAGCATACTTTAACAGTAGATTTAAGCGATGTAAACGAAGGTAATTATTTGATTAGTGTAATTGCAGGAAGCCATAACAAAGGCTTTAAATTGAGCAAATTGTAATAAATACCAATAGATTTAAAACAAAAAAGGGCGGAGTTATTACTCCGCCCTTTTTTGTTAATTGGTTTTTAAATAAAAGACTTAAAAGACACCCAGTAAGAATACCACTAAGCCGGATAATGCAGTAACTCCACCTACGGTACCTAAACCGGCAACGGCCAAAACTACTCCTGCACCCATTAATATTAAACCAATTTTATTACGTTGGTTTAATGGAGCAGCAGCAACAGCTTTTTTCTCTTTTTTAGAAAGTTTTACCACCGGTGCAGGAGCAACTTCTGTAAACTCTTCGGTAATGATTTCTTCGATACTAGTTTCGGAAGTAAATACTGGAACAGCAAACTCACTTTCTACCAATTGGAACTCAAAGGAATTGGTATAATCCATTGGTTCTACTTCTGAGTACACCACTTCAGTTTGGGTTGTTACGGTATTGGCAACCACATTCTCGGCAGGTAAATAATCTGTTTGTTGAGCGTAGCGTTGTTTAGAGCAACTTGCAAACAACACACACATAAGTGCCATGGCACTTAAGCGAAAGACGTTTTTCTGGATATTCATGTTTATTTTTTTAGTTGATTAATGCCAAGGTAAAAAATTTCAATTATTTTTTTTAGTGGTGTCGCTACTTTTTGGACGAATAAAATTGATTATTTTTTTCTTGGCTTTTTCTTCTTCCGCTTTCTTAATACTATCTGCAATGGCTTTTAGTCTGGCTTCTTCTGCCTTTTTAATGCTATCGGCGCGTGCTCTCAATCGGTTGGCTTCGTTTTGGGCAGCATCTTTTAATTTATCTGCCTCGTCGTTAATTTTATCTGTTATTTCCGTTTTCTTGTTTTCAAATGCGGCTGTTAATGCATTATTTACTGCACCTTTCACTTCTGCCAAATCGAGGGTTATGGTCGGATTAGTAAGACTTCCACCCACCAAAGCATTTAATTTTACCATGTCGCCTAAATCTGCTGGCAAACCGCTTGCTTTTGAAAATTTAGCGGCCAAATCATTTACTACTACATTGGTTTGCGTACCCAATGCTGTTCTAGGAATGTTTATCGCCAATAAATAATCTATGCTCTTATCAAATCCTGTAAACCCTTGTACGGTCATGCTGTAATCCTTTTTCTTTATGTCGAAGGGGTCGATACGAACTCTACCATTTTCAACCTTAAATTTAGCGGCTAAATTATTTACCTCTATTTTTTTAAATGCATCGTTTTTAAGGATGGAGGATAATTTGTTTAATGGCTCAAAACCATCTACAATAGCTTGTATTATGTCGGTTAAACCTTCGGCAGAAATACTTGATAAAATAGGCATCATATCTGGGCCTAACTCAGTATTAAATTTCATTTTTGTGGAGAAAACCCCGTTAGTATATTGTGCAATTGGAGCAAATAATTTAACCGTATTAAAGGTTTCAAACGCTTTTTTGATGTTCATTTTTTCGATACCAAAATCCATGTTTACTACCGGTTTCTGTGGGTTTTTGGTAGAATAATCTCCGTTCATGGTAACTCTTCCGTCCAAGGTATTCACCGAAAAATTGCGGAATTGCATGGCATTATCTTTTATGCTTACAATGCCAAGTGCATTGGTAAGTTCTAAATTATCATATAAGATTTTATCTGCCGAAGCAAACAACTGAAAATCTACATTTCCGGGCACTTCAATTACACTTAATTGGGTGTTTTCTATTTTAGCTGCTTCATCTGGGTCGGTCGGTCCCATCAATTCATTTACATCCAAAACATCCGACTCTAAATCGAATTTACCTTTTAATGCTACTCCTTTGTTGAACAAGTATCCCAAATAGTTATCTATGCTACCATTTATCTTAAAATCGCTTTTACCCGCATAGATAAAAAGACTGGATACGCTTATGTTTTTCGGTGAAAAATTGAAGCCACCCGACGGAATGCTTACCGGATAAGTTAGTGAAGTGGAAGTATAATTTATATCATTGGCCGTTAAGTATCCTTCGGAATAAAAAGCCTCATACTGACCTTTATCTATCATGGATTTTTTGCCTTTCATTTTTAGGTTGGCATCTACAATACCAGATATTTTTGTGTTTTCTATCGGTATCATTTTACTAATATCTCCTAAGTTTATTTTACCTTGGATTGAAGCCTCCACACTAGGATCTGAAACAGGAGTAGATAAAATTAATTTTCCGTCAATCGGATTTTTGCCAAATTCTGCATGGAAATTAGAAACGTTTACTACGGTATTATCAGGCACTCCATCCGGGTTTGTGATAGAGGTTTTTATTTGTACGTTTTGGATGGAAGAAGGCAAACTAGGGTATTGAATTTTTCCATTTTCTACTGCTAAATCTACCCCAAAAGCTGGGATGCTTTTATCGTTGTAAATTCCTTTTGCAAAACCAGCAAATGTAAAATTACCATCGGCTTGCATACCGGCATAACTGCTGCTATATAAAACCGGAACCAAGGAAAGGAAATTTTTAAATGCCGATTTTTGAGCATCGAATTTTACATCAAAAACAATATCCACATCGTTAGGTAACTCAATGCTACCAACAAAACTTAGTAGTAGTTCATTGAGTTTAATTTCGTTCTCATCAAATGTAAAAAGCATGTTTGCCAAGTTAATTTGTATGGGAGCTGTAATCTCTGCTTTAGCTTTTGTTAAATAAGGAATTCCGCTATACACCACCGTTAATTCTTCCATTTCAGAATTGGTTTGCAACACAAAATCATCTAAAGTAAAATCTCCTTTTCCGGTATGATTTAGGCCGTTTATCTCCATAAAATACGTGAGTGGAGCATCATCATAAATAAATTTTCCGTTTTTTATTTCATAGCTTTTTACGTTGAACGAGAAATTGGTTGACGTACTATCCGTATTTTTATCGGTGCTATCTTCTAGCATAATATTCCAGTTGGCAAAGCCACTTTCTGTAACCATTAAATGTACCGTTGGTTCCGTTAAGGTAAATGCGTTTATGCCAATGGTTTCGCCACGTAGTACACTCATCAGGTTTAGGTTAATGGTAGTTTCTTTGATGCGTGCCATGGTATCGTTTTCAAACACTCCTTTACCAACAATTTCTAAATCGGTAAGGATAAGCCCTAAATCCGGAAAAGTTCTAAGAAGAGTAACATCAACTTCATTGAAATCAATTTTTGCATTCACATTAGCATTGATACTTGCCTTTAGTTTTTCGATGATTTGATCTTTAAAAAGTATTGGAATGGCAAAAGCAACACCTATTACAAATACCAAGATTGCCAAAATGCTGAGCGTTATTTTTTTAGTCATGAGGTTGGATTTTTAACGAAGATAATATTCCATTCTAAACGATTTATTACTACTCATTAATATTTTTTGTTTGTTATTTTAACATCAATTGATCTGTTGTCAACATCCAAAAAAATAAATCTCAAAACAAATTACATAATCCTTACATTAGAAAATTAGACCAATCAACATTTTATGAAGAAGATATTTTTATTAGGGGTAGTATTATTATGTGTTAGCCCCTCTTTTGCACAAACGGTTATCATTCAGCGTGACCAGCAAATTGTTAAAATTCTGGATGAAATATCTGCCAAAAACATCGAAAATAATGTACGTAAACTCGTTTCATTTGGCACACGCCATACCATGAGCGACACGCTAAGCAATACCCGTGGTATTGGTGCAGCTAGACGGTGGATTAAAGCAGAGTTTGACCGTTATGCTAAAGAAAGTGGAGGCCGTTTAATTGCCGAGTACGATGCATTTGTATTGGAACCCGATGGCAACCGTATTACCCGAAGATCTGAACATAAAAACGTATTAGCCATTTTGCCCGGTATAGATACTGCCGATAAACGAATTTACATAGTTAGTGGGCATTATGACTCCAGAGCAAGTGGAGCAAACGACGAAAAAATAGATGCTCCAGGCGCCAACGACGATGCCTCGGGAACGGCTGCGGTAATGGAAATGGCCAGAGTGTTTAGCAAATATCGATTTAATGCTACCCTAATTTTTGTAGCCGTAACCGGCGAAGAACAAGGTTTATATGGAGCTACTAATTTAGCAAGAGTGGCAAAAGAAAAAGGCTGGAACGTAGCAGGATTCATCACCAACGATATTATTGGAAACACGCATAGCAGCGAAACAGATTTAAAGGATAATACCAAATTAAGGGTGTTTAGTGAGGGAGTGCCAAGTTGGGAAACCGGTCCGATGACCTTACTCAGAACACAAACCGGAACAGAAAACGATTATCCGGCACGACAATTCGCTAGGTACATCAAAGAAATTGGCGAACGTTATGTTGACCATATGGAGATTAAATTGATTTACCGCAGAGACAGATATTTACGTGGTGGCGATCATACTCCTTTTGCTAATGCCGGTTTTACAGCCGTAAGGTTAACAGAAATGAATGAAGATTTTAACCGCCAACATCAAAATTTAAGAGTGGAGGATGGAGTGGATTATGGCGATTTACCTGATTTTGTAGATTATAACTACGTGCAGAAAGTAACTCGGGTGAATGCTGCTACCTTGGCAAACATAGCTTCTGCCCCTCAAGAACCTCAAAATCCGGGATTATTAATTAGCCAACTGACCAATGAAACCACCTTGGTTTGGGGAACTCCAAGAGGTAAAAAACCTAAGGGTTATTTTATTTTGATTAGAGAAACTACTAGTCCGTTTTGGGAGAAAAAAATATTTGTAGAAGGTAACAGAGCCACCATTCCTTATTCTAAAGACAATTATTTTTTCGGGATACAATCCGTAGATGAAAAAGGGCACGAGAGTTTACCGGTTATTCCACGACCAATTCGGCAGTAAGTTTATCCAACCCTAATTGTACTCTTATTGCTTCTTGAGCTTGGTTTGCAATTTCGTCGTAGTTTTTATCTTTTGGGTAGATAGCAGGCAACACAGTCCAGGTAACGGTAATGCCTACGTTCAACGGAAATTTTCCGTGCCTAACCAATTTCCATGAATTTTCTATGGCCACCGGAACTACTATTGCATTAGGGCATTTTTTGAGTAAGGCAGCTATACCGCCACTCGAAAAACGTTTAATACTTCCATCTCTGGTTCTGGTTCCTTCCGGAAAAATAACTACAGAACAATTGGTTTCGTGCATGAGTTTACCGAGTCTGGCAATTTCTGCAATGGCTTGCTTCGGGTTTTTTCTATCTATCAATGCCGATTCTCCCTTTTGTAGGTTATAGGATATACTCGGAATTCCTTTACCCAATTCCATTTTTGAAACAAATTTTACCGAATATTCTCTCAAGTAAAGTATCATGGAAGGGATATCCCAAGTGCTCTGATGGTTGGCAGCAAAAATGATAGGATGCCCCACCGGAGGTTTTTCTACAAACCGGAAACGAAAGCGGTTTCCCATAATCCACCAAGAATGAACAATAAAAAAGTTCAATATGTCTACCGAGGTTTTATGTGCTTTCTTGCCAAACAGGTTATAACTAATCCATTGTATGGGATGAAAAATGCACAACAGAACAAAAAATAAAACAAAGTATATCGGACTTAATAGACAAGAAATAAAGTATCTCATTTTTTATTTGTTAGTAATTGATTTAGTTTCAGAATACCGGCTACTGACATAGCATCGGTTATTTCACCGCGCATCACCATATTTACTGCTTCTGTAAATGGCACTTTTTTAAGGGTTAACTCTTCTGTTTCTTCGGGTTCTGCCAATTGTTGGCTTAAATCTTTGGCGACAAAAATAATGGCTTTTTCGTCAGATACAGAATTGGACAAATGCATCATTAAAATCTCCTCCCAACTATTTGCAACAAGACCGGTTTCTTCTAGTAATTCTCGTTTGGCACTTTCTAATGGATCTAAATTGAGTTTTCCTCCACCTTCGGGTATTTCCCAGGAGTAATCTTTTAACGGATACCTGTATTGCCCAACTAACCACGTATTATTTTCTTCATCTAACGGAATGATTCCTATTGCTAAGTTCTTAAAAGAAACTACCCCATAAATACCATTGCCACCGCCGGGGTTGGTAACCGAATATTCGGTCACATTTATCCATGCATTATCATACACTTCTTTTTCAGTATGGGTTTTCCAAGGATTTTTATTCATCTGCTCAAAAGTAAAAAAGCATCCTAAATTTAGGATGCTTTATTTAATTGGTGCGAAAAATTTATTTATTGTGTTGGCCCGTTATCTACACGGCTTTCAATTACACTTTGTATGCTTGATGGTACATTAGAAAGTAAATTATACCCTCTTATAGCTTCTATGTTATCAACAGTTGTTCTGTAAGAACCCCAGCTTGTGCTAATATCTTGTCTGTTTGGAATGATTACAGAAATAACTCTAGTGCTAGTAGTTACTCGTGCAACATCATTAGAACCTACCGGCAAAACCACAATTACTTTCCAAGTGTGAGAAGGAACAGTAACTCTTCCAGCATCAATTGTATTGGTTGTGCCTCCATTGCTTCCGTTTCCTCCGGTTCCATATTGGCCAGCGATGATATACAATTCAAACCCCTGGTTAACCAATGTGCGGCAATAGTTTTCTAAACTAGCCCATGTTTGTTGGTTGTTTCTTGGTGCTTGAGGCATCATGTTGGTCATCAAAAAAGTTGCACCATTATCTGTAATGCTTCCAGTTCTATCTGCTGATGGGCACAGATGACCTCTATCAAACCCGCTACCTGAATAACTGGTGGAGCCAACTCTGTACCACCCGCTAGGTAATGCAGTATCAGTTCTGAAGTTATCTTGGCGAGGTGTGCTACCCAGCCAAGCAGAGCTTAAATGCCAACTAACCCAGTTAGGTGTTCCTCTATCGCGATGATAAGACATCACAAATTGAGATTTACTTAATAAATAATTACTTGGAAAAGAAGTACTGGTGGTTGCACCACTTGGGTTACCCATCGCTAAATTATTATCGCGAGTATTGGTAGTTTCGTTCCCTTTTGGATCAAAGTCAATTACTTCTTTATCTTGTACTATTTCTTCTAGTACACCTTTCTTTTTACAGGAAGTAACCGCGAACATTGCTGCTATTGCAATGAACAAACAAGTTTTAGTTAATTTCATACAGAGGGTTTAAGGATTAGGTGGCAATTATCGGTTGTTAGTGTAAACTTTAAATAAAGTTATAGTTATGTATTTGTAGGAAGAAATAGATTGTGCCAAAAGTTTTCAACAGAAATTAGGCACAAGCACAAATCAAAAAAATGGTGCTCGTTGGAAACGAGCACCATCAGGAAGTGGTATTTTTATTAATTTAATCTATCAAACCACCCCGCCCTTCAGTCGGCACTACTTAATAAAGAGGGTAGATTTTCCTACTTCTTACTTCATATTTCCTACTTCCTATTTCATTTCAGCCATTTATCTAACCAGCCAAAAAACTCTCGTTGCCATAAAATACTATTTTGCGGGCGAAGCATCCAGTGATTTTCATCCGGAAAACTCACAAATCTGCTTGGTAAGCCTAGCATCTGTGCTGCATTAAAAGCTTGCATGCCTTCGCTTATAGGTACTCTAAAATCTTTATCGTTGTGGATGATTAAAATAGGGCTATCCCATTTATGAACGAATTTATGTGGCGAGAACAAATCGTAACTTTTTGAGCGCTTATCGCCCCAAAATGGACCGCCTAAATCCCAATCTGCAAAGAACATTTCTTCTGTGGTGGCATAGAAACTTTCTAGGTTAAATAATCCGCAATGTGCTACAAAGGTTTTGAATCTCTTTTCGTGAATTCCTGCCAAGAAAAAAGCAGAATATCCGCCATAACTAGCACCAACTACTCCTAAATTATCGGCATCAACGTAGGGTTCTTTTGCTAATTCGTCTATGGCAGATAAGTAGTCGCGCATGTTCTGTCCGCCCCAATCTCCACTAATCTGATCGTTCCATTCTTGCCCGAAACTTGGCAAACCTCTTCGGTTTGGAGCTACGATGATGTATCCGTTGGCAGCCATTAACTGAAAATTCCAACGGTAAGAAAAGAACTGACTTACGGTACTTTGTGGTCCACCTTGGCAATATAATAAGGTTGGGTATTTTTTTGTCGGGTCGAAATCTGGTGGGTAAATAACCCAGGTTAGCATGTCTTTGCCATCGGTAGTTCTTATCATTCTTTTTTCTACATTTCCCATTTTAACTCCACCCAAAACCTCTTTGTTCATAAAAGTAAGCTGAGTTTGTTCGCCGGTTTGTGCATTTACCCTATAGAGTTCAATTGGATAACTCATACTCATTTTTGTAGCTACTAAGAATAGATTTTTCTTGTCTTGAGAAATATCAAATGCAGTAAAATCATGTATTCCATCGGTAATTTTGCGAAGACTTGGTTGTCCTCTTTTAGGCTCAAAATCATAGGCATAGAGCTGAACGGTTGCATTAATACCGCTTTCAAAGAATAAGGTTTTGCCATCTTTGCTCCAATTTAAGGCTCCAGAACTTTGGTCGAACCCAGCGGTTAATTCTCTTTTTTGTCCGGTAATTCGGTCCATCACAAAGATTCTGTTTCTGTCTGCTTCAAAACCTTCCCGTTCCATACTCAACCAAGCAATGTGTTTGCCGTCGGGAGAAAACTTTGGTTCCACATCATAGCCTTTCATTCCTTCGGTCATGTTGGTAGTGGTGCCGGTTTCAATGTTGTACAAATAAATATCGGAGTTGGTACTAAATGCATACTCTTTGCCTTTTTTCTTTTTGCTGGTGTAGGCAATTACTTTTCCATCTGGGCTCCAAGCCAATTGATTTTCTCCACCGAATGGTTTCAAAGGGGTGTTGTAAGGTTCATTTGGAGTTAAATTGGTAACATCTCCAATCAAATTACCATCAGAATAAGCAGCAAAAAATACATGCTCATAGTTTCCATCTGCCCAAGAATCCCAATGTCTGTACATTAAATCGTCGTAAATCCTCACGTTCGCTTTAGGCAAATCAGGGTACATATCTTTTGGGCTTTTATCTACCTTAATGGTTCTTGTAAAATAGATGTGATTGCCTGTAGGAGAGTAATTAAAATTGCTAATTCCTCCTTCTATATTGCTCACTTGTCGTTTTTCACTTCCGTCGGGGTTTATTTCCCACAATTGTGCTGAGCCGGATTCTGCTGAAAGAAAACCAATTTTTAAACCGTCGGGTCTCCAACGGGGGTTAAATTCAGAGCTTGCAGTATTGGTGATTTTTGAAACGGGACCACCAGCAATAGAAATAGTATATAAATCTGTATTGCCTCGGTCGCCGGCTAAGTCAAATTCTCTAACAGAAAACAAAACGGTTTTACCATCCGGAGAAACAAGAGGTTCAAATACTCGGTTAATTTTCCAAAGCAACTCTGGAGTCATGCGGTCTTGTGCTTGCACAACAAAACCTATAAACAATAAAGCAATAAGTAGTAATTTTTTCATTTTGTTTGGATTTTGGAATTAGCTAAAATAGGAATTTTATCCCATCCAAACAGTGGTGAGTTTGTACATAAAAAAATCGCTTCTTTTACTTTTAGGTAGAAGAAGCGATTTTATAAAGTAATAGTTAAATTAATTTAAATCAAATGCAGCTTTTATTTTGTCTACATAATCTAGTTTTTCCCAAGTAAATAACTCAACTTCTTTAGTAATTCTTTCTCCAGAAGGTAATCTGAATTCTTTGAAAACAACTTCGTTTTTTCGTCCCATGTGTCCATATGCAGCTGTTTCGCTATAGATAGGGTTTCTTAATTTTAATCGTTGTTCAATAATTCCTGGGCGTAAATCAAAGATGGCACTTATTTTCTCTGCAATTTGGCTATCGTTCAAATTTGTTTTTGAGGTGCCATACGTATTTACGTATATTCCCATTGGTTCTACTACCCCAATAGCGTAGGATACTTGTACCAAAATTTCATCGGCAACTCCGGCTGCCACCATGTTTTTAGCTATATGGCGTGTAGCATATGCTGCAGATCGGTCAACTTTACTTGGGTCTTTTCCGGAGAAAGCACCACCACCATGAGCGCCTTTTCCGCCATAGGTATCAACAATTATTTTTCTGCCGGTTAATCCTGTATCGCCATGCGGGCCACCAATTACAAATTTTCCGGTAGGGTTGATGTGATATTTTATATCGTCATTAAACAACGCTTGTAATGCAGGTTTTAATTTAGATTTAATACGAGGGATTAAAATGCTGATGATATCCGATTTGATTTTAGCCAACATCTGCTCATCGTTTTCCATGAATTGGTCGTGTTGGGTAGAAATTACAATCGTGTCTATTCTTTGCGGTTTGTTATCATCGCTATACTCAATGGTTACTTGGCTTTTTGCATCTGGTCGTAGATAGTTAATTTCTTTATTTTCTCTGCGGATGGCAGCTAACTCAATTAAGAGTTTGTGAGATAAATCCAAAGCTAAAGGCATGTAATTTTCGGTCTCGTTTGTAGCATATCCAAACATCATTCCTTGGTCACCTGCTCCTTGTTCTTCCGGCTTTCCTCTATCTACTCCACGATTAATATCATCCGATTGCTCGTGGATTGCAGAAAATACACCACATGATTCTGCTTCAAACTTATATTCAGATTTGGTATACCCTATTTTCTTTATTACCTCTCGAGCAATAGATTGTACATCTAAGTAAGTTGTTGATTTTACTTCACCTGCCAACACAACTTGGCCGGTTGTTACTAAGGTTTCACATGCAACCTTAGAGTTTGTATCAAATGCTAAAAAATTATCAATTAATGCGTCTGAAATTTGATCTGCAACTTTATCCGGATGTCCTTCCGAAACGCTCTCTGATGTAAATAAATAAGCCATAATATTTTATTTGTTTAATAATTTGGGATAAATTATGGACTTGCATTCAGGTAAAAACAGGCTTGGGTTTTAGCACTTTTTTTACGTGGTTGCAATCCTGTCCGCCTCTTATGAGAAATAGGACATCAAATCGATCCACTTTTAGTGCCGCAAAATTAGAAGAATAAATTGTTAACAGAAACTTAAATATACTTTAGCTAGTAATAGTTATTGGTTTACTACTTTTGCGCTTTACTTAAAAATTTGAAAAAGAACATATTATTCGTAATAAACCCTATCTCTGGAGGCAAGAGCAAACAGAGAGTAGAGGAATTGATTTTGAAATATTTGGATAAAAATCAATTTGATGTAGAATTTGCATACAGTAATGCAATTGATCATGCCCGCAAACTATCAAAATCTGCTGCGTACTTAGGTTTTGATTATGTTGTGGCTGTGGGTGGAGATGGAACAGTAAATGAAGTTGCAAAAGGCATTCAATCTGTAGGTTCTACTGCTGCAATGGGTATTGTGCCTTTTGGTTCTGGCAACGGCTTGGCAAGGTATTTAAACATACCTATGAATGTAGTTAAAGCTATTAAATCCATCAACCATTCAGTAGTTACCACTTTAGATTCTGCAAAGTTTAATAACGAAACTTTTTTTAATATGGCGGGTATGGGTTTTGATGCACACATCAGTCAGCTTTTTGCCACAGACAAGAAACGTGGGTTGCAAGGTTATGCAAAAATGGTTTTTAAGGAAGTTAATTCTTATAAATCACAGGCATATAAAATTACGGTAGATGGTGTGGTGTACCATGAAGATGCATTTATGATAAGCTTTGCAAACTCCACTCAGTTTGGCAATAACTTTCATATTGCACCAAAAGCAAGTGCTACCGACGGAGAGATTGATATTGTGGTGGTTAAACAATTTCCTTTATATCTTTTCCCATTATTTTCTTTGAAAATGGTAACAAAATCTCTAGGGGAATCTAAGCATGTTAAAATGTATAGAGGTAAAAAGATAATAGTGGAAAGACTAGAAGATGGACCAGCCCACATCGATGGGGAGCCAAAACTTTTTGGCAAACAGATTACAATTACTATGCAACCTGCTTCGTTACGTGTTTTCAGTCCATCGGTATAAATGAAAAAAAAGAAATTTATAACAGATTTTTCTGGAATCATGTTTTCCACAGATCCAGACTTTAAACTCCCGGAGCAGGATTCAGATTTGGATGGTACTCTTCCGAACAAGCAACAAGATTTAAGAATTCAACTAGATAAAAAACAGCGTGGCGGTAAAAAAGTGACCTTGGTTACTGGGTTTAAAGGAACTGCATCTGATTTAGAATTATTGGGCAGAAAACTCAAAAATAAATGCGGAGTTGGGGGCACAATAAAAGACAACGAGATTTTAATACAAGGAGATTTTAGAGAAAAGATAAAAAGTCTTCTCATAGCAGATGGCTACCGAGTTAAACAAATTGGGTCGTAATCTTCTAAAAATTAAAACAATTAGCTCTATAATTAATTAATGAAACGTATCTTTGACGCTTTCTTTTTTTAGATTTTTACACATATGGATAATGAATTTGGATTTAAAGCTTCGGGCGCAAGCGTTGCAGAATTAGGATTAAGCAACGTAATAGCGGCATACTGGAACTTAACACCAGCCGAATTAATTGAAGAAGCAATTTGCCGTGGCGAAGGGCACTTAGTAGACTCGGGAGCATTAGCAGCAGATACCGGCGAATTTACCGGCAGATCTCCAAAAGATCGTTTTGTTGTTTGCGATGATATTACCGAAAACGCAGTTTGGTGGGGCGATGTAAACATCAAATTCTCACCAGAGAATTTCGATAAATTATACAATAGAGTAACAGCTTATTTAGGTGGCAAAGAAATATTTGTTCGCGATGCATATGCATGTGCAGATCCGGAACATCGCTTAAATATTCGGGTAGTTACAGAAACAGCATACCAAAATCTGTTTGCAAACAACCTGTTTTTACGCCCTTCAAAAGAAGAAATTGTAAATATTAAACCAGATTGGACCATTTTAGCTGCACCTGGTTTTAAAGCCAATCCTAAGATAGATGGCACAAGACAAGCTAATTTTGCAATTTTAAACTTTAGCAAAAGAATTATATTAATAGGAGGCACAGGCTATACCGGCGAAATTAAGAAAGGTATTTTTTCTGTTCTTAATTTTGTTTTACCACACCAACGCAAGGTATTATCTATGCATTGCTCTGCAAACATTGGTAAAGATGGAGATACCGCTATTTTCTTTGGTTTATCAGGCACTGGTAAAACCACATTATCTGCAGACCCAAATCGTGGTTTAATTGGAGATGACGAGCACGGTTGGGCAGCAAACTCTGTGTTTAATTTCGAAGGCGGATGTTATGCTAAATGCGTGGATTTATCACCAGAAAAAGAACCTCAAATTTGGAATGCCATAAAATTTGGCTCATTACTAGAAAACGTTCGCTGTTTCGATGGTACCAAAACAGTAGATTTTACCAACATTGAGGTTACAGAAAATACTCGTGTTGCTTATCCAATACATTACATATCCAATGCTGTAGAGCCTTCAGTGGCGGGCACTCCAAAAAACATATTTTTCCTTACTGCCGATGCATTTGGGGTATTGCCACCCATTTCAAAATTAACACCAGGGCAAGCAATGTATCATTTTATATCTGGATACACGGCAAAAGTTGCAGGAACAGAAGCTGGGGTTACAGAACCTCAAACTACTTTTTCGGCCTGTTTCGGTAAAGCATTTCTTCCACTTCACCCCGGAAAATATGCCGAATTGTTGGGAGAAAAAATGAAACAAAATCAGGTAAACGTATGGCTAATTAATACCGGTTGGACTGGTGGGCCGTATGGAGTAGGTGCCAGAATGAAATTGGCTTATACAAGGGCTATGATTACAGCAGCTTTAAACGGCGAACTAAATAAGGTTAATTATATAGAACATCCTGTTTTTGGAGTACAAATGCCCACTACTTGCCCAAATGTACCAGATGAAATACTTAATCCACGAAATACATGGACGGATAAAAGCGAATACGACACTAAAGCAAATGATTTAGCAGCCGCTTTTGTCAAAAATTTTAATCAGTTTTCAAACGGTGTATCAGAAGAAATACTTGCTGCGGCGCCAAAAACGGTTGTAATCGTTTAATACTCGTTGATCGAACTCGTAATCACCTCTAAATAAAGTTTTAGAGGTGATTTTTTTTTGATACAATAAATTAATTTTATATCGTTAGTAGGTTTTGAACAAAATCTTATTTCACCTTTTTTAATAATATCACGTTAAATAATTGTGAAAATCCTCGAAATAAATTTTTTATTTTCATAATTATTATATTTTTGCACACACTCAAATAAATAAAAAACGCATTTTTTCACTTAAAACTTAAATCACAAACATGGCACAAGCAGCTAAAAGCGAAAGCAAATTCAACTCAAGATTTGCATCATTTGTAATTCCATTATGTCTAATTGCGGGTATCTGCATTTATGTATTCGTATTAGGTAATCCTTCCAATTTCCAAGGAAACGATAAAGCAAACCAACCGATTACAGACGGTATTGGTTCTGTTTTTGGTTTGATGTACAAGGGCGGATATGTAGTGCCACTTTTACTTACTCTAGTAATTGTGTTAATTACATTTTCCATTGAGCGCTACATTACAATTTCCAAAGCATCTGGTAAAGTATCTGCACAAGATTTTGTAAAGAAAATCAGAACACAATTAAATGCTGCTAACATAGAAGGCGCGATTAAAGAATGTGATATTCAGAAAGGATCTTTAGCTAATGTGGTTAGAGCAACTTTAGTAAAATATCAAGAAATGGAGAAAGCCACCGGATTAGATGTGGAACAAAAAATTCTTGCTATTCAAAAAGAAGTAGAAGAATCTACCACATTAGAACTTCCTACATTAGAGCGTAACTTAGTAATCATTGCAACTCTTGCATCTGTATCTACTTTAGTTGCCTTATTCGGAACAGTATTAGGTATGATTAAAGCATTTGCGGCTTTAGCAACAGGTGGTGCACCAGATTCAGTTGCCTTGGCAAATGGTATTTCTGAGGCACTTATCAATACCGCTTTAGGAATTGGTAACTCTGCAATTGCAATTATTATGTATAACGTATTTACAACTCGTATAGATTCTATTACTTATGCAATAGATGAGGCTAGCTATAGCATCATCAATACATTTGCAGCAAGAAATAAGTAATTAATCAATTAAACGAATTATAAATAAATACTAATGGCAAAAGCTAAAATACCTCGCAAAAGCACGTGGATTGACATGACGGCAATGACCGATGTTGCATTTCTTCTGCTTACGTTTTTTATGCTTGCTACCAAGTTTAAGCCCGATGAACCGGTAGATGTAACTACCCCTTCTTCTGTAGCGGAGATTAAATTACCCGAAACAGGAGTAGTTCAAATTACAATTGATGGTGAAGACCGTGTGTTTTTTGGAATAGAAGGCCAACCAATCCGTGCAGATTTACTGAAAAGAATTGGCACAAAAAAAGGCATTACATTCTCTGAAGATGAAATCAAAACTTTCTCTTTAACAAACACTTTTGGCATTCCTATTAATGAAATAAAAGGTTACTTAGGTTTAGACATTGGGGCACAGAAAAACTTCGAGCAAAAAGGCATACCTACCGATTCATTAAACAATGAATTGGCAGAATGGATAGTAGAAGCACGAAGAGCAGCACAAAGTCAAGGTACGGTTGCGGTTATTGCAATTCGTGGCGACCAAAATGCAAGTTATCCAATCATAAGACGCGTTATTGAAACGTTACAAGAGCAAAACGTAAACCGTTTTAATCTTATAACTAATCAAGAAGGCGAAGAAAAATAAAAGTTTTACAGATTATATAAAGCTAAATTATGGCAGATATAGAAGGTGGCGGTGGCGGTGGTCACAAAAAAGGCAAAAAAGTTCGTGGCAAGAAAATGTCAACTCGTGTAGATTTTACACCAATGGTAGACTTAGGGTTCTTGTTAATTACGTTCTTTATGCTTACCACATCCATGAACCAACCAACCACCATGGAAATTAATATGCCGATAAAAGAAGATCTTCCACCAGAAGATCAGTCTAAGATAAAGGCCTCGCAAGCAATTACCATTTTATTAACCAAAGACGATAAAATTGTCTATTATTTTATAGACGAAGTTACAGGTGAGCCAATGACTCCAGTTGTAGCCAACTTTGGAGCAAATGGTATACGTAAGCAATTAATATTAGAAAACAGAAGAAGAAATGCGGCCGTAGATTCGATTCCAATTTATCGCGAACAATTCAGATTTAATCAAATAACAGAAGAAGAGTACAAAAAGAATGTAAGCCGTATTAAGGCTTTCAAAGATGGCTTAATTGTTGTTATAAAAGCGGATGATGATGCTAAGTATAAAAACTTAGTAGACATTTTAGATGAGATGCAGATTACTAATATCGGTCGATATGCTATCGTAGATATTACACCTGTAGAGTTGGAGCTTTTAAAAGGAACTCAATTATAAGTTGTACTTAAAAAATAAATAGCCATGGCAAAAATTGATTTATACGATAGCTTGTGGTGCGAGCACGTATTTGAAGGCAGAAACAAAGAATATGGAGCTTATCAGCTTCGCAAAGATTATACTAAGAACATGATTCGAGGTATTATATTTGCAATTGTGTTTTTTGGCCTATTAATGACGGGTCCACTCATCGCTAATCTAATTACAGGATTTATTCCAGAAGAAAACATAATTAAGGTAACCGAGGTAACAGATTTAATGGCACCTCCGCCTTTAGATGAAAAAACACCTCCACCTCCTCCGGTAGAGCCACCACCACCAGTACGTCAAACCGTTAAATTTACCCCTCCGGTAATTTTACCTGACGTTGATGTACCAGATGAACCACCTCCAACCGTAGAAGAATTAAAAGAAGTAGATGCTGGTGTTAAAACCCAAGAAGGAACTAAAGATGCGGAACTAATTATCGAAGATCCGGGTGTATCAGTTATTGAATCAGCCGGTGATGCCCCATTTATTTCGGTAGAACAAATGCCTGCATTCCCAGGTGGTGAAGCAGAAATGCAAAAATACATCTACAGAACCTATCGCTATCCACCAATGGCTCGCGAGAATAACATTCAAGGAACTGTTTTTATGCAGTTTGTTGTAGAGCGTGATGGTAGCGTTTCTGAAGTGAAAGTATTACGTGGCTTAAGTCGCGATGTGGATGAAGAAGCGATACGTGTAATTAAAAGTTTGCCTAAATTTACTCCAGGCAGACAAAATGGTCGCCCGGTACGTGTATTTTACAATTTACCAATACGTTTAACTTTACAGAACTAGAGTATTAAATGTCATATCGCAATAACTTACAGAGAAAATCGCTGATCAAGCGGTTTTCTCTGATTTTTGGACTAGCCATGGTTGTGGCATTTTATATCATTGGAATTTTAATGCTTACCAATGATAACATCATGCGTGAAATGGACCCGAAATATAAAACAGGCATGGCGATAGTGATTTTATGTTATGGTACGTTTAGACTATTTAGAACGTATTACAGTTTTATAAGCAACCGGGAGGAAGAGTTATGAAAAAAGTACTTTATTCAGTTTTAGTTCTACTGCTATTAAGTGGCTGTGATAGTACTCCAGCCAAAAAATTAGATACCGTTAGTTCAGGCTCTATTGTTATGGCAGTAGATGAAACTTTACAACCTCTAATAGAAGCACAATTGGATGTTTTTCATGTCACTTACCCTCAAACTAATATTATAACTAATTATGTTTCTGAATTGGATGCTATAAACGCAGTCATGATAGATTCAGCTCGAATAGCAGTAACAACTCGTCCGTTTAATGAACAAGAAAAACAAGTGTTTAAAGCGGCTAAAATTGAACCTAAATCTGTAAAAGTAGCATGGGATGCTGTAGCTTTAATAGTACACCCAAATCAAAAAGCCACAAATTTTACCATTGAGCAAGTTAAAGGTGTAATTTCTGGCAAAATAACCAAGTGGAATCAGATAGATCCATCTGCAGGAAATGACGATATTCAAATTGTTTTCGATAACAAATCATCTAGTACAGTTACCTATTTAACTCAGTTCTCGGGCGGTTTAACCACCAAAAACGTATTTGCCCTAAATACCAATCCTCAAGTAATTGAGTATGTTGGCAACAGTAAAAATTCCTTAGGTATTATTGGATTAAATTGGATTAGCGATAGAGACGATACCGTTGCCAATAATTTTTTAAGTAAAATAAATGTAGTGGCAATATCATCAGATGCTGATGATGAGGGCTCAGGACGCTATTACAGACCATATCAAGCATACATTGCCGATGGTAGCTACCCTTTAACAAGAAGCGTTTACATCATTAGCAGAGAAGCACGTACTGGTTTAGGTACGGGTTTTGTATCTTTTGTAACCAGTTATAGAGGGCAACTAGTGGTGAAACAATCCGGACTATTACCGGCTACCATTGATGTCAGATTTAAAACGATACAATTAAGCAATTAAAAAAAATTAAATATTAGAAATCATGAAGAGGATGAAGAAAGCACTTGGAATTTTTGCGGTTTTAGTTCTTAGCCAGTTTATGGTGAAAGCACAAACAATTGCGGATGGAGTAAGAGCCATAGAGGTAGAACAGTTTGAGAAAGCTAAATCTATCTTACGTAACTTAACTAACAATCCGACAACCGCTGCAGAAGCACATTATTTTTTGGGCGATGCTTATATTAAAACTGCCGAGATAGATTCAGCACGTTTGATATTTACAAGAGGTGTAGAATCATATCCAGCTTTCTCCTTCAATCATATTGGTATGGGAAGAATAAATCTTTCTGAAGGGAACGCATCTTTAGCTAAATCTAATTTTGATAAAGCAGTTGCAGTATCTGGAGGAAAAGACCACAGAACTTTCCTATACATTGGTTCTGCTTGGATGGAATTTGATAAAAAAGATTTAGATCAAGCTAAAATAGCTTTAGATAAAGCAATTGATTTAACCAAAAAGAACAGAGATGCATTTGTCTTTTCTGCCTTAGGAGATTACTATTTAGAGAAAAACGATGGAACCAATGCGGTTGCCAATTATAACATTGCAAGAAATATTAACAAGAATTTTGCATATGCACATGTACGCGAAGGACAAATTTACAAGCGTGCTTTAAGCTATCAACCTGCTTTAGATGCCATGCAAAAAGCAATCGATATTGATCCTAATTATGCGCCTGCATACCGAGAATTGGCAGAATTATATTATTCTTCTGGACAAGTAGGTAAAGCGGTTGACATTTACAAAAACAAATACATTGCATTAACAGACGTTTCTTGTAACTCTCGTTATCGTTATGCACAATTTTTATTCTTGGCTAAAGATTATACCAACACAACCAACGAATTAAACGCCATATTAACATCGTGTGAGCCACGTCCAATTATGTTTCGTTTGTTAGGTTATTCTCAGTTCGAAAATGAAAATTTTGATGCTGCTTTAAAAGCAATGGAGAAATTCTTTGTTACTCAGCCTCAAAACAGAATTATTACTTCGGATTATGAGTATTTAGGTAGAATACAATCAAAACTTGGGCAAGATTCTTTAGCGATAGTAACTTTAGAAAAAGCAATTGCTGCTGATCCAACAAAATCAGATTTGCATGGAGTAATTGCAGAAATGCATTTTAGAGCACGTAATTTTGAGCCAGCTATTTTATCTTACGAGAAAAAATTTGCTAGCTTGGATAAAATAAGTCCAGTAGATTACTTCTTTTATGGCCAAAGTTTATACTTTGCAAGACAATACCTGAAAGCAGATAGTGCTTTTGATGGACTAATTGCATCTCAACCTAACTTCATAAACGGATATCTTTACAAAGCTCGCATTCAAAATCAATTAAAATCAGAAACTGATGTGAACACTTACCCTGCAAAACCTCATTACGAAAAGGTATTACAGTTAGGTTTAGGAGAGGTTGACAGATATAAAAGAGCGGTAATTGAGGCGTACAAATATTTGGGCGACTACTATTACAATACCAATAATCTTTGCCAATCTAAAGCATGTTGGACTAAGATTTTGGAACTAGATCCGAATGATGCACAAGCTTTACAAGTAATAAAAGCAGATGAATTGGTACGTGTAACTCCTTGTGAATTAAATATTGCATCCTTGCCAACCGGCGGAGGTAGATAAATAATCAGTATACCATATTTTAAATCGGGTAGCAGAAAATCTGCTACCCGATTTGTTTTTTCATTAATTTTAGCAAACTTGTAAATAATTATATCTGGAATCATGAAAATATTTTTTCGAATTATCCTAGTCATCACTTTTTTGATATCAGTCATTGGTGCATCAAAATTATATGCTCAAAGCAATAATCCTAAAGAAACTGTTGAAGAAGAAATTTACGAGAAAGTAGATGTTATGCCCGAATATCCCGGTGGGGAAAAGGCTTTTCAGACGCATGTATATAGAAACTACAGATATCCTAAAAGCGCGAGGGATAAAAACATACAAGGAACTATTGCGGTAAGATTTGTAGTGGAAAAAGATGGTACAGTTTCAAATCCAACTGTTATTAAATTTTTAAGCCATGATTGCAATGTTGAAGCAATTAGAGTAATAAACACTCTCCAAAAATTTACACCTGGTCTATTGGATGGTAAACCAGTTAGAGTATATAAAGAGATCCCCATAAGATTATCTTTACAATCCAATTAAACTTTGGCATGGTTTAAGCAACATTGTTAATCATAAATTAATAGTATTTTATTTACTTCGCATAAAATTTAAGAATATGAAAAAGCTCTTGGCTCTACTTATTACCTTTACCGCTATAATTGGTTTAGCAAATGCGCAACCTGTTAGAGACGTGCAAAAGGCAATAGAAAATGAACAATTTGAACGTGCCAAAACCATTTCTCGCACGTTAATAAATTCCTCCAATACACAAGCAGAAGGCTATTATTTTTTGGGGGATATTTATTTGAAAACTGGGGAAACAGATTCGGCTAGAATTGCTTTTCAGCAAGGAATAAATGCTAATTCTAAATATTCATTGAATTACATTGGCATAGGTAAATTATTATTGCTAGAAGGTAAATTACCACAAGCCACTGCTAAATTGCAAGAAGCTATAGATATATCGGGCGGTAAAGATTACTTAACGTTTTTAGTTGCAGGACAAGCTTTGATTGATGCTCCCAATAAAGATTTGCCTTTAGCTAAATCCTTTTTAGACAAAGCCTTGGCTATCAATAAAAAAGATCCATACGTGTATAGTGCATTGGGCGATTATTATGTAGAGATAGAAGATGGCTCTAAAGCAATTACTAATTACGAAGCTGCGCGCAACGTAAACAAAGCATTTGTGTACTCTTATGTTAGAGAAGGAAATATCTATAAACGTGCCTTCAATTACCAGGCTTCTATTGAGTCCATCAATAAAGCAATAGAAATTGATCCAAATTATGCTCCAGCTTATAGAGAGTTGGCAGAACTTTATTTTAGAAGCGGACAATTACCCAAAGCGATTGATACCTACAAAAATCAATACATGGCCCGAACCGATGCTTCTTGTAATTCTCAGCGCAGATATGCCGAGTTTTTATTTTTAGCAAAAGACTATCAAAATGCCATTAGCGAAATCCAAAAACAAATCAACAGTTGCGATGCCCGTCCGGTTATGTACCGTTTATTAGGATACTCACAATTTGAAAAAGGCGATTTTAATGCTGCAGAAAGTTCATTAAATACGTTTTTTCAACTTCAACCTAAAGACAGAATATTATTTTCTGACTTCGATTATTTAGTGAAAACACAACTAAGATTAGGGAAAGATTCTCTAGCATTAAAAACAGTACAAGATGCATTGATCTATGACCCCAGTAACACTGATTTAAATGGAATAATTGGCGAAATACAATTCAGAGCACGTAATTTCCCCGCATCTATTACAGCTTACGAGAAGAAATTTGCCGGTAACCCTAAGTTCGAAGCCGTAGATAATTTCTTTTATGGACAAGCTTTGTATTTTGATAAACAATATGAGAAAGCCGACGTAGTTTTCAGTAAATTAATTGAAGCTCAACCCAATTTTATCAATCATTATTTATATAAGGGCAGAATACAAGCTACCCTTAGTGCAGATAACGGAACATTTGCAGCCAAAGACTTTTATCAAAAAGTAATTCAACTTGGCGAGGCAGATACTAACCGTTTTAAAAGAGCTATTGTGGAAGCTCACAGATACATGGGAGATTATTATTTCAACACAAATAACGCATGTAAAGCGAAAGCCACTTGGCAATTAATTCTGCAATTAGAACCTGCAGACGAACAAGCTAAACAAGTTTTAGAGTCTAAAGAAATGGTTTCTGTTACTCCTTGTTCGCTGACAGAATAGCACCATATTAAATTAAATTATGAGAGGTGGTTGGCTAATCGCCTCTCTTTTTTATTTTTGTACCAAAATTGTTCTAAATGATACTACTATCAAGCACACCGGAAAATTATTTTCCAATTTTGTTACAGATGTTTCTGGCACTTGGATTTGTTGGGGTCACCATGTATTTTACCCATAAAATTGGGCCTAAACGCAAAACATCAGATAAATTAGTAGCATTTGAATCTGGTATAGAATCCATTGGTAATGCCCGCCAACCCTTTTCAGTAAAATACTTTTTAGTAGCAATACTCTTTGTTATTTTAGATGTCGAGGTAATATTTATGTATCCATGGGCAGTAAATTTTCGTGAGTTTGGCATGGATGGATTAATCATCATGTTCATCTTCATTGCATTATTACTTTTAGGATTTATTTACACCTTAAAAAAGGGAGTTTTAGATTGGGAATAATCTATTTAGAAGTATTCTAAACATTAACTCATAACTTTTAAACCCCTTTATTGTTATAACTTTGCACACTATACTCCAATTTTTAAAATGAGTGATATTAAAATAGTTGAAGCCCCTCAAGGTGTTGTAGGAGCAGGATTTTTTGCCACTTCGTTAGATAAAGTGGTTGGTATTGCTCGCTCCAATTCCTTATGGCCATTGCCATTTGCAACTTCTTGTTGTGGTATTGAATTTATGGCTACTATGGGTTCACACTATGATTTAGCACGTTTCGGCTCAGAACGACCAAGTTTTTCGCCTCGCCAAGCAGATTTGTTGATGGTAATGGGCACCATTGCAAAAAAAATGGGTCCGGTTTTACGTCAAGTCTATTTACAAATGGCTGAGCCTCGTTGGGTAATTGCTGTAGGTGCATGTGCATCTTCAGGAGGAATATTTGATACCTATTCTGTTTTACAAGGAATTGATGAAGTAATACCTGTAGATGTATATGTTCCTGGTTGTCCGCCTCGCCCCGAAGCTATTTTAGATGGGGTGATGAGAATCCAAGATTTAGTTCGTAATGAACCCATGAACTACAGATCATCCCCAGAATACAAACTATTATTAGCAAAATACGGCATACAATAATAAATGGCAGACTTATCCCACGATATAATTATCTCTAAGCTCGAGGAAAAATTTCCGGGAGTAGTTTCAGAAATAAACATTCCTTACGGCTTACTTACGTTTACCGTTAATTCAGATAATATAGTCTCCGTTATTCAATTTCTTAACCAAGATAAATCTTTGTGTTTTGGGTATTTAACCGATTTATGTGGCATTCATTACCCGGATAAAGAACTTGGTTTAGGGGTGATCTATCATTTACATAACTTACATGAGAATGTTAGAGTAAGGATTAAAGTAAATCTACCCACATCAAACCCTCGCATACCCACCATTAGCCATTTATTTATGGGCGCCAATTGGATGGAACGAGAAACCTATGATTTTTTTGGAATCATTTTCGAAAATCATCCCGATTTGAGAAGAATACTGAACATGGACGATATGGTGGCCTTTCCAATGCGTAAAGAATTTCCATTAGAAGACCCAAATAGAAAAGATAAAAACGACGAATACTTTGGAAGATAAAAATTCAAATATCAAAATATTTGATGCCCTAGAACAGGAAATTACCACCCTGAATTTAGGACCAACCCACCCTGCAACACATGGCGTTTTTCAGAATGTGTTAAAGATGGATGGCGAAAAAATAATCGCTTGCGAACCTACCATCGGGTACATCCATCGTGCATTCGAAAAGATTGCAGAGCATCGGCCTTTTTACCAAATAACCCCATTAACAGATAGATTAAACTACTGCTCATCGCCAATTAATAATTTCGGTTGGCACATGACGGTAGAGAAAATGCTCAACATAGAAACTCCAAAACGAGTAGACTATATGCGCATCATAATTATGGAGTTGAGCCGCATTTCTGATCACTTGATTTGCAATGGTATTTTAGGAGTTGATACCGGAGCATTTACCGGATTTCTATACCTCTTTCAAGAAAGAGAAAAAATCTACGAAATTTTTGAAGAAGTAAGTGGCGCACGCTTAACTACTAATTTTGGTAGAGTTGGTGGCTTTGAGCGAGATTTTAACGAAAAGTCAATACAAAAACTAAAGAAATTTTTAGCAGAGTTTCCTGCCATCATGCGAGATTTCGAGAAATTATTTAATCGCAATCGCATATTTATCGACAGATGCGTAGGCATTAGTGCAATTACTGCAGAACGTGCTTTAAACTATAGTTGGTCGGGGCCATTATTACGGGCTACTGGAGTAGATTATGATGTACGAGCCATGGAACCATACAGTTCTTATCAAGATTTCGACTTCGAAGTTCCGGTAGGTACAAACGGCGACGTTTATGATCGGTTCATTGTTCGGAACGAAGAAATTTGGCAAAGTTTACGTTTAATTGAACAAGCATTAGCAAAATATGAAGAGGATAAATCTGGTATTTTCCATGCAGATGTTCCAGAATATTACCTTCCTCCAAAAGAAGAAGTATACAATAACATGGAAGCCCTTATCTTCCATTTTAAAATCGTAATGGGCGAAGTAGAAAATCCGTCAACCGAAGTTTACCATGCTGTAGAAGGTGGTAATGGCGAAGTAGGATTTTACATGGTAACCGATGGTGGTCGTTCACCCTATCGTTTACATTTCCGTCGCCCAAGTTTTATCAATTACCAAGCTTACCCAGAGTTAGCAATAGGCACTTTTTTATCTGATGCTATTTTAACTATGAGTAGCATGAATGTAATTGCTGGCGAATTAGATGCATAATTAGTTTAGATAATGTTGGAAGAAACTAAAATAGAATTACCATTAGAGCGATTACAAGAATTGCAACGTTTACTTGCTCGCTATCCAGATGGGCAACAAAAATCAGCTTTAATCCCATTACTTCACATAGCACAAGCAGAGTTTGGATGGCTAAGTCCACAAGTGATGGATTATGTTGCCAGATTACTTGACCTGCAACCGGTAGAAGTGTATGAGGTTGCTTCTTTCTATTCCATGTTTCATTTAAAACCCATGGGAAAATGCGTATTGGAAGTTTGTCATACCGGCCCTTGTGCCATTGTAGGAGCAGAAAATATCATCGATTACTTAAGTAAAAAACTAAACATCAAACCAGGTGAAACCACCACAGATGGTATGTTTTCACTCAAAACGGTGGAGTGTTTGGGTTCTTGCGGAACCGCACCTATGTTGCAATGTGGTGCAGATTATCACGAGAATTTAACACCGGATAAAGTAGATGCCTTACTAGATAAACTAGCTACTGAAGGGGTTGCAAAAACATACTGTTAAGTCAATAAGAATACAGATGGGAAGAAAAATATTATTAGAGCACATAAACGTTGAAGGGATACATACCTATGATACTTATCGTAAGATGGGTGGATATAGGTCGGTAGAGAAAGCACTTAAAACCATGTCGCCAGAAGATGTTTTAGAACAGGTAAAAACTTCTGGACTACGAGGAAGAGGTGGTGCGGGCTTTCCAACGGGTATGAAGTGGAGCTTTTTGGCAAAACCCGAAGGTGTGCCTCGTTATTTGGTTTGTAATGCAGATGAGTCGGAGCCGGGTACCTTTAAAGACAGATATTTAATGGAAAAAATTCCTCATTTATTAATTGAGGGGATGATTACAAGCAGTTACGCTTTAGGTGCAAACACAGCATATATCTACATAAGAGGAGAATACTTTTTTATTTTAAGAATTTTAGAAAAAGCCATAGCCGAAGCCTATGCAAATGGTTGGTTGGGCAAAAATATTTTGGGAACAGATTACTCCCTAGATTTGTATGTTCACCCCGGTGCTGGGGCATACATTTGTGGCGAGGAAACAGCTTTATTAGAATCATTAGAAGGGAAACGAGGTAATCCAAGGATAAAACCACCATTCCCGGCAATTGCAGGATTATACGGAGCTCCCACAGTGGTAAATAACGTAGAGACAATTACTGCTGTTGTGCCTATCGTGAATGAAGGTGGCGACGAATATGCTAAAACCGGAATTGGAAGAAGCACCGGAACTAAATTGATTTCTGCTTCGGGGAATATTGTTAAACCTGGCGTTTACGAAATTGAAATGGGACTTTCGGTAGAAGAGTTTATTTATTCGGATGAATATTGTGGAGGGATTACCAACGGTAAGAGATTGAAAGCAGTGGTTGCAGGAGGTTCTTCTGTGCCAATTCTTCCGGCAAATTTAATTCTTAAAACGGAGGCTGGTGAGCAACGCCTAATGAGCTATGAATCTTTGGCTGATGGAGGTTTTGCTAGTGGAACCATGTTAGGTTCTGGTGGATTTATTGTTTACGATGAAGATGCCTGTATTGTACGTAACACTTGGAATTTCACCCGTTTTTACCACCACGAATCTTGCGGACAATGTTCACCTTGTAGAGAAGGAACCGGATGGATGGAGAAAGTGCTGCACCGTTTAGAATATGGTCACGGAAAATCCAGTGACATAGATTTGTTGGTTGACGTTGCAAAGAAAATTGAAGGGAATACTATTTGTCCACTTGGCGATGCAGCAGCATGGCCTGTAGCAAGTGCTATTCGTCATTTCCGCGATGAGTTTGAGTGGCATGTAAACGAGCCGGAAGCTTGTTTAGTAGGCAATTATGGCATAAGTGACAAGCATTTACTAGAAGCATAATAAATGAAAGTAACCATAGATAACATAACCATCGAAGTAGAACCAGGTACTACCATCCTCAATGCTGCGCGACAAATTGGAGGAGATGTAGTCCCACCAGCCATGTGTTATTACAGCAAATTGGAAGGAAGTGGCGGTAAATGTCGCACTTGTTTGGTTAAGGTTAGCAAAGGCTCTGAGAAAGATCCTCGCCCAATGCCAAAATTGGTAGCTTCTTGTCGAACCACGGTGATGGACGGAATGGAAGTGCAAAATATTACTTCACCAGAAGTATTAGAAGCCAGAAAAGGGGTAGTAGAAATGCTATTAATTAATCATCCTTTAGATTGCCCAATTTGCGACCAAGCCGGTGAATGCCATTTGCAAGACTTAGCTTATGACCATGGTTCTGAAGGTACTAGGTATGAATTTGAAAGAAGAGAATTTGATAAAATAGATATTGGCGATAAGATTCAATTGCACATGACCCGATGCATTTTGTGCTACCGTTGTGTGTACGTTGCTGATCAATTAACCGAAAAACGAGTGCATGGAATTATGCATCGCGGTGATAAGGCCGAAATTAGCACTTATATCCAGCAGGTAGTAGAAAACGATTTTTCAGGTAACATGATTGATGTTTGTCCGGTAGGCGCATTAACAGATAAAACGTTCCGCTTTAAAAACCGTGTTTGGTTTACTAAGCCTGTAAATGCACACCGAGATTGCAAGACTTGCTCCGGAAAAGTTGTTTTATGGTATAAAGGCGATGATGTATTACGTGTTACTTCGCGCAAAGATGAATTTGGTGAGGCCGAGCAGTTTATTTGCAATACTTGTCGTTTCGATACGAAAAAAACAATAGATTGGAATATCGAAGGCCCAAGAAAAATCAGTAAACAATCGGTTATATCAGCCAATCATTACGATATGGATGTTTTATTACCTGTAATTGATAAGCGATAAACATGGATGTAGCATTAATCATTGAAAAAGTAATTTTAATATCTGCAGTATTAGGAGTTAGTCTTGGTATTGCCATGTATACTACACTTGCAGAACGTAAAATTGCCGGATTTTTACAGGATAGGGTTGGACCCAATCGTGCAGGCCCGTTCGGATTGCTACAACCTCTTGCAGATGGGGTAAAATTATTTACCAAAGAAGAAATCATACCAAGTGGTGCAAGCTCTAGTCTGTTTATTCTGGGGCCTTCTTTAGCTATGCTTACGGCTTGTATAGGTAGTGCCGTAATTCCTTGGGGACAAGATTTAGTAATAGGCGAAAGAATAGTACCTCTACAAATTGCAGATATTAACGTTGGCATTCTTTATATTTTTGGTGTAGTTGCTCTAGGAGTTTATGGTATTATGATTGGAGGATGGGCATCTAACAATAAATTCTCTTTATTGGGCGCCATCCGAGCTGCATCGCAAAACATAAGTTATGAAATTGCCATGGGATTGGCTTTAATTTCGTTGTTGATGATGACAGGTACCCTATCATTAAAAGAGATTGCAGCTCAACAAGAAGGCATAGCATGGAATGTTTTTTATCAACCATTAGGATTTTTAATATTTTTAGTTTGTGCATTTGCAGAAACCAACCGCACACCATTTGATTTACCAGAGTGCGAAACAGAATTAGTTGGAGGCTATCATACTGAATACTCCAGCATGAAACTAGGGTTCTATCTTTTTGCGGAATACATCAATATTTTTATTGCATCAGCAGTGATGGCAACCTTATATTTTGGTAGTTATAATTTCCCGGGTATGGGCTATTTAGCCGAAATAGGTATTGGACAAAACATCATCACCTTATTGGGAACATTGGCATTATTTGCCAAAATTTTATTCTTTATTTTCTTCTTTATTTGGGTTAGATGGACCGTTCCGCGTTTCCGCTACGATCAATTAATGAAATTAGGATGGAATGTTTTAATACCCTTGGCAATAGCAAATATTGCTATTACAGGGGCAGTAATTTTATATTTTGATAGATAATTTAGAGGTCGGAAATAAGAAGTCAGAGTTTAAGTCAGAGTTAGAGTATAAGTCAGAGTCAAAGTAAAATGCAAGCATTAACTAAACGTAAAAAAGTACTTGAGAAAAAACCCATGAATTTTTGGGAGCGGATGTATCTGCCTGCCATTGTTCAAGGTTTGGGCATCACCATAAAACACCTTTTTAAGAAAAGAACAACCATCTATTATCCAGAAGAGCAAAGAGAATTTTCGGTTAATTATAGAGGATTACATTCACTAAAGAGAGATGAAGAAGGACGAGAACGTTGCACAGCTTGCGGATTATGCGCACTTTCTTGCCCAGCAGAAGCAATAACCATGAAATCTGCCGAACGTACAGCAGACGAAAAACACTTATATCGCGAAGAAAAATATGCATCGGTTTATGAAATAAACATGCTCAGATGTATTTTTTGCGGATTTTGTGAAGAAGCTTGTCCTAAAGAAGCCATTTACTTAGACGGAAATATAGCTCCAGCAGACTTTAACCGAACTGATTTTATTTATGGTAAGGATAAGTTACTAGAACCTAAAAAATAAAAACCTAAATTCGCGGCATAAACCGATATGACCTTAACCCAGTCTTTATTTTATTTCTTAGCTTTTGTTGCCATTTTCAGTTCACTGATGGTAATCCTAGCCCGAAATCCAATACATAGTGTATTGTATTTAATCTTAACGTTTTTCACCTTCACCGGTCATTATATTTTATTGAATGCGCAGTTTTTGGCAGTAGTAAATATCATCGTGTATGCCGGTGCCATCATGGTTTTATTCTTATTTGTGTTGATGTTGTTGAACCTAAACGAAGAATCGGAACCACCAAAAAGTAATTACATAAAATTTGCAGGTATTATCGCTGGAGGCATACTTTTAATAACCATCGTTGCATCACTCAAATCTTTGGATGTATCCTCGCCGGTACAACTAAAAAATGCCGATATAGGTTTGGTAAAAGATTTAGGTAGAGTGTTATTTACCGAATATGTATTCCCATTCGAAGTGTCATCTGTTCTTTTGCTATCGGCTATGGTAGGAGCAGTATTATTAGCCAGAAAGGAGCCAAGGGTATAACATGGAAAATTTAACACAAGCCATGCAGTTGGTTCCAATTAATCACTACGTGTTGTTTAGTGCAATCATATTTGTTATTGGAGTAATTGGTGTGCTAACTCGCCGAAATGCTATCGTAATTTTTATGTCGGTTGAGTTAATGCTTAATGCAGTAAACCTCCTTTTGGCAGCATTTTCTGCTTATTGGGGCGATGCAACCGGGCAAGTATTTGTATTTTTTGTGATGGTAGTTGCTGCTGCCGAAGCCGCTGTCGGATTAGCAATCATTGTGATGGTTTATCGCAATACCGGCTCTACCGATGTGAATGTATTAAATAAATTAAAACATTAACTAGCCCAAAGGCTACAGAATATAGATATGTTAGATATTGTTTGGCTTATTCCTGTTCTACCTCTAATTGGCTTTTTGCTAAACGGACTTTTAGGTAAAAATTTACCAGAAAAGGTAGTTGGCACCATTGGATCATTAGCAGTATTTGCATCTTTTGTCTTAAGTGTTGGTGTTTTTATAGAAATTCAATCTTTAGAGGTTAAACAATTTGTTTTACCCATTTTTGATTGGATTCAGATCGGCACATTAAGTATTCCGTTTTCTTTTTTAATTGATCCATTAACCTGTATCATGTTACTGGTTATAACTGGAGTTGGCACACTAATTCATATCTACTCCATAGGATATATGCACAACGATGAGGGATTTTATCGTTTTTTCTCCTACCTGAATCTGTTCGTGTTTTTCATGTTATTACTTGTAATGGGTTCTAACTATGTGGTCATGTTTATAGGCTGGGAAGGTGTAGGATTATGTTCTTATTTGCTTATCGGTTTTTGGTTTAAAAATCAGAACTATAATAGCGCCGCAAAAAAAGCATTTATCATGAATCGCATCGGTGATTTAGGTTTTTTACTTGGTGTGTTTATGATTATTGAGCATTTTGGTTCGGTAGAATACACCCAGGTTATGGCTACTGCTACCACCATGCCAATGGGCACAACCGTTATCACTACCATCACCCTATTATTATTTATCGGCGCAATGGGTAAAAGTGCCCAAATACCATTATACACTTGGTTGCCAGATGCCATGGCCGGGCCAACACCGGTATCGGCATTAATACATGCTGCCACCATGGTTACAGCAGGTATTTATATGATTGCACGCTCAAATGTTTTATATACCCTAGCTCCTGTATCTCTTCATGTAATTGCCATCATTGGATTAGTTACTGCTGTTTTTGCAGCTACCATTGCATTAAGTCAAACGGATATCAAAAAAATATTGGCTTACTCAACGGTAAGTCAGCTTGGCTATATGTTCTTGGGTTTAGGAGTAGGAGCATATGTTGGTGCAATATTTCATTTAATGACTCATGCTTTCTTTAAAGCATTATTGTTTTTAGGAGCGGGCAGTGTTATTCATGCCATGAGCAATGAACAAGATATCCGTAAGATGGGCGGATTGAAAAAAGCCCTACCAATTACGTTTATCACCATGCTTATAGGAACCATTGCCATTGCCGGAATACCGCCATTAGCCGGGTTTTTCTCTAAAGATGAAATTTTAGCATATGCATTTTCCCATAACCCAATGCTTTGGTTAATTGGTGCAGTAGGAGCAATATTAACAGCATTTTACATGTTCAGAATGCTATATGTGACATTTTATGGTACGTTCAGAGGTACAGAAGCACAGCATAAACATCTACACGAATCACCAAAAACCATTACAATTCCTTTAATTATTTTAGCAGTTTTATCTATCATAGGTGGATGGGTTGGTATTCCGGAAGCATTGCACGGAACGCATTATTTAGCAAATTTCTTGGCACCTGTTTTCGAAACATCTGCATTGCTTATGCCGCATGCTAAGCTATCTCATCAAACAGAATATATCTTAATGGGAGTTTCTATAGTGTTAATGGTTTCTGCCATTGCATTTGCCTATTTCCGTTATGTTAAAGGAGGAAGAGTTCCTGCTCAAGATTCGGTAAAGAAAAGTTTAATTGCAGATTTGTCTTACAATAAATATTATGTAGATGAACTTTATGAAACAACCATTACCAAACCATTAAATTGGTTTTCTGGGATATTTTTTAGGGTGATAGATGTAGCTTTAATTGATGGAATAGTAAATGGATTTGGTAAAACAACCAATTGGGCAGCATCGCAAATGCGTCTATTACAAACCGGATTAGTAGGAAGCTATGTGTTTGCAATGGTAATAGGGGTAATAATTATGTTTTTGATTAACTACATTATTTTTTGGTAAACTAGATGATTACGATAAGCTTACTTCTTTTACCTATAATCGCAGCTGTACTAATCTTAATAGTTAGTAAAGAGCAGGCTAAGCACTGGGCATTAGCGTTTAGTTGTGCCAATTTGGGGGTAGCTCTCTTTGCTCTATCTCAGTTTGAAACAAATGCAACAACCCAGTTTTTGGTAGATATTCCTTGGATTTCTGAGTTTGGTATTCATTTCAAAGCGGGTATAGATGGCATAAGCATGGTGATGGTTTTATTAACTACAGGTTTATATCCACTCATCCTATTATCTAGCTTTAAACAAGAAATTAATAATTCACGTGCTTTTTATTCCCTTATCCTGTTTATGCAAGCCGGTTTGCTCGGTGTTTTTGTTGCATTAGATGGTTTCTTATTTTATTTAAGTTGGGAGATTGCTTTAATACCTGTTTACTTTTTGGCAGCTTATTGGGGTGGCGAAGATCGAATCCGAGTAACTTTTAAATTCTTCATTTATACCATAGTTGGTAGTTTGTTTATGTTGGTTGCTATCATTTACCTGTATTTACAAACCCCAGATCAAACCTTTGGCTACGATTCTTTTATTAATACGGTACTTTCGCAAAACCAAGAATGCTGGGTGTTTTTAGCATTTTTCTTAGCATTTGCTATTAAAATTCCAATTTTCCCATTGCATACTTGGCAGCCCGATACCTATACCACTTCACCATCTACAGCTACCATGCTTTTATCAGGCATTATGCTAAAAATGGGTATTTATGGACTTATTCGTTGGTTGATTCCTATAGTGCCAAATGCCTTTATGCAATACCATGATATCGTTTTAGTATTATGTGTTATAGGGATTATATATGCTTCCATCATTGCTTTTACTCAAAGAGATATTAAAAGACTTATTGCTTACTCTTCCATAGCACACGTTGGCTTAATAGCGGCAGGTGTGTTTGCATTTAATGTTTCGGGTTTACAAGGCGCAATGATCCAAATGATAAACCATGGTATCAACGTAGTAGGTATTTTCTTCATCATCAGCATAATTGAGCAAAGAACCAAAACCAGAGAAAGTTTAAACCTTGGAGGAATAGCAAATTTGGCCCCGGTGCTAAGTATTTGTTTCATGATTTTATTACTAGGTAGCGTGGGTTTACCACTTACCAATGGTTTTATTGGAGAATTTATGCTATTAAATGGTTTGTATGAACACAGTATAACATATGCTGTTTTCGGCGGATTAACCATTATTTTAGGTGCAGTATATATGTTAAGAATGTATCAGAAAGTAATGTTAGGTGAAGTAAATGGCACCACACAAGAGTTTAAAGATATTAGCGGATCAGAAAAAATTGTATTGTTTACCCTTTCTGCTCTAGTAATATTCCTAGGAATATATCCGCAAGCTATTTTGGGGATTTCTGAGGCAGCAATAAACAATTTGATTGAACTAGTTAATTTTAAATTAGGTAATTAAGCAATGGTATCCATCATAATATTAGTCATAATTAGTATTCTTCTATTATTCATGGGTTTATATAAAGCCCAAAAATACCTTTTGCCAGTTACTGTAATTTCATTATTTGCTGCAGTAATTATGGCCATTTTGCAGTGGAATGGAGCCATGCAAGAGTACTTTGCTCACATGTTTGTGTTCGATAATTTTGCTATTTCATTTACCGTTGTCATGTTAGGTGCTTCTGCACTGATTTTTGTATTAACCAAAGAGTATTTCGAAAAAATAAGTAATAACGTTGCAGAATATTATGCACTATTATTATTTGTATTGATAGGAGCAATATGCATGGTATCGTTCACCAATTTATCCATGCTTTTTATTGGGATAGAAATTTTATCTGTAAGCTTATATATTTTGGCCGGCATTCGTAAACACGATACATCATCTAACGAAGCAGCATTAAAATATTTCTTGCTCGGAGCATTTTCCACCTGTTTTTTATTATTTGGTATCGCATTAATTTATGGCGCTACAGGTACGTTTGATATTGCTTTAATTGCCGAACGGGCCGGTAACAACCCAGTGTTTTTTACAAGTGGCATTCTATTAATGATGATTGCCATGGCATTTAAAATTGGTGCAGCCCCATTTCATTTCTGGACTCCCGATGTATATACCGGCTCCCCATCCATGATTTCGGTATTCATGTCGACAGTTGTAAAAATAGCTGGCATTGCAGCTTTCTTACGTTTATTTGATAATGCATTTGGCGGAGTAACCGAATCATGGGCCCTAAGTTTAGCTGTTATTGCTGCAATTACTTTAGTTATTGGAAATATAACTGCCGTTTTTCAGGATAATTTTAAACGATTATTAGCCTACTCAAGCATAGCACATGCAGGCTATTTAGTTATGGCTGTTGTGTCATTAGGAGAAAATTCAGCTACTTCTATCTTGTTTTATTCCATTGCATATAGTGCTGCAACAATAGCTGCTTTTGCTATCATGATATTAGTTAAAGCAGATAGAGGAAGCAACCAGATTTCAGCATTTAATGGACTATCTAAAACGAACCCATTTTTAGCCTTAGTGTTAACCATATCCATGACTTCACTGGCTGGTATTCCGCTTACCGCTGGGTTCATTGGCAAATTCTTAGTGTTTAACACGGCTTTGCAAGGGGGCCATCTTTGGCTAGTACTATTGGCAGTTGTAACTGCGTTAATAGGTATCTATTATTATTTCAAGGTAATCATAGCTATGTATTTTAACAACACAGTTTCTGATGCTGTAGTGCCCGTAAACAACAACTACAAATTTGTGTTAACCTTTGTTGCCATAATTACATTAATTTTGGGAATTATTCCTGGTGTAATTACCGGAATTATCTAGCATAATCAACCTAAAAAATTTATAGAATTTATACAGAATACATGGAAGAAGTTTGGAGTTTTATACAAACCTTGTTAAACCCTAAAAGTATTATAGAATACGGGGGATTTGCCTTACTTGTATTTGTAATTTTTGCAGAAACCGGATTATTTTTTGGCTTCTTTTTACCAGGAGACTCCTTGCTTTTTATGGCCGGTTTGTTTTGTGCTACCGGATTATTAGACGTATCTATTTATGTTTTAACCATTACACTCATTATTGCAGCAATAGCAGGTAACTTTGTGGGTTTTTGGTTTGGTAAACGAACGGGGCCGCTTCTTTTGAAGCGAAAGGACTCCTTATTATTTAAAAAGAAATACGTAGAAACCGCCAGAGATTTTTATCAAAAGTATGGCGGTTTAGCATTAATAATCAGTAGGTTCTTGCCTATTTTTAGAACTTTTGTTCCTATTTTTGCAGGTATAGTATTAGTAGATTTCAGACGATTTACGTTTTATAACATTACAGGTGCCATTTTGTGGGTTGGTAGCTTAGTATTATCGGGGTACTTTTTAGGAAGAAAGTTTCCGCAAATTGAAGAATACCTATTATATATTGTAATTGGAATTATTGTTTTAAGTACTATCCCAGTAATCAGTACATTTGTAAGGAAAAAAGTGGAAGTAATTATACCGCCTCCAAAAAACAAACAACCAAACGAATAACATGGATGCAGACCCCTGGCATAGTGTGCCATCTGGCAAAAACACTCCGCAGTTTGTAAATGCAATAATCGAAATTCCGCAAGGATCTAAAGCCAAATACGAAGTAGATAAAGCTTCTGGCTTAATACGGTTAGACAGGGTTTTATTCTCTTCCGTTATGTATCCGGCAAATTATGGCTTCATTCCACAAACCTTTTGCGACGACAACGACCCCTTAGACATTCTTGTGATTTGTTCCATCCCATTGGTGCCTTTATGTTTGGTAGATGCAAAAGTAATAGGTGTTATGCGTATGTCTGATAATAAAGAGCAAGACGATAAGATAATTGCAGTTGCAAAAAACGACATGTCTGTAAACTACATAAACGACATAACTCAACTTCCTCCACATACCGAAAAAGAAATCATCCGTTTTTTTGAAGATTATAAAATATTAGAAAATAAAGATGTAGTAGTAGAACAATTCTTGGGGAAAGAAATAGCATTTGAAATCATACAAGAGAGTATTCAACTCTATAAAAAAACATTTATAAAATAATATAAAATGGCATTTGATATATTTATAACCTTGTTTTTGGTGTTCTTGAACGGTTTCTTTGTGGCAGCAGAGTTTGCCATAGTTAAAGTTAGAACATCGCAAATAGAAATTTTAGCCAAAGACGGTAGCCGTACTGCAGGCATGACTAAAAATATCTTAAAACACTTAGATGGCTATTTAGCTGCAACCCAATTAGGTATAACATTAGCTTCCCTTGGTTTAGGTTGGATAGGTAAACCCGTTGTTGCAGGAATGATATTGAGCATTTCCGAAAGTTTTGGATTGAATGTAGATACCACCTTGGCAAACCAAATTGCTTTGCCAGTCGCCTTTCTATTAATTACCGTTTTACACATTGTATTTGGCGAACTTGCTCCAAAATCATTAGCCATCCAACGGCCAATAGCCACTTCTTTGGCAATTTCCTATCCGTTGCACTTTTTTTATATACTATTTCGTCCGTTCATATGGACATTAAACGGATTCGCCAATTTCATCCTTAAACTAATGGGCATACAGCCAGCGGTGTCGTACGAAGTACACAGCCCCGAAGAATTAGAATATATTCTAGAACAAGGAAAAGAAAGCGGTGCCTTAGAAGCATCAGAACATGAAATGATACAAAACGTATTCGATTTCCAAGACCGAATCGTAAAAAATATCATGATTCCTAGAACTCAAATATCTGCAATCGACATAAATACCCCATCCAGCGAAGTATTAGATATTGTAGTTAGAGAAGGGTATACCCGTATGCCCGTTTTTGATAAAGTAATTGATAACATCGTAGGAATTATTCATACCAAAGACATTCTGGCAAAAATAAAAGCAAAAGAAGAGATTAGCCTTCGTAAAATTTTAAGAAAAGCATTCTTCACCCCAGAAACCAAAAAAATTAGCGACTTATTAACCGATCTTAGGCAAAAAACCAACCCAAGTATGGCCATTGTGTTAGATGAGTTTGGGGGTACTGCCGGCATAGTTTCATTAGAAGATATTGTGGAAGAATTAGTGGGCGAAATACAAGACGAATACGATGAAGAAAAACCTATCGTGGAAACTATTTCTGAGCGCGAATTTGTAGTAAATGCGCTTGCCCCTATCTCAGATGTAAATGAATTTTTGCCAATTGAACTTCCAGAAGACGATGATTACGATACCGTTGCCGGACTAATGAACGTAATCTTTGAACGAATTCCGGAAGTAGGCGATAACAAAGAACATAGCGGCTATCATTTCAGCATTCTTAAAACCAATAACCGTAAAGTTGAAGCCGTACGTTTAGTGGTGCTAAATCCATTAGAAAACGAAGGATAATCTTTGGACGTTCCCATGTTTTGCTGTAATCAAAACATGGTCAGGCTGTTCGCTACAATCTTTTGGCAAAGCCAAAAGTATTTCCGCTGCCATCCTTAACGCAAGGATATGAATGCATAATTTGTAATTTAGCAAATCTCTATGCACCTATTTTACACACCAGATATACAAACACCTACCTATCTACTCAACGAAGAAGAAAGTAAGCATTGCATTAGAGTATTACGTTTGCAAGTTGCCGATACGGTATATCTAATAGATGGTAAAGGTGGTTTTTATACTGCAATAATAGAAGAAGCTAACCCTAAAAAATGCCTTTTACTCATTACCAATGTGCAAAAAGAGTATGGTAAACGCAATTTTCACCTTCATATGGCAGTAGCTCCAACCAAAAACATCGAACGCATGGAGTGGTTTTTAGAAAAGGCAACCGAAATGGGCATTGATGAAATATCTCCCATTATTTGTCAACGATCAGAGCGAAAAGAAATTAAAACCGAACGACTAAATAAAATCATTACATCTGCCGTAAAACAAAGCATTAAAGCATATCACCCAATTTTAAATGAGGCTCAATCCTTTGCTTCATTCACACAGAAAGAAAATGAAGCTTTAAAATACATAGCTCATTGTGCCGAAACACCAAAACAAGAACTAAAAGAAGTATATACCCCAAACGCCAATGTTTTAATTCTTATTGGTCCCGAAGGAGATTTTACCCCCGATGAAATAAAACTAGCTGTAAACAAAGGGTTTATTCCAATAAGTTTAGGCCACAGTCGTTTAAGAACAGAAACGGCCGCATTGGCAGCCTGTTTCGAAATACATTTTATAAGCAGATAATGAACAAAATAATTAATCCGATTTTGAGAATTGCATGTATACTCTTAGTAGCTATTGTGTTTACCTCTTTCAATCCACCATCCTACAAAATTGCGCGCCTAAAATACAATGGAGGTGGCGATTGGTACAGTAGCCGCACGGCCTTACCCAATTTGGTAAAATTCTGTAACCAAGAACTAAAAACAAATTTTTACCCCGATGAAGCTGTTGTAGAACCGGGTAGCGCCGAGATTTTTAACTATCCATTTGTGTTTGTAACCGGTCATGGGAACATTGTGTTTACTCAACAAGAAGCCCAAAATCTTCGAAAATATTTAATGGGAGGTGGTTTTATGCATATCTGCGATAACTATGGTTTTGATACCTACATCCGCAATGAAATGAAAAAGGTATTTCCAGAATTAGAATTTATTGAGCTGCCGCCAAACCATCCGGTGTACAATCAAAAATTTAAATTTCCAAACGGTTTACCCAAAATACATGAGCATGAAGGAAAACGCCCACAAGGTTTCGGATTAATTTATGAAGGCAGATTAGTTTGTTTTTATGATTACGAATCAGATTTAGGCAATGGTTGGGAAGATGCTGGAGTTTACCCGGATGATACTCCGCAAATAAGATTAAAGGCACTTCAAATGGGTGCAAATTTAGTAAAGTATGCAATGGGCAATTAGTCTGCAAATTCTTTGATACATTTGCTTCTCATCTTAATAAATCACTCAATTTAGTAACCATGTTTACTGCAAACGTTAATAATAAATTTAACTATCAAATTAGCGCCGATAAAAATACTGTTGCGCTAGATGGGAAAGATTTTACTGCCGATTTTTCTAAAGTTGGCGAAGGTAAATTGCACATCATTCATCAACATAAAACCTACTCTACCGAAATTGTAAGCATCAACCATTCAGAAAAAATAGTAGAAGTGAATGTGAATGGTAGAAATTATTCTGTTCAATTAAAAGATCAATACGACGAACTACTTAAAAAATTAGGAATGGATAATTTACTAACCAGTAAATTAAACGATTTAAAAGCTCCTATGCCGGGGTTGGTTCTGCGAATATTAGTAGAAAAAGGACAAGAAGTTAAAAAAGGAGAAGCATTAATTATTTTAGAAGCCATGAAAATGGAAAATAGTATAAAATCTCCCGCCGATGCTATTATTGGAGAAATTAAAATAACCACGGGTAGTAAAGTAGAAAAAAACGAAATACTTATAAACTTTAAAAACTAAAAAGCGAATGAAAAAATCGTACATCGTTGCTATTGCATTGGTTTCCATTGCAGCAATATCTTGTCAAAAAACACAAAAAAAGAAAATGATTACAGCTCAACCACCTGTCGCAAATAAAATCGAAAGTTCCCAAGAAATGCACGGAACTGTAGTTATTGATAATTTCAGATGGATGCAAGATAAAACCAACCCCGAAGTGATAGCACATTTAGAGTTGGAAAATGCTTATGCAGATTCTGTGATGATAAATACGGTTGCTTTCCAAGAAACTTTGTTTAATGAGATGAAATCTCGGTTAAAAGAAGAAGATGAAACCGTGCCGGTACAACGTGGTGAGTATTTTTACTACTCTAAATTAGAACCCGGTAAGCAATACCGTTTATATTTCCGAAAGAAAGGAAGTTTAGATGCACAACCCGAATTATTATTAGATGCCAACCTACTAGCCGAAGGGAAAGGATATTTATCTATCGGGACATTCTCAGTAAGTCCAGATCAAAAAATGCTAGCCTATTCCGTAGATAATGATGGTTCTGAAAACTTCACTCTGTTTATTAAAAACTTAGAATCTGGCGAAGTTTTACCTCAAAGCATTTCGGATATTTCTTACTCTTTTGCTTGGGCAAATGATAATAAAACTGTTTTTTATACCAAGAGAGATAAAGCATTGCGTCCGTATAAAGCGTACAGATACACAGTAGGTTCGGCTGTAAATACCGAAACAGAAATATACCACGAGAAAGATGATCGTTTTTTTGTTGGGGTAAGTCGTTCAACTAACGATAAGTATATTTTTATTGGACTAGGAAGTCAAGTAACTTCAGAATACTGGACCTTGCCAGCCGATCAACCAAGCGGCAAATTCCAATTATTTGCACCACGTATACAAGGAGTTGAATACAATATTCAAGCCCATGAAGGCAGATTTATCATTCATACCAACCAAAATGCAGTTAATTTTAAATTAATGGAAACTGCTGAGAACGCAACGGATTGGTCAAATTGGAAAGAATTAATCCCTCACAATGCAAACATAAAATTGGAGAGTTTTCAAGTGTTTAAGAATTACTTAACCTACATCAAAAGAGAAGAAGGGTTAAGAAAATTAATTGTAAACAATCTAGCCGCCGGAACTTCTGAAACCGTTTCATTCCCTGATCCGAGTTACACCATGTCTTATGGCGGAAATATTAATTATGATACCGATAAAGTACGTTACAACTACTCCTCTTTGGTTCGTCCAAACTCTACCTTCGATTATAGCATGTCGGCAAAAACCAGTCAGTTATTAAAAGAAGACGAAGTAGTTGGCGGATACAATGCAGATAATTATGTTTCCGAACGAATTTTTGCTACAGCCCCCGACGGAACCAAAGTGCCAATTTCATTGGTTTACAAAAAAGGATTAAAAAGAAATGGAAATAATCCAACTTTATTGTATGGTTACGGCTCTTACAGTATTCCAACTGAGCCTAATTTTTCTCCCAATAGATTGAGTTTGCTAGATAGAGGATTTGTTTATGCCATTGCACATATAAGAGGTAGCAGTGATATGGGCGAGCAGTGGTACCAAGATGGTAAACTGATGAAAAAGAAAAATACTTTTACAGATTTTATTGCTTGTGCAGAAGAGTTAATTGCGCAAAAATTTACCAGTACTCCCAAATTAGGTATTCTTGGAGGTAGCGCAGGAGGTTTATTAATGGGTGCAGTAACCAACATGCGTCCGGATTTATTCGGTGCAGTAATTGCCAAAGTTCCATTTGTAGATATGATGAATACTATGCTAGACCCCAACCTCCCTCTAACCGTAATAGAGTACGAAGAATGGGGTAACCCTAATGAAAAAGAAGCGTTCGAATACATGCTCAGCTACTCACCAAACAATAACATTAAAGCGGTGGCATATCCTCACATTTTAGCAACTGCCGGATTAAATGATCCACGTGTAAGCTATTGGGAGCCAGCTAAATGGGTGCAATTAATAAGAGAAGCAAAAACCAATGATAGTTATGTAATATTCAAAACCAACATGGGTGCTGGCCACGGTGGTTCATCTGGCAGATATGATTATTTAAAAGATATTGCATTAGATTATGCCTTTTTAATGGAAATGTTGGATGTAAAATATTAATAGATTTTTGTCATTACACCGACTAAACAAGAGTCCCGAAATTGTAGCAATTTCGGGGCTCTTGTTTGTTAAAATCTGCCTTAAGCATCTTAAAAATAAATATTTTACAAAATATTATTTGTTTGGATAGTTTTCTTTTGCAATCTTTGATTAAGGGGAAAACCTATCCTCTAAAATTTAACTAAAAATTTAAACATTATGAAGAAACTATTACTAACTTTTACGTGTGTCTTCTTTGTCTTTGCTACTACAGCTTTAGCTCAACGTACCATAGGCGGGAAGGTAACCTCATCTGGTGATGGCTTAAGTCTCCCAGGTGTAAGCGTGGTTGTAAAAGGTACCTCAGTAGGTACACAAACCAACGTCGACGGTAATTTCACTATTACCGTTCCTGCTAATGCACAAACATTAGTATTTTCTTATTTAGGTTTTATCACCAGAGAAGAAAACATTGGTAACCGTACAATAATTAACGTTGCACTTGCTCCAGATCAGAAGCAATTAAGCGAAGTGGTTGTTGTTGGTTACGGTACTCAAATTAAGCAAGACTTAACGGGTTCCATTACCGGTGTTAAAGCTCGCCAGATAGAGAACTTACCTTTACCAAGTTTCGAATCTGCATTGCAGGGTCGTGCTGCCGGTGTTTTCATTAACAGCGGATCAGGTAAATTAGGTCAAGCATTAAATATTCGTATTCGCGGAACATCCTCTATTTCTGCAAGTAGCCAACCGCTATTTGTAATAGATGGTATTCCGGTAGTTTCGCAAGCATTAGGTAGTGCTACCGAGGCAGATAACCCTTTAGCGGATATCAATCCGGAGGATATCGAATCTATTGATGTTTTAAAAGATGCATCTGCTGCTGCCATTTATGGATCACGCGGTTCAAACGGTGTAATTTTAATTACTACTAAAAGTGGTAAAATTGGTAAAACGAAAGTAAACTTCGGTTTCTTTGGTGGTACTTCTGAGCCAACCCGCAAAAATGAATTCTTAAATGCTGCAGAATACCGTGAGTTATTTACTGCTGCTGTTAAGAACTCAGAAACTCTTGATTTTTTTGGTTTTAATGTAGATGATCCAGAAGAATCTTGGATATTTATTGGCGGTGGAGATGACTCTTGGACTACTAATTTTGATACCGATTGGGCAAATCAAGCTTTCCAAAAAGGAAATGCTTTCCAATACAACTTCTCAGTAAGTGGTGGTGATGCAAAAACTCGCTTTTTTGTAAGCGGTACTAAAAATGATCAGAAAGGTATCATCAACGGAAACGAATTAAATCGTATTTCGGGACGTATCAACGTTGACCATAACATTTTCAGCAATTTTAAAGTAGGTGCAAATGTTTCCTTAGTAAAAAGCGAAAACTTCCGTGTACCATCAGATAATGCATTCTCTAACCCTTTGCAATTAAATGCATTACCTCCAATTCAACCATTATTTGATCAGACTACTGGTAAATTAAATAATAACACACTTTATTATAACAATTTAATTGATTTAGTTAACGGATCTTATGTTTCAACAAATTATCGTTCTGTATCAAATTTCTTTGCTGATTGGAATATAACTAATAATTTAATTGCAAGAGCTGAGTATGGTTTTGATGTAGTTAACTTAGAAGAAGACCAGTTCAGAGGCCGCGAAACCTTAGATGGTGCACCTACTGGTCAAGCGTTCAATCGCCAAGTTCGTGCTATCAATAATAACTTAAACACTACCTTATCTTACACTAATAATTTTGGTAAAAGCAATATACAGTTATTAGGTGGTTTTGCTTTCCAAGAAGGAAGTACTAAATCTGCATCTGCAACTGGTGAAGGTTTGCCAAGTGATAAATTCACTAAAGTATCCAGTGCTGCGGTTATTACAGGTGGTACATCAACAGAAACCGGATTTACTTTTGTTTCTTACTTTGCTCGTGCAAACTATAAGTTTAACAACAGATATCTGCTTGCAGCAAGTGCACGTGTAGATGGTTCATCCAGATTTGGCCAGAACAGCAGATATGGTGTATTTCCTTCTGCCTCTGCAGGATGGATTCTGTCTGAAGAAGATTTCTTAGCCAATAGCAAAACTTTAAGTTTCTTAAAATTACGTGCAAGTTATGGAACTACAGGTAATGCAGAAATTGGTAACTTCTCTTCCCGCACTTTATTTGGTGCAGGTTTCTATGCAGATCAATCGGGTATAGTTCCGGTTGCAATCGGTGACCAAGGTTTACGTTGGGAGCGCACCAACCAATTTGATGTTGGTTTAGATTTCGGATTTTTTAATAACCGAGTGAATGGTGAAATTGATTACTATATCAAGAAAACAAATGACCTCTTATTAAACCTTCCATTACCAGCTGTTAATGGTTTTACCATCATCACTAAAAACGTTGGCGACATGGAAAATAAAGGGGTAGAATTAGTTGTAAATTCCGACAATCTAATCGGAAAATTCAAATGGTCAACCAGTTTCAACATTGCTTTCAACAGAAATTTAGTAACCAACTTAAATGGCTCAACTATTACAGGCGGTCAACGTAATGTGGGAAGAATTGAAGAAGGAAGACCTTATGGTATATTCTTTGGTCCTAAATATGCAGGCGTAGATCCAGCTAATGGTGATGCATTATATTTTGATGCTAATGGTAATACCACAAATAATTACAACATGGCAATGGAGCAAGTAATTGGTGATCCAAATCCTGATTTCTTTGGAGGAATGAATAACCGATTCTCTTACGGAAACCTTGATTTAGATGTACAATTACAATTTGTTTATGGAAACGATTTGTATAATATCGCCGGTTTTTTCCAATCTGTAAATGGTGATTATTACGATAATCAAACCAAAGATCAAATGGCGTATTGGAGAAATCCTGGGGATATTACCAACGTACCTCAACCACGTTTATTAGATGGTAATGGTGCAGGTAAATCTTCTAGATGGGTACAAGATGGTTCTTACTTACGTGTGAAAGCAGTAAATTTATCCTACAATATTCCATCTAATTTCTTGAACAGGTATAAAATAGCAAGTGCTAGAGTATTTATGACTGCTAGCAACTTGTTTACTATTACCAATTATACCGGATATGATCCTGAAATTAATACAACCTTTGCCGGTGGTGTAAACTTAGGGCACGATTTCTATACTCCGCCTCAATCTAGAACCATTACGTTTGGAGTGAACTTCGGTTTTTAATTAGGCTTTAACCTTTAATTGGAAGAAAAAAATGAAAAATTTAAAAATATACGTTGCAACACTAGCATTCGCGATCGCAGCTTTTACAACAAGTTGTGATAAGAAACTAGACCTGCAACCCAGACAACAAATCGATGCCGCAACGGCCATCGAAAATGAACAAGATTTACAAAGTACTTTAACCGGTGCTTATGCATTAATTGGGCAAGGCGCATTGTATGGCACAAACTTTATTATGTTGCCAGAATTACAGGCATCTGAGTCGTATTGTTTATGGCGTGGTACTTTTCAAGGTCCCCGACAAGTGTCTACTAAAACCATGAACTCCCAAAATCCAGAAGCAGCACGTACTTGGATTGCAGCTTATCGCACCATCAATGTGTTAAATATAATTCTAGCTAATCTCGATAAAGCAGAGACACCTGCAACCCGCAACAGGATTGAAGGAGAAGCAAGACTTATCCGTGCTATGTTGTATTTTGAGTTGGTTAGAATGTATGCGCAACCATTTAACTCTGGTAACCCTGCAACCAATTTGGGTGTACCTTTGGCGCTAACACCCACTACGGATGAAGCAGCTGCTTCGCTTACCATTCCAAGAAGCACTGTGGCACAAGTTTATACTCAAATTTTAGCCGATATCAATGCTGCAGTTACTCTTGTCCCAGTTAATAATACACTAAGTGGTCAGCCAAGGTTTAGAAGAGCGATGGCAAACGTAGTAAAAGCTCGTATCCACTTACAAAGAGGGGAATTTCCTGAAGCCCGTGATGCAGCAAATGCTGTAATTGCAACCGGTTCATTTGAATTACAACCGTCTGTACTTACTGCTTTCCGCAACAGAAACTCAAGAGAGAGCATCTTTGAGATACAACAAAACGCACAAAACAATGCCGGTACAGTAAACGATGGTTTAACTACATTCTTTGCAAGTTTACCTGGTATTGGCCGTTCGGATATAAGTGTTAATGCTAACTTTTTAGCATTATATCCTGCAGGAGATGCTAGAAGGTCAGAATTATTCTATATTGGTTCTGGAGCTCGTGCTGGTGCAAATCAAACCGGTAAGTGGGTACAGTTCGACCAAAATATCCCATTGGCTCGTATTGCCGAAATGTTTTTAATCCGTGCTGAGTGCAATTTCCGTTTGGGAACAGTTGTTGGAGATACCCCCACTAACGATTTAAATCGTGTTCGTCAACGTGCTAATGCTCCATTGATTGCAGTTCCAACCTTAAATGATATATTATTAGAACGTAGGTTAGAATTAGCTTTCGAAGGATTTAGAATACATGATATTAAACGTTTAAGTGGTGCAACTGGTGCCATTCAGTTTAATGACCAACGATTGGTTTTCCCTATCCCACAACGTGAGATAGATGCAAACAGTCAGTTAGTACAAAATCCTGGTTACTAATTGTAACAATTTATTATTTATAAGTCCTCTCGCTATTTAGCGAGAGGACTTTTTTTATACATTTACTTTTCCAGATAAAAAGATATGACAAAAAGAATTACTCTATTTCTGATGATGATTTTCTTCATCAGTATTGCAAATGCACAATTAAAATCTCCGGCACAATTTCTTGGATATGAATTGGGTCAGCGATTTACTCCTTATCATCAGGTTCTGGCTTATTTTGATCATGTGGCAGCTAATTCTTCAATCGTTAAATTAGAGGAATACGGCAAAACCTATGAGAACAGGCCATTGCGATTAGCGTATGTAGCCTCCCCTGAAAATTTCGGTAGATTAGAAGAAATTCGTCTAAATAATTTAAAATTAGCCGGTATAGAAAGTGGCCAAGGTAGTACTGACCAACCTGTAATTGTATGGTTAAGTTATAATGTTCATGGAAACGAATCGGTTTCTACCGAAGCTGTTTTACAAACCATTTATGAACTAGTAAATCCTGCAAATTCTACAACCAAAGAATGGTTAAAAAATACGGTTGTGATCATAGACCCATGTTTAAATCCCGATGGTAGAGAACGATATGTAAACTTTTATACCGAGCGCGTAGGTAAAAATTTTAATGCAGCACCCTATACTCGCGAACATCTAGAGCCTTGGCCGGGTGGAAGGCCAAATCATTACCTGTTTGACTTAAACAGAGATTGGGCTTGGCAATCGCAAATAGAAACACAACAAAGGATAAAAGTTTATAACCAATGGTTGCCTCAGGTACATGTAGATTTTCATGAAATGGGAATTGACGAACCCTATTATTTTGCACCGGCAGCAGAGCCTTTTCATGAAGATATAACCGCTTGGCAACGAGAGTTTCAGGTCTTAATTGGTAAGAATAATGCAAAATATTTCGATAAAAATAATTGGCTTTATTTTACAAAAGAGATTTTTGATTTACTCTATCCAAGTTATGGCGATACTTACCCTACTTTTAGCGGTGCTATAGGTATGACTTACGAACAAGGAGGCTCAGGTAGAGCAGGTTTAGCAGTGGTTACGGCAACAGGCGATTCACTAACCCTTAAAGACAGAATTGATCATCACCACATAGCAGGTTTATCTACCATTGAAGCATCTTCTATAAATGCCACCAGGGCAGTAACTGAGTTCAGAAATTATTTCACTAAAAGTAAATCTAATCCGGCAGGTATTTATAAAACCTATGTAATAAGAGGAGACAATCCGGTAAATAAATTAAAGGATTTTGCTGCTTTTTTAGATAGAAACGGAATTGAATATGGCTACGGTACAGCTCGTGGCGGTTTAGGATTTAATTACTTTACTGGAAGAGAAGAGAGTTTTTCTGCACAAGCAAATGATTTAGTGATAAGCGCTTTTCAGCCTAAATCTACTTTAGTAAAAGTATTAATGGAGCCCACCACCGTGGTGCCAGATTCATTAACCTATGATTTAACTGCATGGGCATTGCCTTATGCATGGGGATTAAAAGCTTTTGCACTTCGCGAGAGAATAAACCCAAGCTCCACAACTTTAGTCTCTAATAATCAGCCTGCAATTACTGTAGACAAACCATTAGCATACATAGCACCGTGGACAGATTTGAGTAGTCTTAAATTTTTATCAGCTTTAATTAAAAATAAGATTAGGGTACGGTACTCACAACTTCCATTTAAGGTTGCTGATGCTTCATTTGGTGCCGGTTCACTGGTTTTATTACGCACAGACAATGTTGCTTTAGGAGATAATTTTGATAAAACCGTGCAACGATTATCTGCAAATCATGGGGTTTCTTTAGCAGTTTCTTCAACCGGATTTGCTGATGCAGGTCCTGATTTTGGCTCCCCATCCATCCGATACATAAATGCACCACGCGTAGCAGTATTGGCTGGTGATGAAGTTTCTTCCACTTCATTTGGCGAAGTTTGGCATTATTTCGATCAGCAAATTGATTACCCGATTGACGTAGTAGAAACTCGTCATTTTAATCGCATCGACCTAAAAAATACAGATGTAATAATATTACCTAATGGTTTTTATAATGATTTGATGAGTGAAAATCAATTGAATAAATTAAAAGATTGGGTACGTGCAGGCGGTAAATTAATTGCAATGGGCAATACCGTTTCGCAATTGGCAGATAAACCTGGGTTTTTATTAAAATTTAAGGAAGAAGATAAAAAAGACGATAAGAAAAACCCCGATTTAGATTTAAAAACATTTGCTGAAAGAGACAGAGAAGGTATTAAATCTGAAATTCCGGGAAGTATTTTCCGTGTGCAATTGGATAACACACATCCATTGGCGTTTGGCTATGGCAAAGATTACTTTACCTTAAAATTTGATTCTAGAATGTATGCTTACTTGCCAGATGGTGGTTGGAATGTTGGCGTGATTAGAAAAAATGCCTTGGTAAGTGGTTTTGTAGGTTCTAATGTAAAAGCCAAAATGCAAGATGGATTGGTATTTGGGGTACAAGAATTAGGTTCAGGTTCTGTTGTTTACATGGCAGATAATCCCTTGTTCCGTAGTTTCTGGGAAAACGGAAAACTATTGTTTGGTAATGCCATTTTTCTGGTAGGGCAATAATCGCAAAAAATAAGTATAGTTTTTTTACGAAATCCCCCTCGCTTTTAGCGAGGGGGATTTCGTGTTTAACCTACTTTGCTATACTAAAAATTATACCTTTGTGCCCGTATGAAAATTGCCATTGCCACCTATCAGGATGCAGGTTCTTATGCCGCACCAATCCCACAAGAAGATGCTTTATTAGCAGATTTCTTAACACAAAAGGAAGTAGATTTTACTTTTGAAGTTTGGGATAATCCAGAAGTAGTTTGGCAGAACTACGATGCAGTAATTATCAAATCACCTTGGGATTATTTTGAAAAGGTAAATACTTGGTTTACTTGGCTCAATACATTGGAGCAATTACAAGTAAAGGTTTATAATCCAATAAAAACGCTTCGTTGGAATAGCGATAAAAAATATTTGTTTGAGATTGAAAAAGCTGGACACTCAATTGTGCCGAGTTTAAACCTAGAAAAAGGTACTTCTATTGATCTAAAAGAGATAATGAAAACGTTGAACTGTAATGCTGTAGTGATAAAACCACGTATAAGTGGAGCCGCTTTAAATACTTTTTTAATTAGTAGTGCTGAGTTGGGTATATACCAAGATAAAGTAAACGAATTACTGCAAACGGCAGATTATTTGGCGCAACCATTAATACCTGAAATTCAGTCAAAAGGCGAGTGGTCTTTTGTGTTTTTTAACGGAGAGTTTAGTCATTGCTTGCTAAAAACAGCAAAAGAGGGTGATTTTAGAGTACAACATTTTCATGGTGGAACCATACATCCGCAAGAAGCACCTGCTCATTTATTGGCATCGGCACAAAAAATTGCCACGCAATTTGCCAGTGATTGTTTATATGCTCGGGTAGATGGAGTAGAAATAAACGGAAACTTGCATCTCATGGAATTGGAGTTGATAGAGCCACTTTTGTTTATGTTCACGCACGAAAAAGCCTTTGA
>JBGTLU010000030.1:0-1632 GCA_041743935.1 Sphingobacteriaceae bacterium
TTTATCATTTGCTTTAAAGCCAGTTCGGTAGTAAAAACAACGGTTTTAAATAACAAATCGAACGCCTGTTGGTAATCAGGAACTTTTTTTTCCAAGGCATTCCCTGCGGATGGACCTTGTGTATTGTTTACCAAAATATCAACCGAGTTATTTTCAAAGTATGTTGTGATAATTCTTTGGTAGGCTTCAAAATCAGAAAAATCTACAACTAAATAGCTATGTTTTTGCCCTTGGTTTACTGGTAAAGCAGAAATGAGCGCTTTTAATTTATCCTCATTGCGGGCCATTACCGTAACACTGGCTCCACTTTCGGCCAGCTGCAATGCAATGGCCTTGCCAATGCCGCCGCTACTACCACCTACTAGGGCTGTTTTGTTTGTAAGGGATATGTTCATGGTACTATTTTTTAGAGATTAAAATTAAATACAAAACCAAATACAAAGTACAAACGCAAAGATTACATCAGGGAACGCTAAGGCACTTATATGGGATATTGTTTAAAAATTAATTGCATATGAACTGAAAATAATATTTTTTGGCTAATGGCTAATGGCTAATGGCTAATGGCTAATGGCTAATGGCTAATGGCTACTTGTACTCTTCCCGTACCGGACTAAAAACATCTATTAATTTACAATACGTTAATGCTTTTCCACTGTGCTGGATATGAGGCGGAATAATAACAATATCCCCGTGACTGTAGATTTTTGTTTCTCCGTTTAGAGTAAACTCAAATACTCCATCTACTACATGCATAATTTGTTCATGTTTGTGCGAATGTTCAGGCACCTTGGCTCCTTTTTCTACCTCCCAAAAAGCCAAAGACATTTGAGTGGCATGCACCATTTTGCCATGATAACCGGGCATTATTTCTTTGGAAGGAATAGTAGACAGGTTTAGACTCATATTTTTAATGATTAGTATGTGACGAATATAAAAAGAATAGTTCGCAATGGTTGCGGTTTGTAATGCGTTTTGCAATGCGTTTTGCAATGGCTATCTTTAACACCAAAATTTTAATTCATGCAGATTCATTTTATTGCTATTGGCGGCAGTGCCATGCATAATCTTGCTTTAGCACTTCATCATAAAGGATATATTATAACCGGAAGTGATGATGTCATTTTTGAACCTTCTAAAACCCGGCTGGCTGAGAAAGGAATGTTACCACAAACTTTTGGTTGGTTTCCTGAAAAAATAAACTCGGATTTAGATGCCATTATTTTGGGAATGCATGCCAAAGCGGATAATCCGGAGTTGTTAAGAGCTGAAGAGTTAGGACTTAAAATTTATTCTTATCCTGAATTCTTATATGAGCAATCCAAAAACAAGACACGTGTTGTCATTGGGGGGAGTCATGGGAAAACTACCATAACCTCTATGATACTCCATGTTTTAAGTTATTATGACAGACCGGTAGATTATATGGTGGGAGCTCAATTGGAAGGCTTTGATCGTATGGTACATCTTACCGAAGAAAATGATTTTATTGTTTTGGAGGGAGATGAATATCTGTCATCGCCTATTGATAGAAGACCTAAATTCCATATTTATCAACCTAATATTGCTTTGCTTAGTGGTATTGCATGGGACCACATTAATGTGTTTCCGACTTTTGAAAATTATGTGGAG
>JBGTLU010000031.1:0-3570 GCA_041743935.1 Sphingobacteriaceae bacterium
TCTTTTTTTCAGTACATCTTCAATTTCACCTACCAAAATACCATCACTGTCAATGGATACAGGCACTAAATCGGCACCTGCAAATTCAAAAGCCTGCCACGCTGGTGCGTAGCCAGGATTTTCAATTACTACTACATCGCCTTTTTCAATGAGACAATGTGCAGTTAAGTACATAGCCATCTGACTACCACGGGTTATGATGATGTTCTCTGGTTTTGTTGCTAAGTTGCGTTTAAAATTCAACATATCAGAAATTGCCTTTCTGAATGCGAAATCCCCCTGTGGGTCTGTATAACCCATCATTTGCCTCCTTCCTTTTCGGCCAAAAATTTCACGATAAGCCTTTGCCAAATCATCAATTGGTGCAAGTTTGCTATCCGGCAAACCATCATCAAATACAATGTAGGGCGAAAAATTCTTGCCATTAGATTCTTGGCTACTAACTTCAACTTCATTTTTTTTATGCAATTTGGATTCAATAGGAAGTATTTGAGATACAAATATCCCTTTTCGTTCAACAGATATTAGCCAACCTTCAATGAGCAAAACATCAAGAGCTTGAACTACCGTGTTTCGGTTAATTTTCAAAAGTTCAGCGAGCTTTCGGCTTCCCGGCAAGCAATCGCCACTTTTTAGTTTTCCAGATTTAATTGCTTCAATTAGGGCATCGGCTATTTGTAAATAAACAGCTTTCGTATCCCGAAAATCAAGTTGAATGTGGAGTTCCCAAGGTCTAAGCATCTGGACTATCATTTTTATTTAAAACTGAACCACAAAGATAGTCCAAAAGTTCCTGACTTTTGTATTGCAATAATGCAAAAACATAAAATTTCAAAGTATGGAACTTAAAGAAAAGCAATTTAGCTCAAAGGATTTCCACGAAACCTTTGCACGTCCCAAGTATGTGAAGCCTGCCAAACTCATCCACAAAAACGTAGAAAACGCAGGAGAACACGACCAATTTTCTACTGAAAGAAAGCACCCTGTTTTCTTTGTGGACTTACCTTCTAAGAATGTAAGTATGACTATCGGGGGGCTTTTGCCTGACCAGATTACCAACCGCCACCGTCATACCTACGAAACTGTATTGTATGTCATAGAAGGAGAAGGCTGGACAGAAATTGAAGGAGAAAAGGTAGAATGGAAAGCAGGTGATGCCGTTTACATTCCCTCTTGGGCTTGGCACAGACACGGTAATCGCAGCAATAAAAGCGGTGCAAAATACATTGCCTGCGAAAATGCCCCCCAACTGCAAAACTTGGGGGTTGCTCTTCGTGAAGAAGAAGGCAGAGACTTGTAAATGAACAGTAAAGCCCCCTGAAAACGGGGGCAATTTTCCAATTAAAAACAAATTTTAAAAATGAAAAATATTCCATTTAAAGGCATCATTTCCTATCCAATTACGCCCTTTGACAAAAATGAGCAAGTAGATATTTCACTATTTAAAAAGTTGGTAGAGCGTCTTGTTGTATCAGGATCACACGGTATTGCTCCCTTAGGTAGCACAGGCGTACTTCCTTATCTTACAGATGCAGAGAAAGAAGCCATTACAGAAGCTACAATTGAGCAAGTAGCCACACGTGTTCCTGTTTTGGTCGGTGTTTCAAATCTAACAACCGAGCGAACCATATACCACGCAAAATTTGCAGAAAAAGCAGGAGCTACTGCTGTTATGATTATTCCAATGAGCTATTGGAAACTCACTGATAATGAAATAATGCAACATTATGACGCAGTAGCAAAACAAATTTCCATACCAATTATGGCATATAACAATCCTGCCACAAGTGGGGTAGATATGTCGCCTGCTCTGCTCAAACGGTTATTGGAGATTTCCAATGTTACGATGATAAAAGAAAGTACAGGTGATGTTCAACGAATGCATTATTTACGGAAAGAATTGGGAGATGAAGTAGCGTTTTATAATGGCTCAAACCCACTTGCTTTGGCTGCATTTGCGGCAGGAGCTAATGGATGGTGTACCGCTGCACCAAATCTTATTCCAAAGCAAAATTTAGAGCTTTATGAAGCCATTACAAAAAATGACCTTTTTTTAGCCAAAAACGTGTTTTACCAGCAAATTGATTTGTTAAAATTCATAGTAAACAAGGGTTTGCCCAGAGCTATTAAAGCAGGCTTGAACATACTTGGTGAAGAAGGGGGGAATTTAAGAAGTCCATTAAAACCTCTGACAGAAAACGAAACTCAAGAACTCGCTTCAATTCTTTCCAAGTTGAACTAATCAGAAACGGGGCGTAAGCCTCGTTCTTTTTCTAAATTTTTCGTGAACTATGGAACAGATAATTCAAAACATTAAAACTATCCACAATCGTATTAAAGCCGCTTGCTCAAACTGTGGGAGAGATAGTCAAAATGTTAAACTTCTTTTAGCAACAAAAACAGTTTCAGCATCAAATATTATAACAGCACTTGAAGTAGGAGAAACCTTGATTGGAGAAAATAACATGCAAGAACTAAAGGACAAATTTGAAGAACTGAAGAAAACACCACATCAAACCCATTTCATAGGTCACCTGCAAACGAACAAAATTAAAGAAGTAATTAAGTATTCTGACTGCATACAATCAATTGACAGAATAGAATTAGCTGAAAAATTACAGAGACGATTAGAGTTTGAAAACAAAACCATAGATGTTTTTATCCAAGTAAACACATCTTCTGAAGAAAGTAAGTTTGGTGTTTCACCTGAAAATGCTTTGACTTTTGCTCAACAAATTAAACAACTTGACAGACTAAATATTAAAGGGTTAATGACCATTGGACTTTTTTCTACGGAAACAGAAAAAGTTCGCAAATGCTTTCAATTGCTCAAGAATATTCAGTTACAAATGTTAGAGAAAGAACTACCAATTCACGATTTATCAATGGGAATGAGCAACGACTTAGAAACAGCCATTGAAGAAGGTTCAACGATTATTCGTGTTGGAACTGCAATCTTCGGCAAAAGACCTTATCCAGACAGCTTTTATTGGAATGACAACAAATAGCAAGCCCACAGATGTAAGCACATTTGCAATTCACACAAGCCAACACACAGACCAAAAATTGCAAAAGAGCTTCCACCTTTTCCACACGAAGGAAAAATTATTTTTTAAATACCTTCCCTACAAAAAAAATTAAAACAGCCGACACACGAGCTAATCAGACAGGAACTATATCTAATAAAATGACACCAATAGCACTAAATTAAGCGGCTTGAGTCAGACAAAAGGCGGAAGGCCAGCTTACAACAGCACCTACAAGCAAGCAGGGTTTTGTGCTTCGTATGACAGTTTTTTGTAAATTTGAAATTCAGTTCTTCGTAGGAAGTTCAGTGCTAAAAATCCCTGCCTGCGTGTAGCTGCAAAACGTTGTGGGGCATAGGTGCAACTGGCATTCGTCCAATAAAAATTTGTAAATTTGGTACAAACTGTCTCGTCCTGAAATAGGTTTACACGAATTAACGTGTAAACAAGATGAGAAAATCAGATAAAACAGTTCAAGAACAGGAGGCTATCATCGCAGAGTACTTGCTGGGCGATACGACCTATCGTAAATTGGGGTCCAAAC
>JBGTLU010000032.1:0-15391 GCA_041743935.1 Sphingobacteriaceae bacterium
TGTGTTTTTTCATACTGAAACTGACGGTTTAAACCACTTTCCCAACGTATACCTCCATAGGCACTCGTCATGTTTGATACCGGAGCACCGGCCCATGCTGCTTTAAAAAGTTTGGTTTGCGTAATAATATAGCATAATTGATAGCCCCCCCAACTTTGACCCTGTATGGCTACATTGGCCATATCAACCCAAGCATTTTTACCTAGTTCTTCTACTCCAGATACTATAAAATCATAGGAACTTGGTCCCGGATAACCAATTTCATATTTAATGTCTGGTACAAATACCAAGTATTCGTTACTTACAAAATATGTTATGTTTAACCTGGATGGCGTTGGAGCCGGAGCATTGTATGAATACAAACCTTGCGAGGATACATCGTAGAAATAAACTATCATGGGATATTTCTTGTTCGGGTCGAAGTTTTCGGGTTTGTATAACATCCCCACTCCTTCTTTACCTTTAAATGTTTCCCATTTAACCAATTCTACCGTTCCCCAGTTGTACTCTTTTTGTTGAGGGTTGATATTGCTCAATTTACGCGTTGTGGCGAAAGTGTTTGTACTTATATACACATCTGGTGAATTAGTAAAATTATGTTTTTGAGTGATATAAACATTCGCATTTTTTGCTTTACGTGGCAAACCAAAAGTAAATCCTTCTAAAATTTTGAGGCTAGGCGCAACCGGTTTACGAATATTACCTGTATAAAAACCGCGCATTTTGGTTTTTTCATCAAACACACTAAATAAAACGTCGTTTTTAGTATCCACAAATCTGTTTTCAAAATCTAATCGAACGTATCGTAAAGTTTGCTGTGTTCTACGACCAATACCTCCCGTAATGTTTCTGAATCGTCCGTTTGCAGGATTAATCTCCCAAATATCGTATCTATCGTTGATGTAAATCTCGGTATCTCCATCACTCCAACCTGCAAATCCATAACTTCCTGGATCAGATGGTTCATCGTGTTCTTCATTAAAAAAGCTCACCGGAATATTTTCAGTAAGGTTGTTTATCACTTCTGTAGATAAATTGATTGCAAACCATTGGCGTTTACCGTTTTCGTACCAAAAAGCATACTTGCCATCCGGAGATAATTGAACAGATGCTTTAATTCCTTCCAAAATTAATTTTCGGCTGCCATTTTCTAAATCTACTTTGTAAACATCGGTGCCAACCGGAAATCCAGCCCATTGCGACTCTAATCTATATTTTTTGGTGGAATTAGCTAAAGCAAATCTAGTATCAACTTCCGTTACCATCTGTATGTTATCGTCATCCCACTGCTGTAATTGCTGAAACGATTTAGAATTTAAGTCGATTAAGGCAACTATGTTTCTGCGCTGATCTGCCTGTAAAGTTCTTAATTGTTGTGGCTGTAAACGATCATCTTGATAATGCCAAACATCTAATTTCACTGCATCCATTTCGGCAATTGTAGTATCTCCTAGCATTGGTTTTGGGGCGATACAGAAAAATAAATTGGTGTTAGCTATGTTAAATCTTAAGTTACCATTCTCGCTAATCATCCAATCGGATGGAAATCCAGATGTAGCATTTGTTGCAACTATTTGTGCCGAATCTAAACTGGAATAATAGGAATATACAGCAAGTGGCTTTTCTTTTGATTTTGATTGATCTTTATTAGCTAAAAATGCAAATTGAGACCCATCTTCACTAAAAGCAAATTGTTTATAAACGCCTTTGCCGTTAGATATTTTTTTCATTGCATCCCTCTGTAAATCTAAAATGTACACTCCGGGAATATCTGTTGTATCTTTTGTTACTCCTTCGGTATAAAAAGCCAAGGAAGTACCTTGTTTGTTCACCAAATATTCGCTTACGTTTTGATAAAAAGACTCCGTTTGGGTTATTAAATTTTTAATTACCAAAGGATTGCCATTATACTCCTTTTTAACTTTTGCAGTATCTATTGGTTTTTCTAATTGATAAATTAGAATATTATTTGACTTTTCTGGAATGGTAAAATTACGTACCATTGGTATTTTAGTTAATGAAAAGTTAGCAAGGTTTAAAATACCTAAGCTATCTTTAGGCATTTGTTCTGGCTTTAGTTTTTTGATTCTTGCCTCTCTTGTGGCAGTATAATGTGGTTTTATTAAGAATACCACTACAGCAGAGTTATCTGTGATTCTGGCTGCGGTACCTCGTGGTATAGTTAGGGTTCTGTTATTCTGCAAATTAGTTACTACTAAATTAGCATCTCCCTCTTGTGGATTAATATTATATACCACAAACCTTCCATTGTTAGAAATTTGTTCGCTTCCTATGCTTTTCCAACCATCGTAAACGCTGTGGTCTAATGGTTTTTTGGATTGTGCAATTGCACTAAATGACAATGTTGCTAGGAAAACTAGAGCTAAATATTTTCTCATTGGTTGTAAAAAATTGGTTAAGCATCTAAATTAATGCTTATTAACCTAAACAACCAAGAGTAACTTAATTAATACAAGTTGAAAGTAGGAAATGAGAAATATAAAAATGTTTTAACAAAAGCCCGAATGGTTGTACCTATAATATTTCACCCCTTCGGGGTTCTGATGTATGGTTTGTGAGTTTTATAATAATGTCATCTCTTCGAAATTCCGTTTATTCATTAGCCTACACCTAAAAGCCCGAAGGGCTGATATTATTATAGCATAGAAAATAATGTGCCATTAAAAGCCCGAAGGGCTGAAATAATTATAGAAATATCAAATAATCGCGAACCTTAGCAAGAAATATACATAAATAACCAATATGATAAATTATTAGTATTAATAATCACCAAACTAAATATCCATTAAACTAAATCCAAAATCCAGTAAAAAAGAATTATCTCTTTTTCTTATCTGGCGGAGGAGGCATTTTTATACCACGCTTTTTAGCCATTTCTTCTAATCTTATCTGAAAACTAGATTTTTTGTTCGCATTTGGGCGCTTTTTATTGGCCTCAATTTGTCTGTGGATAGCATCATCATTTACGAAATTTCGAATAATTGCTTGCTGTGCAAAGGTAATAAGGTTGGCACATAGGTAGTAGTAGTTTAAACCCGCTGCAAAGCTATTTAAGAAACCTAAGAACATAATTGGCATGATGTATCCTAAATACTTCATTTGTCCCGTAACCCCTGAAATTTTATTGTTCATCCAGGTATAGATAAGGGTAGAGATAGTCATGAGTATACACATTAAACTCACGTGGTCGCCATAAATCACATTGATGATTGGCACATACCCGAAATCCCAAATGGAGTCATACGTAGATAAATCTTTTACCCATAAAAATCCTTCCTGACGAAGTTCAAAAGATGCTGGGAAAAAGTAGAAAAATGCGATTAAAAAAGGCATTTGTAAAAGTAACGGTAAACATCCTCCTAATGGATTTACACCAGCTGCTTTGTAGAGTTTTAAGTATTCTTGCTGAAGTTTAGTAGGGTCATCATCGCCAACTTTTGCTTTAATTTCATCCATTTCTGGCTTTAAAGCACGCATTTTTGCTTGCGAAATGTAGGAGCGATACGTTAAAGGAAGCATTGCTACTTTCAGGATGATGGTTAATATTAAGATGATAATTCCGAAACCTAACCCAAATTGGTTTAGAAAATTAAAAATTGGAATAACTGCATACTTGTTAATCCATTTTAAAGGGCCCCAACCTAATTTTACTTGTTGCTCAAATCCTAAATCAAATGATTTTAAAGTATTATAATGATTAGGACCAAAGTAGAATTTCATTCCAATTAGCTCCCTATCATTTCCTTTGTATTCAAAGGCCATGTCGGCACTTAACTTCTTTAAAGTGGGTTTGCTTAAATCAGCAACGGTACTTATATCTCCATTACTAAACTGATTATCCGCAATTAATATAGAAGAGAAAAAATGCTGTTTAAACGAAATCCATTTTACAGGCGTAATTAGTTTCTCCGAAACATCTTTGCTTTCACTCAAATAATCTACTTCGCCATTTGTATATTGGTAATATGCTGTGGTGTAAGACCTCTCGTATCTTATATCTTTTTCTAATTGATTAAGTTCTGCCTCCCATACTAAGTTCAAATAATTGTTATTTCTAGGAATTAAGGCATTCATCCCAACTAAAAGTATATCATACTTCAATTCGTATTGATTGTCTTTTAGTTTGTAGATGTATTCGATGTATTTATCTTCTGCAAATGTATACCTAAAGGTAAATTGAGTAGAGTCTGAAGCAGAAACAACAGTACTTACATCTTGTGTAGTAAAAAATACATTACTGGTGCTTATGCTTGAGTTGCCCACAAAAAAGTTAAAACCAAAAGAACTTTTTTCGCCATCATATAAAATTAATGGTCGCCCATCCCATGTTTTTTGGTTTTTTAGTTCAACAGAATAAACTCTACCACCTTTAGAACTTAAATTTACTTTAATGAGATTATTTTCAATTACATAAAAAATATTAGTATCTGTTACCGTTGTAATGCTTTCTAGAGTATCCGCAGTAAGTACTTCTTCTATTTTTAACGAATCGGAAGGCAAAGGATTAACCTTAGAAGTTTTAATAGAATCTTCTACCCTTCTTGCTTCATTCATTTCCTGCTCGTTGGGTACTAAAAAAAAGAAATTAAACCCTACGAGTATAATTCCAATTAATAATAAACCTGTTACCGTATTTCTATCCATCTGTACAATTTATATCCTCTTGTTGGGAGCGCGAAGTTACTTAGCTTTAGGCAGAGGGCAAAACAATTTTTATAATTAATATTATTGAATTTTCAGACTACTTTTTCTTGGGTGATGTTTGGTATTTATGATGTAAAGCAGCATCCACAAACTTAATAAACAATGGATGCGGATTATCCACTGTACTTTTTAACTCTGGATGAAACTGACCGGCAACAAACCAAGGATGATCTTTAAGTTCAATGATTTCAACTAGCTCAGATTCTGGGTTAACTCCAGAGAAGATCAAACCGGCATCTGTAAAATCTTTTAAATATTTATTATTGAACTCGTAACGGTGACGGTGACGTTCAGAAATTTTAGTTTTTCCATATGCTGCATATGCTTTAGTACCCTTTTTTAACTCGCATGGATAAGCTCCCAATCGCATAGTACCGCCTTTTAACGTCACTTTCTTCTGATCTTCCATCATGTCAATTACTGCCTGATATTGGTCTTCGTCCATTTCTGTGGAGTGTGCTTTTTCCCAACCCATAACATTACGTGCAAATTCAATTACGGCACATTGCATACCCAAACAAATACCTAAAAATGGAATATTATTCTCTCGCACGTATTTTATAGCATCAATCTTCCCTTCTATCCCTCTATGACCAAAACCTGGAGCAACTAAAACGCCGTGTAAATGACTTAGTTTTTCTTTTACATTGTCTTTGGTTAAATACTCCGAATGAATGTATTCTACGTTTACTTTACACTCATTAGCAGCACCGGCATGAATAAAACTTTCGGAAATTGATTTATAAGCATCCGGTAGTTCTACGTATTTACCAATTAATCCAATGCGTACTTCAGATGTAGGGTTTTTTAACCTGCCAAGGAAATCTTTCCAACGCTCCAAATCTGGCTCCGATTTGGTTGGAAGTTTTAATTTACGAAGCACCGTTTTATCTAATTGCTCTTTAAGCATCAATAGCGGAACATCATATATTGTCTTTGCATCGATAGACTCAATAACAGAGTTAGCATCTACGTTGCAAAACAAGGCTATTTTTTTACGAAGTTCTGGGGTTAAACTGTGTTCGGTTCTGCAAACCAAAATATCCGGCTGGATACCCATCTCCAACAGCATTTTTACCGAGTGTTGAGTAGGCTTGGTTTTAAGCTCGCCTGCAGCAGCCAAATATGGTATTAGTGTAAGGTGTATAACCAAGGTGTTGTTTGCGCCTGATTCCCATCTAAACTGCCGTACAGCCTCTATAAATGGCAGAGACTCAATATCCCCAACTGTTCCACCAATTTCTGTTATTACTATATCGTATTGACCGTTTTCGCCTAAAAGTTTGAAATTTCGTTTTATTTCATCCGTTATGTGTGGTACTACTTGTACGGTTTTACCCAAATAACAGCCCTCGCGCTCTTTGTTTATCACATTTTGGTAAATCCTGCCGGTTGTAATATTATTTGCCTGGGAAGTTGAGCTATTCAAATAACGCTCGTAATGTCCCAAATCTAAATCGGTTTCGGCACCATCGTCAGTCACATAACATTCGCCATGTTCGTATGGGTTTAATGTGCCCGGATCAATGTTGATGTATGGATCAAACTTTTGGATGGTTACGGTGTAACCACGTGCTTGCAATAGTTTAGCTAATGAGGCAGATATAATGCCTTTGCCTAATGAGGAGCTTACTCCACCCGTAACAAATATATATTTGGTCATGATCTTTTTAGTTGAGGCAGGAAAAAACGGGAAATTTTTAGAAGAAATAATTGCCGTTTTAACTCCTTATCTCAGGTTTGTGTACGGGATTCAAATCTAAGAAAAAAAGGGTGGTATTTTTTCTTTTGTTGAAAATTAAGGCAATGTGAATAACTGTTGTTTATGGAAGAAAAATATCAGCCCTCCGAGCTTTTATTGGAACATTCTTTTCTTTGCTATAATAATGTCAGCCCTTCGGGCTTCTGCTGGCATAATTTCTTCTTTGCTATAATAATGTCAGCACTTGGGTATATAAACATCAAATATTTAAAAAAGAAAATCTCGAAGAGATGATATTATTATAAAACTCATAAACAATACATTTTAACCCCGAAGGGGTGATATATAACATGAAAATACATCTGAACCCCGAAGGGATGAAAATGTATTAATCATAAACTAAATCAACTTTTTATACGCTTTTTTCAGTAGTTCTAAATCTTCTGGAGTATCTACCGCAATGCTTTCCAGATCGGTTATTGCAGCCCTAATTTTAAAACCGGATTCTAGCCAACGCAATTGTTCTAGGGCTTCGGCTTTTTCTAGTGCCGATACTTGGAGTTGGGCAATTTTTAAAAGTGTTTTGATTTGATAACCATAAATACCGATGTGTTTGTAATAATCGGAATGTTTTAACCAATCTTTGGGTGCTACACCTCGCTGAAAAGGTATAATTGCCCGAGAGAAATAAAGAACATTTCCATCGTCTCCCAAAATCACTTTTGGGATATTCGGATTCTTTAGAGTAGCTGTATTGGTGATTTTTTTTACTAATGTGGCGATGCTAGTATTTTCAAAATTTAGCAAAGCAGCCACAGAATCTATTTGCATAGGATCGATAAAAGGTTCATCGCCCTGAATGTTTATGATGGCATCAAACTCTTTATACTTTTTGGCAACTTCGGCACATCTGTCTGTTCCGCTTTGATGAGTTGAAGCGGTTAACACAACGTTTCCGCCAAATGATTTTACATGTTTTACTATCCGGTTATCGTCTGTTGCAACAATTACTTTATCTAAACCTTGCGCCTCGGAGGCACGTTCATACACGCGCTGAAGCATTGTCTTTGCACCAATATCCACCAAAGGCTTACCCGGAAATCGGGTAGAAGCAAATCTGGCGGGTATGATACCTAAAATTCTCATTTAAACAATCCGTGTATTTCTTTTTCTATGCTTTGGATGATAAAACCTAAGTCCTCAGGATTATCTACAAAGTTTAAGTTATCCTGATTAATTACCAGTAATTTCCCTTCGTGGTAACCGCCAATCCATTTATCATACTTTTCGTTTAGTTTAGTTAAATAATCTATACGAATCCCAGCTTCATAATCTCTACCACGTTTTTGTATGTTATTTACTAAAGTTGGCACAGATGCTTTTAAGTAAATGAGTAAATCTGGTGGTTTTATAAATTGGATAATGGATTTAAAAATGGCAGTGTAATTATCAAAATCGCGGGTGGTCATTAAACCCATTTCGTGCAAGTTATCGGCAAAAATATAGGCATCTTCATAAATGGTTCGATCTTGAACGAGTAACTTTTTACTGTTTTGAATTTCGAGCATTTGCTCAAAACGAGTATTTAAAAAGAAAATCTGCAGATTAAACGACCAACGTTTCATGTCGGCATAAAAATCTTCTAAGTATGGATTATTATCAACTGCTTCATAATGTGCAGTGCAATTATAATGTTTAGCCAATAAACCGGTAAGCGTTGTTTTGCCGGCTCCAATATTTCCTACAATTGCAATGTGCATAATGTTAAATTAAAACGATTTAAATCCAATGATTTTTCTAACTTCTTGAATGGTTTTTTGCGCACTTTCTCGTGCTTTTACAGCGCCTAATCGGGCAACTTGTCTTACGTAAGCTTTATCGGCAGAAATTTCATTTATTCTGGAACGTATGGGGTTTACAAACGTTATCATATCCTCTGCCAGTTGTTTTTTCATATCGCCGTAGCGAATGCTCATCCTATTATATTGTTGCTCGAAATGCTCTAAAGTATCTGCAGATGAAACAACTTTCATCAAATCAAAAATATTTTGAATTGGCTCTGCTTTGGGTTGATTTTCTTCCGTTGGACCACTATCTGTTACTGCACGCATCACCTTTTTACGAATTACTTCCGGTTCATCTGCTAAAAAGATGGCATTGCCCTCTCCTTCCGATTTTCCCATTTTTCCTTTTCCGTCTAAACCAGGGATTTTTACTAAATCCGTTCCAAAATTAAACGCAAATGGTTCTTTAAAATACTCGGTTTTATATAAATGATTGAAACGGTTGGCAAAGTTTCGGGTCATTTCTAAATGTTGTTCTTGATCTTTTCCTACAGGCACTTTAGTGGCTTTATGAAGCAAAATATCGGCAGCCATTAACGTTGGATAGGTTAATAAACCTGCATTTACATTATCTGGTTGTGCACGTACTTTATCTTTAAAAGAAGTACATCGCTCTAATTCCCCCAAGTAGGCGTTCATGTTGAGCAATAAATACAACTCTGTAGTTTCTGGCACATCCGATTGCAAATACAAAGTAGCACGCTCTGGGTCAATTCCTGCTGCTAAATATTCAACCAAAACCTGGCGGGCAGAAAAGTGTAAATCTTCTGGAGTTGGGTGTGTGGTTAATGAATGATAATCGGCAATAAAAAAGAAGCACTTATACTCATGCTGCATTTTTAAAAAGTTTTTTACAGCTCCAAAGTAGTTTCCAAGGTGTAAATTTCCGGTAGATCGTATCCCGCTAACAACTGTTTCCATTGCCCCGAAAGTAAGAATTTTATCCTATTTTTGAGGAATTACATTCTGGTTTATAGAAAATTAATTTTGCATGAAAATAGTCGTTGAAACGGTAGAGAAAATTGCACATTTGGCCAGATTATCTCTTACTGAACAAGAAAAAAAAATCATGGTCACGGATTTGAGCAAAATTCTGGATTTTATGGATACTCTAAATGAATTAGATACCAAAAACATAGAACCATTGGTTTACATAAATGAGGAAGAAGGTGTGCTACGTGCAGATATTGTTGTAAATACTACCAAGGAAGATATCCTGAAAAATGCTCCAGAAACGGACGGCAACTATTTTATAGTACCCCCAACACTTATTTTAAAAGAATCGTAATATTTCGCATACACTTTTTTTAGCAACATAATTTTACAATACATTTGAGATATGAGTTTAATATCTATCCAAGAAATTGGGAAAAAATATGTGATTGGATCAGAGGTAATACATGCTTTACGTTCGGTTACCTTAAGTATTGAAAAAGGAGAATTTGTAGCCTTGATGGGTCCATCAGGTTCCGGAAAATCCACCTTAATGAATATTTTGGGTTGTTTAGACACTCCATCATCTGGCACCTATGTTTTAAATAACATTAATGTAAGTAACATGTCGGATAATGAATTGGCCGAAGTGCGAAACAAAGAAATTGGTTTTGTTTTTCAAACGTTCAATCTTTTACCACGGTCATCTGCATTAGATAATGTTGCTCTGCCATTAGTATATGCCGGTAAAGGAAAAAATGAACGAACAGAAATTGCTACTAAAGTGTTAGAAAGCGTTGGCTTAGGAGATAGAGTTAAACATAAACCAAATGAATTATCTGGTGGACAACGACAACGGGTTGCTGTTGCGAGAGCCTTAGTAAACAATCCTTCTATCATTTTAGCAGATGAGCCAACCGGAAATTTGGATACTAAAACTTCTGAAGAAATTATGGCTTTGCTGGAAGAAATTCACCGAAAAGGGAATACCATCATATTAGTTACTCACGAAGAGGATATTGCCCAACATGCCCACCGCATTGTGCGCCTTAGAGACGGATTAATAGAAGACGATTATCTCAACGTTAACATAAAATCTGTTAATATCTGAACAAATTATATAAATGCGGGTTAGTAATATTTATTTATTTAGCGCCTGCAATTATTAAAGCATGAAAATTTACACAAAAACTGGTGACAAAGGACAAACGTCTTTAATTGGTGGCACACGTGTGCCTAAACATCACTTAAGAATAGATGCTTACGGTACCGTAGACGAATTAAATTCCTACATCGGATTAATCCGCGACCAAGACATCAGCCAAAAACAAAAAGAAATTTTAAAAGAAATACAAGATCGTTTGTTTACCATTGGTTCTAATCTGGCATCCGACCCCGAAAAATCTAAAATGATTGTGCCCGATTTAAACTCCACAGACATTGAATTATTGGAGCAAGAAATGGATGCAATGAATGAATTGTTGCCAACTTTGAAGCATTTTGTTTTGCCCGGAGGACATACTACTGTTTCTTTTTGTCATTTGGCACGCTGTGTTTGCAGAAGAGCAGAGAGATTATGTGTGCTACTGGCGGAACAAAGTCATGTAGAAAATCTTGTTTTAGTTTATCTGAACCGCCTTTCTGATTATTTATTTGTTTTAGGCAGGATGATTGCTAAGGAAGTACAAGCAACTGAAAATAAATGGATTCCAAGAATATAGAGAAATTATAAAACTCTTGTTTGAAATATGAGTTAAAATTATACTTTTGCGAAAAATAGAAAATTTATCTAAACAAAAATAAAATTATGTATTGGACACTAGAATTAGCTTCGCATTTAGAAGATGCACCTTGGCCGGCAACAAAAGACGAGTTAATTGATTATGCCATAAGATCTGGGGCGCCTGTGGAAGTGATTGAAAATTTGCAAGCTTTAGAAGACGATGGTGAGCCATATGAAACCATCGAAGAAATATGGCCCGATTATCCGACCAAAGATGATTTCTTTTTCAACGAAGACGAATATTAGCATTACAACTATCCAATAGTTGTTTTTTATAGAAAGGAATGGATGGTACAGAAAACAGTATTAATACTGTTTTCTGTACCATTTTTGTTTAATTAGCTAATGTAATCTCTGTCCTCATCACTCAGATTAGGCTTATCGTATTGTTCTGTTTCTTGTCGTTCTCTCGATTTTCTGCTTAATAAGCCTAGTAAAAATCCAATCAAAAGTAATGTCGGGATTAAGAAAAGTTTGGATATATCTAAATTCCAAAACAAAAGTTTAAAACTTACTGCGTCTGTATTTTGGGTGATTACAATGGTAAGTAATATGGTTACAACAATTATTACGATGGTTTTTGCTTTCATCAGAATCCAATATTTAATGTTAATTCTATTTTAGGACTTGTCTTTTTCGTATCGTTGAAAAAAATAAGTCGTGTGCCTAAATCAAAAGTAGGTAAATAAAATCGGAGTAAATTAGCATCCAAAGAAAGTTCTGCGCCATAAGTTAATAATCCACCATTTGCATACTTCAAGTTTTCAAAATCGGCAAAAAATCCACCCTTAATGCGTTTTATGTAAGCCAAAGTGCTGAGTTCCCAATCTGGGTAAGCTATCGGGAAACGATATCGAGTTAATAACGTATTGTGTATTTTTTGATTTCGGGTGATGAATTCAGATCCATTCACTTCCGGAATATCGATAACATTGGTATACACTCCACTTGCATCTTGGTAATTGAATCCCGCAATAATAGCATGGTGTTTTGCAAAACCCGGAAAAGTAAATGAGGTTCTAAACGTCAGAACTTTGCCAGATAAACTTGGCTCAAATGGTAGGGATTCATAACTAAAACGTATAATTTGTGACCACGGCGATGCTAAATCTCTTGCACTTCTTCTACTTGCTCTAGCAAAGCCAAGCGAGTATTTTATCGGAAATTTCACTTCCGTTCTAAAATTTTGTAATGGTATAGAAACGTTATATCTGCTAGTATACAACGTACTAGCTTGAGCAATTACACTGTAAGAATTATTACCAGTTGAAAAAGATAAAGGGATAGATGCTGCTAAATCTATTTCGTTTTGCCTAAAACTGAATGGGACAAAAACCGTATTACCATTCTGTATTCCTTGTGCCAAACCCAAACGTTTCCGATTTAAATATCCCACAGAAAATTGCGGATAATATTTTTTATAAGTAAAGGAAGCTCCATACTCAAAACCTCTGGTTTGGGTATTATATGAACTTTGTATGCGTGTATTTGCGGTATTTAATAAATTATCCGATTTTAATTCGAGCGAATAAAGTATATCATTATTGCCCAAATCTTCAGCAAATGGAGTAATACTATGAAAATTAAATAGGTTTTTAAATTCGCTGTATTTTTTAGGAATAAAAGTTTCTTGTGGGATGTTTTCAAACACACTCTCCCCCGCTTCTCGTTCAATCAGTGGTGCGGTGTAATGAATAAAATAATCTTCCACCGGGAAATCATTATCTAATAATTCTGCATTGGCTATTTCTGCTCCTAATACACCAATTTGATTAAATAGTATGGTTTTTCCTCCATCAAATTGCGCATTTACTGCTCCATATTCAGAATTGCTAATTCGTTTTAGGTTTTGATTTTTAAAGTGATATAAATAAATATTGTCGATGCCATTTTCGTCACTTGTAAGTAATATTTCATCTCCATTAAAATCAGTTACGCCAATGTTTTTGAACGTGTTTGGCAGAATGATTTCTGAAGCTCCGCTTTGCAAATCATACACCACCACCGAACGTCCTTTTGTGGTAGAAAAAGTACTAGCCAATTTACTTCCATCTTCATTAAAAATAGGATATTGAAAAAATACATTTTGCTCATTCTCTAGTTTTTGAATTTGTTTGCCCGTTTGTGCATCCAGAATTACTATATTGTATTCATTGGCGTGGCTTATTTCTACAGCCGCTATTTTGCTTTTATCGGGCGATAAAACCGGGCTAAATAATCTGCTTTTATTTGTGAGTTGCTTTTTCTTTTTTGTTTTTAAATCATATGTGTTGATGACAGAATACGTTCGGTAAGAATATCTCGGATCAAACCGTAATTCTGACCATACGATTAAATCATCCACGTAATCAAAATAATCATCTGTCTGAAAACCTAATCGCAATACGGTTTCTTCTTTTTTAGACTGGATATTAATTTTTGTAATTCTTGGAGTGGTGCCCAAACCTGATTTCAGAGCCAAAACATGTTCATCATCGTACCGATGTGGTAAAGTATAATTTGTTTCCATCTTTACTGTTGAGTTAAGAGTGGAGTACTTTTCGGGCTTGGTTTTAATGGATTGCAGGCTCCAGCGCTCCTCTAAATCATCCAAAACTTCTTGGTAATACTTGGCTGTGGTTTTACCCGTAAGTTGCTTTAAAGAGCGAGAAAATGAGTAAGGCAGAGGAAACCGTTTCAGTGAACGCTCAAATAATTCGTTATATACGCTATCGCCGTGGTTTAAGCGAATGTGAGTACTCATGTAATAACCGAGCCGATAAAAATCAGGGACGTTGTCTTTTAACGAACCAAAATAATTTTTGGAATACGAAAAGCGATTACCCGAAAGTAAATTTGCTCTGAACTCTTTTTCCCAAGTTGCTTGTCTGCCACGGCCGGTATTGGTGAGTGCAGTTTCAATAACAGTGGCATCTCCTTCTATGAACCAAATTGGAAAAGTTAAACCGAACACGCCGAACTGACCTTCCTCAAAAAGTGGAATTTTAAATCGGTCAATCGTCTTATCAATTTGAACTACGTGTCTAATTTCATGCACCGCCAAAAGGTTCAACCAATCTGCCGGTTCGAAGTCTTGCGGAGGGGTTGTAAAGAACTCGGAATGACGAGGAGCGAGGGTTACAAATCCATTAGAAATGACACCCTGGTTTTGTAAAATAATAGCCGTTTTTCTGGAACTTCCTGGTAAGGATTTTTGGATAGCAGGGTAGATGTGCTCTAAGGTATTTGCCATCCGTTGAGCTTCTCGTTCCATGCCAGTTGGGTAAATAACGGTAAAGTATTCGGTGTCTAAAAACCACCATTTTAAGCCCGGAGGGTTCTGTCCGAAGTTTGCAAGCTGTGCTTTTGTTGATAGTGGATTAATTAAAGAAGTAATAAGTATAAATACACTGATTATTAATAGTTTATTTTTATAATTATGCATATATCTTAATATTTACTAATTTTTTTAGTTTATTTCTGGTTTATATTTGATTATATTGTTTCAGTATATTTTATTATTGACTGATTTATTGATATTTATATTTTTCTTTTATTTCACTTCTTTGCTTAAAATATCTAATATTTTCGATAAGCAATCCTCATTTACTGTATGTTCTCCTTTAAATACTTGATGGTTTATTCTTACCCCTATTTCTCTTAATCTATTATGCTCTTTGTACATTAAATCTGTTGGAATAAGGGTATCATCCTCCCCAGATAAAAGAACCAATTCCTTTCCATTTAATCTATTTAGAAGTACCTCTTTTGGTATGTCATCTGGTACAGAACCTGCAATCAAAAACAGATTATCCACCCTATTTTTTCCGAGGAAATATACCCTACTTGCGGTGTTAGTTCCTTGCGAAAAACCGATTAAGTGTATGGCTATTTCTTTCCCATTCAGTCCTAATTCTTGGTATATTTTATCTATGAAATTTAGGTAATCTTCTATCTCATTTAATCGATCTTCTTTGGTCATCCAGCTTGCCCCTACCCTACCGGAAAATCCTTCTAAATAAAATTTAGATAGTGCTTCCGGTGCTATAATAACGGTTTCATCGTCATCCAACATCTTAAATTTCTTTATGAAATGTTCGGCTAAATGTCCATATCCGTGGAAGACAATCCATATGGTTTTGGTATGTTCAGACAGTGTTCCAAGCTGAGCATATCGGGCAGTTTTGTTAATAGTTATGTGTTTAAGTTCCATCTAAACTAAAGTACGATTTTTTTGTAATTGGATTTGGATGGGATACGTAGAATAACTTTCAGGAACATGTTGCTCGACATAGTAATGTAGAACGGCAAAGTTACCAACTCTACCTATTTACTATCACAAGCACCGCTACGCTAATGCTTGCGCGAGAGAGGGTATTTGGTACTCATTTAGACTTTTTGTGTTGCAAAGTTACGCACAAGTCC
>JBGTLU010000033.1:0-3457 GCA_041743935.1 Sphingobacteriaceae bacterium
CCAATCCAAATTGGGGATTCCCCTACTTCCAACAGCAGTCGGAATTTTAGAAAAATATAAGAATCATCCCAAAGTATTGAATGGAGAATGTGTTCTTCCGGTATTGAGCAACCAAAAGTCCAATGCCTATTTAAAAGAAATCGCTGATTTATGTGGTATTAAAAAGAACCTAACTACCCACTTGGCTCGACACACTTTTGCTACGACAGTAACCTTGTCTAATGGTGTTCCAATAGAAACAGTTGGGAAACTACTTGGGCATAAAAATCTACGGACTACTCAACACTATGCCAAAATTATCAGTAAAAAAGTAGAAGAAGATATGGCGGTTTTGAAGGAGAAGTTGGATGGGCAAAGTGTAACAATGATGGCGGGTAAAAAACATTGAGTTGGATATAGTGTAGATCTAGCACGAAATATGGCTCGGTAAGCCATGTGTCATTTGCGCACTGACCCCCTTTTACTCTAACACACAACGGTTAGTATATTAAGCAGAGCATCCCGAAGAGTGCAATGATTTCATAAACCTTACTACCTGTTTTTATTCTTTTATTAGTCCTTTATTGATTTCATTAGGTTCAATCAAATCCCACATATTCCCATATAAATCTTCAAATACAGCAACAGTTCCGTATTCAAACTTGGTTGGCGGTCTCACAAAATTTATTTTGTTGTCAGTCATAGTATTAAAATCCCTCCAAAAGTCATCTGTGAATAGAAAAAAGCCAACCCTTCCTCCTGTCTGGTTTCCAATGATTTCTAGTTGTCTATCGTTATTCGCTTTTGCAAGTAATAAGCAACATTCCTTAGCTCCTGGAGGTGCAACCATTACCCACCTCTTCTTTTCGTCAATTCTCGTGTCTTCAAGAAGTGTGAAATTCAATTTTTTAGTGTAAAATTCAATGGCATCATCATAATCTTTAACCACTAAGGCAATATGTGCTATTCGTTGGTACATTAATTTCAGCTTATTTTAATTACAGGTAAGATTGGTATATAGTAAGTTGCTAGTCTGGTATAGTTTAAATTGTTAACTGTAAGAAATTGTAATTTAAAAACTAAACTAACACATTAAACTGTATTCAGAAATTTTCCATATATTTTGTTAGTGTTTTGGGCTTTTTGTCACTCATTAAATACTGCATTCTCTGCAATGTCTCTGCAAGTATCAATGTCAGCTTTTACACTTTCTAACTTAGATGTCAGGGTTAGTAATGCAATTTTTCCCAATGGTAGTCTCAAAGGTGGTTTATCCAAAGTCGTGATGTCATAAATAGCTTTTGCACCTTTTTCGGGGTCGCCTTCTTGTTTACCATTTACTTGTTGTATCTTCTCCTTAAATATTCCTGCGGTATTGGCATAATCTTCAATACTTGTGTTGGCTTGCCTAAATGAAGTACCTGCAAATGCTGTCCTAAAAGGACCAGGCTGAACAATCGTTAGCTTAATTCCTAATGGTGCAATTTCTTGTGCCAATGCTTCGCTAAATCCCTCAAGTGCGAATTTACTCGCATTGTAAATCCCAAATCCTGCAAAAGCTTTGAAACCACCGTGAGATGATATCTGAATAATGTGTCCGCTTCTTTGTTTTCTGAATAAGGGTAAAAATGTTTGAGTTAATTTTAGTGTGCCGAAAAAGTTAGCTTCAAAAACATTTCTCACTTCTTCCGTACTTGTTTCTTCAATCGCCCCCGCAAAACCAAATCCTGCATTATTTACTAAAACATCAATTCTGCCAAATTTTTGTTTTATGAGTTGAAAAGTACTGTCAATCTGTTCAGAATTTGTAATATCTAAAACCAAAGCCAAAGCCTTGTCTTGATGTTGGCTATTAAAAGTATCTACTTGATTTTGATTGCGGAATGTACCGATTACAAAATCGCCTTGTTCCATTACGGTTTGAGCAATAGCCTTACCCAAACCGCTGGAAATACCTGTGATAAACCAAATATTATTTTTCATCATTGTATTTTGTTTTGATGTTTGATAGTAACATTATTTGAAAATTGTTGATTGTAGCCACCATTGCAGCCCTATCTTTTTCTTGCACCTTAAAACCAGATGAAAAGTCAATCTTAAATCTGTTGTTAATCAATGGTGTGATTTTGATAGTTGCTTTATAGCCGGAAATTGGCATTGGTGTTTCAAGCATTTCATAAACTATAATATGCCGCTTGTTGTCCAATTTGGTCACTCGTTCTACAACTTTTAAACCATTTGATTTTAAGGTCAATGTAACAATAGCCCCTTTGCCATTTCCAAGGCTTTCTGTTTTGCTAACTATTTCAGGCACTAATTTGTCCAAATTTTCAAGGTTGGAAAGAGTAGTCCAAACTTCGTTCAGACTACTCTCCATTTCTATGCTATTAGATACTTTGACTCTTTTCAAATTTTGTGCAAACCCTGCATTGCCTGTAAAAATCAATGCAATAATTATTACACTAAACTTGTTCATACGACACAACTTTTTTTAAATTTTCAAATTGAAAAAAGGTTATGATTGCAAACAAAGCTGTCGGCAATAACCAAATTCCATTACCAATAAAATCGTGTGCTATATGAAAAGCTACAATATTGAAGATTACTGGCAGAAGTAAAAACCAACCAAGTAACCTTGTTCTTGGAATCAAAAGTAAAATTCCACCCATAATTTCTGCTGTTGCTACGACAACAAATAAGTATGAAGTAAACATTGCTCCCATAAAACTTTGAGCGGTAGGGTCGGCAGGTGGCTCAACTGGAATAAAACCAAAGAATTTGTTGAAACCGAAGATGAGCATTAAGATTGCTAATACCCAACTTATGATGTTGTTGAATGTATCTTTCATTGCCTTATTTGTTTAATGCGTTAATGATTTCTGATACATCTACACGATTTCTATAATCACCACCTGTTGATGCAGCAAATGAGATTGTTCCGTCTTTATCTATTACGAACACCGCAGGAATTGGTAGTTCGTTGGAATCATCAGCATAGTGTGCGGCAAAGTTAATACCGAGTTCTTTCATAAGGTTAAGAGGCACATCACCATTTTTAAAAACCGTGGTGTATTGTTTAGCAACCTTATTGCCATTGTCGCTCAACACTTCAAAATTGAGTTGGTTTTTCTCGCTTATATTAAGAGATTCATCTGGTGTTTGTGGTGAAATAGCGACCAACTCTGCACCCAATCCGTGAATTTCTTTCAATGATGATTGGTAGTGAGCTAATTGAAGGTTGCAGTACGGACACCAAGAACCCCTGTAAAAAGTAAGTACCACTTTCCCTTTTAAAAGCAACTCAGAAAGGTTAATGGTTTTTCCTGTTGCATTAGGAAGTGAAAAGTCGGGTGCTTTGTCTCCAACTTTCAGTTTTAAAATTGATTTGTGGTTTGATTGCAGACTCTTTGCATCTTTGTCGAAAACATTTAGAGCTTCTTCTGGAAGTATTGTTGCTAAATTTGTTCTCAACGCTTTT
>JBGTLU010000034.1:0-3603 GCA_041743935.1 Sphingobacteriaceae bacterium
AAACATTTATTTAATTTCGTACACGACGGATAAAGAAGTGCATTGAATCCGCCACGAGCCATATATGCGAAACGTTGTAAGCAAGCCTAGAGAACGACTGTACTCCGAAAAAACAGACTTCTAAAAATCGAACTTTTACAACTTATTAAAATCATACGGGCTGACTTTAGCGACACACTGACTGACCCGATTGTTTTAAAAATTTTTCCCACCGCACATTTTAAAAAATAATTTTAGCCAGTCACACATTGGCACATTTGCAAAACCGCACAAGCCGACACACGACCCAAGTTTTACAAAAGAGCCAATTTTCCCACCCTTATGAGATTTTTATTTCATTGAATATCAATGTTGTAAGAATTAATTCTCAAAAATAATTTTTATTGTTAGGATTCCTTACTATATTTGAAGCGGCAATAATGCCAAACATCAAATAAATTCATAAAAAAATGGCAAAATCAATTTTCTATCACGCAGGATGTCCAGTTTGCGTAAGTGCAGAGCACGACATCATTAACCTAATTGGTGCAGACAATGTAGAACTCGTTCACATTGGCGAAGACCGCAACCGAATCGCAGAAGCTGAAAAAGCAGGTGTAAAATCTGTTCCTGCTTTGTTAACCCCAACAGGCAATGTGCTTCACCTTAATTTTGGTGCGTCTATTGCTGACGTAAAAGGCTAGAAAAATTTCTATTTAAAGGTTAGGAGTCCTAATTTATATTAGAACTTCTAACTTAATTTTTAACCATTAAAATTCAAAAAATGAAACAATTATTTCTACTTCTCGGTCTTTCGCTTTTCGCAGTTCAAAGTTATGCTTGCGACAAATGCGGAAACTACAACAATGACGATTTCCAAATTAAAAAAGTAAGTGTTAAGCACTCGCCTGAAATTGGTGCAACTATTTGGGAAATTACCGTAAAAGGAACAGCAGGAAAAACAACACCAACACCAGCAGGTCAACTCAATGGAGCACCAGTTTTGGGCTACGTTTTCCCAACTTCCTTGAAACCAACTGATGTTGGATTTAGCAACACTGAGGGCATAGTAGCACTTGCCTTAACTTCACATCCTGATTTTGACGACACACCACTTTGGGATGAAAACAATGATGGCGACTATGCGAATGATGGAATCATTTGGCATCCGCATTGGGTGATTTTAACCGAAGACAAACGTGTGGACGGTGGTTTGGCAGTAAAACAGTTTGACCCAAAAGATACAAGCGTAGTTCTGCCACCTACCAATCCCGGAATGCCAATGTATATGGACTCACCAGGATTTCAAGTAATCACAAAAGGAAATACAATAAGAGTGGTTGTTCCCGATTATCGAATGAACAACAAAACAGATTTTTCTTATGACGGTGTTGCATCTTATATGCAAGTGAATACAGACGGAGAAGGTGGACACGGTGGCGGAGACAAACCAATGCTTGGCGTTTACAAAGTATACTCTGTGGCAAGTGGCGATTTGTCATTACCCTATAAAGTAAAGTAATATTTTTTGCCCTGTAAAGTTAGGATTCCTATCTTTGCAGGGCTTTTCAAATTAAATAAACTAAAATATGAAAGTAGCAGTTTGGGACACTTATGTGCCAAAAAAAGACGGTAGCATAATGCACTTTGACATTATTGCGGCTGAAGAGATAAAAGATACTACCATAATATATGGATATGTGAGAGATTACCTAAAAACAAATGGGCAAGAAGAACAACCATTAACTTCAAAAGAATGTAGCTTTTGCCACATTGAAACCCTGAGGCCACAATGGGAAGCGGAAATAAAGCAAAAAGGATATTTTATAATTGAAATAGAAAACTGCTGATGAAAGACACAACACATTTGCTATTCTCTTATGGAACTTTACAATTAGAGAAAGTACAGATCGTAAATTATGGTCGGATTTTAAAAGGAGAGAAAGACAAATTGTACGGGTATAAAATTGAAAAAATGCAAATCTCAGATGTATCTGTTCTAGCTAAAAGTCAGCTTGAATATCATCCTATAGCCGTTAAATCAGAATTTGAAGATGATTTTGTTGAAGGAATGATATTTGTAATTACAGACACCGAACTTGCCGAAACCGATAAATACGAAGTAAGTCAATACCATAGAATCCTTGAAACTTTTCATTCAGGGAAGAAGGCTTGGGTTTATGTGGCTAAAAATAAGACAATATGAAATATTCATCATTCAATTTAAACGTACAAAACCAAAAAATAGAAAGTCGCATTGTAGTGGCATTGGAGCGAATTTCAGAAGCGTTTCGGGTATTACTTTGGAATGAAAGTAAAGAAAGCTCATTAAGCCCGATACAAATTCAGATTTTGATATTCATCTCTTTTCATTCGTTTAAAAAATGTAAAGTGGGTTATTTGGCAGACGAGTTTAATATGACCAAAGCCACTATAAGTGATAGTGTTAGGGTTTTACTTGCCAAAGAATTAGTTACTAAAGAAATTGACCCAATTGACACAAGAAGCTATTCTCTTTCACTTACTGACGAAGGAATTAAAATAGCTAAAAAAGCATCATTTTTTGCGTCTTCCATAGAAAAACCTATCGAAAGTTTGACCGAAGAACAAAAAGTGATAATGCTAAATGGATTATTGAAATTGATTTATGATTTAAACAAATCAGGTATCATTACCATTCAAAGAATGTGTTTTACTTGCTCCAATTACCAAATTGAAAATGGCGTTCATTACTGCAAACTTTTGAAATGTCAACTTGCCGAAAATGAATTGAGAGTAGATTGCCCTGAACACGAGTTAATCTAGAAGTGATGCAATTGTTTTCACCCCTAATTCTAACTTTTGTTCAGATAAAGAAGCAAAACCAAGTCTCAACCCCATAATGGGTTCATTAAAGCTGTATTTGTCTGGTGTCAAGATTATTATACCCTTGTTCTCTAGCTGTTTAGCTAGCTTAAAAATATCACTCTGTTTTTTGGGTTTGAGCCAAAAGGCAAGGCCACCATTGGGCTTCTGAAACTCAATTTTTTCAACTAAATGTTCTGTTAAAAGTGTTTCAAAAAAATCTCTTTTTTCAGCATACTTTGCGGTAACTCTTCTAAGGTGTCTTTTTATTGTTCCGTCCTGTATCAACCCCAAAACGGCTTGTTCCATCATTGTGTCGCCCTGCACATCAATTACCTTTCGAAGTGAAGAGACTTTACTTATGAAATCTGTATTACTACAATAGAGATAACCTATTCGCAAAGCAGGAGCTACAATTTTACTCATTGTCCCTATGTAAACATAGTTTTCAAAATTTGACAAACTACCTAATGGAAAAATAGGTCGTGCTGCAAAATGAAATTCGTGGTCATAATCGTCTTCAATGATATAAAATCCGTATTGATTACTCAGTTTAATAAGTTCGTACCGTCTTTGTATGCTCAAACTTACAGTTGTTGGAAATTGATGATGCGGAGTTATATAAACAGCTTTTATTTCTCTTTTTTTCAGTACATCTTCAATTTCACCTACCAAAATACCATCACTGTCAATGGATACAGGCACTAAATCGGCACCTGCAAATTCAAAAGCCTGCCACGCTGGTGCGTAGCCAGGATTTTCAATTACTACTACATCGCC
>JBGTLU010000035.1:0-4857 GCA_041743935.1 Sphingobacteriaceae bacterium
GGCGATGTAGTAGTAATTGAAAATCCTGGCTACGCACCAGCGTGGCAGGCTTTTGAATTTGCAGGTGCCGATTTAGTGCCTGTATCCATTGACAGTGATGGTATTTTGGTAGGTGAAATTGAAGATGTACTGAAAAAAAGAAAAATAAAAGCTGTTTATATAACTCCGCATCATCAATTTCCAACAACTGTAAGTTTGAGCATACAAAGACGGTACGAACTTATTAAACTGAGTAATCAATATGGATTTTATATCATTGAAGACGATTATGACCACGAATTTCATTTTGCAGCACGACCTATTTTTCCTTTAGGTAGTTTGTCAAATTTTGAAAACTATGTTTACATAGGGACAATGAGTAAAATTGTAGCTCCTGCTTTGCGAATAGGTTATCTCTATTCTGGTAATACAGATTTGATAAGTAAAGTCTCTTCACTGCGAAAGATAATTGATGTGCAGGGCGACACAATGATGGAACAAGCCGTATTGGAGTTGATACAGGACGGAACAATAAAAAGACACCTTAGAAGAGTTGCCGCTAAGTATGCTGAAAAACGAGATTTTTTTGAAACACTTTTAACAGAACATTTGACGGAAAAAATTGAGTTTCAGAAACCCAGTGGTGGCCTTGCCTTTTGGCTCAAACCCAAAAAACAGAAGGACATTTTCAAGCTAGCTAAACAGTTAGAGAACAAGGGTATAAAAATCTTGACACCAGACAAATACAGCTTTAATGAACCCATTATGGGGTTGAGACTTGGTTTTGCTTCTTTATCTGAAGAAAAGTTAGAGTTAGGGGTAAAAACAATTGCACATCACTTTTAAATTAACTCGTGTTCGGGGCAATCTACTCTTAATTCATTTTCGGCAAGTTGACATTTCAAAAGTTTGCAGTAATGAACACCATCTTTAATTTGGTAATTGGAGCAAGTAAAACACATTCTTTGAATGGTAATAATACCTGATTTGTTTAAATCATAAATCAATTTCAATAACCCATTAAGCATTATCACTTTTTGTTCTTCGGTTAAACTTTCGATAGGTTTTTCTATGGAAGAAGCAAAGAATGATGCTTTTTTAGCTATTTTAATTCCTTCGTCAGTAAGTGAGAGGGAATAGCTTCTTGTGTCAATTGGGTCGATTTCTTTGGAAACTAAATCTTTAGCAAGCAAAACCCTAACACTATCACTTATAGTGGCTTTGGTCATATTGAACTCGTCTGCCAAATAACCTACTTTACATTTTTTAAACGAATGAAAAGAGATGAATATCAAAATCTGAATTTGTATAGGGCTTAATGAGTTATCTTTACTTTCATTCCAAAGTAATACCCGAAACGCTTCTGAAATACGCTCCAATGCCACTACAATACGACTTTCTATTTTCTGGTTTTGTATGTTTAAATTGAATGATGAATATTTCATATTATTTTAATTTTAGCCACATATACCCACGCCTTTTTGCGCGACTCAAAAGTCTCAAGTATTCTATGGTATTGACTTACTTCATATTTGTCGGTTTCAGCAAGTTCAGTTTCTGTAATCTCAAATACTACACCATTAATAAAATCACCTTCATTTTCTGATTTTACAGCAATGGGATGATACTCAAGTTGGCTTTTAGCAAGAACTGTTGTATCGGTAATTTGTAAGTTCTCAATTTTATATCCTGTCAATTTATCTTGCTCACCTTTTAGGATACGACCATAATTCTCAAGCTGAACTTTCTCTAACTGTAAAGTGCCATAAGAAAAAAGCAAATGGATTGTTTCTTTCATTCGCAATTATCCATTTCAATTATGAAATATCCCTTTTGTTTAATTTCTGCATCCCATTGCGGTTTCACACTTTCAATGTGGCAAAACCTACACTCTTTTGATGATAAAGGTTGTCCGTTTTGTTCTTTGGTTTTTAGATAATCTTCGCCATATCCGTAAATTATGGTTGTATCTGTAATTTCTTGCGGTGCAATGATGTCAAAGTGCATTATGCTACCGTCTTTTTTGGTTACATAAGTGTCCCAAACTGCTACTTTCATTTTTGTTTCTTTTTTATTGTTTGATTGAGCCTTGATAGGCAAGACTGTCAAAAAGGCAACAGCAATCTATATTGTTATTTGTTTCATTCTGAAAAAAATAAAAACCTTGCAAAGATAGGATTCCTAACTTTACAAGGTAATTAAATTACTTTACTTTGTAGGGTAAAGATAAATTTCCACTGGCTACCGAATACACTTTGTAAACGCCAAGCATAGGTTTGTCTCCACCACCGTGTCCACCATTACCGCCTGTATTTACTTGCATATAAGCTGCAACACCGTCATAAGAAAAATCAGTTTTGTTATTCATTCTATAATCGGGAACAACCACTCTTATTGTATTTCCTTTTGTAATGACCTGAAAACCTGGAGAATCCATATACATTGGCATTCCCGGATTGGTTGGGGGTAACACAACCGTTGTGTCTTTGGGGTCAAACTGTTTTACAGCCAAACCGCCTTCCACCCGTTTATCTTCGGTCAAAATCACCCAATGCGGATGCCAAATAATACCGTCATTTGCAAAATTACGGTCTGAATTTTCGTCCCAAAGTGGCGTGTCGTCAAAGTCGGGATGTGAGGTTAAGGCAAGTGCTACAATTCCTTCCGTATCGCCAAATCCTACGTCAGTTGGTTTTAGCGTAGTTGGGAATACATAACCCAAAACAGGTGCTCCATTGAGTTGACCTGCTGGGGTAGGCGTTGTTTTTCCTGCTGTTCCTTTTACGGTAATTTCCCAAATAGTCGCACCAATTTCGGTTGCATGTTTTACGCTTACCTTTTTGATTTGAAAGTTGTCATTGTTGTAGTTTCCGCATTTATCGCAAGCAAAGCCTTGAACTGCGAATAGGGAAACTCCGAGAAGAAGAAATAAATGTTTCATTTTTTCTGAATTTTAATGGTTAAAAGAATAAGTAGGAATTCTTTTTAGATTAGGACTCCTAACTTTTGATTTGAAAATTTTTTAGCCTTTAACGTCAGCCATAGACGCACCATAATTAAGGTGAAGTACATTACCATTTGGTGTAAGCAATGCAGGGACAGATTTTACACCTGCTTTTTCTGCTTCTGAAATTCGATTACGGTCTTCGCCAATGTGAACGATTTCAACATTAGTTGCACCAATAAGATTTACAATGTCGTGTTCTGCACTGATGCAAACAGGACAACCTGCGTGATAGAAAATTGATTTTGCCATTTTGTTTATGAATTTAAATGTTGCTTGACATTATTGCCACTACAAATATAGTAAGGATTCCTAACTATAAAAGCAATTTTGGAGTTTTTTTTTAGAAATGTTATAGTCGAAAGATCTTCAATGATATAGGGTTTTCATTGAAGGTTAGGAAATTGGCTCTTTTGCAAAACTTGGGTTGTGGGTCAGCTTGTGCGGTTTTGCAAATGTGCCAATGTGCGATTGGCTAAAATTATTTTTTTAAATGTGCGGTGGGAAAATTTTTAAAACTTTGCATTGGCTTGGGTTTCGGCAAACAAGTATGGTCAGGTGTCGAGTTACAACGAAATTGTCAACCGAGTTTTTGTCGTCCGAGAGTTAGTTTGGAAGTCAAAAGTCTGGTCGTTTTGGTGTCCGTTTGATGGTTGAACGGTCGTCTCTTAGGCTTGCTTATAACGGTTTGCAGCTACCCGAAGGGCGGGACTTTTACCACAAAACTTGATTTGAAATACTAATGTTTGATTAACCACAAAACTGACTTTGGAACACGAAACCCCGCCTTTTGGGTAGGTGCTGTTAGCGGTTCGGACTTCTTGTCCAATGTTTCTAAACAGCTTCATTTCTCACTTTGATTTTACTGTTCTTTAATTGCTTCATCATTTGCCTCCATGTCTTGTCCCTTAAACTTCCTGCCGGATAAAGTTTGTCACGGTAATCATTTGTAATTACTCTGAGTGAAGTGGAAAGTCTATGTGGTGTTTCTATAACCACTTCTTTAATATCAGATAGTTGGTAAATGTCCTTTCTCCAAAACCATATCGTGTTTTTAATGATAAGAAATTTTTGTCCAACGATAAAATAATGCATTTGATAACTGAAAAGTGCTGGAAAGGAAAGAATTAGAATTGGTAAAATTATTAGTCCAGTGATATTACTAAAAGGATTGTTGTCTTTGATAATAAAAAGATATGCAAAGAAGGCAAACCAACCATAAAATGCTATACCGTTGAACGTAAGAAAGTGATTTCCGTTAAATTTATTGCCGTTAAAGTCATTTACAAACCGGTCGGCAAATTTTGGTCTGTCAGTATTAAAGTTAAACGTTGAGAATTGTTTATTGGCTTGTAAAATGTCATTTGCTCTTTCAAGAACAACTCTCAAGTCCGATTTATTTCTGTAATAGTCTACCCATAGATAAATTTCAGAGTTATCAAGTAGATTTATTGTTGTTGCTTCAATAGGCATTGAAACAAATAAAAACTTGCAAGGTTGTTTTCCTGTTATCTGAATTGCTTTAATTTCTTTCCAACTATATTTTTTAGATTTAAAAATGGTTGAAACTTCGATACCATTTTTGTCTATTCGAAACGAAGGAAAATAAGTCAAGAAGTAATAGATAAAATACAACACAAATGGTATGAAAATTAAGGGTATAAACAAAGTTTTAGACCAAAAATTTCCTGTTTCATAGTCTTCAACTGCCTTTACAATACCAAGTGTCCCAATAAAGCCAAAAACTCCGACTATAAATAGAAGCAAAAAGCCTGTTAATAGAATGTTTCTTTTGCTTGTCAATTGTTCTTTCATTGTCCTAGTGCGTCATTTTTAGCCTGACCGCTAACGGTTTGGCGCTTGGCGCAGTGGCG
>JBGTLU010000036.1:0-38048 GCA_041743935.1 Sphingobacteriaceae bacterium
GCGAAGATATTTTAGGTGATTATAGCGACAGTGTCCACCTCTTCCCATTCCGAACAGAGAAGTTAAGCCTGTCAGCGCCGATGGTACTTGGGTAATACCTGGGAGAGTAGGTCGTCGCCGAAATTATTAAACGGTTCAACATAATGAACCAAAAATCGAAAGCCATTCCATGAATATCGGAATGGCTTTTTTATTTGTACTAAGCTTTTAAAATAATATAAATTTTATACCTTATTTGCTTATCTTTGGTTTCCCGCCTAAAAGAAAACGTGTAGATAGAATTCAAATTTTTTATGATACAAACAAAACCAGTTCCTCGTGTTGAGGTAATCAATCATATTGAACAATTTTTAGAAGAAAATATTTATTCAATACTAAAACCAATAGATGAAAATTGGCAGCCTGCCGACTTGCTTCCAGATTCAAGAAATGAAAATTTTTTTAATGAAGTAAGGGACTTACAAGATAGAGCTAAAGAATTGTCTTATGATTTATTAGCTGTTTTAATAGGTGACACCATTACGGAGGAGGCTTTACCTTCATATGAATCGTGGTTATATACTATTTCTGATACTCCAAGAGAAGAATCTAGTTCATGGGTAAAATGGATTAGGGGTTGGACTTCTGAAGAAAATAGACATGGTGATTTACTAAACAAGTATTTATATCTTTCAGGAAGGGTTGATATGAGAAAAATGGAAATATCTACACAATATTTAATAGCTGATGGGCTTGATATTAAAACAGATAATGATCCATATAAAAGTTTTGTTTATACATCCTTTCAAGAATTGGCAACAAATTTATCCCACAGAAGGGTTGCACAATTATCTAAACAAGCAGGCGATAATCAATTGGCAAAAATTTGTGGTGTAATAGCTGCAGATGAAGCGAGACATGCTAAGGCATACAAGGCTTTTGTATCCAAAGTCTTCGAAGTTGATCCAAATGAAATGATGCTAGCTTTTGAAGATATGATGAGAAAGAAAATAGTGATGCCTGCACATTATTTACGTGAAATGGGATTAAAAATTGGTCAAACATTTGGCCATTTTACTGATGCTGCACAACGATTGGGTGTTTACACTGCGACGGATTATACCAATATATTAGATTCTTTAATTAAAGATTGGAAGTTGGATAGCATTACAGATTTAGATGATGCTGGGGAAAAAGCTAGAGATTATATAATGAACCTGCCTACTAGGCTAAATAGAGTTGCTGAACGGCTAAGAACTCCACAATTAGAGTATAAATTCAGTTGGATTTCTATTTAATTTTAATTTTTTAGTAGCGGGGAGCGGGATCGAACCGCCGACCTTAGGGTTATGAATCCTACGCTCTAACCATCTGAGCTACCCCGCCATGTTTTCAAAGAAATATTACAATGATATTAGCATTTACATTGTAAAAAGGTTTGCAAATATAGGAGAAATTCCCTTTCTTTAGAAAAATACTTATTGTTTTTGAATTGGAATTAATGTGATGTCGATAAAAAAGAAATTTACTCTAGAGTATGTACTCAGATCTTCTCCAAAAATATTATTTACATTTATAAGTACACCTAATGGCTTATCCGAATGGTTTGCTGAAGACGTAAATGTACATGAAGATGTATATACATTTAATTGGGATAATGAGGTGTCTAAAGCTAAACTATTAGGCTATAAAGAAAATAAATCTGTAAAGTTTAAATGGTTAGAAGATGAACCATACTGTTACTTTGAAATGGAAGTTATCCAAGATGAATTAACGAATGATGTTGCATTATCTATCACAGATTTTGCATCTGAAGATGAATTAAAAGACAAGCAGTTAATTTGGGATAGTCAAGTTGATACCCTAATTTCTGTTTTGGGCGCATAAATAGCAAACAATTACCGAGATTTGTACCCGTTATAGCTCCGATAAACGGTGAAAAAACTTCACATACTCATCATAAAATCCTATCTAGGACCTTTTGTATCAACATTCTTGATCGTAATGTTCATTTTGTTGATGCTTTTCCTTTTCAAATACATTGAAATTTTAGTAGGAAAAGGTTTTGGTTGGGAGGTTATTGCCGAATTGATGCTTTATGCATCAGCAAGTAATGTTCCTTTGGCGCTTCCATTGGCTATCTTGTTATCTGCTATTATGACCTTTGGTTCGTTAGGCGAAAACTATGAGCTGGTTGCAATTAAATCATCCGGTATTTCATTATTGAATGCAATGACGCCTTTAATTATTGTAATGCTCTTGTTTTGCACAGTTGCATTTTTCTTCTCTAATAGTGTAATGCCAAAGGCTAATCTAAAAATGGGAACCATTTTATTTGATTTTAACCAAAGTAAACCCACTTTTTTACTAAAAGAAGGTGTTTTTTATGATGGGATAGATGGATTTTCAATAAAAGTAGGCAAGAAAAGCCCAGATGGCATTACGTTATATGACTTATTAATCTACGATCATACAGAAGGATTTGGAAATACAAACGTGCTGATTGCAAAAGAAGGAAGAATGTATTTATCTGACGATGAAATATATTTGATCATGAATTTGAAAGATGGGACAAGGTATGAAGAGACGGGACCTGAGTCTGGTTTGGCCGAAAGACAACGACATGTGCGTGTAAGTTTTAAAGCATATGAAATTAAATTTGATTTATCTGGTTTCAGAAATATAAGAAGTGACGAAAATTTATTTAAAAATCACTTTCAAATGATGAATTTAAATCAGTTGGAACAAAGTAGAGATTCCTTAGAGATTTATTTATCGCAACGTATGATCAGATTTAAGCAATTTATTGAACCTTCTTATTTGATAAACAATCTGAAATTGAAACAAGGAAACTTTGTAAAAAACGAAGGCACAATAGAGTTAGGAGAAAAAGGTATTGAGTCGTTAATTAGTCCTGAAAGCCAGTTTGCAACTTATGATAATGCATTGGTAAATGCACGTAATGTAAAAAATTACACTTTATCTGGTGCAGAAGAATTTACCTTTCACACTAAACTAATCAATAGACATCTAGTGGAATATCACCGAAAATTCACTTTATCTGTAGCCTGTTTAGTTTTGTTCTTTATAGGTGCGCCGTTAGGAACCATAATTCGCAAAGGTGGATTAGGTTTACCTGTGGTGGTAGCTATAATTTTCTTTGTTTTGTTTCATGTAATTTCCATTACTGGAGAAAATTTTGCTAAAGAAGGTACCATGCTTGCTTATCGAGGGATGTGGATGGCAACAGTTATATTAATACCACTCGGAATTTTCTTAATGTATAAAGCTGTTGTAGATTCAGCATTGTTTGATTTTGAACAATACGCCAAATTTTTTAAACGATTTATTCAGCAAAAAAGTAAATGAGTTTGAAGGTATTATTACTATGTAATAGAGTGCCTTTTCCTGCAAAAGATGGTGGAGCTATTGCAATGCTTCAAATGATAAAAGGGTTAACTAATGCAGGTTGTATTGTGGATGTGTTTTCTTTAAATACCTCTCGAAATTATGTGAATATTGAAACTATCCCTGAAGATTTTAAGTTGAAGCATCGATTTATTTCAGTAGATATTGATACTAATATTTATCCTCATAAAGCCTTTTTAAATTTATTCAGTAAGAAATCTTATAATACAAGCCGCTTTATTTCTGATAAAGTAAATAAACAATTAGTTTCTGTTTTAAAAACAAATACCTATGATTTAATTCAATTGGAAGGACTTTTTGTAAGTCCTTATATACAATTAATTAGATCCAATTCAAATGCAAAAATTGCATTGCGTACACATAATGTGGAGAGCGAAATATGGTTTAAATTAGCTCAAAATTCAGTAGGATTAAAAAAATGGTATTATAAGATATTAGCAAAAAGATTATTAGAATATGAAACAAAAGTCATTCAAGAAATAGATTTCTTAATCCCTATTACAATGGATGATTTAGAACGTTTTAAACAAATTGGATATAGAGGTAATTATTTTATTTCTCCTACTGGATTTACATTTAAAAATTCTAATGTCACAACCAGTAATGTAATTACAAGAACAGTATTTCATTTAGGTTCAATGGATTGGCGTCCAAATATAGAATCCATGAATTGGTTTATACAAAATGTGTGGCCAGAAGTACAAAAGAAACACCCGGATAGTATTTTTCATTTGGCCGGAAAAAACACACCTTCTTCTTTTTATGCGTTAAACGATTCATCCATAAAAGTTCATGGAGAAATTGAATCTGCTTCAGATTTTATGAATAATTATGCAATAATGGTTGTCCCTTTATTTTCTGGTAGCGGAATGCGAATTAAAATTATTGAAGGAATGGCTTTAGGTAAAACCATAATTACCACAAGTTTGGGAGCTGAGGGTATTAATGTAAAACACCAAAATGATATTTTAATTGCTAATAATGCACAAGAGTTTATTGATTTATTAGATAAATGTTTAAGTAACTTGGCCGCTAGTAAGAGAATAGGTGATAATGCCAAAAAGAATACATTAAAATATTATGATAATGATTTAATTGTATCGGGATTAGTAAATTATTACAAACAGAAATTATAGGCTAACGTGGTAATTATTGAAATACTTTTATGGTTAATTATTTTTGCTGTATTTCATAGTTATGTTCTTTTTCCATTCTTATTAGAAATTATTAATACACGTAAATACCATCAAAATAATCCTATTTTTAATACCAAAGAATTACCAACTGTAAGTATTTTAATGGCAGCTTACAACGAAGAGGCTGTTATATCTAACAAAATAAATTCAATAATTAATTGTAATTATCCAAAAGATAAAATCCAATTAGTTATTGGATCAGATGCATCAACAGATAATACAAATAAAATAATAGATAAATATTTAGCCACTTATCCCTTTATATCCTTCATACCATTTGAAATCAGAACTGGTAAAACAGAAATAATTAATCAATTAGTTAAGCGCGCAAACGGAGATGTTTTGTTTTTTACAGATGCCAATGTTATCTTCCAAGCTGATACTATTTATCACAATGTAAAACACTACAAAAACCCAAAAATAGGACTTGTTGGTAGTACTATAGTAAACCCTACCCTTAATGATGGTATTGCTACACAAGAAAAAAAATACATAGATAGAGAGAATAGAATTAAATATTTAGAAGGAAAATTTTTTGGTGCAACCATTGCTCCTTTTGGAGGAGCATTTTCTATTCGGAATTACTTATATGATGCAGTCCCTAAAAATTCGTTGGTTGATGATTTTTATATTGCAACCAAAGTATTGGAAAAAGAAAAAAAGGCTATTATGTCTTTAGAATCAGTATGTCATGAAGATGTTCCAATAGAAATTACATCTGAGTTTAAACGGAAAATTCGAATATCTACCGGAAATTTTCAAAACTTAGTACGATTTAAACATCTGCTTTGGCCTATTTGGAAACCGGTTGCATTTTGTTTTTTCTCTCACAAGGTTTTGCGATGGTTAACTCCATTTTTTATGCTACTTGCTCTAATATTTAGTGCTATTTTGGCTTTTAAATCAAACTTATATTATATCATCTTGTTATTTCAGGGTAGTTTAATTTTTTTGTCATTTGTGGATATTTTTTTAGATAAAATGGGTCTGCATATCAAATTAATTAGATTTGTAAGGTATTTCTATACCATGAACATAGCTTTACTTATTGGTTTTTTTTATTATTTAAGTGGTGTAGAAAAAGGAATTTGGGAACCAACCAAAAGAAATTTGTAAAAGAAAAATCATGTTAAATACCATAGAAGAAGCCATTGTAGATATAAAAGCTGGTAAAGTTGTAATTGTTGTTGACGACGAAGACAGGGAAAACGAAGGTGATTTTTTAACTGCAGCGAGACATGCTACCCCGCAAATGATTAATTTTATGGCTAAGTATGGTCGTGGTTTAATTTGTGTACCCATGACCGAGGAGCGCTGCAAAGAATTAGATTTGGGTTTGATGGTTGGCAAAAACACCACATCGCATGAAACTAATTTTACCGTTTCTGTTGATTTACGTGGCTATGGAACCACCACCGGAATATCAGCAACCGACCGTTCTAAAACAGTTTTAGCGCTTATCAACCCAAATACAAAAGCAGAAGAACTTGGCAGACCCGGCCATATTTTTCCGCTAATTGCAAAAGAAGGTGGTGTATTGCGAAGGGCTGGCCATACTGAAGCTGCAGTAGATTTAGCTCGGATGGCAGGTTTTGAACCAGCTGGATTGATTGTTGAAATCATGAAGGAAGATGGCGATATGGCACGCTTACCTGATTTAATGGGAATTGCCAAAAATTTAGATTTAAAAATAATCAGCATAAAAGATTTAATTGCTTACCGATTAAAAACCGAAAGTTTAATTAAAAAAGAAGTAACGGTTACTTTGCCTACTGAATACGGAGATTTTAACTTAACAGCTTATACGCAAATTCTTACTGGTGAGAATCATTTGGCTTTAACAAAAGGTACTTGGGCTAATGACGAACCAATTCTAGTTCGTGTTCATTCTTCTTGCGTTACTGGCGATATTTTTGGCTCTTGCCGTTGCGATTGTGGCCCTCAACTTAAAAAAGCTATGCAATTGATACAGGAAGAAGGAAAGGGTGTGATTGTGTACATGAATCAAGAAGGAAGAGGAATTGGTTTAGTTAATAAATTACACACCTATACTTTGCAAGAAAATGGGTTTGACACAGTAGATGCTAATCTGGAGTTAGGTTTTAAGCCAGATCAACGTGATTATGGTGTAGGAGCTCAGATACTTAGAGATTTAGGAGTTTCTAAGATGAAATTATTATCTAATAACCCAACAAAACGAACTGGATTAATTGGTTACGGATTAGAGGTGACGGAAAATGTGCCTATTGAAATATCTGCAAACAAACACAATGAGAAATACATGCGTGCAAAGCGTGATAAAATGGGGCATACAGTAATGAAAGGTAAATAATTACTGATCTAATCTGGTTGTATCCGTGCGAGTAGTATCCGATTTAATTTCTATTGGCTTCTTCTTAAGCAAACGTTTAAAAAACTCTCCAAAATTATCAAAATCTTGTCTATACAATATACCTACACCTTGGGTATATTGATTTTCTATAATTAAGCTTTCTTGTCTGCCAAGGTTTGAGCGATTAAATATTTTACCTCTAAAATTTCCGGATGGAGTAAACTTATATTCAATTTCTAAATCACCTGCAACTTCATTTCTGTTGTTGGTATTAAACTGACTATTAGGATCGGTGGTAACTATATTTCCGTTTACAATTAATCTATCATTAAAAAATCGGGCACTACCGCCAAATTCTTGCGTGTTTCTTCCGGCTCTTACATTGATATCAATATTTCCTACCAAATTAGAAATTAAGTTAGAAAGCTGATTGGATACTAATTCTAATCCGGTTGTACCAAAAGCACTAAATAATTCGGATTGATTTACCCCGCTTGATAAAAATTTATTAAAAATTAATAATCCCATGGTTTGCCTCACGGTATTATCTTTTATGCTAAAGTAACTGCCAAAAGTATTATTTCTTAGATTAGGATCGCCCGGAAAATCAATATCAAAATCATATTCTTGGTTTCTTAACGTACCAGTCATAAATAATCTGGATTGAGCTACAACACGGCGCTGTAATTCATCTTCGGTGGTGGTTATATTTGCTTCGTCATATAATTCTCTGAGTCCTGTTCGTACATCATATATAGCACTTATGTTTAATTGAGCATCGTAGGGAGTGCCTGTAAACCGAATGTTACCACCTGGCTCTACTTTAAATCTTTTGTTTAATAACCCGCTTGAAGTAAATAAATATTCTCCCGAAACGATATCAAAAACTCCATACATCTCAAAATTACCAACAGAAGTTATTTGAATTTGCAAATTTGCATTACCGCTCCCGCGAATGATATCACCAACGCGTTCATCAAAAATTATCTGGGCTTCGGCTTCTTCTGTTACAGTAAGATTCATGTTTAGTGTTAGTCCATCAAGAATATTTTCTCTAACATCTGATTTTAAAACAGAATCTTTAGTCACAAAAGTGATAAAGCTTTTTTCATCAATACTACCTAATTTACTAATAGGTAAAAAGAAACGTGTGCCGGCATTTGTGGTTGCCGTTATGTCTATACGCATGTTGCTTAACGGACCATTGAAGGCGAAATTGCCGGTTGCATTGGCTGTGCCGTAATAGAGCTCATTATCTCTAAATGTAGTATTCAGTGCCTGAAAATTGGTCGCAATTAGATTGACATTTAATCTTGTGTTTTTGATGTTTGATAAATCAATGGTTCCGTTTGCTGTTGCAATGCTATTTTTTACATCGGTAAGTATAAAATTATTTAAACTAATTCTGCCATTATTTATCCCAACATCATTGGTAAAACTATATCGTGTTTGCAAATAATCTACGGTTAAAGCAGCATTTCTGAAACTAATGGAACCATTAAATAGCGGCTGCGTGGTGCTCCCTCTAACGGTTAAATTTGCGCTAACTTTTCCATCTAAATCAGATACCAACCCTGCAACTAAAGGTTCTAATAAAATTAATTCTGTTTCATTCAAAATGGCATCTACTCTTAAATTGTTCTCTTTTTTATTAGGTTCTATTTCACCGGTAATATTTATGGTGTTTGTAACATCATTATCTACCAATATTGCAAATTCAATTGTTTCCTTGGCTCCATTCCAATTTGAATTTAATTCTACATCACCAATTAAAATTTTATTATAGTTTAAATCAACTAAATCTAATTTAGCTGATATTTTTGGAGTACCTAACACAGATTTTATTTCAGTGGTGCCATTAAGTTCACCTCCCAAAATAATATTAAAGTTTTTGGTTAATTGATTAAAAGAAGCAACATCTAATTTATCAAAAGTTAGGATGATTGGGTCTTCGTCATCTTTTGAAAGTGAACCAGCAATTTTTAAAGATTGGCCGTTGTTACGTAGCACAAAATCTTCAATAATGATTCTTTCATCCACAAAAGAAATCCTGAAATTATCTTCCACTTTCCACGGTACTTTATCTATAAGTAATTCTGAAGGTAAAATACTTAATGTGGTATTACCGGGCTCAAATGTTAAATTTCCGTATAAATCGAGCTGATTTGTGGCAATTTTGTCCGATAGTTTTATGTTGAATAACATTTCATCGTCACTTAGAAAATTAGTTAATGTAACTTCATTAATAACTAACCCATTTTCTAATGTTATACTACTAAATGCAGCGTTTGCTATTAATAACTCTGGTGTGCTTTCTTGATTTATAATTAAATTATCAAAAATAACCCCATCATAAATTAATTTACTTACATTTCCTGCTAAAGAAATACTTAATTCATTAGAATTGAATTCACCGCGGAATGATCCTTGATTGGGAATTTTTAATTCTTTTATAAAAATCTCTGTAATGGGTTCGAGATTTTTTAAAGTGAATGTAAAATCAAATATTTGTGGGTTATGCGGTATAAGTTTGCCCAAATTTAAACTTGGCGCATATTTCTTAATTGATTTTTTAAATGCAGAAGGGAGTGTAGTTAAATCGTATTGTCCATTAATTTTTGCATCGGCAAAATCAGATGTAAGTTCTAAAGTTCTGCTTATGCCTATACCATTGGCTTCTATATTAACCAAATCTATTTTGTAAGCATTAAATTCATTTCTTAAATCTATATCGCTAATTTTAATAGCTCCTTGTATATTTCCTAAATCATTTCCAGAAAAATTAATCAGCATTTCTGCAGAAACAATAGTACTATCCGGTAAAATGTTTAATGCTGTTAGGTTAGCATTTTTTATTGTTGATTTAAAATTAAATACTGGCAATTTTTTATTTAAATCTACTGTTCCGTCAAATATCATATTGATATTTCTATCGTTTATTGAAAAATTGCCTTTAAATAATTTTTTATCAAATATTCCTTGAATTTTTAAATTAGAGTATTTGTATTTTAATATTTCTATATATGCAACATCAACATCTAGTACATCACTAAGGGTATTATATTCAAATCCGGTTCCTCTCAATGTCCCAGAAAAACTTGTTTTGCCAAATGTTTTTCTATCATTTGTAATGATACCAATATCTAGGTCATACACTTTTACTGTACCCGAATAACTAGGAATTCCTCGTGCATTAAATTTCATATTTAAATCAGATTCAATTCTTCCAATATCGGTTTTAAACTCACCGTTTGCTACAAAATCATTTGCAAAACCAGTGAATTTTCCTGCAAAAAAAACGTTGCCCATATAATTAGTAAAATCTGGCAATGGTTTGTTATTTTTTGCAACTACAGAAAGAATATTTACTAAATCACGCTTATTTGTTCCAGACCTTTTCACATCTAATGTCATGAAAGTTTCTTCGAAATTAGGTAATCCTTTTAAATCAAAATTGCCTTCTATATAGGTTGCTTGTCCGGTTGTTAGCAATAAGTTGCGTGCGCGCAAATTATCTACAGTTCCTATAATGGATCCAGTAAGATTTAAAATTAAATCTACTTCTTTTAACGCGGGAGAAAAATAAGCGATGTCTTTTATAGCAATTTTTGCATTAGTGAAATTGCCATCCATTCTAATTAATTCATTAAAATTATTGAAGTTTTCAATGTCATCAAATCTAAAAGCTAAGTAATTACTAATAGATGAATTTGGAGTGATAAGTGTAAGGTCTTTTATTTCTATTTCTGTGTCGCTATAGGTTAAATCACCAGAAAGTCTTGTGATTTGAAAGCCGCTTTTTTCTTTCAGCGAGAAATTTCGGAGAGATGCTTTTATTGCATTAGTATCAATTTTTAAATCTTTGGCAGATATGGTTAAGTTTTTAATTCCAATATCATTATAATCAAAACCCCAATCTTTTAATTCTTTTCTTTCGTCTAAATAGGTAAAATCAACATTATTTAATATAAATTCAGATACTGTTATTTCATAAAAATCATTTTTTATTTTTGTTGTATCTTTCTCTTTTACAAAATAATCCAGAATAAAATTCAAGTTTAATCTGTTATCTGCTTTTTGTTTTTTTAAATTTACCGTTGCATTTTCGAGTAATAGGGTATTAAATGAAAGTTTGGTTTCCTTTAAATTTAAATGGTTAATCGTTAGTCCTATTGTTTCGGCGTATAGTAATGTATCGCCATTTAAATCTTCAACATAAATTTCTTTGAGATCAAAACTTCTAATAAGTTTAAAATGTAAACTTTTTATTTGTACTGTAGTGTTTAATTCTTTAGATAGATATCCGGCTGCTTTTTGTGCAAGCCAAGTTTGCACAGCAGAAAGTTGCAATAGCAAGGCAACTGTAACGAGTAATAAAAATACCGTTAATAAAAAATACCCCGTAACTTTAAAAACTTTTTTGATAGTATTACCCCTTCATTATGTCTGATGAACCAATTATTATTTTAGGTATCGAATCTTCTTGCGATGAAACGTCGGCAGCAGTATGCTTTAACGGTCGTATTCTAAGCAATATTATTGCCAATCAAACTGTCCATGAGCAATATGGTGGAGTTGTTCCGGAACTTGCATCCAGGGCACATCAACAAAATATTATACCAACGGTAGAACTGGCTTTAACGAAGGCTAAAATAAGCAAAAATGACGTGAATGCAGTAGCTTTTACACGTGGCCCCGGATTACTGGGTTCCTTGTTGGTAGGTACTTCTTTTGCAAAGGCTTTTTGTTTGGCTCAAAATATCCCTTTAATGGAGGTTAACCACATGCAGGCGCATATTTTGGCTCATTTCATCCGAAATAAACCCAATGGCGAATTGCAGAAACCGCCTATTTTTCCCTTCATTTGTTTAACGGTTTCTGGGGGGCATACCCAACTTGTTTTGCTTCGTAGTTATTTCGATATGGAATTAATTGGTGAAACCATGGATGATGCTGCCGGCGAAGCCTTTGATAAAACAGCAAAAATTTTGGGATTACCCTATCCTGGAGGACCACTAATAGATAAGTATGCAAAACAGGGCAATCCGTTTGCATTTAAATTTTCCGAACCAAGTGTTTCGGATTTAAATTATAGTTTTAGCGGATTAAAGACATCTATTTTATATTTCTTGACAGAAAAACAAAAAGAAAATTCAAATTTCATTGAAAATAATTTGAATGATATTTGTGCTTCTGTACAACATACTATCATTTCTATTTTAATGAGAAAAGTAAAGTTGGCTGCTCAGAAATATAATGTTAACCAACTAGCTATCGCTGGAGGTGTTTCTGCTAATTCTGGTTTAAGATCTGCATTCGAACAAACTGGCAAAGATCTAGGTTGGGATACCTACATACCAGATTTCGAATATTGTACAGACAATGCAGCCATGATAGCCATTGCTGGGTATTATAAATACTTGGCAAATGACTTTGTAGGGCAAGATGTTGCTCCACTAGCCAGATGGAGTATATAATTTATTCTTTTTTAATTCTTTTTAAATTCAACAGATTCAACGGATTGGTAGTATAGCCAGAAATGTTGTTTTGATACATATTTACCACTTTATCATAAAACAGAATTACCACCGGCGATTCATCCATGATGGTTTTATCCATTTTTTTATATAATTCAAATCGCAATTCGTCATCGGTTAAAAAGTATGATTTTTCAAAGTCTAAATCGAATTGTTTATTGGAATAATGCGTGTAATTTGGACCTGCCGGTACCCAATTATTGGTATAAAAAACGGATAAATAATTTTCAGCATCCGGATAATCAGCTATCCATGAGCCTCTAAAAAAATTAACTCCTTGTTTAGAAATTAGTTCTCTTAAGCTAGAACCCGGATTTACTTGCACTTTTGTTTTGATGCCGATGTTGCTCAATTCCCCTTGCACAAATTCTATTAAATCTTTGTAAGTAGTAGTGGTATGAAGGGTTATTTCAGGCAAACCCATGCCATTTGGATATCCAGCTTGTTCCAGAAGTTGTTTTGCCTTGTTCGGATTATATTTATATCCAAATTCCGCTTCGTGCACATACCCGGGCATTCCTTGTGGTATAAAGCCAGAATGACCCGGTGTACCCATACTATTGCGCAGGTATTTGACCATTTTCTCACGGTTAATAGCATAATTTATGGCTTTCCGAATTTTAATATCCTTTAACGGACTATTTTTTACAATGGCAAGGCTAGTGTCTACCAGCATTCCTAGATATTCTGTGTTTAAATAAGGCCCGGTTACGAGTTGAAACCTGCCAGTATATTTGGCTTGTAATTTCCCCGATTTGGTTAAAATATCATCGCGATAGCTTCCATCTATACCATTAAAAAAATCTAAATTCTTTTTCAGAAATTCTAAAAAGGCGGTTTGTTTATCGCCAATAAAACTAATTTTAATTGCGTCTAGATAGGGTAGACGTTTGTCTCCATCCATTTCAAAATAGTTTTCATTTTTAAGGAAAACCATTATTTCTCCTTCTTTCCAATGTTTAAAAACAAAGGGACCAGTACCAATCGGATTATTTCTAAAATCGTTTCCATAAAAATCGGTAACTTCTTTTGGCACCACCGAGCAATAATGTGCCGTAAGCAATCCTGGCATTGGCGGAAAAGGTTTATTTAACCGGATTTGAAAAACGGTATCGTTTATAGCAGTAAATGCTTCGGCCCCGTCTATCTTATCATTAAAAATCCAAGCTCCAGAGGATGCTACTTTTGGATCGATAATGCGTTGGTAACTATATACAAAGTCGCTAGCAATCACTTTTCTACCTATCCCATTTGTAAATAATTTATGAGGATGAAAATAAACATCGTCTCGTAATACAAACGTATATGTTAGCCCATCGGCAGATATTTCAAACGATTTGGCAATAGAAGGTACCGGTTGTAAACTATCATTTAATTGTAATAAACCATTAAAAAGTTGGTTTACACCCCAGATATTAGTTTGATTACGAGCAAATGCAGGATCTAATGAGGTAACTCCTTGATCGATGTTTAGATTAAAAATTTTTCGATCTTCGTCATCAATTTTAGAGGTACAAGAATGTATCGTAAATGCAATGAAAATTGCAGTAAACAATAGGATACTATACGATATTAGTTTATGCCCAAACATTTTATTCTTCAATCTTACAAAATAAAACAATAGAATGAAATCTCCGAAAATCATTTCACTTTTACCGGCCGTTACCGAAATTATTTATGCCCTAGGCATGTCAGATCATTTGGTGGGTCGCTCTCATGAGTGCGACTATCCGGAAAGTATATCTCATTTACCGATTTGTTCTAAAGCAAAATTTATTTCGGGTTCTAGTAGTTTACAGATAGATGAGCAAGTGAAATCTATTTTAAGTGAGGCACTTTCTATTTATGAAATAGATGAAGAAAAACTTGCAGCATTGCAGCCAGATTTTATCATTACACAGGCACAGTGCGATGTTTGCGCGGTTAGTTTGGAGGATGTAAACAAGGCTTTAAAAAACCAAGTAGGGTCATCTGCTCAAGTTCTATCATTAGAACCCAAAAATTTTAAAGATATTTTGGACGATATTGAGCGAATTGCCATTGCTTTAGATGTACCCGAAAAAGGCAGACAAATGGTAGAGGAATTGAACGAAAGAATCGAAATCATCCAACATAAACTTAAATTCATAGACCATAAACCAACTATGGTTTGTGTGGAGTGGTTAGAGCCAATAATGACTGCAGGCAACTGGACACCTGAACTGGTAGAAATGGCAGGCGGGGTATCTTTATTAGCCGAAGCAGGCAAACATTCTGGCTATAAAACTTGGGAAGAAATAGCGTTAGCAAACCCCGATATTTTACTCATAATGCCTTGTGGTTTTTCTATAAACAGAACCTTTTCAGAAATAGATGTTTTACTTAAGAAACCAAACTTTAGTGAATTAAAAGCGGTCAGAAACAAACAAGTCTATATAGCCGATGGCAACCAATTTTTTAATCGTTCGGGACCTAGAATTGTAGATAGTCTGGAAATTTTAGCCGAAATCATCCACCCAAATCAATTCTTTTTTGGATACGAGGGTAATGGGTGGATGAAGTTTAGTGTTTAATTAAAAGTTAATGGCTTTGGTGATTTGTTGATCAACAAAATTAATAGTTACCGGATTGGTAAGATTACCTTCTTCATCCATCTCGGTATTAAATTTTGGAATATGTAAGCGCAAAGGCATCACATTTAACCCAATGTAGTTGCAAATACCAGTAAAATGCTCAATTCCTCTTACGTTGCCATAAGTTCCGTTGGCTAATCCTACTAAAACTGCTTTTTTATCGCGAAAACTTTCCGGGAATTTACAGCAATCGATGAAGGTTTTTAATATGCCCGGAAAACTCCCGTTGTATTCTGGAATAATGAAAATAAATTTTTGTGTATCGTTCACTAAGTCCTGTATTTTCTGAAATTCTGGGCTACGATTTCCGTACATATCCGATACAATTAAGTTATCGGGTAAATCTGTAAAGGATAATAAATTTACTTCTACCCCTTTCTCAAGAAATAATTTTTGATAATATTTAGCCAATTTTAAACTAGCGCTGCCTACTCTGTTGGTGCTGGATACAATGGTTGTCATTTATTTTTTATGTGGATAAAATACTAATAAAAGCTAACAGCAAACTCTCCCGAATGTTTAAAACAATTGTATCTTTAGCATTCGCAAATTAAGTATCGACATAATATAATGGGTAAGATAATAGCATTAGCAAACCAAAAAGGAGGGGTAGGTAAAACTACATCTTCCATCAATTTAGCAGCAAGCTTAAGTGTATTAGAATTTAAAACACTTTTGGTTGATGCAGACCCTCAGGCAAATAGTACTTCTGGTGTAGGTTTTGATCCACGCAATGTTAAATCTAGTATATACGAGTGTATCATCAACGACATAGACCCACGCGATGCGATTTTAGAAACTTCTACTCCAAATCTGCATATTTTACCAGCTCATATAGATTTAGTAGGTGCCGAAATTGAGATGATAAACTTAGAACAACGCGAGTATAAAATGCGCTCTGTTTTAAACGCAATTAAAGATGATTACGATTTTATCATCATAGATTGTTCGCCATCTTTGGGTTTAATTACCATCAACTCTTTAACCGCAGCAGACTCCGTAATCATTCCGGTGCAATGCGAGTATTTTGCATTAGAGGGCTTAGGTAAATTATTAAATACCATTAAGATTGTACAAAACAGATTAAATACCAATTTGCAAATTGAAGGTATTTTGCTCACCATGTACGATGTTCGTTTACGATTATCTAACCAAGTTGTAGAAGAAGTAAAAACTCATTTTCAGGATTTGGTTTTTGATACCATCATCTCCAGAAACACCAGGTTAAGCGAGGCGCCTAGTTTTGGCGTATCTGTTATCATGCACGATGCCACTAGTAAAGGAGCAATAAATTATCTGAATTTGGCCAGAGAAATTTTAAAGAAAAATAATCTTTTTACCGAAACCGTTGAAACCATAGCTGAAGCTTAATCGGGTATAAGTTTTTTTTGAAATGAATGCGATAAAGAGAAATGCGTTAGGTAAAGGGCTAAGTGCCCTATTAGAAGATAGAGATGTGGTGGAATCGCATGCTAATGCAGAGCATCGCATAACCAACACGGCATCTCCATTTAGCAATATAAAGGTAGAACAAATAGTGGCCAACCCCTATCAGCCTCGTACTGCCTTTGATGAGATTGCATTAGGAGAATTGGCAGATTCCATAAAAATTCACGGTATAATTCAACCCATAACGGTTCGTAAAATAAGCGAATCCAGTTATCAATTAATTTCTGGCGAACGTAGATTCAGAGCATCTAAAATTGCAGGATTAGAAGAAATTCCAGCATACATTCGCACAGCCAATGACCAACAAATGTTGGAAATGGCATTGATAGAAAATATCCAGCGCGAAAACTTAAATGCCATAGAAATTGCAATCACCTATCAGCAAATGATGGAAGAATGCAACCTCCGCCAAGAAGAACTTGGAGAAAGAGTGGGTAAGAACCGTGCTACCATAACCAACTATTTGCGTCTATTAAAATTACCTCCGGTAATACAAGCAGCTATTAGAGATAATAAATTGAGCATGGGGCATGCACGTGCTTTAATAAATGTCGATGCCGTAGAAAAACAACTTTGGATATTTAATGAAACCATGAATAAAGACCTTTCGGTTAGAAAAGTGGAAGAATTAGTACGATCCATGGGCAAAGAACGTAAAGAACCTAGTTCTATATTTGATTTACCAAACGGGGTGTTTTATAAGAAAATTCAAGACGATCTTTCGTCTAAGTTCGGAACAAAAATTGCACTCAAAATGGACGATAATGGAAAAGGAAAAATAGAAATCCCTGTCCTATCTACCGATGATCTTAACCGAATACTTGAAATTTTCCGCTAGAAAATCAATGCTATTTTCAGTGGTGTCACTCAAAGGAACATTATTTTTTGGGTTTTTTTGTATGATTTTTCTCTTTTCAAATCAAGCAAATGCACAAACAGATTCATTGTCTTTAGTTTCGGATACTGTAGCTCCTGCAGATCCTAGATTAATTAACCTAGATACAGAACTTCCAAACAAAAAAATCAGAAATTCTAAAAAAGCTTTAACCTACTCTGCTATTTTACCGGGTTTAGGTCAATCCTATAATCGTAAATATTGGAAAATACCAATTATCTATGGCGGTTTTGCCGGCTTGGCATTAGTAGTGGATTTTAATCAGAAAAAATTTAAACAGTTTAGTAATGAACTAGTTGCTAGATCTAAAAACGATCCAAGCAATATGCCAGACCCTGCATTGGCCGTTGCTTCTAACGAAAGAATAGTGGAACTAAAAAATTTTTACAAACGAAACAGAGATTTTTCTATTTTAGGTATTGTGGGCTTATACGGACTAAATATTATTGATGCCTACGTGGATGCAGAACTTTCAGGATTTGATATAAGTGATGATTTGTCTCTCAAAATAACGCCTTATTTGCAACCGCCCGCAACTATTGTCAAAAATCAACCTGCCTTTACCGGATTAAAATTTACTTTTACGTTATGAAAATAGCACTTCTTGGTTACGGTAAAATGGGGCAAGAGATTGAGAAAATTGCCAATTCCCGTGGCCATCAAATTGTACTTACTATTAACGAGGATAATTTGCATGATTTAACTCAGCAAAATCTGGCTAAAGCCGATGTTGCCATAGAATTTAGTACCCCACATACCGTTTTACAAAACATAGAATTTTGTTTACAAAACAATACCCCTATTGTGGTAGGAACTACCGGTTGGTACCAAGAATTTGATAGTATAAAAAATATTTGTGAGACTACAAATGGGGCACTATTTTATGCAACTAATTTCAGTATTGGCGTAAATTTATTCTTTAAATTAAATGAGCAACTAGCTGATTTGATGAAATCACATACCGAGTACGATGTAGAATTAGAGGAAATTCATCATACTCAAAAGTTAGATTCGCCAAGCGGCACTGCCATAACCATTGCAGAAGGAATTTTTGCAAATTATCCAACCAAAACCAAATGGGAAAATTATTTGCAAATTGCCGATGAAAAAATAAAAACAACTGACCAAGAAAGTGTAATGATTACCTCCATTAGAAAAGACACTGTTCCCGGAACACATACGGTTACTTATAGATCGGCAAATGATCAAATTGATATTACCCATACCGCATTTAATAGAAAAGGGTTTGCTCATGGTGCCGTAATTGCAGCAGAGTGGATTTTGAATAAAAAAGGTATTTTTACTATGAAAGACTTTCTTAAATTTTAACTTTTATTATGGATTGGAAACTACCCGAGAAGCTTCGTAAAGAAAAATTGGAGCAAGATAGATTAAATAAAAAGAAGAAAAGTGCTGCTAGAGAATGGTTTGATGCCATTGTATTTGCTGTAATTGCAGCTACCATCATCCGGATATTTTTGTTGGAAGCCTACGTAATTCCAACACCTTCCATGGAAAAATCTCTACGAGTTGGCGATTTTTTATTTGTAAGCAAACTAAACTACGGAGCACGTACCCCAATGACGCCAATAGCATTTCCCTTTGCGCATCATACCATGCCCGTTATCGGAACAAAAGCGTACTCTGAGGTAATTAAACTAAAATACTACCGATTGCCAGGATTTCAGAAAATTAAAAACAACGATGTTGTAGTATTTAATTATCCTGCCGATGATACCGAAGGAAATATTAGACCGGTAGATAAACGAGAAAATTACATTAAAAGATGTATTGGTATTCCGGGCGATTCATTGAAAATAGTAGACGGTAATATATTTATCAATGATAAATTGGTGGATGAATTACCTTTTGGTGAAACTACTTACCGAGTTAAAACCAATGGAACGGATTTCAATCCTAAAACCATTAGAGATTTGAGAGTTGAAGGTGGAAAAATTAGCATGGAAGGTGATTACGTTTTCACTTTAACACCAGAATTAGCGAAGGTATTTCAATCCTTTGGCAATGTTGCCTCAATCAGTAAAGCAATAATGCCAAAAGGAGAACCACAGCCGGGCATTTATCCTAATGTAGCTCCATACTCTTGGAATATGGATAATTTCGGACCAATTTGGGTGCCTAAAAAGGGAGAAACCATTGAAATTAACTCAAATAATATACACTTTTACAGAAGAGCAATAGGCTTTTATGAAGATAACGAACTGGTAGAAACTAATGGAGAAATCCTGATAAATGGTGAAGTTGCAACTAATTATACTTTTAAAATGAATTATTATTTTATGATGGGCGATAATCGACACAATTCTTTAGATTCTCGTTTTTGGGGTTTTGTTCCCGAAGATCATATTGTTGGTAAAGCATTATTTATTTGGATGTCTTGGGATGATGAAGGCTCATTCTTTAATAAAGTTAGATGGAACCGTTTATTTAAAGGGATAAATTAAACTTCATTTATAGTAATACAAAACAGGGCTGTATTCTTTGGAATACAGCCCTGTTCTTTAATAAAGTATCTGCTTTAATTAAAAGGTATACCCAACTCCAACAGCAAAGTAGTTGTTAAAACCACTTCTGCCATTGCCAGGTATTTTACCCCATGAACTAAACGCTTTGTTAGACCTTACATCTAACGAGAAGATTTGGCCTTGTTTGGTTTCAATATCAAACCCTCCACCAAAAACAAATGCTCCTTCTATAACGTCTACACCAGGAATTTTTTCTTGTTGAAAATCATTGGCGTTGATGTTAGAATCTCGGTTGTAAATAGAAAGTACATTAAAGTTTAAACTTGGACCAGCAAATCCTTTAATATAAAATTCTTCGCTTGCCCCATAGCTAAGTTTTAGCATTAATGGTAACTCAACATACACCAATGAATAATCATCTTCAAAGGTTTCGGTGGAAGTACCTAATGTTCCTGAATTGTTTCGGGTAAATGTAGCTTTTGAGCCTTTTAGTGTTAATGCACCTTCGCCAAATAACGCTACGTTTTTGTTGAACTGATATGTTGCTCCAAATCCACCTCTTAACATGAGTTTGCCGGCTTCGTCGCTGATGTTATCGCTATTAAAATTAGCTTGCCCTATGGCAAATCTTGCTCCATATTTAAAGCCCTGAGACTGGGCCATTGTCGTGACAGTAATACCTGTCAATAATAGAATGATTAATAACTTTTTCATAATTGTTTTGATTTGTTAGAACGTATAATCAACGCCCAACTTTTGTGCCAATAAGCGTAAATCTGCTATCACAGGTGTAATTAATGGTATCCCATTTTTAGTTCTATACCACTCCATTTCAAATTCTGGTTGTCCTGGAATTATTACTGGTTGTTTTGTATCAATTGGATTAGCATTTCGGAATCTTTCTATCCAATTATCCAAGTGATTTTTAAATTCTTCTGCAGGTCTAAAACCATCTATGCGCATAGCACCCAAAAAATGTCCTAAACCAATGCCTACCGGATTGGGACTAGGGTCTAAAAAACTAACAAATGGAGGTGCCCAGGGCCCATAATTCGCTCCAGACAATACAGCAGAAAGAATATCGACAGAAGCACTAAGCCCAAAACCTTTGTGACTTCCATGTTCTCTATCGCTACCCAATGGCAACAAAGCGCCTCCTTTTACTAATTCATTCGGATCAGTAGAAGGATTACCATTCTTATCTTGTATCCATCCTTCGGGAACATGAATATTTTTGCGTTGAGCAATTTCTAATTTTCCGTTTGCGGCAGCCGATGTTGCCATATCAACCACTACAGGTTGATGTTTTCCGGCAGGAAAAGCATAACAAATTGGGTTTGTTCCCAGCATACGTTCAGAAGAAAATGTAGGGGCAACCAACGGACTAGCATTGGTCATGGCCATGCCAATCATATCATTTTCTACTGCCATTAAAGCATGGTAAGCTGCAATGCCAAAATGATTACTATTACGAACTGCCACCCAACCGGAGCCAAAGTTTTTAGCTTTTTCTATGGCAATGTTCATGGCAAAGGGTGCTACAACTAATCCTAGTCCGGCATCGCCATCTATGGTTGCAGTGGTAGGTGTTTGGTGTATAATTTTAATTTTTGGATTAGGATTGATGCGGTGTTTTTCCCAAAGTCGTACATAACCACTTAACCGAGCTACTCCATGCGAATCAATTCCACGTAAATCTGATTTGATTAATACATTGGTAGCAAGCATGGCTTCCGGTTCCGGAACTCCCATTTTCTTAAATATATCAATGGTAAAAGCGCGTAAAATTTCTTTATCTACCGTTTGATATGTTATGTCGTTCATGCGTTTAGTGGAGAATTAGGAATTGATTTTTAAATGGGTCGAAATGTTGACTTAGTATTCTAAAAAAATCTTTCCCATATTTTAAATAGTAGGGAATAAAGTTGTCGTGTCGTTCTTGTAATGAGCCATTCGGGAAAAGTTTTTCTTTTACTTTCTCTATTTGCGAAATTTCAATCTCAAATTTTCTTTTTTCGGCTTTGTTAATCTTACTCTCTAAACCACCTAAGCTGTTTATTGTTTTAGTTTTTTCTGCTGATACAACTGCAACCAAGGTTGGGTCAATTCCTTTTACTTTTTCTTCTAATTGTGAGAATAATTTTTGGATTTGATTTTTTTCCTCATGGAGTTTTAATTCATTTTCACTTTTATTTTTCACAAAATCATTGATCAATTGATTAAAATCTTGGAAAATATCCTCTAGGCTTATTTCTAAATTACTTAATCGTTTATTGCTTACTTCATCTATAATTAATGCACAATTACGTAGCATGATAACCGGGAAAGGAATTTTATAAAAATCAAATGTGGATTTTAGCTGTAACCAATAAATGCTCTCGCCAGGACCGCCTACGTAAGCTAAATTAGGTAAAATAATTTCCTGATAAACAGGTCTTAAGGCAACATTGGGGCTAAATTTATCCGGATTATTTTCAATTTCTTGGATTAATTCTGCTTCGGTAAAAGTAATTTCAGTATTTAATACTTTATATATGGAGTCCTCAAGTACAATTCTTTCTCTGATATTTTCATCTAAGTAAAAGAAATTAATTTCCCTGGGATTTACTTGTACTTCTTGCCCTAATTCTTCGAGTATTTTATTGGTAGATGTAATCTTGGTATAGCTGTTTTGCTCCAGAATATCTTTTTTAATTATAGGAACAAATAATTTTTTAAATTCCTTTTCATTGGGTTCCAGTATTATCAACCCAAATTCATCCATCCAATTAAATATAAATTCAAAAGTTGCCTGGCTTAAATTTTTATCATTCCCATAGCAGGATTCTAAAAGGGTAAATAAGTTTTCGGCATTTGTTTGGTTGCCAATAATATTTTTTAGTTCCGCAATTATGGGTTTAATGGAGTTTGTGTTGATTTTGCCACAAGCTCCTGCAGTATTTTCATTCCAAATTAATTTTTTACCATAAACAGAAATGTTATTTACTTCTTCAAAATCATGGTCTTCAGATGCTAGCCAATAAACCGGAACAAAATTATTTTCGGGATATTCTTCTTTTAGTTTTTTGGCTAAATTGATAGTGGTAATAATTTTATAAATGGAATACATCGGTCCACCAAATATAGATAATTGATGTCCGGTGGTAACTGTGTAAGTGTTATCAGCAGCTAATGAATCTATGTTGTTGGTGGTTAATGCAGATGGAGTAAGGTTATATTCTTTGTATTTGTGATGTAATTGATTTACCAATACCTGTCTGTCAACCGGATGTTTCTTTTTTGCTTCTATGGCAGAGGCAAAGCTTTGCATTGTAGGCTGGTGGGAGTAAAAAGGACTTAATTCCGGTTTTTGCTGGATGTAATCCAAGATTGTTTTGGAAAAGAAACCAGTTTTTTCGAAATCTATCGTGTTATAATTCATTCGCAATATTATCTAACCGGGCTTCCGAATAAATCGAAGGCTTCGGCACGTTCAATTTTTACATTACAAAAATCGCCAATGGTTACGTAATCTTTTTTGGCATCCACCAATACTTCGTTATCTACTTCTGGCGAATCAAATTCTGTTCTTCCTATAAAATAATCGCCTTCAATTCTATCAAATAAAACCTTATAAGTAGAGCCAATTTTAGCTTTATTTTTTGCAAACGAAATTCCTTCTTGTAATTCCATTATTTCTGCTTGTCGCTCCTCTTTTATTTCCTGGGGTACATCGTCTACTAAAGAATGTGCATGGGTTTTTTCCTCGTGCGAGTAGGTGAAAATTCCTAAACGTTCAAATTGAGTTTTCTCTACAAACTCATATAATTCTTCTTGATCTTTTTCAGTTTCGCCGGGGTAGCCACTAATCAAGGTAGTTCTAAGTGCCAAATCCGGTAGTTTTTGTCGGATGGTATCTACCAATTCAATGGTTTTCTGCTTTGTAATTCCCCTTCGCATAGATTGCAACATGGAATCGCTGATGTGTTGCAAAGGCATATCGAGGTAATTGCAAATATTTTTTCTGTTCTTTATCACATCCAAAATTTCCATCGGAAAACCGGATGGATAGGCATATTGTAGTCGTATCCATTCAATGCCATTTACATCTGCCAATTTATCCAATAATTCGGCAAGGGTTCTTTTTTTGTAGATATCTAATCCGTAGTAGGTTAAATCTTGTGCAATGAGGATTAGTTCTTTCGTGCCGTTTTTTGCTAGATTTTTAGCTTCGAGTACCAACTCATCCATTGGTTTAGAAACGTGAGTGCCTCGCATTAATGGAATGGCACAAAATGAGCAAGGGCGATTACATCCCTCCGAAATCTTAAAATAAGCAAAATGTTTGGGGGTGGTAAGCAATCGCTCGCCAATTAATTCATGTTTATAATCAGCCCCAATGGTTTTAAGTAATTTTTGTAGATCGTTGGTGCCAAAAAAGGAATCTACAATAGGAATCTCTTTTTCTAATTCTGGTTTATAGCGTTCGGATAAACAACCGGTAACATACACCTTATCTACTTTCCCTTTTTCTTTTAAATCAGCATAATGCAAAATGGTATCAATGGATTCTTGTTTAGCATTATCAATGAATCCGCAGGTGTTTATAATTACAATGTCGCTGTTATTTTTGGCAGATTCGTGGGTTACATTAAAATTATTGCCCTTCAGCTGTCCCATCAATACTTCAGAGTCTACCAAATTTTTGGAGCAACCGAGGGTTACTACGTTTATTTTAGGTTTTTTTAATTCTTTGGTTTTCATCCGAATTAATTAAACAACGAATCTACAAATTCAGTTTTATTGAATAATTGCAAATCATTTATGCCTTCGCCTACGCCTATGTATTTTACAGGGATTTTAAATTGATCAGAAATCCCGATTACCACACCTCCTTTAGCCGTTCCGTCTAGTTTGGTTAGAGCTAGAGCATTAACAGCAGTTGCTGCTGTAAACTGCTTGCATTGTTCAATGGCATTTTGTCCGGTAGAAGCATCTAAAACGAGTAAAATCTCGTGTGGAGCACCCGGAACAACCTTTTCCATCACATTTTTGATTTTTGTTAATTCGTTCATCAAATTAACTTTATTGTGTAGCCTTCCGGCAGTATCTATAATTACCACATCTTCTCCATTAGCTACCGCCGATTTGATGGTGTCAAAAGCTACGGATGCAGGGTCTGAGCCCATTTTTTGCGAAACTACCCTAGCTTTAACCCTATCCCCCCAAATGTGTAGTTGTTCAACTGCTGCAGCTCTAAAGGTATCGCCTGCTCCTAAAACTACTTTATTTCCATTTTGAATTAACTTATGGGCTAACTTTCCAATGGTGGTTGTTTTTCCAACTCCGTTTACCCCAACTACCATGATTACATATGGTTTTATCGTAGTATCCTGTTGGAATTGAGTGAAATCATCGGCTTTGTTTTCTTCCAATAGCGCTTTAATTTCTTCTTTTAAAATTCCATTTAGTTCAGATGTGCCTAAGTATTTGTCTTTAGCCACCCTCGCTTCAATGCGTTCAATGATTTTGATGGTGGTAGCTACACCAACATCGGAGGTAACCAAAATTTCTTCCAGATTATCTAATACATCGGCATCTACGGTAGATTTGCCGACAATCATTTTACTCAGTTTACCAAAAACACTTTCCTTTGTTTTTTCTAAACCTTTTTCCAGAACTTCTTTTTGTTCAATGGGTTCTTGAGGCTTGTTTTTAAAAAAATCAAATAATCCCATAATTTCTGTAGATATAAAAAAAGCTTCCTTCATAAAACTGAAAGAAGCTCTTCAAAAATAAATTTTTAGAACGATTACTTATTCGCTTCGTTGATAAAATCTTTAACGTGGTCGTTATGAACTACTCCTTCTTTAAAAGAATAAGCACCAGTTTTTGGAGATTTTACCATTGCGATAACTTTCGAATATTCTTTACCTTTTCCGGTTTTAAGCGTTGCAACTACTTTCTTTGCCATTGTATTATGTATTTAGCAATTATTACTTAATTTCTTTATGAACAGTTACTTTCTTAAGCACAGGATTAAATTTCTTTAATTCTATACGTTCTGTAGTGTTCTTTTTGTTTTTGGTGGTGATGTAGCGTGATGTGCCTGGCAAACCACTATTCTTGTGCTCTGTGCACTCAAGAATCACCTGTACTCTATTGCCTTTCTTAGCCATTTCTCAGTAATTATATATGACCTTTTTTAATAAATTTATTAATAGAGGCAGTAATACCATTTTTGGTTATAGTTCTGATAGCAGAAGTAGATACTTTTAAAGTAATCCAACGTCCTTCTTCAGGGATAAAGAACCTTTTCGTTTTTAAGTTTGGGTAAAATTTGCGTTTGGTCTTTGCGTTTGAGTTAGAAACGTTATTACCAGTTAATGCTTTTTTACCCGTCAAATCACAAATTCTTGACATGATTGTATATCTTTTATCTTTTTACCCTGAATTAACAGGGCTGCAAATATGAGAATAATTATCTAAACCATCAATCCTTTTTGCAATTATTTTAGATAATTTTTGTGTTGATTTTTTGTAAACCTAGCCAGCCAATTTTATAAATTGTGCAATTATTGCAAAACTAGCTGTTCATGAGTTTTAAAATTGGAGATATTGATTCGTATAAATCAGTCTATCAAGAAAGTGTAAAAAATCCAGAGGCATTTTGGGCAAGCATCGCCGAGCATTTTCTGTGGCACCAAAAATGGGATAAGGTGTTAGACTGGGATTTTAGTAAGCCAAATATTCAATGGTTTTCGGGGGCTAAATTAAATATTACCGAAAATTGTTTAGATAGACATCTCACATACAACGCCAATAAAGTTGCCATCATTTGGGAACCCAATAATCCCGATGAAGAGCATAAAAAAATTACCTACAGCCAATTACACGAGCAAGTTTGTCGTTTTGCTAATGTCTTAAAGCGAAATGGTGCTAAAAAAGGCGATAGAATTTGTATTTATATGCCAATGGTCCCCGAAATTGTGGTTGCTGTTTTAGCCTGTGCTCGTATTGGAGCTATACATTCGGTAGTTTTTGGTGGTTTTTCTGCCCAATCAATTTCAGATAGAATTAATGATGCTTCATGCAATATGGTTATAACTGCAGATGGAGTTCATCGAGGCGCTAAAGAATTATTTTTGAAATCTTTAGTAAATGAAGCTCTTGATAATTGCCCAACTGTAAATAGAGTTATTGTTTTGGAAAGAACAAAATCTCAAGTAACAATGCAATGGGGAAGAGATGTTTGGTGGCACGAAGAAATGGCAATTGTTAACTCTCATTGTCCGGCAGAGTCCATGGATGCAGAAGATCCTTTGTTTATACTTTATACCTCTGGCTCTACCGGAAAACCAAAAGGTGTAGTGCATACCTGCGCAGGATATATGGTGTATGCAACATATACCTTTCAAAATGTATTTCAATATCAACCAGACGATATTTTTTTCTGCACAGCAGATGTAGGCTGGATTACGGGTCATTCTTACATTATTTACGGTCCTTTGGCATCTTGTGCAACTACCGTAATGTTCGAGGGTATTCCTACTTATCCGGATGCTGGCAGATTTTGGGAAATCATCCAAAAGCACGAAGTAAACATTTTTTACACTGCTCCTACGGCTATTAGATCTTTAATGGCAGCAGGATTAGATTATGTTAAAGGCAAAGATTTATCTAGTTTAAAAGTACTCGGTACGGTTGGAGAGCCTATCAATGAAGAAGCTTGGCATTGGTATAACACCAACATTGGTAATGAAAACTGTCCAATTGTAGATACTTGGTGGCAAACAGAAACAGGTGGCATCATGATATCTCCTTTAGCGGGCATAACACCTAATAAACCAACGTATGCTACTTTGCCTTTACCAGGTATTCAACCTGTTCTATTAGATGAATCTGGGAAAGAAATATTAGGTAATGATGTTTCTGGTAATCTTTGCATTAAATTCCCTTGGCCCGGCATGATAAGAACCACTTACGGCGATCATGACCGTTGTCGTCAAAACTATTTTGCAACTTATCCGGGTTTATATTTTACCGGCGATGGCTGTTTACGAGATAAAGACGGATATTATAGAATAACGGGTAGAGTTGATGATGTTATAAATGTATCCGGACACAGAATTGGAACTGCCGAAGTAGAAGATGCCATTAACATGTATCCTGCCGTTGTTGAATCTGCTGTGGTTGGCTTCCCGCATGATATTAAAGGACAGGGTATCTATGCTTATGTTATACTCGAAAATAAATCCAAAGATGAATCTTCCATTTTTAAGGGGATAAATGATATGGTCACCAAAGTAATTGGCGCAATTGCACGTCCGGATAAAATCCAAGTAGTGTCAGGTTTACCAAAAACTCGTTCGGGTAAAATAATGCGAAGAATACTACGAAAAATTGCCGAAGGAGACACAAGTAACTTAGGAGATACTTCTACACTCTTAGACCCATCGGTGGTTGAGGAAATTAAATTGGGAGCGAAATAAATGAGAATTTTTATTACCGGAGCTTCGGGGTTCATTGGCAAACACTTGGCAATTCATTTAGCAAAAGAAGGGAATGATGTGTGTGTTCTGGTTCGAAAAACAGCCGATTTAAACGGATTAAACATACCTAATTGTACCATTTTTTATGGAGATATTTTAGATAAAGAATCTATTAATAATGCCATAAAAGGATGCGAGCAAGTATACCATTTAGCAGCTTTTGCAAAAGTTTGGGACAAAAACCCAAACAAACCTTATCAGGTAAATTACATCGGCACAAAAAACGTTTTGGATACTTCTTTAGATACCGGTGTTAAAAAAGTAGTAGTAACTTCTACTGCTGGTGTTTTTCCACCTGCTATAAATGGTTTAGTCAATGAAGCCTCGCCGCGTATGTTACATTTACATACCGAGTACGAGCGAACCAAGCATTTATCAGAAGAATTAGCGCTGAGTTATCAACTAAAAGGGTTGGAGGTTGTATTGGCAAATCCTTGTAAAGTTTTTGGGCCAGGGCCTATCGACGATAGTAATTCTGCAACTTTAATGATTAGAAATTACATCAACGGTAAATGGAAAATCATTCCTGGCGACGGAAATTCACATGCCAATTACGTGTTTGTGGAAGATGTTGTACGTGCTTTAACTATTTTAATGACCGGGGGAAAATCTGGAGAACAGTACATCATTGGGGCAAATAACGCCACATTTAAAGAATTTTTCGCTTGTATAAGTTCATTATCTGGGGTTCAAAAAAAACTTTACCATTTACCAGTTTGGATAATTCGATCGGTAGCCGAAATCGAATTGTTAAAAGCAAAGATGTTTGGTGTAAAACCAATAATCACTCCGGAGTGGGTCAGAAAAATTCCTTACAGTTGGGCAAAAGACACTAGGAAAATGCGCAACTTTGCCGGCTATCAACCTAAAACATTAGAAGAAGGTATAAAATTAACCATTGATTGGTTAAAAGCTGAAAAGGAAATATGACTGAAAATTACACCCTTATTACAGGGGCAAGTTCCGGCATTGGAAAAGAGATAGCCAAAGTTTGCGCAAAACGAGGAATGAACCTGCTCATAATTTCCTATCCGGATGAATTATTATCAGCTACAGTTACAGAATTGAGAAATAATTACCCAATTAAGGTGGATAGTTTAGCCATTGATTTAAGTAAAACCGAAGCTCCAAAAGAGGTTTTTGCTTGGTGCCAAGAAAAAAATTATTCTGTCCATGTTTTAATCAATAATATCGGTTTAGGGGGTAGGGTTAATTTTGATTCAGACCCGGTAGATGATATTCATAAGTTGCTTTTTTTAAACGTGCACGTTTGCACACTTCTCACACGATTGTTTATCAACGATTTAGTATCACATAAAGAATCGCATATTTTAAATGTAAGCAGTATGGCTAGCTTTTTTCCATTGCCGCACAAAGCTGTTTATTCTGCTGCTAAAGCCTACATTTATGCCTTTACTAGGGCTTTAAGTAATGAATTGAGGCATAAAGGAGTGCATATTTCGGTTATTTGTCCCGGAGGTTCAGAACATACCAAAGACCCGGTAGTACAACAAAAAGTAAGTGGATTTTTATCTAAAACTTTTCATCACTCTCCACAACAAATAGCAGAATTAGCTGTGGACGGTATGCTCAAGAAAAAACGAGTAATTATACCCGGGTTGTTCCCGAAATTTTATTCTACCGTTGCGCATTTCTTGCCTCGTTTTGTGGTTGATGCTTTTGTAGGTTCGTTATTTAGACCCAAAGCAGAGGGATAAATTTTTAACTTTGCAACCGTATGACAAAACAACGACCTACTATTTTAGTTACCAACGACGATGGCATTACTGCCAAAGGCATAAAAGTGCTTGCCCATTTGATGAAACCTTTGGGCAATGTTGTAATCGTTGCTCCAGATAGTCCGCAATCTGCAATGGGGCATGCCATTACTATTTCTAAACCATTGCGTTTAGAAAAAATTGATTTGTATGAAGGGATAGAATCTTATACCTGCTCTGGCACACCGGTAGATTGTGTAAAACTGGCAGTGAATAAAGTATTGCATCGCAAACCCGATTTATGTGTTTCTGGTATTAATCATGGTTCCAATTCTTCTATCAATGTTATATATTCTGGTACCATGTCGGCAGCAATGGAAGGTGCAATTGAAGGGATTCCATCTATTGGTTTTTCTTTGGCAGATTTTTCCTTGGATGCAGATTTTGGTCCAACTGAAAAATTTATTACCAAAATAGTAGAGCAAGTTTTAAAAAATGGTTTGCCAAAAGGTTCATTACTAAACGTTAATTTCCCAAAAACCAATAACATAAAAGGCATTAAAATTTGCCGACAGGCCATTGCAAAATGGGTAGAAGAATTTGATGAACGAAATGATCCGCATAGACGTAAATATTATTGGCTTACAGGTGTGTTTGAGTTAAACGATCAGGGAGAAGATACCGACGAATGGGCTTTGGTAAATAATTACACTTCGGTAGTTCCGGTGCAGTTTGATTTTACTGCGCACCACGTTATTCCGCAACTTAATCAATGGGATTTAAATGTTTAGTTCATCTGATTTTTACAAAGGTATTCTTTTTGGCGGGGTAGCTCCATTTTTAGGGTATCTGCTACATGCTTTAGTTAAAAGTTTGTCTTTTTACGACACCAAAATCTACTTGGTTTGCTTACTAATAAACGTATTGTTGTTACGTTGGATGGTGAAATCCGATAGGCAAAATATGGCCAATGGATTACTCATAACTACTCTATTCTTTGCATTTTATATAATTGCATTTAAGTTGAGGCAATGAAATATTACCTCATAGCCGGCGAAGCTTCGGGCGATTTACATGCCTCAAATTTGATGCGCGAGCTTAAAAGAATAGATAATAAAGCCCAATTTCGTTTTTTTGGAGGCGATTTGATGCAGGCTCAAGGTGGTACTTTGGTTAAACATTGTCGCGAAATGGCTTACATGGGTTTTGTGGAGGTGCTGGTTAATTTACCTTCCATCTTTCAAAACCTAAAAGAATGCAAAACGGATCTACTAGCCAACCGTCCGGATGTTTTAATTTTAGTAGATTTCCCCGGATTTAATCTTAAAATAGCCAATTTCGCTAAGAAAAATGGCATAAAAGTATTTTATTACATCGCACCAAAAGCTTGGGCATGGAATAAAAAACGAGTGCATCAAATAAAAAAGTACGTAGATAAACTCTTTTGTATTTTGCCATTTGAAGTCGAATTTTTTGCCGAACATGGCATCCATGCACATTATGTGGGCAATCCATTGCAAGATGCTATTGCCAATCATACCTATCTTCCGGATTTTTTAAACAAAAATAACCTATCAGACAAACCTATTGTCGCACTTTTACCCGGTAGCAGAAAACAAGAATTAAAGCGCATTTTACCGGTAATGTTAGCCACCGTGCCTAAATTTCCAGAATATCAATTTGTAATTGCCGGAGCACCAAATTTCAAAGCAGAGCAGTACCAAGAATTAGGCAGCAACAACATTCCAGTGCTTTTTGGGCAAACCTACGATTTGTTAAAAAATGCCCAAGCCGCCATTGTTACATCTGGCACTGCAACGCTCGAAACCGCACTTTTGAATGTACCGCAAGTAGTTGTGTATAAAGCTAATGCGCTCTCGGTTGCTATTGCCCGAAAATTGGTTACCATTAAATTTATATCCTTAGTAAATCTGATAATGGATAAAAAAGTGGTGGAAGAGCTCATCCAAGAAGAATGTAATCCATTCAAGATTGAGGAAGAATTACATAAAATTTTGGAGGATGAAACCTACAAAAACCAGATGCTACAACACTATACTACATTAGCAACATTGGTGGGGGAAGCAGGAGCATCTGAACGGGCAGCAGAATTAATTTCAAATGATAATAATTGAAATTATAGCATAACTATTATTTCAATTATCTATTTTTGATTATACTAAACCTTACCATCATGAAAACAATAATCATCGTTACAGCATTACTTGTTTCTAGTCTTTCAACAAGTGCACAATCTTGGCTTACCGATTTGAAAATGGCGCAGAATGTGGCGCAAAGCACCAATAAATTAATTTTAGTAGATTTTTGGGCAATATGGTGTGGCCCATGTAAAACCATGGATGCAGAAGTATGGAACACCAAAGAGGCTGAATTATTAAAAAGGAACTTTGTGCCGGTAAAAATTGATATAGACGACGAACGAAATCTGGCTTTAAAATATAACGTACGTTCTATCCCATTAATAATTATAATGGATTATAAGGGAGAAAATATATTTTCTTATTTGGGATACAAAGGGAAAGCAGATTTAATGAAATTTATTTCGGGCATACCCGCCAATGCAGAAGATTTGTTCCCCTACTTAGAGAAAGTAAAGAGCAGATCAGATGAAAACTTTCAAACAACCAAAGAAATTGGCATAGCTTATCAATTTGTAGCTCAAGCTGCCACATACGAACCTCTTCATCGAGCATTACTTACTAAAAGTGATATATGGTTAAAGAAATCTCAAAAATTAAGTAAAGAAGAAGTAGATATTGCCGAAATTCAATTACTGCTTTCAAGTAATTCTGTGTTACGCAATATTTACAAGAAGCCATTAGCAGATATAATAGCTAATCAAGATAAATACATCGGCACTAAAAATGAAGTACTAATGTATTATGTACTTTCGCAGGCATATCTAAAGAATGGGGAGAAAGAAAAGTTTAAAGAGGCTTACGCCAAACTCGAAGAGTTAGATTCTAATAAAGTTTACATCAAACGATTTTGAAATTCCACGCATAACCTTACTTTTGTGCCTCCAGCCAATTGGGGAATTAGCTCAGCTGGCTAGAGCGCTTGCATGGCATGCAAGAGGTCACCGGTTCGACTCCGGTATTCTCCACTCAAAGTCCTGAAGAAAATTTCAGGACTTTTTTGTTTAATCCCCTCCTTGTTAAGGAGGGGGTGTGTTGGCCAAAAGCTGGGCAGGGGTGGTCATACTTTTTCTACCCCGAAAATCTAAAACAATCTCAAATTCCTTGTTAAATTGTTGAAATCTTTTCTGGTGCTACCCACTCGCATAGTTTAAGTTTGTATACTGCGCAGAATATGCAATCTTTCATTGAAAATGCATGTTTTATTATGGATTAGCGTTAAAGAATTAAATACAGGATGATTAGCAATTATACAGAAGAAGATATCCGATCATTAGATTGGAAAGAGCATATCCGATTACGTCCGGGTATGTACATTGGTAAATTGGGCGATGGCACTGCCCAAGATGATGGCATCTATATCCTCCTAAAAGAAATCATAGATAATTGCATCGATGAATTTGTGATGGGGGCGGGCAAAACCATTGAAATTAACCTGAGCGACCAAAAAGTTTCTGTGAGAGATTATGGCAGAGGTATTCCGCTTGGGAAGGTAATAGATTGCGTTTCAAAGATTAATACTGGTGGAAAATATGATTCTAAAGCATTCCAAAAATCGGTTGGCTTAAATGGGGTAGGTACAAAAGCAGTAAATGCGCTCTCGTCTAATTTCATAGTTCAGTCTTACCGAGATGGTAAAACCAAACAAGTAGAATTTAATAAAGGGAATTTGGTGTTTGATAAAGAAGAATTGGCTACCACCCAACGTAATGGTACTTACGTAAACTTCACCCCCGACGAAACCATCTTTAAACATTACCATTTTATTCCGGAGTTTGTAGAAAACATGATCTGGAATTATGTATTTCTCAATGCCGGATTAACCATCAACCTCAATGGAAAAAAATTCTTTTCTGAGCGTGGATTATATGATTTACTCATTCGAAATACCGATGCAGAATCTATCCGATATCCCATCATCCACCTAAAAGGAGAAGATATTGAAATTGCTCTAACGCATGGTACACAATACGGCGAAGAATATTATTCGTTTGTAAACGGACAGCATACCACCCAAGGTGGAACACACCAAGCAGCATTTAGAGAAGCGGTAGTAAAAACCATCCGTGAGTTTTATAAAAAAGATTTTGATGCTTCTGATGTTAGGGCATCCATCATTTCTGCAATTAGTGTAAAAATTCAAGAACCGGTTTTCGAATCTCAAACCAAAACTCGATTGGGTTCTATTGTTCAATCGCCTGATGGGCAAACCATACGTACCTGGTTGAATGATTTTTTGAAGAAAGAATTAGATGATTACTTGCATAAAAACCCCGAAACCGCCGATGCCTTATTAAAACGTATTTTACAATCGGAACGAGAGCGGAAAGAAATTGCAGGTATTAAAAAGCTGGCAAACGAACGCGCTAAAAAAGCATCCTTGCACAATAAAAAACTCCGGGATTGTAAAGTACATTTTGAAAGTGACCATGAAAAAAAATACGAAACTACCTTGTTTATAACCGAAGGAGATTCTGCAAGTGGTTCTATAACCAAAGCTCGCAAAGTAGACACGCAAGCAGTATTTAGCTTGAAGGGAAAACCTTTGAATTGTTTTGGGTTGACGAAGAAAATTGTTTACGAGAACGAAGAATTTAATCTCTTGCAACATGCTCTAAACATCGAAGATGGCATGGAAGGGTTGCGCTATAATAACATCGTTTTTGCTACCGATGCCGATGTGGACGGCATGCACATTCGGATGTTATTGATGACTTTCTTTTTGCAATTTTTCCCGGAATTAGTTAAGAATGGTCACGTGTACATATTGCAAACTCCTTTGTTCAGAGTTCGGAATAAAAAAGAAACCATTTATTGTTACAGCGAAGAAGAAAAGCGTAATGCTGTTGAAAAATTAGGGAGTAAACCAGAGATTACTCGATTCAAGGGTTTAGGTGAAATTTCTCCGGATGAATTTGGATTATTTATTGGAGAAGATATCCGATTAGACCCGGTAATTCTTACCAAAGATTCCACCATTAAAGCCCTATTAGAGTATTACATGGGCAAAAACACCCCGGATAGACAAGAGCACATCATTAAAAATTTAAGAGTAGAGAAAGATATTATTGAAGAGAATTTAGTTGAGTAACCAACCCGCCTTTGTGGTGGGTAAGCTTTGCCCCCTCCTTAACAAGAAGGGGAGTTTTTAACTTTTAATTTCATCACTTAGTAAAAAGTTGGGTTTGCCTAATAAGTATGATTAACAAGTAAAATACATTTAGTATTCAAAGTCAATGTTAAAGTCAAAGTCAACGTTAATTCAGGTTTAACAACCCAAACAGAATGAATAATTAGCATGGAAGAAAACGAATTGCCAAATACAGAAGATACTTTACACAATGTTACCTCTTTGGCCGGTTTATATGAGAATTGGTTTCTGGATTATGCATCCTATGTAATTTTGGATAGAGCTGTTCCGCACATACACGATGGGTTAAAGCCGGTACAGCGCCGCATACTGCATTCATTAAAAGAAATGGACGATGGCCGTTTTAACAAAGCTGCCAATGTAATTGGTAATACCATGAAATACCACCCGCATGGCGATGCTTCCATCGGCGATGCCATGGTGCAAATAGGGCAAAAAAACCTTTTAATTGATACTCAAGGTAACTGGGGCGACCCATTTACCGGAGATAGTGCTGCAGCACCTCGATACATTGAAGCCAGATTATCCAAGTTTGCTTTAGAAGTTGTTTTTAATCCCGATACAACCAATTGGCAACTGTCTTACGATGGCAGAAACCGTGAACCCATAACCTTACCAGTTAAATTTCCGTTGGTATTAGCCCAAGGGGCTGATGGTATTGCCGTTGGTTTAGCAACAAAAATACTCCCACATAATTTCAACGAACTTATTGATGCTTCCATCGAAGTGTTAAAAGGTAACCGACCCGAAATTTTTCCGGATTTTGCCACTGGTGGTTATGCCGATGTAAGCAAATACAATAATGGGCAACGTGGCGGAAGAGTTCGTGTACGTGCCAAAATTGTTGAACGCGATAAAAAAACCTTGGTAATTACCGAAATCCCATTTACCACTACAACCAGTTCGTTGATAGATAGTGTAATTTCTGCCAACGATAAGGGGAAAATTAAAATCAAAAAGATCGAAGATAATACTGCTAAAGATGTAGAAATTGTCATTCACCTTGCTCTTGGCATCTCTCCAGACATGACCATAGATGCTCTTTATGCATTTACCGATTGCGAAACTTCCATATCTCCAAATACCTGTGTAATTAAAGGCGATCGTCCGCATTTTATGAATGTGAACGACATTTTAATTGAGAGCACCCAATTTACCAAGGCACTTTTAAAGCAAGAACTCGAAATAAAATTAAATGAACTGCATGAGAAATGGCATTTTTCTTCCCTCGAAAAAATATTTATTGAAGAACGCATATATCGAGATTTAGAAGAAGCTACAACCGAAGAACATGCAATAAGCATAATTGATAATAGATTAGAGCCATTTAAAATAAAACTGAAACGAGAAGTTACCGAGGCAGATATTTTAAAGTTGATGGAAATCCGCATAAAACGGATTACAAAATACGATACTAAAAAAGCAGATGAACTCTTAATTAGTTTAGATGAAGAGATTTTAAAGGTGGAGAAAGATCTGAAAAATCTGACGGCTTATGCCATCAAATACTTCGAGAAATTAAAAGATAAGTACGGAAAAGGCAGAGAAAGAAAAACCGAATTACGTCTTTTTGATGATATTTCGGCAGCACAAGTTGCATTGGCAAATGTAAAACTATATGTAAGTAAGGAAGATGGTTTTGTAGGAACCGGACTCAAAAAAGATGAGTTTGTTGGCGATTGCTCCGATATAGATGACATTATTTGTTTTAGGAGCGATGGAAAATTCATTGTTACCAAAGTAGCCGAAAAAACATTTGTTGGCAAGGATATTATCCATGTTGGCGTGTTTAAAAAGGGCGATGAACGTACCATCTATCATCTCGTCTATCGGGATGGTGCCAATGGAAAATCCTATATCAAACGTTTTGCCATTACGGGCATCACCAGAGATAAAGAATACGATTTAACCAAAGGTGCAAAAGCATCTAAAGTGCTATACTTTACTGCAAATCCAAATGGAGAATCTGAGGTGATAACTGTGCATCACAAACCGGTACCTCGTTTGCGCAAACTTACCTTAGATGCAGATTTTGCTGATGTTGCCATCAAAGGAAGAGCTTCTCAAGGAAATATACTCAGTAAATATCCGATTAAAAAAGTCGTGCAGAAGAGTAAAGGAGTTTCTACCCTTTCGGGGATTAAAATATGGTACGATGAAGTGTTAATGCGTTTAAATACCGACGGTAGAGGAAAATATTTAGGATCATTTGAGGGGGATGATAAAATCATTGCTATATATCCCAACGGAAGTTATGAACTCACTTCATTTGAACTTACCAACCGGTATGACAATGTTCCTATTGTCATTGAAAAATTTAAGAACAAAACAGCATCTGTCGTTTATCTTGATGGAAAATCCAAAAACTATTTTGTGAAGAGATTTATTCCAGAAACTATTTCCAGCGACCGAAAAGTGAGCTTCATTAGCGAAGCATCGAGCTCTGCCATGTTGGTGTTTAGTTTTGCAGATAAACCAATTATCCAGCTAAAATATTCTAAAGGAAAATCCAAAGAAGTAGTGGTAGAAGAAATTGATTTAGCTGCGTTTATAGACGTAAAAGGGATGAAAGCC
>JBGTLU010000037.1:0-19993 GCA_041743935.1 Sphingobacteriaceae bacterium
GAGCATACTAATTTCAGGAACTTGAAAGTAGGAGATACTGTAAATCTAGAGTTTGATATTATTGGAAAATACGTTGCTAGGTGGATGGAGTTTAAGCGTTAATCGTTTACTTCATCGAGTGTAACCCAATTGTATTGCCTTCTGTATCCATTACAATGGAGCAAAAACCGTAATTGCCAATAGACATTTTGGGCTGTAATACCTCTCCACCAGCTGTTTCTACTCTGCTTTCTTCTGCAGCGCAATCATCGCATGTAAAATACACAATCGTTCCGCCTGTGCCGGGCTGCATACTTTCGGTTTTTACTAAAGCGCCACTAATATTTATTTCATTTTCTACCCATGGGAAACTAAGCATTTGTAATTCGCCCATGCCATCGGGCATTGGAAGTTCGGTAAGTTGAATATCTAGCATGGTTTCGTAGAATTTCTGTGCACGAGTCATGTCATTTACATAAATTTCTATCCATGCAAATGGGTTTTTTACCGGTGTTGCCATAAGGATTTGTTTAGGTTTTTATAATACAATTTTTATGATGGGTAATTATTTCATCGCTTCGTCATAAAACTTATCGGCATCTATCTTAAATTGTAATAAAGAGGGTTTATGAATGTACATCATGTGTCCTGATTCATAAAAAGTCATCATTACATTTTTCTTTTGGTCAATAGTTAGCCCCATATGGTTAAAGGTGTAATCTGTTGCAAAATAGGGGGTTGCTAAATCAAAATAACCGTTTGATACCCAAACTTTAAGCTTTGGATTTTTAGACATTGCTTGGCGCAAAGTTTCTGCAGCATTTAAATATCGATTTTGCACATTATTATAGTTCCAAGGTTGTACTCTACCGGTAAGTATTTCATAGGTTAAATCGCTTTCAAACTTTAAATCTTTGCGTATATAATCATTTACAGTGCCAGCATATGGGCCTGAAATGGTTCCATCCAAACTTGGGTCAAATTCATATCCTTCGCCTGCATTATCAAAATCAATTCCGTTGAAACGGCTATCTAAACGACCAACGGTTAAGCCCTCTTTGCGCATTAGTTCTTTTACAAATCGTTGGATAAAAATCCGGTGATTGGTTTGCTCAATGTATTCTTCAGATAAACCAGTATAGCGAGCTAATTTTTGCGTAACCGATCTTCGCTGTGCATCGGTGGCTAAATCTCCCAACATTAAAAAAGTATTGTACTCCGTTAATGCAAAATTTTCTACTTCGCGCAGTGTTTTTTGTAAATCTTGTTGTAAATCGGCAGGTAGTTTTTTGTGATACCATGCAGTTGCTGTGTAGGTTGGCAAGAATAGTGGAAAAGGTAAATCGTTGCCTCTATCAAAACGGGCCGTTTGGAAATTAAGAATAGAAGATATTAGAGCCACCCCATTGATATACATGTTGTATCGGTTTTGTAAATAGCCGGCTAAACCAGCAGAACGGGTGGTGCCGTAACTTTCTCCGGCTAAAAACTTAGGAGAACCCCAACGTTGGTAGCGATTACTGTAATAGCGAATGAATTCGCCAACAATTTCTATGTCTTCATTGTATCCATGAAAAAGCTTATCGCTAACGTCATCTGCAGCACGGCTAAATCCAGTGGTGATGGGGTCTATGAACACTAAATCGGTTTTATCTAACCAGGAATATTCATTGTTAATGTACTGGTAGGGTGGAGTAAGGGCATCGCCTTTATCACTCATTACTACTCTTTTTGGGCCTATAGCACCCATGTGTAGCCAAACGGAAGAAGAGCCAGGGCCTCCATTGAATGTATAAGTAACCGGACGTTTACTTTTATCTGTAGTACCATCTACGGTATAAGCAATAAAAAACACATTGGCGCGTAGTTTTCCTTTTTCATCTTTAATTGGCATAAAGCCAGTGGTTGCAGTGTAGTTTATTAGTTTTCCGCTAATGTTTACCTGGTGTTTGGTAACCACTGGTGGAGCAGGGTCGGCAACTTTTTTGTCTTGTGAAAAAATAGAAATCGATACAAATAAAAAGAGTAAAGTGGTAAGTATTTTTTTCATGCTGAATTTTTTAGGTTCAGCAATCTAGGAAAAAGGGTACTATTCAACAAGTCAAAATTTTATTACTCAATTTTTTTTCCTTTCATGGCTTGCGAAACGGCAATATCCATTACACGTTCGGCAAACGGACGGGTAAACTCATTCAGGCTGTCTATTGCTGTGTGTATTTCGTCTTTATTGCTGTTTTGAATAGCAGTTTTTAAAATATCGATGTATTTATTGCTGGAATGTATTTCTTCTTCGGTTAAAAACTCTGCATGTTTTTTCAAGAAACGTTCGGCAGTATACACCATTTGCTCGGCTTCGGTTTTTGCTTCGATTAACATGCGTTGGCTCACGTCTGCTTGTGCATTGGTAATGCTATCTATCAACATCTTTTCCACCTCATCATCCGTTAATCCATAACTTGGTTTTATGTTGATTTCCTGTTTGGTATCTGAACGCAGTTCGGTTGCTTGCACAGTAAGAATCCCATCCGCATTTAAGATAAAATTAATGTCAACCTTTGGTAAACCTGCAGGCATAGCCGGAATTCCTTTTAAATCAAATTCAGCTAGTTTTCTGTTTTCTTTAACTAAGTCTCTTTCTCCCTGAAAAACAGAAATTTTCAAATTCACCTGTCCATCCACTGATGTGGTATATTGTCTGCCTGCTTTGGTGGGGAGTTTGGTGTTTCTTGGAATAATTACATCCATTAATCCTCCCATGGTTTCTATACCCAGAGATAGTGGGGTAACATCCAAAAGTAAAATATCGCTTCTGTTTCCAGAAAGTACATCGGCTTGTATAGCAGCACCTAGAGCAACTACTTCGTCTGGATTTATACCTTTAGTTACTTCTTTACCAAAGAAATTAGACACTTTTTCAATTACAAAAGGAGTTCTGGTGGAGCCACCAACCAATATTACTTCATCAATTTCTGCTAGAGTAACTCCAGCATCTTCCATGGCTTTTTTACAGTAACTAATGGTTTCTTCTACTTTTGATTCAATTAAATTTTCGAATATGGATTTGCTTATTTCTAAGGTATATCCATTCCATTCGCTCGAAAAAGTATTATTAGTACTTAGGTGTTTTTTAGCTTCTTCTGCTTTTAGTCGAATGCCTTGAGCTAAATTTTTATTTTCAATTAATTGCTTTATGTTGATGTTGTGTTGCTCCATCCAATAATCCAAGATGGCTCTATCAAAATCATCACCACCTAAAAAGGTGTTGCCGTTTGTAGCTAATACTTCAAAAATTCCGTTTTGGATTTTTAATATGGATACATCGAAAGTCCCTCCACCTAAATCATAAACTACCACGGTGCGTTCTTCTGTAGGATTTAATCCAATACCATATGCCAAACTTGCAGCTGTAGGCTCATTTATGATTCGTAACACATCTAATCCGGCCAATTTACCCGCATCGCGAGTAGCTTGTCGTTGAGAATCGTTAAAATAAGCTGGCACTGTAATTACTGCCCTATTTACTGGTGTTTTTAGCGCATGTTCGGCTCGTTCTTTTAATTCTTTTAAGATGAGGGCTGATAACTCGATGGGGGTATAAAACTTTTCGTTTACTCTTATTTTTACCAAACTTTCCGCATCGTCGTCTACAATTTTATAGGAGAAGAAATCTTTTTTGGTCTCTAAATCTTTGTATGATCTGCCTAACAATCGTTTTACAGAAAAAATAGTGTTTTGTGGGTCTGAGATTAGATAATCTTTTGCTTCGTTTCCTACTACAACATTTCCATCCGGACCAAAATGCACAATGGAAGGTACCAACACGCCTTTTCCAGTATCGTTTATTACTTGCGGCTTATTCTCTGGATTGATAAAAGCCACCAAACTATTTGTGGTGCCTAAATCAATTCCAACTATTAATTCTTCTTTTTGTACACTTCCTGTTGCCAGGTTTATCGCTATTTTTGCCATTGTTTAGTAAAGTGCTTAGCAACTTTTTTAGTTGCATTATTCTCTGATTATCTATCAAACTCCATTCTATGTCCTTGCATCGATTCATCAAATTTTCCATCATGAAAAGCTAAATGTCCGTTTACCCAAGTAGCCACAACAGTACTTTTAAAGGTGTGGTTTTCAAAAGGACTCCAACCGCATTTATAGATAATATTCTCTTTGCTTACTTTGTTTGGTTTATTTAAATCTACTAAGGTTAAATCGGCATAATATCCTTCTCTAATAAAACCTCGTTCCTTTATTTTGAAACAAATGGCAACATGATGAGCCATTTTTTCGGCAATTTGAGTTAACGTAATTTTTTCGGCATGATAAAAATCGAGCATAGCTACAAGCGAGTGTTGTACTAGTGGTCCGCCCGAAGGTGCTTTGCTATAATTTTGTTCTTTTTCATCTAAAGTATGCGGAGCATGGTCGGTGGCAATTACATCAATTCTACCATCTAAAACCGCCTGTAAAATAGCATCTCTATCGGTACTGCTTTTAATGGCTGGATTCCACTTTATAAAATTTCCTTTTTCAGCATAATCTACATCCGAAAACCAAAGATGGTGTATACATGCTTCGGCAGTTATTCTTTTTTCTTGTAGTGGTTTTATTTCGAAAAGAGCTAATTCTTTTTCGGTAGATATATGCAAAATATGCAATCTTGTGTGGTGTTTTTTAGCTAATTGAACTGCTTTGCTACTAGATAAAAAACAGGCTTCTGTATTGCGGATAAGTGGATGATGTTTTGCCTTTAGTTTTTCTCCAAACTGTGCCGTAAATTTTTCTATATTTTGTTGGATAGTTGTCTCGTCTTCGCAATGGGTAGCAATAAGAGTGGGTGAGTTTCTGAAAATATTATCTAATGTTTTTTCGTCGTCTACCAGCATGTTTCCGGTAGAAGAACCCATGAAAATCTTTACGCCACAAATATTTTTTGGATTTGTTTTTAGCACTTCATCTAAATTAGAGTTAGAAGCGCCCATAAAAAAGGAATAATTAGCCAAGGACGTTTGTTTGGCTATTTGGTATTTATCTTCTAATAGCTCTTGAGTGAAAACATTCGGAATAGTATTTGGCATTTCCATGTAACTGGTTATACCACCCGCTACAGCAGCTTTAGCCTCTGTATAAATAGTGCCTTTGTGCGTTAGGCCAGGTTCGCGGAAATGTACTTGATCATCTATTACGCCTGGGAACAAAAATTTACCATCTCCCTTTATTTCCTCAGCAGTGGCATCCTCTAAAAAATTGCCAATTTTATCAATGCGCTGATTTTTTATAAGAACATCTACAATTTTAATTTCTCCCTCATTAACCAAGGAAACATTTTTAATCAAATACGTTTTCATTCGATGTTATTTGGCAACAAAGATTCTTAAAATTAACAACTTAAGCTAATCTTTTCCGTTCTTTGCATGGTAGTTAACCTCAAGTAGTTAACCAAATCATTATCTTAAACAAAAAAAATATTACTATGAAAAACCTATTCTTACTCTCAATCATGTGTATTAGTTTTCTTTTCATTGGATGTGGAAAGAAAGATACCTCGAACGATATTGTTGTGATTGTACAATACAAAACGCAACCGAATAAAAGCATTGATGCTATTACTAGTTTAAAAAGGCTAATTGAAGAAGTAAAAAAGGAAGATCACTTTGTAAGTATAAAACTACACGTTGATCAGAGTGATAACTCTAACATTTTACTTTATGAAGTATGGGATAATGAGCAGTATTACAAAAATCAACACATGCAAACGGAGCATTTAAAGAATTTTATTGTGGAGGCACAATCTTTTTTAGCAGGTCCACCTGAAATAACTTATTGGAAAATGAATGCGGTTTACAAATAAACCCAATGGTAGCACATTACTAGTAAATGGTTTACTGTTTTTGTGTTAGAATCAAGAGTATTTTCAATAACTTTGTTTTTGGTAGCCTAATGATTCCGGGTATTATTTCCGCAACGAGCATCTACCAGCGAAACGATGGCAGAAATAACTTTCGAGAATTTTAATTTCAACAAACAATTACTCACAGCAATTAAAGAGGCAGGTTATACCAAACCTACTCCAATCCAAGAAAAAGTAATAAAAGTGTGTATTTCTGGGCACGATGTTATTGGCATTGCACCAACCGGAACTGGCAAAACCGCTGCTTTTGTATTGCCTATGCTGCACAAATTAAAGTATGCTCAAGAGAAAGAGCCAAGAGCAATTATATTGGCACCTACCCGAGAGTTGGCCATGCAAATTGCCGAACAGGTAACCGAGTTGGCAAAACATACCGGATTGCGCCATGCAGTTGTTTATGGCGGTGTTGGCCCACGATTGCAGATAGAAGAAATTAATAAAGGAGTGGATATTTTAATTGCTACCCCAGGTCGTTTGCTCGATATCTACCTAAAAGGGAATCTCATTCTAAAAAAAGTAAATTATTTTGTAATTGATGAAGCCGATAAGATGATGGATATGGGTTTTATTGGTCAGATAAACCGAATTTTAGAAATCATCCCACACAAAAAACAAAATCTTTTATTTTCTGCTACTATGCCAGAAAGAGTGGAGACCTTAACGGAAAATTTCATGAAATTTCCGGATAAGATTGAGGTAGAAATGCAAGCAACACCAGCTGCAACCATTACTCAGCAACTTTATAGGGTACCGAATTTTAAAACCAAACTCAACCTTTTACAAGAATTATTAAAAGATGAAGACGGCTTAAACAGGATTATTATTTTCTGTAGAACTAAACTAGCAGCCAACGCAATCTATAACTTTCTGGAAAGAAAATACAGAACAGATGAGGTACGTGTAATTCATGCTAATAAAGCGCAGAGTACCCGCATTAACTCCATGAACGATTTTAAGGAAGGGAAAGTAAGGATTTTGGTTGCCACAGATGTGGCAGCACGTGGCATTGATGTTTCGCAGGTTAGCCATGTTATAAATTTTGATTTACCTGTAATTTATGAAGATTATGTTCACAGGATAGGCAGAACGGGTAGGGCAAACCAACCAGGTATTGCTATTACGTTTATAACTTCTGCAGATGAATATCATCTAACTAAAATTCAGAAAATTATACGGATGCAAATACCCGAGCTAAAAATTCCGAAAAATGTATTTATAGAAGAAACACCATTTGAAGAAAAGCAAGCAATGGATATGGAAATTGACTTGCAAAAGCGCAAAGAAAATCCGGATTTTAAAGGTGCTTTTCATGAAAAAAAGAATGTTGCTCTAAAACCTGTCAAGAAAAAATTAAGTGCCAAAGAAGAAAAAGAAAGAGCACAGACCAAGAAAAATAAGGGAAAAAGCTTTAAAGCAAATGACAAAAAGAAACTTAAATAGTTTTACTAACAACCGTTTTATCGTTTCCTAAATTGATATCCATAAAATTAAACAGACAACTCACAACAGATTAAATAAATGAAAAAAGCAGAAATAAAATTCTCCATTGCATTAGATGATAATAATGTGCCCGATTCCATTACGTGGGAAGCAACAGATGCACAATCCAACGAAAAAATTGCTTGCAAATCCATGATGGTGGCCGTTTGGGATCATCAAAAACAAAATACTTTGCGCATTGATTTATGGACGAAAGACATGCCGGTAGACGACATGAAACGTTTTTTCTATGAAACGATGATGACCATGGGCGATACCTTTGAAAAAGCAACGGGAGAGAAAAAAATAGTAGAAGATTTACGTGATTATTGCGCTCACTTTGCAGAAAAAATGCAGTTGATAGACCAGAATTAGAGGGATAGAGTGATAAAGTGAAATGGTTAAGTTATCTTTTATGAAACAACTAACAACTAATATCTATCATCTAACCTAAAAATCATCTTTTCTACTTCCAGGAATAACTTCTTTATACAACTGTATAGATTGTACCAATTTGAATTTCGGGAAATCGAACTTAGATTTTGTATCAAAAAACCCAGCACAACCCATGCTTACGGCTTTATCTTCTAACAATGATGCTCGGTGGCTAGGTGAATCCATCCATTGTTGCACAACCGCTATGGCCAAAGTCAAATAACTTCGGTTTGGTAAAATAGGTCCGGTTGTAGAATAGCTATATTTTCCTTCGGCAATTTTATACACCGCTTTACCAGATTCGTATTCAAAAGCAAAGGTACTTGCCAAATTTTCGGCTATGTACGGATTGGTAATGCCAGCCAATAGAGCTCTCTCTTTTGGCGTTTTTCTACTAGCAGTTTTAGCCGTGTGGCTGAAATAATCGTTCTCTACCATGTCTTTTGCATGATAAAACGAAGTTATTTCTAATTCTTCTTGATATTTTAAAGTGGATTTACCCTGCAGAAATCGTTGTTCATTAGAAGCATGAAAGATAACAGCAGCTAATTTTCGATAATCTATCTTTTCAAAATCTAATAATTCATTGAATTCTTCTTGCGATTTATAGTTTTTATAATCGACATCTGCATAATAATCTTTTCTCTGCGCTTTGCTACAAGTCACAGACAAAAATACAATGGTTAAGAACACTATTTTAAACATAATCTAATAACGAAAAATTAGAGGTTTGTGTTATTTCAATTGCTAGTTACGAGAAAATGACTAACCATTAACTACTAAAATAGTAATTAATTACTGTGGAGTAATTCTATACCATGATTTTTTAAAGAAAAGTATTAGCTAAAGATAAAACCAAATTCAAATCCTTTATAAAGGTTTATTTCCTCGTTTGGGTGTAATCTGTGAATCACGTAACGTCTATTGTAAACTGTGCAACATGGATTGTTTTAAGATAGTGACCTTTATAAAATTAATTCATCATTTAAAAAATCTAATACAAATACAATGAAAAAGTCAAATTATTTTAAGGGAGCATTGCTTCAAGTAAGCTTTGTTGCCACAATCTTATTAATTGCTTCATGCGATAATAACCAAAGGGCAGAAGACACCAAAGTAATAGCCGAAGAACGTAATGAAGCAAAGTTCGATAATGACGACCAAGAAGACGATGCTGAATTTCTAGTAAATGCTGCAGAAATTAATTTAGAAAAAATTCAATTAGCACAATTAGCACAAAAAAATGGTACATCGGCAGATGTAAAAGAGCTAGGCAGAATGATGGAACAAGCCCATACTAAATCTTTAAATGATTTAACTGCACTTGCACGTAGTAAAAATATAACCATACCTACTTCAGTTACAGACGATGCTAGAGACGCTTATGATAATTTGAATAAGAAATCAGGAATTGATTTTGATAAAGCTTATGCAGATAGAATGATTAGCGGACACAAAGATGCAATTAATGCCTTTGAAAAAGCCAGCACAAAGGCTAATGATATTGATATTAAAAATTGGGCAATAGCTACTTTACCTGTGTTGCGTACACACCTTAATTATTCTTTAGAATACCAAAAGAAAAACGATAAAAGATAACTCATTTTAATTTAATAGGGATGTTTCAGGCAGGGTTAGATAGTTAGATAGTATTCAGCCAAACTTTCCGCCGGGTATCCTACAAAGTGACCCAAATTCAGCAATAAGTATTTCAATATGTCTAATGGTGCTCGGTCCATGGAATGATGGGAAAAGCCTAGAAATGGACCAAGAATGGCAATACATTGAGGATTCAATAAAACATGTTAAACAAACCAATGGTTTGCTTGACGAAAAAGCCAAAGGAACGAAGAGAACAGAACAAACTGTTCAGAATGAAAACAAGTCGTTGGGTGCATAGAAAAAAGCAGAAAATGCTACAGCTCTTGAAGATGGAATTATGAGTTGGCCTGTGTATGAAGAGGAGGTGGTCTTAAAATCAAAAAGTAAAAAACTTAAACTTAAACATCATGGGTAATCTACTTTATATAATTGCGGTAATAATGATCATTTTTTGGGCAATTGGCTTTTTCGCTTTTAGCGTAGGAGCTTTCATTCATGTTTTGCTATTTATCGCATTAATTACTTTTCTGATTAGAGTTTTTTACAAGGCAAAAGCAGTATAAAATTTTTATAACATTTAAAAACTACCAAAATGGAAAATGAAAAAACAATTGACGTGCTAAACCCGCTCATTATTATCAACAACGATAGAATTGAAGGGTACGAAACGGCATTAGAAGCAACAGATGAAGACGATTTGAAAATCTTGTTTTCTAGATTTATTGAGACCAGTAGACAATGTAAACAAGAATTGGTAACCGAAGTGCACATGCTGGGCGGCGAAGAAGCCGAAGGAACTAAAGTTTCCGGTAAATTTTTTAGGGTATGGATGGATGTAAAGGCAGCACTTACAGGTAGAGATCGAAAAGCAATATTAAACTCATGTGATTATGGCGAAGATGAAGCACAGGAAACCTATCAAGAGGCCTTAGAGGAAGATTTGGAGCACTTAAATGATTCTCATCAAAACATGATACACGCTCAAAAATCATTGCTAAAAGCAGATCATGACCATATAAAAGCATTGCGTGACGCTTTAATAGATGCATAATCTATTCTATTAAAACCATAAATAGAGAATGATACTGCAATTGGAACCATCAATATTGGTTGAAACTCCATTGGGTACAGGTCAAGCCTTATTCATTATCGATTACGGGATGCACCAAAATACTTGTTGGGTAGTGGCATTAGTAAACGATGGAAGTATTAAGCATTTTGATTGTAACGATGTTATACTTTCTACCAATTATACCTATGGTTTAAACTTAATAAGAAATAAACAACCTCATGTGGATGTTCCATAAAAACTAAGTAAGCGTTTCTAAAAGTTTCTTTTGAATGCCACGTGGGCTCTGTCTTGTAAAATATTTTATAAATCAATTAATATCTAAAAAAATGAAAAACAAAAACTCGAATACGATGACGTATTCAAAAAAAAGGGAACAAAAAAATCAAAAATCATCCAGTGCATCTATCATTGCTTCCATGCAACCATCTCAATTGTTGCAATTATTTGAAGATGAATTAAAAGACATTTATTGGGCAGAAAAAGCATTAACCAAGGCAATACCAAAGATGATTAATAAGGCAACCTCTCCTGAATTAGTTACAGCTTTAACCAACCATCTTGCCGAAACAGAAACCCAAATTAGCAGATTAGAACAAATTTTTGAGTCAATAGATAAAAAAGCGGTCGGTGAAAAGTGCGACGCAATGAATGGACTGATTAAAGAATCAGAAACCATCATGGAGTCTTGTGAATCTGGACCAATGCGCGATGCAGGAATTATAGCGGCTGCACAAAAAGCAGAACACTATGAAATCGCATCGTACGGAACGCTTCGTCAGTTTGCAGAAACACTAGGCTTAGCAGAAGCAGAGTCGTTATTATTAAAAACACTTAACGAAGAAAAAGCAGCAGATCAGAAACTAACAGAGGTTGCAAAAAATGCAATAAATGTAGAGGCTGCTTTAGAAAAAGCTTAAAATTTCTATTCTTAAAATTAGGCGGTATGTTCAGGTACTAAAATCGTTTTTTAGTATCCTGTTTACTGTCTGTTTTATCCTTAGAAAAGAAACTATAATTAATACATCATTTCATCATCACTTTAAAACATACCAAAATGAAAAACGGAAAAATAATAGAAGTGCTAAATTCGCTCATCACCATCAATAACGATAGAATTCAAGGATATGAAACTGCATCAAGAGAAACCGACGAATTGGATTTAAAAGTAGTTTTTTCAGAATTTATTTCAACCAGTCAGAGATGCAAAAGAGAGTTAATAATGGAAGTTCAAATACTTGGTGGAAAACCTTCTGAAGGTACTTTAAATAGCGGAAAATTTTATAGAGTGTGGATGGATGTAAAGGCATCTCTCACCGGAAATGATCGTAAAGCAATTCTTGACTCTTGCGAATACGGAGAAGATATTGCCGTGTATACCTATAGCAAGGTGCTTAGAAATAACATGGAAGATATTACCGCCGAACAACAAGACATGCTAAATGTACATCATACTCTAATACAAGCAGATCATAACCATGTAAAATCATTGGTAGATTCCTTGATAGAAGCTTAGAATATGTTTAAATCAAGGAACTATCTCGGAAAGATATAAAAGCTGGATTTTGAAATCTATAACGTTTAGATAATATAATGGGACATTTTATAAAATAACAAATCGTTCTGTTGTGGTATTATTCCCAACTGTAATCTTTACAAAGTAAATTCCAGTTTTTAAGCCATCCACCATTATAGGTAAAGTGAACTTTCCGGTTTTGTGATTTTCGGAAAGAAATAGTTGCGTAGACTTACCGTGTAGAGTTATTAATTGAATATTAACCGATGCTGCATTTTGTACGGTATATTCTAGATTAATAACTTCAGTAGCTGGATTTGGGAACAGGTTAACTCCTAAAGCCTCGGCAGTAACAGAGTTTACAGATGTAGAAATGTTTTCATTTACGGTAAGTCTTGAGACAAAAATATCATCTCCTGTATTTGCATTATTGTTATTGGTTACATTAAATGCGCCATAAAAAGTAACAGGCCCGGCACCACCCGGTGGCGCAGTCCAATTAAATGTCCAGGTTTTAGAGCCGTTCATCCCAGCAGTACCGGCTAAAGTATGGTTAATATATCCAAAAGTTTCCCCATTTAATTGCGTATCCATGCTTGTATTGCTTAGCATGCCAAGAAAATCTCCATTTTCATTTTGTGGTGAAATTTGAAAACCAAATTTTACCCTATTTTCTCCACTTGCGGTAGCCGTAATGGTATACGTTGTGCCCGGTATGTAGCCAGATGCAGGAATGTTAGAGGTGATTAGATTTGGTACGTTTACAGCCTCAGGCCCTGCATGGCAATTTCTACACGTAATGTTTCCACCGGCTGGGTCGCCCGCTCTTCCTGCTGGTGGTCCACTTGTAAAAGATAAGGCTTGGTTACTTTCGCTAATAAGTTGCGTTATAATTATTAAGGTGGATAGGAGTAAGAACGAGATTGCAATTTTATTTTTCATCTGAATTAGATTAGTTGGATAAACCAAGTAACATTTACGTTCTATTCAGATTCAAAGTTTTTACATTGACTTCAAAATTCGTTCTAGTTTTTCGAGCATAGGGTCGGTAAAATCGTGATGGGTTACAAACCTTACCATTTGCTTACCAAATGTATTACATAGAATATTCTCTGTTTTCATTTTTTGCACAAACTCATTAGCATCAACCTTATCTACCAATCTGAAGATTAAAATATTAGTTTCTACGGGCAAAATTTGTTCAATATAATTTGCTTGTTGCAAGATAGAAGCAATGCTTTGTGCACGTGCATGGTCTTCGGCCAATCTTGTTACCTGATGATCTAAAGCATAGATTCCGGCAGCAGCTAAATAACCAGCCTGACGCATTCCTCCACCAAAAACCTTACGAACTCTTTTGGCTTTTTTTATAAAATCGGATGTGCCTAATAACAACGAACCAACCGGAGCCCCTAATCCTTTGGATAAACAGATTGAAACACTGTCAAATAAATTGCCATGGGTTATAGCTTGTTCATTTCGAGCTACCAATGCATTAAATACACGAGCACCATCTAAGTGGAATGCTAAATTCTTCTCTTTACAAATTTTACTTATTGCTGATAATTGATCTAAACTCCAACAGCTTCCACCACCTCTGTTCGAAGTATTTTCTGCCACAACTAAACTTGTTTTTGGATAATGATTATCTGGGGGATTGATATTATCTAACACATCCTGTGCAGAAAAAATGCCTTTCTCGCCATGAATTAGCCGAACAGAAGCCGAAGAATTAAAGGCAATTCCTCCGCCTTCATAATTATAAATATGAGCAGAGCGGTCGCAAATAACTTCTTCTAGTGGGTTGGTATGGCATTTTATAGCAATTTGGTTGGTCATAGTGCCCGAAGGACAAAATAAACCAGCTTCTTTACCAAATAATTTTGCTGCTTTTTCTTCTAAAGCATTTATGGTTGGGTCTTCCCCGTATACATCATCACCAACTTTTGCTGCCCACATGGCTTGCAACATACCGGGTGTTGGTTTGGTAACGGTATCTGATCTTAGGTCAATTATCATGTAATTTAATTAATTAGCCAAGATGCTTTTTTCTTCTCTAATAGACAAATCGATGGGGTTTTTAACTCTATCTTTCAATAAAGCCAACTCAATTACTTCGTTCATTTCGGTTACATAATGGAAGTTTAAATCTTTAATGTAATCGGCTTTTATTTCTTCAATATCTTTTCTGTTTTGTTTACAAAGGATAATTTCTTTGATATTAGCTCTTTTGGCTGCTAAAATTTTCTCTTTAATTCCACCAACAGGCAAAACTTTTCCACGAAGGGTAATTTCACCGGTCATGGCTAAATTAGGTTTTACTTTTTGTTGGGTAAATGCCGATGTTAGTGCAGTAAGCATGGTAATACCTGCAGATGGTCCATCTTTTGGAATAGCACCTGCCGGAACGTGTACATGCACATCCCATTGATCAAATAATTTGGAGTTAATGCCAAATTTATGTGCATTAGCTCGTAAATAACCCAGTGCAATTACAGCAGATTCTTTCATCACTTCGCCCAAATTACCGGTTAAAGTTAATTTTCCTTTCCCAGGGCTAATGCTGCATTCTATATGTAAAATATCTCCACCCACAGAAGTCCAAGCTAATCCAGTAACTACTCCGGCTACGGAATTATCTTCGTAAATTTCTTTATCATAAATAGGGGCACCTAAAATCCTAAGCACATCTTTTGAGTTGAGTTTTGGTTCGTATACTTCTTCCATGGCAATGGATTTTGCAACTCCACGAATAAGTGTGGCAATTTTTTTCTCCAATCCTCTTACGCCAGATTCTCTGGTGTAATCTTCAATAACTTTTTCGGTGATTTTGGTAGAAATACCAACTTGTTTATTCGATAAACCATGCATCTCTCGTTGTTTAGAAATTAAGTGGTTTTTGGCAATTTGTATCTTTTCTTCGATGGTGTAACCATTCACTTCTATGATTTCCATACGGTCTTGCAATGCCGGATGAATGTTATTCAACGAGTTGGCTGTAGCAATAAACATCACGTTTGATAAATCGAAATCTACTTCTACATAATGATCATAAAAGGCATTGTTTTGTTCAGGGTCTAATACTTCTAGCAAAGCAGAAGATGGATCTCCTCTAAAATCATTACCTACTTTATCAATTTCATCCAATACAAAAACCGGATTAGCAGATTTAGCTTTTTTAAGCGATTGAACAATACGACCTGGCATAGCACCAATATAGGTTTTACGGTGTCCACGTATATCAGCTTCGTCTTTTATACCACCCAAAGCCATGCGAACATACTGCCTACCAATGGCTTTTGCAATGGATTTTCCGAGTGAGGTTTTACCAACTCCCGGAGGACCAACCAAACAAAGTATTGGCGCTTTCATGTTATGTTTTAGCTTAAGTACAGCTAAGTATTCAATGATGCGGTCTTTAACTTTTTCTAATCCATAATGGTCTTTATCTAATACTCTTTTTGCTCTTTTTAAGTCGAAATTATCTTTTGTAAATTCATTCCAAGGCAAATCAAGTAATAATTCTACGTAGTTTAAAAGCACAGAATACTCGGCTGCGGCCGGATTCATGCGCTGAATTTTATCTAATTCTTTGATAAAAACTTCTTCTGCTTCTTTACTCCATTTTTTTGTTTTACCACGCTTACGTAAATTCTGTACTTCTAAATCGGGGGTTTGGCCGCCTAATTCTTCCTGTATTGTTTTTAGTTGTTGATGTAAAAAATATTCGCGCTGTTGTTTATCAATATCTACTCTAACTTTATTTTGTATTTGATTTTTAAGTTCTTGCATTTGCAACTCTGTGCTTAAATGTTCTAGCACAGATTCTGCTCTCTTTCTTAAATCTGCCTGCTCTAGTAAACGTTGTTTTTCATTTACTTCGGCATTCATATTAGACGATATAAAATTGACCAAAAACGATGGGCTTTCTATATTTTTTATAGCAAAAGCAGCTTCAGATGGGATATTTGGCGACAATTGAATGATCTGAGTTGCCATATCTTTCAGTGAATTTACTAAGGCGGTAAATTCTTTGTCTTTCTTTAATTTGGTCTCTTCAAACGGTTCTATTTGAGCGGTTACATAGGGCTCAGTTTGTACTATTAAGCCAAGTTTAAATCTTTTTTTTCCTTGTATGATTACGGTAGTACTGCCATCTGGCATTTGTAATAACCGTATGATGTGTGCCAAGGTTCCAATATCGTTTAAATCTTCAATGGCAGGGTCTTCAATGTCTACATTTTTTTGAGCAACTACCCCAATAGCTTTTTTAGATTTATATGCATCTCGAATTAATTTTATGGATTTATCTCTACCTACTGTAATAGGTATTACTACTCCGGGAAACAAAACAGTGTTCCGAAGCGGTAAAATAGGTACGGCATCGGGTAATGTTTCCGAGTTCATTTGCTCTTCATCTTCAGATGACATGAGCGGGAAGAATTCTGTGTCTTCATTCATCATGGAACTAAAACGATTATCGGCATCAAATAAATTAAAATAACTCATATATGTATATTACAGCCAATGTGGCAGTGAAATAATTAAAAAGGTTAAAAGGTATTGTTTGGCAATCGGTATGCCAAGTGTTTTATAGGGTTTATTATTTGGTCTGAACTGTAAATACGGCAGATGGTAAGTTTAAAGATTGATTTTTTGTACTTCTTTTCCTGACTGAAAAAGCATGGTTTTTCGCCCTTTATCTGAAATGAAATTTACAATATTGGTTTGATCTTTAAATTCTCTTATTAAAACTCGGTTAGTTAACTCTAAAGCATTTAATCCTTCCGGTGCTGGAATTTCAAAATAAACGGTCATAGTAATGGAGTTAATTTCGAAACCTATAAAAGAGAAGTCTTTGACTTGATTTTTCTTGTCTTTTAATTGGAAATGATTTTTTAAATAATTAGATAAATGAATACTAAAATTTGGATGCCCAATGGAAATATTTTCTTTTTGTAAACCTGAAATGGCAACTTCCATATCGTCCCAAAATAAATTCAGGATAACTTCGGCAGATTTAGTTTGCGCATTGTATTCAACTTGTGCAATAGAAGTATAAAATTTATGAGAAAAGCTGCTTATCGGAAACAAGACGATAAGTAGCAGGATGTAAATCTTTTTCATAGCCAAAGATAAAAATAAAAAGTGGTGGCCCCGCTTAGAGAAAGACCACCACTTTGTGTTATTTGTAAATTACAATCTTCCATCACGCTGAAGCTGCATCAAATTTGGCTGTGCAGGCTGCTGGCGTTGTTTAAACAATTGAAATTGCGATTCCATCATTTTAGGAGGGAACGTATTATTTTTTAAGTTGATATCTGCTGTTTCTTGGAATGGATCTAACTCAAATTGTTTCACTTTTTTCTCAGTGACAAATAATTTAGATACTTTTTTGTTGTCTTTTCTCCAAATCTCAGCAGGTATACGAACTACTTCTTTGCTTCCATCTTCAAATTCCATTTGTACAATTATTGGCATAATTAAACCACCGATGTTTTCAAAATCAACGATGTATAGATTTAGTCCCTTTTCTAGAAGTTCTTTTTCATTTGCGGTTAATTGAGAATAATATTCTTGGAAACGTTTTTTATCATTTTCGGTAACATTTAGTGCATCGTACTCATTATAAAAATCTAATAATTCTGGGTAGATATCTACTCTATAGGTAGGAATGTCCGTTTTGTTTCGTTGTTCAGATATGGATAATGGTTCATTATCGCGGGTTTTTTTACGAGCTACTTTTTCAATATCTGGGTTTTGAGTATCCACTAAATAATGGGATACGGATGTAAGGGCAATATCTACTGGTTCAATTCCATAAAACCATCCTCTCCAAAACCAGTCTAAATCCACCCCTGAAGCATCTTCCATGGTACGGAAAAAATCTGCAGGTGTAGGATGTTTAAATTTCCAGCGGTTTGCATACGTTTTTATGGCATAATCAAATAATTCGCGCCCCATAATGGTTTCTCTAAGGATATTATAGGCTGTAGCAGGTTTTGCATATGCATTGTTGCCAAACTGAATAATTAACTCAGAATTGCTCATGATAGGCTCTAATACAGAAGGGTCTGATGCCATGTAGCCAACAATATTACGGGCTTCACCACGACGAGAAGGATAGGTTTCTTCCCATTCTTGCTCGGTTAAATACTGCATAAAGGTGGTTATTCCTTCATCCATCCAAGTCCATTGGCGTTCATCAGAATTTACTACCATCGGGAACCAAAAATGAATCACCTCATGCATGATTACAGAAATTAATCCGTATTTGGTCGCAGCAGTGTAAGTTCCGTCGGGTAAGGGACGTGGCCCATTAAAACAAATCATTGGGTACTCCATTCCGCCAACGGGTCCGTTAACTGAAATGGCAACTGGGTAGGGGTAATCAAATGCAAATTTACCCAAGGTTTTAATCGTTTGTGCAATGGCATGGGTAGAATATCGTTCCCATAAAGGATTTCCTTCTTTTGGATAGAAAGACATTGCCATTACGGTTCTGCCTGCAACTGGAATTCCCCAGCTATCCCAAATAAATTTTCTGGACGAAGCCCATGCAAAATCTCGTACATTTTTAGCATCAAAACTCCACGTTTTTTTAGCGGTAGCTTTTCCTTTTTCAGCTTCTATAGCTTCTTCTTGCGTAACTATAATTACCGGTTTATTAGCTGTTTTAGATTGATTGAATTTTTGTAACCAGCTTGGCTTTAAAACTTGGCTTGCATTTACTAATTCTCCTGTAGCAGTTACAATATGATCGGCAGGTACGGTTATGCTCACTTTATAATCTCCAAATGGTAAAGCAAACTCACCATTGCCTAAGAATTGTTTGTTTTGCCAACCGTTTACATCGTCATATACACACATGCGTGGAAACCAGTGTGCCATTTCATATAAGTAATTGCCATCTGCCGGAAAATATTCATAACCACCACGTCCGCCGGTTGTTCTTTGATTGTTAATAAAATTAAACCAATCTACCGAAAACACAAAGCGCTGACCGGGGCGTAATGGAGTTGGTAACTCAATTCGCATCATGGTTTTGTTTACAGTATATGCCAATGGTTTTCCTGTAGCGTCTTTCACTGCTCGTATTTCATAGCTGTAATCTGCCCGATTAGAAACCATGGATTCAAAAGCATTAAATGCCATGTTGCTAACGTTGGTAGTAGTTCGGGTTATGTTTGCATCCGATTCTGGATCGTAGATATTCATATCTAGCTGCATCCACAAATACGTTAAAACATCTGGAGAGTTGTTGTAGTAAGTAATAGTTTCTGAGCCGGTTACACTTTGGTTATCGTCGTTTAACTCTACTTTAATTACATAATCTGCGCGTTGTTGCCAGTATCTGTTGCCCGGGGCACCAGAGCCTGTTCTGTATTCGTTTGGAGTTGGCAATAATTCATCAATCTGATGAAACTTGTTGTTATTGTATATACCTCCTTGGGCAAGGGCTGTAATTACAAATAGTAGGCAAATAAAGGTGGAAATGATTTTCTTCATGTTGTTTTTAGATTGTGCAAAAGCTAAAGGTATTCAAAAAGGAAAAATTTAAAAAAAAGGGGGTCTACGTACTAAAAATGTTACGTTCCCATAGCCAATACAAGGCAAGCAAAGCAGTAGGTATAGATACTAAATAAATCTTCTGTTTTTGGCTGATGCGAGTATATTTTTTTAATATATAAAAGGTTAAAACTATTATACCGATAATTACAATTTGACCGATTTCTATTCCTAAATTAAAGGGTAAAAGGGTGCTCCAAAGATTAAAATCCATCCCCATAAAAAGCGCTTTAAGCAATCCAGAAAATCCCAAGCCATGAATCAAGCCAAAAAATCCTGATAGCAAGATTCTAAATCTGTGTATTTTAGGAATAAACATGTTTTCTACACATGTAAACAATATTGTGGCAGCTATTAAAAACTCTGTTATATTTTGTGGAATGTTTATGATGTTTAGGATAGATAATGCCAAGGTCAAGGAATGAGCAATGGT
>JBGTLU010000038.1:0-17567 GCA_041743935.1 Sphingobacteriaceae bacterium
GACTGATATTCGCACCGCAGGCACTATCCGCTAACAGCGAATATGCCCAATAGCGAATATCGTCTAATGTCTTTCGTAGCTTGTGCAAACATGCGTTTGCCTCGCTACTGCGACATATCCGCGTGGACGTTATAGCCAATGTTAAAAAAACGACAGTGAAAAATATATTGACACTTTTTATCGGACTAGCATTTGTTGCTTGTAACAATTCAGCGACTGAAAACAAAACCGTTTCGACTTCTACGGACACAATCAAAACAATTTCCGTGGACAGTCATTATGTTGAAAAGAAGCAAGCTCCATCAGAAAAAAAAGAAACTGAAATAGTAGTTAAAAACAAATTCGACTATTCCGAGACATTTATTCAAGGACTTAAAGAACTTGGTTATGAAAAATTTGAGCTTAAAGACAACTTACTTTTAATAAATGGCAAAGACACTGCATATTTTCCAGAGACACCGAAAATCGGCAAGCATATAGTTCTGACTGGTAGAAAAGGTAATCTTGCAATTGCCTTGACAGTTAAACGAATCAACTATACGACAGTCGACTATAAGATTGAAATGGTTGAGTTCGGTAAGACAAGCCACAATCAAAGCGGACAAGCAGACATCATTTCGAGTTTTTTTTTCGGTGCTGAATCAGACGAAAGTGAAAAAACAGGAATTGGATATTTCGTGACAGAGTTTACCGAATATAAAAACAAAGATTGTTACACTTTTATTCGACTTGGCTACGAAGAAGAAACTGGACAATATTTATTAGGCAAACTTATAAAGAACTGCAACGGAAAAATTAAAGATATTACGCTGGACAACTTTACGACACTGATAGAAAAATAATGAGAAACACTGGCTATAACACACGCTTAGCAAAAAAGCCGAAATCTTTTTTCCGAAAAACATTTAATTATAAAACTTAAGATCATTATTCGCAAATATTATTAATTTTGAAAATCGACTTCTTCGCCAAGCGCGAAAACGTTACACATCATTTTGATTAAGTTTAGAGCAATGTTGAAATAATCAGTTTAGAAGTTAATAAAAGCACAAACTCATGAAAATCATATTAACAGGTGTATTCATTTTACTCACAAGTCAACTCTTTTGCCAATCAAAAATCGTTAAAATTGAAGGTAAGATTATTAATCGTCCAATTGATACGATACTACTTGCACCTTCTGGAAGCGACACAAGATACATAGGCATAAAAATACCAATACGATCTGACAGCACATTCAAATTTGAATTTAATGCGCCTTACATAGAAGAGTACTCTCTTACGTTTCAAGATGAACAGAGAAATGGAATTTGGAAAACTATAGATTTTTTTACAGATAGTGAGTTAATACATTTTGAGATTTATCCATCTCAACAATCAGAAAGAAATGTAATCCTTGGTGGTAAATTGACAGACCAGAAGAAAGAGTTTTATGATGTATTGAAGACCGAATTTGGAGAAAGTAGTAAAGAATGGTTTGGGAAATTGTATAGATCGGATAAAGAAAGTGATGAGTGGAAAATCGCAAAATTGAAAGCCGATTCTCTAAATATCGCGATGTTAGAATTTCAACATCAATACTTCATGAAGGAACCAAGTATCTTAGGTTTGAATGAATATGTACAACTTTTAAATAGTGCAAAGCAAAGAGACTTGCAAATAGAGAATTTTCAACCATATCAAACATTTTGGTTGAAGAAATTTCCAAATCATCCATTGAGTGAAAAGGCGATTAACTTATATACAGCATTATCAAATTTAGAGATTGGAAGCAAGTTTATTGAATTTCAAACATTGGACGAACATAAGAAAAGGATTAATTTTTCAGATCAATTTCATGATAAGAAATTCATTATTTTAGACTTGTGGGCTCCGTGGTGCGGTCCATGTATAAAGAAAAGTAAGATGCTCTTGGAAAATCAAAAAGAACTAAATGCCAAGGGTTTAGAGGTAATTAGTATAATTGGAGGAATTTCAAATGAGGAAGAGTTTGTCAAAGCTCTCGAAAAACATAAATATCCATGGAAGTCTTATATGGAGATAAAGGATGAAAACAGAATTTGGGAGAAATATGGAATTCCTAATTCAGGAGGATCACAGTATCTTTTTAGCAAAGAGGGAAAACTATTAGCAATCAATCCTACGAAAGAAGAATTATTTAGTTTGCTAGACCAATGAAACGATGTGTAACAAAGTATAAAAATAATAGCCGAAACAGAAGTGAATATAAGGGTTGTAGCCCGCTTCAATGTTCGTGTAGCTTGACTAGGAAGTGCCACGCAGTCGGCTACTATTCTTATACTCACCGTTATGCCTCATTGTAGGGCGACCGAACAAATAGCAATATCCGCTCGACATTAACAGACAAAAATTTATTTCGTTGGTAACAGACGACACGTTTGTTTTCAAGAAGAAACCATATAAGTGGGCATCAAAAATCAATGAATTTGTTGGGGCACAAAATCTCAACCTTCATTTAGGACAAATAAACATTGACGAAATTGAACTTACAAACTTTATTAATCAACTAACTCAAGAGACCAAGGAAAAAAGAAGAAAATCAATTAATAATTTTAAGATTAAAGGAACCAAACTTTCAGCTTCTGACCTAAAGAAAATTTTCATTTATGTGTTCATTTCTATAACACTTCTAATTCTATCAATTTCAGGTTATGTAGCATTTGGGATAATAATGGGAGTTACAGGAATTTCAGCAATTACAGCACGTTGGCAACCAGATAATTTCAATATTAGAAAGTATGCGGGTGTTGGGACTTGGCTTGGTGTTGTAAATTTGGTTTTACTATTTGGTACAATTAAGGTTTATGACAACATAACCGAAGAAGTGGGAGAAAAATTAGCGATTGAAATCGAAGAGTTTCAAAGACTAAACTCGACTTATCCGACAGACATAAAATCAATAAGCCGAAACACAGAGTTTAATTTTTTGGAACGACTTTTTGCTAATCAAATTGACTATAAATCTGATAACAACGACTACGAATTAGAAGCAACAATGATATTTGGAAAACTAAGACAATACGACAAAAACAATAGCGAATGGAGATAAAAACTACCGCCAACACACGTTTGCCGCAATGGGGGTTTTAGTGCTAAATTGAAACCTTTTCGTATTTTAGTACATCCTGACAAAATCAAGTATGTGCTTATTTTAATTAGGCAGGTACTAGTCACAGACTTGCGCCAGCGGAGGTGTAGGAGCAAACCGTTATCGGCTATTCTATGACAACAGACCACACAGACAATGAAAATAAAAACACTTATATTGTTTTACATTCTGACCATACTAACTTCTTGCAATGGACAGACTTTTAATAAGAAAACAAACTCTGACCTATTTCCAAAAGGCGACACCGTTAAAGAACTTGGAAGCAGTATCATGGTTGTTTACCAAGACAAGAAAAACATTTTTTGGTTTGGAAGCTGGGAAACAGGAGTCTATAAATACGATGGAAAAACATTGATCAATTTCACCACTAAACACGGTTTGACAAACAAAAGAATCGATGAAATTAAAGAAGACGAATTGGGGAATTTATACTTGGTAAGTTTTTACCCCAAACATTCAATTGTTAAATTTGACGGAGAAGCCTTTACGTCATTATCGCCTGTTTCCAGTAACAATTGGCAACTTAATTCCTCAGATTTATGGTTTCGCTTTACTTACGATTTAGAAAATAAAGTCTATCGCTATGACGGTGAGACCTTGCATGAATTGCAACTGCCTAATCCACCAAATCTTCCTAATCCTTTCGGAATTTACAGCATTTATCAAGACCAAAAAGGAAACATTTGGTTTGGCACGAATCCTGTTGGAGTTTGTCGCTTCAACGGAAAATCGTTTGAATGGATAACAGAAGAAGATGTAACAGAATTTCGCAACGAAGGGGCAAACGGAGTACGCTCAATCACGGAAGACAAAAATGGGGACTTTTGGTTCAATACTGAAAACCGTTATAGTGTTTACGACAGCATAACATTAAAAAGCAATAAGTTTTATACAAGACACGAAAGTATAGGCAGTTTAGATGGGAAAAATACAAGTGGTCTAAATGAGTATCTTTCAACAGTAAGAGACAACGAGAATAATTTGTGGTTTGTAACTTATCGAAGTGGCGTTTGGAAATACAATGGGACGAAAATTATTCATTATGCCGTTCAAGATAACTCACAAAACATTACGCTATTTAGCATTTACAAGGACAACAATGGCGACCTATGGCTTGGGACACACGAAAACGGTGCATATAAATTTAACGGAAACACGTTTGAAAAATTCAAACCATAATGACCGTAAGAACACCAGCTGCTAACAGCACTTACCCAAAAGTGGCGGGTCTGTGCTTTCAAATAAAAATTAAGTGCTAATTTCGGGCTTTAAGCGGTGTTTGGGAGTTTTGTGCTCCGTAATCCGCCACTGCCTCAGCTAGCGCTTGCGCACGCGTGTGCTAATTTTTGTTTTATTTATAATCCATAGTTCAAATTAAAGTAAGATATAGATGGCATCAGAACAGCAGTTTGTAGATTTTATTATTGACCAAATTGGTTTTTCAGAGCACGTTACTAACAAGAAAATGTTTGGTGAGTATGGTCTGTATTTCGACAACAAATTATTTGGTCTTATTTGCGACAATAAATTATTTATTAAGCCGACTCCATCGGGAAGAGTATATATAAAAGACGTAGTGGAAGCATCGCCATATCCAGGAGCAAAACCAAGTTTTTTAATTGAAGAAAAATTGGACGATAGAGAGTGGTTAAAAAAATTAGTAGAAGTTACAGTTAACGAATTGCCTGAACCAAAACTTAAAAAAAATAAAAAGTAAGACCCCGCTAGCGCACGCGTCTCGCGTGTGCTAATTTTTATAAAGCCATAATATAACATTGTAAATATTAGTACATAACTTTAATTACCTAAAATTATGACCATTTGTAATTTGTGTAGGCACAAGTCTGTGACTTGCGCCTAATGAGGCTTGAAAATTAGGTATAACGCAATAAGCAATTATTAAATCATGAATAAAGTATACTTCACAATAATTTTACTTCTATTGACTGGGCGCATTGAGGCTCAAAGATTATCTATTATTGACGCATTACAATTGAATGAAATACTAGACTATAAAACAAGAAAACCAATTCGTATAGTTGAAAAAAATATCTCTTTTAATATCAATGATAAAAAAAGTCAGGATAAAATCATCAAAACCTTTGACCAAGCAGGAATGCTTTTAACTTTTGAGTTTTATGATGAAAAGGATGAATTGTTCGCAAGAGTAACTTTTTTGAATGATACAATACACAGAATAAAATTGAAGCAGACATTCGAAGTTTGGGATCAAAATGGCCACTTTAAACAAACTTCATCATACACTTACGACAGTAATTATTTTTTGAAGGAAGTAACTGATTTTGATAGTAATGGGGACATTATACGTAAGAGCAGCATTGTTTGTAATGACAAAGGTCATCCTATTGAACTTTCGTTATTCGACAATAAAGGAAAATTGGTTGTGAAAGAAAAGGCCGTTTATTTTTATAACACAAACAAGGTGATAATAAATATTGAGACCCCTGACGGCCTAGTTGTACAGGATAACGACTCATCAAAGATTAGCTTGAAAAATGAAAGTGAGTATGCATCTTCATATGAAATTTATAATTTGCAGGGGGATAAAGTAAAGTGGAAGGGAAATGGCCATTTTGACAAAGACTTAATTTATGAACAAGAATACGTTTATGACAATTTCGGCAATTGGATAGAAAGTAAAATATTCTTGACAACCATTCAGCCTGACGGTCAGCCACACAAGAAAATTAAAAGTATATTAAATAGGGAATTTACATATCAATAAATAACTGCTTGCAATAGTATTGTGGCAAAAATCCTCCACTGGCGCAAGTCTGTGACTTGTGCCACAGTTCATTGCTTCACGCATCAATTATCTGCTCTAAAATTAATCTTGTGAATGGTTATAGGGCAATTCAACAGTAAATGTAGTTCCTTTGTTCTTCCCTTCACTTTCTACAAAAACTTCTCCTTTGTGTTTCTTTACAATTTCTTTCACAATCCATAAACCCAAACCAGACGAGGATTCATTACCTGTTGGTTTTGCACTCAACTTACTGAATCTTTTAAAGGTATTTTTTATGTCTTCTTCATTCATTCCCAAACCTTCATCTGTAACTTTAAAAACAAGCTTATCTCCGTTTTTCTTTAAACCAACATGAATTTTCTTTCCCTTGGGTGAATATTTAATGGCATTATTAATTAAATTATCCATCATTTCAGACATTTTTGTTTTATCTCCAACAAAACAATGATCATCTTCAACATCAGATTCAAGTTGCTGATTTTTATTGGTAGCCAATATCCTGTTTGTTGAAATAACCCTAGACGCTAATTCAGAAAATTTGCATTCTAAAAGAATTTTCAACTACTTTTACTTACATAAACTACTTTAAAGTATCATGGAAAACAAAAGCACTACTACCTCCATTATTTTAGCCTCGGCGCTACTGCTTGGGCTTTTTTTATTGGGCTTATTTATTTTCAGAGGGCTTAAAACCTTTAGCGACAAAGATCGTCAGGTTACGGTAAAAGGATTAGCAGAAATGAACATGAAGGCTACTTCGGCAACCATTACATTAAATTTTTCATTCTCTGGCGATGATATACAAGGCTTGGTTAAACAAACAGAAGACAAAAAAAACGCCATTATTGCGCATCTAAAAAGCATTGGATATGCCGATAGTGTTATTAAGGTAAATAACGTTAACGTAACAGACCGACAAAGATATACCGAAACCCAGTGGAGAAACGGGCAAGAGGTACAAGTAAAAATTAGCCGATATACCGTTGCACAAGGTTTATCGGTTAAATCTACCGATATTGAAAACACAGAAGACAAAACCGCTAAAATCAACCTAGAATTAATTAGCAAGAATTTAACCTCCGAATTATTTACTAACTACACCTTCCCTGATTTAAATTCGATAAAACCGCAATTAATAGCAGAAAGCACTAAAAATGCGCGCATTGCAGGAGAGCAATTTGCAAACGATTCGCAAGCCAAATTGGGTAAAATTAAAACCGCTTCGCAAGGGCAAATTACCATCGCCGGAAAATATTACTACGACGAAGAAGTACCAAGCGATATGCCTAAAGAACCATTTATACAAAAAGCCAGAGTGGTAAGTACCATTGTTTTCTTCCTAGAGTAAAATGATTCGTCAGGCATTAACCGAAAATGCAATCGAAACAGATTTTCGCTTACGTGGAAAAGAATCTGGGCGTTTAGAGAATTTCAGTGATGCTATTTTTGCATTAGCCATAACCTTGTTGCTTATTTCTACTTCGCCACCCACCAGCTTCGAACAAATAAAGCAGTTTGGGTATGAATTATTCCCTTTCCTAGCATGTATTGCCCTCATCATGCTAATTTGGTATGAGCATTTTCTGTTTTTTCTGCGTTATGGCTTGCGCAACAGCCGAATGATTGTACTCAATACTTTGTTTCTTGCTATAGTTTTGTTTTATGTTTATCCCCTTAAATTCCTCACAAAAATTATCATTTTATTACCTATTGGGTATGCTGTAAATGACCAAGCCTTAATTAAAAATTTAAGTACCATGATAAATGCTCAGGATATGGGCCAACTCATGATCATATACGGATTTGGTGCCATGAGTGTATTTTTGGTTTTGATGCAAATGTACCGGTATGCACTTAGTAAAGCCGATAGTATGGGCTTAAATGAACTCGAACGATTTGATACCCGCACCAGCATTAGAACTAATTTACTAATGGCAAGTGTGCCAGCATTCTCCGTTTTAATGGCAGCGATTTTCATAAATACTTCATTGGCCGGTCCCATTGCGGGCTTTTCTTATTTTTTATATACTCCTATTATGTTTGCTCATGGCAATAGAGCCAATAAAAAGCGTAAAGAGTTAATTAAAAAATTAAAGAATTTAGAAAACTAAAGAATATAAATTGGTGGATTAACTGTTCGTAAAGTACCATTACCTTTCGGCAGGTTAGTTTACCGTTTTGTGCACTCTTATCCGTTTGACGCGCCAAAACAAGGTATATCTCTCCCTCAAAAGAAAAATATGATAAGAAACAAAATAAATATATAATCTATTAGTCACCGTATTAAGTACCTTTAAAAACTTTGATCAACATATTGCTTAAAATTATCAATATAACACTCTCAATTTATGGCAAATAAAAAATAGCAACACTAATCATTTATCCTTTGGGTTAGCCTCCCGATATGTAAATAAAATAATTTTACAATGAAAAAAGCGGATAAAGGAAATAAAACCGACGCCTTAGGTAATACCAACACAAAATCTACCTCTCTAAAACAAGAGAAAAAAAAACAGGCAACGGAGCTAGAGGTTGCTTATAAAGTAATTGCACGTCAGATAGAAGAAAAAGGAAAGCGTGCAGCAGAACTTGTCCAAGCAAACATCGAACTTGCTTTTCAAAACGAAGAAAAAGGAAAGCGTGCAGCAGAACTTGAAATTGCAAACAAAGAGCTAATTTTTCAGAACGATTTAAAAGAAAAAAAAGCAGAAGAATTAAAACTTGCTAACCGTAATCTCAAAAAAGCTGAAGAAAATCTTCTGCAACTAAACGCAGAGCTTGAAGAAAAAGTAAAGAAGCGTTCCTCTCAATTTTCGTTCATTAGTCAGGTAAATCAAGCCATTGTACTAGCAGAAGATATACAAACCCTATTTCGTAATGCGTGTAGCATTGCCCTTACGATAGGCAAATACAAAATGGCTTGGATTGGAGCTTATGATGAAGATAAAAAAACAATATCACTCATCGAATCTTCGGGCATACCCGATAAAGACATTCCATTGTTTACAAAGTTACCGTACAAAAGTAATAGTCCGGAAGAAAGTGTATTGCGTACCGGAAAGTACTTTCTGAGCAATAATGTAGAGCAAACACTAAAATTAAAAACCCGGAAACAGTTTGCTATAAAACATAACATAAGGTCGTTCATCGTATTACCCATAAAAAAATCGGGCAACATTTACGGCACCTTTAACATCTATGCTACCGAAAATAATTTTTTTGAAAAAGAAGATGTGGCTACACTTTTAGAAGTATCAGAAGATATATCCTTTGCTCTTGACCAATTTGAACTAACCGAAAAACAAGAAGAAGCCGAAAGACAACTACAAAAAAGTTTTGCCGAACTCGAAACCATTTCTAATGAACAATCTACCATTCTAAATACCTTGCCAGCAAGCATAGCATTGCTTGATAACAAAAGCAACATAGTAAAAGTAAACAGTCAGTGGATCCAGTTTGGCAAAGAAAATGGATTGAGCGAAAACTTTCCGCACGTAAGCACCAATTACATTGAGATATCCGAAAAATCACTAGGCCGTGATAAAAAAGAAGGCCAACAAATGGCGCAAGGTTTACGTAAAATTTTACGAGGAGATTTAGACTATTTCAGCATGGAATACCCTTGCGATTCGCCCACGGAAAGAAGATGGTTTAGAGCAGAAGTAAAACCGTTTAAAACCAACGTTCTGTCTGGTGCGGTAGTGATGCACCTTAACATTTCTGAGCGGAAAAAAGCCGAAAACAAAGAAATGAAAACATTAAAAGCATTACAACACGCATTAAACGATATCAATAAAATAATGGATTCTTCATTGGATATAATTTGCACCATAAATGAAGAAGGAAAATTTGTGAACGTAAGTTCTGCATCAGAACGTATTTTAGGCTATACGCCAAAGGAGATGATAGGCGAAAAATTTATAGATTTTGTGTTATTTAAAGACGTAGAAAAAACAAAAAAAGCGGCCGAAGATATTTTAAGTGGAATTTCATTAACCCTATTTGAAAACCGATACGTACATAAAAAAGGAGGAGAGGTCCCTTTAATTTGGTCGGCAAAATGGGACGGTACAGATAAAATCATGTACTGCATTGCTAAAGATGCTACAGAAAAAAAGAGATTACAAAAGGCATTAGAAACAGAACGCCAACGTTTTTACGACTTATTCACAGAAGCACCCTCAAGTATGGGTATTTTGAGCGGACCCAACCACGTATTTGTAATAGTTAATCCGCTTTACTTACAATTGATAGGTAAAGATAATATTATTGGCAAAACCGTATTAGAAGTTTTACCCGAAGCAGCTGATCAGGGATTAATTGAATTATTAGATAATGTATATAAAACAGGCATAACCATTTCGGCTAGTGAAATGGTTATGCAGCTTAATGTAAACGGCACCGGGCAATTGGTGGATAAGTATTTGAATTTTATGTACCAGGCCCACCGAACAGAAAACGATAAAATTGATGGCGTTCTTTTCTTTGCTGTGGATGTTACCGAACAAGTAGTGTTACGACAAAAAATTGAAGAAAGCGAAGCAAAACTAAAAGAAGCACAAACCTTATTGCAATTAAGCACTTGGGAAATTAATTTGGGTAGCAATGTATCCACTTGGTCAGATGAGTTCTATGCTATTTTAGGAGTTACGCGTGAGGAAATAAAACCATCGCCCGAAGCATTTCTCTCCATGATTCACCCCGATGATTTTGAACTTGCTAAAACACAAATAGAAAAAACATTTGAAACATTGGAACCAGGCTCTTATAATGCACGCATACAAAAGAAAAACGGCGACATAAAATACATTTATTCCGAGTGGAAATTTGAATTGGATACAAATGGCAAGCCAATTCGACTCTATGGAATTTTACAAGATATAACAGAAAAAATAATGGCAGATGATGAACGCGAAAAATTAGTTCATGAGTTACTTCAGCGTAATCGTGCTTTAGAACAATTTACATTCATCCTCTCTCATAATTTGCGTGCCCCCATTACAAACGTTATTGGCTACACCGAATTCTTGCAAGATGATACACTAACATCTGAAGAAAAAACCGAATTGATGGAAGGCCTAGCATCCTCAGCTTCTGGCTTGGATACCATCATCAAAGACATAAACTCCATATTGCAGATTAAACAAGAAATAAACGATATAAAAGAAATCATCTATTTTTCAAAAATACTGAACGATATTACCATTAACATCCGAAATAGTATTGAGGTGCATGAGGTGGAAATGGTAAGTGATTTTAGCGAAGTAGACGAAATCTTTTCGCTAAAGGTTTACCTACACAGCATCTTTTATAACCTAATAAGCAATAGTATAAAATACCGCAAACCCAATGTAAAACCACGCATCGAAATAAAAAGCAAGAAAGAAAACGGGAAAGTTATCCTGACTTTTATAGACAACGGTTTAGGAATAGATTTGAAAGCAAAAGGCGATTTGGTTTTTGGTCTTTACAAACGCTTCCACTCTCATGTTGAGGAAAAAGGCATGGGCTTATTTATGGTAAAAACACAAGTGGAAGCAATGAACGGAAAAATATCCCTTAAAAGCGAACCCAATAAGGGTACAGAATTTACCATTGTATTTGACGCTTAACTATAACTAATTATGACAAACACCATTAAACGATTTATTGTAATAGACGACGACCCAGTGAACAATTTCCTTTCTAAATTTGTATTAAAAAAATCACTTGGAGAAGTAGAGCTTATGGTCTTTTTAAATCCCGAGTTAGCTTTAGAATACATCGAAACTGAATTCCAAAATCAACCTCCCATAGAAAAAATTACGATTTTTTTGGACCTAAACATGCCCGTGCTATCCGGATGGGAGTTTCTGGATAAATTTGAAACTTTCTCCGAAACAATTAAAAATCAATTCGATATTTATATCCTTTCCTCTTCTATAGATCCCGCCGATATTGAACGTGCAAAAGCAAACCCATTGGTTATAGCTTTTACCGAAAAGCCAATAAACAAAGAGTTCATCCACCAAACATTTCTTAATTAACCAAACGCTCAGATTTCTGTCGTTCGTAGGGTTACGGAGATAAAGCCATCGACCAGAAAATCACTCCTAAAATATTATCAAAGCTGCCTAAACCCTCCTTTTGCACCATAAAGTGACATACTTGCAACATATTGCCCAACTAGTATAATGCTTACCTGTTCAAAGATGCTGAAATTAGACCCATTCTGAAGCCTCTACTCAACATGTAAGTACTATGAAAAACAAAAAAAGTCTTATTGATGTAAGTTTCCACTCTCCTGAAAATGTGATTTCTGATGAAATTAATGTAGAAAATGAGCAAAATATTACATTTTGCCGTGAGTGTGCTGCCTCTGAAAATATTTCGGCATATACCCCAACCAATTCGGAAGAACCAGAATGTTTGGAAGATATGGCAGATACAATAAAAGAAAACAAAGATATTTTAAGCGATGATTATTCTGCCCAACACCAAAACAGGAAAGAACATAAAAACGGTATCAATAAAAAATCTTCTAAAAAAACGGCGTTTTTTAACCCACATAAAGATGAACGGCAACGATTTTACGACTTATTCTCAGAAGCTCCGGTAATGATGGGTTTTTTGGGAGGACCCGAACATGTTTATGAAATGGTTAACCCGCTTCATTTTAAATTGATTGGTAAAGATGATATTATTGGTAAAACCGTATCAGAAGTTTTACCCGAAGCAATTGAACAGGGTATTGTTAACATACTAGACGAGGTGTATAATACCGGTAAAACTTTTTCGGCAAGTGAAATGCTTGTTAAAATAGATGCAGAGGGCAATGGGAAATTCGTTGATACGTATTTAAGTTTTATGTTCCAGGCACACCGAAGTGAAAACCAGGAAATTGATGGCATACTATTCTTTGCGGTTGATGTAACTGAACAAATAATTTTAAGAAATGATATTGAAGAAAGCCAAGCAAGTTTAAAAGAGGTACAAACCTTATTGCACTTAAGCACATGGGAGATTAATTTAGTTACCAATGTATCCACTTGGTCAGATGAGTTCTATGCTATTTTGGGAGTTACCCGAGAGGAGATGAAACCATCTGCCGAAGCCTTTTTAACCATGCTTCACCCCGATGATCTCGAATTTGCAAGAGCTATTATACAAAAATCGCTCGAAACATTTGAATTAGGTACTTTAAAGGCCCGCATCATAAGAAAAGATGGTGAAATACGCTTTTTTTATTCCGAGTGGAAAGTTGAATGGGATACGGACGGCAAACCAATACGGCTATTTGGAATTTTACAGGATACTACGGAAAAAATACGTGCGAAAAACGAACGCGAAAAATTAGTTCTAGACTTGCTTCAGCGCAATCGCGACTTAGAGCAATTTACCTTTATCATCTCTCATAATTTGCGTGCACCCATTGCAAACGTTATTGGTTACACCGAATATTTGCAGGACACTACACTATCAACACAAGATAAAAACGATTTACTAGATGGACTTGCCTCCTCAGTTTCGGGTCTAGATACCATCATCAAAGACATTAACTCCATACTAAAGGTAAAACAAGACATCAACGATAAAAAAGAAATCATCTTCTTTTCTAAAATACTTGCCGATGTAACAACAAGTATCCAAAACAGAATGGATGAAAGTGAGGTGGAAATAAAAAGTGATTTTACCCAAGTAGACGAAATCTTTTCTCTAAAAGTGTACATGCACAGCATCTTTTACAATTTAATAAGCAACAGCATAAAATATTGTAAACCGGATGAGAAACCTTGCATCGAAATAAAAAGTATAAAAGAAAAAGAAAAAATTATCCTCACGTTTAAAGATAATTGCCTTGGTATAGATTTGAAAACAAAAGGCGATAAAATATTTGGCCTCTACAAACGGTTTCACACCCACGTAGAGGGAAAAGGCCTAGGTTTATTCATGGTGAAAACCCAAATAGAAGCTTTAGGCGGAAAAATTAGTGTGGAAAGTGAAGTAAATAAAGGAACAAAATTTACCATTGAATTTATGGCGTAATCAAAACAAATAATCATGACAAATTTAACAAAACGATTCTTAATTGTTGACGATGACCCAGTGAACAATTTCCTCTCTAAATTGGAGTTAAAAAAATCACTTGGCGAAGTAGATGTTCTGGCCTTTGAAAGCCCTGCAGTAGCATTAATTTACATCGAAACTGAATTTGAACAACAACAGGCGAAAGAAAAAATAACTCTTTTGTTAGACTTAAACATGCCCGTAATATCTGGATGGGAATTTTTGGATAAATTTGAATCTTTCCCGGAGACTATAAAAAATCAATTCGACATATATATCGTCTCCTCTTCTATAGACCCAGTAGATATTGAACGTGCAAAAGCAAACCCATTGGTTATAGATTTCGTTGAGAAACCTTTAAACAAATATTTTGTCGTAAATAGATTTTTAGAAGAATCTAACTCTAGCTATAAATAGAATATTTTCCTTTCCAATGTTTTGGTTCGTGTATACTCTAACCATTTACATTCAGTCACATCTTTGTATCTCGTGCCAGAATTGAATACGATTACCATTTGTAATCTCAAAATATCTTTCTCAGATAAAATCAAAAAGCCCCCGACATTTATGGTCGGGGGCTTTCATATAAAAATATCAATTATTCTATGCCGTATTTATCGCTAAAACGTTTGTTCAAATCCTTGTGTTTATCACTCAAAACTACTTTACGGCCATTTATAAAGGCATGCGTTACTTTGTTTCCTTTCATATCCAGGGCATCACCTTCGGAAATAAATAGGGTTGCATCTTTGCCTTGCTCCAAGGAACCTAGCATTTTATCTATCCCCAAAATTTTAGCGGAGTTTAGGGTGATGGCTGTTAAAGCTTGTTCTTTGGTTAATCCAAAACCGGCAGCTGTACCTGCCATAAAAGGCAAGTTTCTTATCTGCCAATAGCCATCTGTACTTAATGCAAACAATACTCCAGCATCCTGCAAGATTTTAGCAGATTTATACGGTAAATCGGTATCTTCATCACGACGCGCAGGTAAAGAATGGGTATCGCTTAAAATAACCGGAACATTTTTCTCTTTCAAAAATCCGGCAACATAATGAGCATCTAAACCTCCAACTATTACGGGTTTTACCCCATGATCTAAAGCAAAATTTACGGCAGCAATTATATCTTTTGCAAAATTTACATTGATGTATAACTTGCGTGTACCATTAAATAAGGGTTTCATTGCTGCCAGTTTTGCATTCCATGCACCCGGATTCGGATTTTCTGAGTAGGCTTTTGCATCTGCAAAAAAGGATTTTATGTTATTCATAAAATTGGTGTACCGTTCCTTTTGCATTTCTGCAGTTGCGGCAAATGGGCCTCCAGCTATATTCATGCTTGGCCAATTGATGTGTATACCAACATCGGTACTAACCGCTGCATCTTCCCAATTCCAAGCGTCTAATTGCACTACCGACGACATGCCAGTAATTCCGGCGCCTTGTGGTGTGGTTTGCGCCAATAAAATACCGTTTGAACGTACCGTTGGGATTATTTTAGAATCGGTGTTGTAAGAAATAATGGAGCGAACATTCGGGTTGGCATCGCCGGTTTCGGCAAAATCTCTAGTTGCTCTTACAGAAGAAATTTCTACCAAACCTAAATTGGTGTTTGGTGCAATAATGCCCGGATAAACATGTTTGCCTTCGGCCCGTATTACCTCGCAATTAGAAATATCTACTCTAGAGGTGGTTGCATCTAAAACAGCCACAATTTTACCTTTTTCAAACAAAACAATAGAGTTTTCTATCACTTTTCCATTACCTAAGTGCGCAGTGGCATTCATAATGGCAATGCATTTTTCCTGGGGTTTGCCCGGTACAGGTTGTGCTACAACTATTGCTGCAATAGCTAGTAGGTATATACTTAAAATTATTTTTTTCATGTCGATAATTTTTAATGTCTGTTTAATTCACCATGATTTAAATGGTAGTAATAATTGTAAATGAAATCATCTAATCCACCACCGAAATGGTACATGTGATCGCAATGGAATTTTGGTACTACTTCTAAAGCTGGTTTTTGTGTGCGAGCTCCTTTATTTTTAGCATCCAACATTTTTTGGATTAAACGGGCACGCTCTTTTACAATTACTTCTCTTAACTCATTATCGCGCGCTTCATCATAATAAGCAATACCATCTACATAGGTTTGTAAAGGTTTAGCGTAGATAGATAAAGGATGATCGTTCCATAAAACAATGTCGGCATCTTTACCAACTTTTATACTTCCCACACGGTTATCAATGTGCAGCATTTTTGCCGGATTAAGGGTTACAAATTTCAAGGCATCTTCTTCGCTAATATCGCCGTATTTTATTGCCTTAGCTGCTTCTTGATTTAAACGACGAGCCATTTCGGCATCGTCAGAGTTGAATGCCGTTACTACTCCTAATTTATGCATGATAGCACCATTGTACGGAATGGCATCTTCTACTTCTACTTTGTATGCCCACCAATCAGAAAAAGAAGAAGCGGCAATGCCTCTTTCTTTCATCTTATCGGCCACTTTATAGCCTTCCAAGATGTGAGTGAAGGTGTTTACTTTAAAGCCCATGCTATCTGCTACGTGCATAAGCATGTTTATTTCGGATTGTACGTAAGAGTGGCAGGTAATAAAACGTTTGTTGTTTAAAATCTCTACCAACACATCCAATTCTAAATCTCTACGAGGAACTAGTTTTGCTCCTTTGGTGTTGCTACGATATTCTTTCCACTGACGTTCGTATTCTTTTGCCCGTGTAAAGGCATCTACAAAAACCTGCTCAACCCCCATTCGAGTTTGAGGGAAACGAGTGGTTTGTCTATCGCCCCAATTAGATTGTTTAACGTTTTCTCCTAAAGCAAACTTGATGAATTTATCTGCCCCTTCAAACAACATTTCGTCGGGAGATTTGCCCCAACGTAGTTTTATTAAAGCAGATCTACCGCCTATTGGGTTTGCAGAACCATGTAATAATTGAGAGGTGGTAACTCCACCTGCTAATTGCCTATAGATGTTTATATCTTCAGAATTTAGTACATCTTCTATGTTTACTTCGGAGGTAACGGCTTGAGTGCCTTCATTTACTCCTCTGCTTATTGCAATGTGTGAGTGTTCGTCAATAATACCTGCAGTTAAATGTTTGCCCGTACCGTCTACCACTTTTGCTCCGGCAGTACTTAAGTTTTTACCTATTTGTAGAATTTTGCCGTTGGCTATCAACACATCCGTATTTTGTAAAATACCTTCTGCTTCATTCGTCCAAACCGTAGCATTACGAATCAATACTCGTTCTTGTTTTGGTGCTTCCGTCCATCCGTAAGAGCCAAAAGGATAATTAATTGGTCCTACGTTTAAAACGTATTTGGTGTCATCTGCTTTTTTAACGGGCTCTACAAATGCTTCTTTATAATTTGCTGTCCAACTGAAAGAGGTGCCATCTGGTAAGGCGCCATCTCCTTTTAAAGTCATTGGGTTTTTGTTGAAAATATATCCCGATAAACGAATATCTCCTTTTTGCAATTTCGGAAATTCAAACGAGATGGTAAAGAAATCGGCGCGACGAGCTACGTTAGCTTTTGCTTTTAAGGTATCCATCTCCAGGTTAATTTCCGGATTATTCATATTTCCGGTAATCTTCAT
>JBGTLU010000039.1:0-4899 GCA_041743935.1 Sphingobacteriaceae bacterium
GTTTGGTGCCAAATTAGCTTGGCGAAACAGTAATCGTTGCATAGGCAGATTGTTTTGGAAAAGTTTAAAGGTGATGGATATGCGCCACCTTAAAACGGAAGAAGAAGTATTTAAAGCCTTGTTGGAACATTTAAAAATTGCAAGCAAAAAGGGGAAAATCCGTTCGGTTATTACGGTTTTTGCTCCAAAAAACCCACATAGTGGAGATGAATTAAGGATATGGAATTCGCATTTGATACGGTATGCCGGTTACGAAACAGATAGTGGTATAATTGGCGATCCTGCACAAATAGAATTTACCAAACTATGTACAAAGATGGGATGGAAGGGACCGGGAACCGCGTTTGATATTTTGCCCATCATCATCCAAAAAAGAAATGAAACTCCCAAACTCTTTGAGTTGCCCAAGAAATATGTTTTGGAGGTAGAAATTGAGCATCCGGAAATTGCTTGGTTTAAAGAATTGGGGTTAAAATGGCATGCTGTTCCTTTAATTTCGGATATGCTTTTAGAAATTGGAGGAATACTATACCCCGCTGCTCCTTTCAATGGGTACTATATGGTTACCGAAATTGCATCCAGAAACTTTGCCGACCCTTTCCGATATAATGTTTTACCAAAAATAGCTCAATTACAAAATATCGACCCTAAAAACGAAACAAGCTATTGGAAAGATAAAGCCCTAGTTGAACTGAATATTGCCGTTTATCATTCTTTTAAAAAAGCCGGAATACGTATAGTAGATCATCACACTGCTGCCGAGCAGTTCATGCAATTTGCAGCTATCGAAAAAAAATGCGGCAGATCAGTTACCGGAGATTGGGCATGGCTGGTGCCTCCTTTATCTGGGTCTGCAACTGAAATTTACCATCAGGAATGGGATAATGCTGTACACAGCCCAAATTATTTTTACCAAAACCCGGTTTGGAAGAAGTTAAGCGATAGCGCAGAAGCTAAATGTCCTTTTCATTCTTAAACCAGCAATTTTTCTATTCTTGCTAATTGTTTTAAATGATGATTGCTATGCACATAGATAAATCGCAACCAGTTTTTGGCATTAAACATTCCCATTCGGGGATGACGGGTAGTTTGCGTTGGCGAGGCTTTATCTATATCGGGGATAACCGTTTGTATTTTTGCATCAAAAATATCCATCATTCTTAATGCATCGGCTTTACTAATCACTTTTACATCGCCTGCAATGGATTTTGGCACCATGTGTTTTCCGGGTATTCGGCCAAAAAATAAAATCACTTTTACTCGCCAATCTAGTCCTTTGGTATACTCGGTGGCATCTCCTTTTATGCATTTTGCAATGGCACTTGCGCACATAATATTAGCACTTAAAATATGCGAATATACTTCGGATAATGACCAAACCCCTTCGGCAGGGGATTGTACAAACTGCTCATCGGTATATTTATCTAATTGTTGGCGATAAGTTTCCATCACCATTTGTGCACGATTAAAATCAGTTTTTACACTCATTATAAAAATTCGGTTAGTTGGTTCAATTGATGTATTTCGTAATTAACAGGATATTGGTGTGTTACTTTATACGGATTAAAAAAACAGCAATGCATCCCTACGTTTAATGCACCGGTCATGTCTGCTTCTAGGCTATCTCCTATCATCAAAGATTGTGTAATTTGGGTATTTGCTCTTTTAATGGCATAATCAAAAATCAAGGGGCTTGGTTTGTTGTGCCCTACATCTTCTGATATAATTATCTCCGAAAAATAATGCGAAATATTGCTGTTATTAACTTTCACCTCGGTACTTTCTTTAAAGCCGTTGGTTATTAAATGCAAAATATAGTCTGTTTGCAAATAGCTTAACGTTTCGTGCACTCCGGGAAATAAATTGGTTTTTGTAGGGCAAATGCGCACGTAATCCTCCTCAAAATTTTTGGGGATGTCATTAGGGTTTAAGCCCATTTCGGTAAAAGTAATTCTGAAACGTTGATGACGCAATTCGTCTTTGGTAATTATTCCGGTATGGTATTGAGCCCAAAGTTTATGGTTATTTCGGGTATAATTTTCAATGAAAGCATCGGGAGAGGAGATGCCCAATTCTTTCAATTTATATTCGCCATAGAGTTGATACAAGGTTTCTTCGGCATTTTTATCAAAATCCCATAGCGTATGGTCTAAATCAAAAAAAAGGTGATGGTACGCTTTCATCCTTTCACACCAAAAGCTAAATCGCCGGCATCACCCAATCCAGGGACTATGTAGGCTTTGGTAGTCATTTCTTCGTCAATAGCAGCCACCCATATTTTGGCTTTAGGCAGATGAGCTTTTACGTATTCTATCCCTTCGGCGCTAGCAATAACGGTAACAATGTGCATTTCAGAAATAGAAAACCTGGCTAATAATTCTTTGCATGTAAGCACCATGGATTGTCCGGTAGCTAGCATAGGGTCAGAGACAAGTACAATACGACTATCCATATCTGGCGAAGAGATATACTCCATTTGAATATTAAACGCGCCGTTTTTTTTTAATTTACGGTAAGCAGAAATATAGGCAGAATCTGCATGATCAAAAATATTTAACAAGCCTTGGTGTAAAGGTAACCCTGCACGTAAAATGGTAGCCAATATGGGTTGCTCTACCAATACGTTAATGCTGGCTGTACCTAATGTAGTATCTACATCTACGGTTTTGTAGGCGAGGGTTTTACTAATTTCATAAGCGAATATTTCGCCTAATCGTTCTAAATTCTTTCTAAATCGTTGCCGGTCGGTTTGTATCTCAGCATCGCGCAATTCCAAGAGAAATTGGTTTACAATGGAGTTTGCTTTCCCGATGTGATGAATCATACGATTAATTTTTTTGATGATTTAAAAGTACAGATTTATTCGGATGAATAGGAAATAATTTCCTCATATACATCAAGCCATCCTTTCCATTCTTCGTTTTCGCTTAACGATTCGTTATGCCACAGCGTTACCAGCATGCCATTTACTTTCTTTACCTGATCTATTATTTTTTTACTTTCTATTAGTGCTTCTTGGGCAGATAACTTTAGATAATTTTTTAAGGTTACATCCATCAGAGCAAAGGGGTAGATTTTGAGCGAACTTTTTTCTTCTTTATGTACATCATAAAAATAAAAAGGCGAAGCAATAGAAGCCCTAAAACCAAGTTGAGAGGCATACCCCATGGAATATTCAGCTTCTATTTCTAAATCTAATAAAGTACGATAGGTATCAGGGAATTTAATTTTTAGATAATGTTGTCTGCTTATGTAAATGGGTCCACCGATGATACGTTCTAATCTGCTTTTTTCAATGGCTATTCTTTTTGGTTTTTTAAAGCTGATGTATGATGGATGAATCCCTACTTTGGCCTGTTCTGAAATGATTTTAATCATATTTCTGAACGAAGCATTACGATGACTGTTATTTTTATCGAACCCGCCATAATCACCCAACAAGAAAAAATAAGCCGGTTTTAGTTTATGAATTTCATGCAATTCTTTCAAAAACTGAAAACGATCAAAAGGGTCGTCATTAACACCAAATACAGCATTTTGTATGTGTTTAAATCGACTAAAATTACCCTGAATTAATGCCTTTGCCGACATGCCCATCCAACGAAAAAAACCCTTATTACGAAAAGCATAGGCCATATCCACATCAATGGTGGGTTGATGGAAATAACTTTGCTCCTTAAAATCTAAGTCTGGGTAAAGTGTTTTTAATGCATTTTTCAGGTCGATTGCCCATTGGTTGATAACCGGCTGATGTAAAAATCCGTTTTGGTAAGCAAAACTATCGGTGGCTTTAAATCTGCCATGTTTATCGGGAGCAAACGGCAAATATTCCTCGTAACGATTAACCAGATAAAAGGCAGCAGCAAAAATATCAAACGGAAAAACATCACCTTGTACTGCAAAGGGCACCACATAATTTTGGTAGGCGGTTTTGTTAAATTTTTGTACTTCGATGGTATTCCTAAATAATAAGTCTGACGCTTTTAGGAATAATTCACCCGAACTAATGTTTTTTTCAGAATAATTAATTTTTGGTCCCTGATGTTTTAGATAAACTTCTGTTAGACTTGTTATAGCATAATCAATCCCCAACAGATTGTCTAATATTAATTCGAAAATATACTCTACCCTAGGTGTAACCCGAGTAGTATAAACCATCAGCATGAAACAAATATTAGCATTTTAAATGAAATGGGACCCTTGCCATAAAATTACTTTGGGTTAAAAAACATGTTATAACAGCTATGTGAATAGTTTCCGAAAAAAAACACAAGAATTTGTAGCGAATTAAAAACTAAAATAATAACTCAAACGTATATGATGTAGGTTTTTTCGATCTTTTAGTTTAGGTTCAAGGGGGCAGCATTCATTTCGCTGTCCTCTTGTTTTTATGTGGGTATTGACCATCCCCACCCCTCATTACTAAGGAGGGGAGTTTAGAGTGATGTCATGCTGGTTATACTTGGTTTTTATTACTACTCAACCATTCAGTAATCTTCATACGTGTAATAATTACGACAAATAAAGTTGTAAAGAAAAATAGTAGATAATTTGTACTAGCAGAAACAAACTTTACTAACTCAATGGGTAAAAACGGAATCTCGAAAATTAAGAGTGGAATTAACATAGCAAAGTAAAGCATTAATGTTTTAAAATACTTGTTGTAAAAGGAGTGAATTAAAAGGCACAGAAATGCAAAAGGATAAGAGAAATATATTAATTCAATTTTTTGAGTTGGATAGAAAGGAAAATCTGAAAACAAAGTTGGATCAAAATTTAAGAAAATATTAAAGGTATAATAGAAAAAGGTATAAGGAAAGAGTATTGCAGTTTCTGTAATACTATAAACATCGAAAATATAGAAGTTTTGCAGTAGCAGTAAATAGTGTAAAATAGCTG
>JBGTLU010000040.1:0-55828 GCA_041743935.1 Sphingobacteriaceae bacterium
CTAATTCAGAGGCTTTAGCTTTGTAAAAGCCTCTGCCAGAAAAACCAAGATAATTAAATACAGAATCTATAGTGCCTTGTTTAAATTGATTATTTTGGTACGTAATACTTCCGGCTAATCCTAAATTAGCTCCATTATTTAGGGGTTTTGAAAGAAGCAATTCACCTTCTGTAGAAAACAGATTGTGCAAGGTAGAATCATTGGTGAATAAACTATCCCTAAACTGATGAAAGAAAAAGCTTCTATCGGCAGAATTATCCTTAAAGCTATATTTATTTTTACGGTAGTTTATCGTATGAGAAACTCGGGTTAGAAATCCTGCAGTTTCTGATTTAGTAATGTTTAAGAATTGCTTTAAATGGATGGATGTGTTTTTAGAACCGTTTCTAGCATCGTTTAACCTTACATCGGCAAATTGGCGATTTGGACCGCTTGCACTAAAAATACTATCGTTAATTAAACCTCCATTTGCTTCGGCACGTAGGTTATTGTAAATAACGTTGCTTATTAGCCTATACCTTTCGTTTTTAGATTGAAATCCAACAAAACCTAAAAAAGTTAGATGATTTGCTTTTTGCCTTGGATAATAGCCTTCGGAGCCAATTCGTTTATATTCAATACCAGCGTTTAATTGTGGGGTGATGTTTTGGGAATGTATAAAACTAAAAACTTGCTCTTTTTGTGCTGCTGTTACTAAATTTAACTCAGTATATGGTGATTTGGTTTGATAATAGTTTATATCTCTATTGGTAGTTTCGTATTTATCAAGTAAAATTTGTCCGTTTCTAAACCCAATAGTAGTATCGAAAATTGGGAACAACAGTTGAGCCGCCAATCCTAAATTGCCAACCCCTATATGATACCCATTTTTATATAAAAGACTATAGGTGTGAAAATTTATAAAAGAAGTATCTAAGGAGATAAATTCTGCATTGCCCCAATGTAAATCACGTTCGCTGAAGTTTTTTACAGAAACACCTTTGCCTACAGAGGTACTATCCTGTGCAAATAAATTTGTACACCACAAAATACCAAATAAAAGAAAGAGAAGTTTCTTGGCCATCTGCTACAAAGATGCAATTAACTCTTTCATGATTAAAGTCATTTTTGGTTCGGCTTCTTTTGCAATGGCAATAATTTCTGGTATGGATACTTTTTTTAGAGTTTCCGGAAAACCTTCGTCTGTTATAACTGAAATAGCAAAAACAGGTAGCTCCATGTGATTTGCTACGATAACTTCAGGTACTGTAGACATTCCTACCACATCTCCACCAATGATTCTGAGAAAATTATACTCCGCTCTGGTCTCTAGATTTGGACCCATTACACTTACATACACCCCTTTATGGCAGGTTATGTTATTTTTCTTTGCTATAGTTAATCCTTTCTCAATGAGAGTTTTATCATAGGGCTCAGACATATCTGGGAAACGTGACCCTAATACATCGTAGTTTGTACCACGCAATGGATTATCGGGTTGCAGATTAATATGATCTTCTATAATCATTAAATCGCCTTTTCTATATTCTTTATTTAAACAACCACAGGCATTTGAAACGAATAACTGTTTTATACCTAATTGTTTTAACACTCGTATCGGAAATGTAATTTGTTGCATGTCATAACCTTCATAATAATGAAATCTGCCTTGCATGGCAACTACTTTTTTGCCACCTAAAATCCCGAAAATTAGTTTTCCAGTGTGGAACTCTACAGTAGATATCGGAAAATCTGGAATTATTGAATATAAAAGTTCGTGTTTTACCTCTATTTCGCTTACTAATCCGCCCAAACCGGTTCCTAAAACGATACCTAATTCTGGCTCAAAATTTACTCGGTCTTTAATAAATTGTGTCGTGTGTTTTATTTGTTCTAACATAGTTTAAAATAATATTGTCAAAAATATTTTTATCCTTTTCGTGAAAAACGGTTTCAATTGGTAAATAATAAATGGGTAATAATGCAAGTGCTTCTTGTAGTTTTGGTGTTCTTAAACGCATTACATCTTTTTCGGTGGTTATTAGTATTTTATTTTCTGATGCAATAGAATTATATATTTTTTGTACACGCTCTATATCACTTACGGTGTAATTGTAATGATCGCTATACCGAATGAGTGAAACTCGTTTGCTTTGAGGCTCCAAAAAATCAATCAAAGGTAATGGATTTGCGATGCCTGTAAGCAAAACTACTTCCGTTTTTTTAGTTATTACAGATAACGATTTTACCTCAAAATTTGGTGTTATAGGAACTAATTCTTCGTATTTTATGTAAGAACAAAATAATTGTTGATCTTCACTTAATTGAAGATATGCTTCAATTCTTCTTCTTTCCATTGGCGAAAATATTTTGGGAGTTTTGGTTACAACTACCAAGTTTGCCCGTTCTTTTCCCCACATAGGTTCTCTCAAATTTCCGGTTGGCAACATAAAATCAGATTTATAAACCGACTGATAATCAATCAATAGAATATTTATGCCTGGATAAACAGATCGGTGTTGATAGGCATCATCCAATAGAACTAAGTCATTCGTATCCACAATTTCATTAATTCCTTTTACCCTACTTTCGCAAACTGCAACGGTAATGTTTTTAAATTTTGTGAAATATTGTAAGGGTTCATCGCCAATATCTTCCGATTTAGATTCGGCTGTTGCCAATAAAAAACCTTTGCTTTTTCGACCATAGCCTCTACTTAGTACAGCAACTTTTTTTTCCTCTTTCAATAATCTAACTAAGTACTCTATAACCGGCGATTTTCCGGTACCACCTACGTGTATATTGCCTACAGCAATTATTGGTTTATTAAAGGAGTTACTTTTTAATAGTCCCCAATCATAACATTTGTTACGTGCAATAATAATTGCTCCGTATAACAAAGCAAATGGAAACAAAAAAAATCGAATTGCTGCCATCGTAAATATTAAACCAAATTAATGATGATGCCCCCCGGTCCATGAGAATGACCATGAGATAATTCATCTTCAGTTCCGGCTCTAACAGCAACAATTTCTACATCAAAATGTAAGGTTTGTCCGGCTAATGGATGGTTGGCATCTACATTAACGGTATCTTCTGTTACGCTAGTTACAGCAACAACCATGGTTCCTTCGGGCCCTTCGGATTGGAATTGCATACCCACTTCTATTTCTACTCCTTGAGGAAAGTTTGATTTTGGCACTGAGAAAATTCTATTTTCATCCGCTAATCCATACCCATCTTCGGGCTGTACCAATACATTTTTTTTGTCGCCGGCTTTTAATCCTTCCAATTGTTTTTCTAAGCCGGGTATAATGTTATTGTATCCGTGTAAATATTCAAATGCAGCATCGCTTTTTGATTGATCTAGCAGTTGACCTTCGCTATTGGTTAGTTTATAATTAAAACCAACAACGCATCCGTTTTTAATTGTTTGCATAAAGTTTAGACTTTTTAATAAAAAACTAAAGGTAACATTTCTGTAATTTTTCCCTTAATTAATAATAAAATAAAGCCAGCAAACCGATTTGATTATATTTGCTTTTTCCAAAATAAATCAACTATGCTTAAAGGATTTTTTACTATTCCACAACCTTATAACGAACCAGTTTTAAATTATGCTCCCGGAAGTGCCGAGCGGAAATTATTAAAAACTACTATTGCTGAGATGCGCGCTCAAGAAATAGATATTCCGATGTATATTGGAGATAAAGAAGTTTTTACTGAGAAGAAAGTGGCAATTCGTCCTCCTCACGATCATCAACACATATTAGGATATTATTCTGCCGGAGAAGCAAAGCATGTAACTCAAGCAATAAATGCTGCATTATCTGCAAAAGCCAATTGGGAACATTTACCCTGGGAACAACGTGCGGCTATTTTTTTAAAAGCAGCAGATTTAGTTTCCGGACCCTATCGTGCAAAAATAAATGCTGCCACCATGTTGGGCCAATCTAAAAGTGCTTACCAAGCAGAAATTGATGCAGCTTGTGAGTTTGCTGATTTTTTGAGATTTAATGTGCAGTACATGACGGAGATTTATCAGCAACAACCAATATCTTCAGCCGGAGTTTGGAATCGTGTGGAGCAACGTCCATTGGAAGGATTTGTATTTGCATTAACGCCGTTTAATTTTACAGCCATTGCGGGAAATTTACCTTCATCGGCTGCTTTGATGGGAAACGTGGTAGTTTGGAAGCCCTCAAATACTCAAATTTATTCGGCTAATGTTTTGATGCAAATTTTTAAAGAAGCCGGTGTACCAGATGGTGTGATCAACTTAATTTATGTTTCCGGTCCAGTTGCTGGAGATATCATCTTTAAACATCCTGATTTTGCAGGTATTCATTATACAGGATCTACCGAAGTGTTTCAAGGGATCTGGAAAATGATTGGCGAAAACATCAAAAACTATATCTCTTATCCTAGAATTGTAGGCGAAACCGGTGGTAAAGATTTTATGTTGATTCATCCTTCTGCTGATTTGCAAGCCGCTTCTACCGGTATTATCCGGGCTGCTTTTGAATACCAAGGACAAAAATGTTCTGCATGCTCTAGATTATATGTAGCAAAATCCATTTGGCCTGATATAAAAAAAATGCTCCTTAGCGAAATAAAAACAATAAAAATTGGTGGCACAGAGGATTTTGAAAACTTCTTTAATGCTGTAATTGATGAAAAATCTTTCGACAAATTGGCTGGATTTATTGACAATGCGAAGACAGATAAAAATGCTGAAATAATAGCAGGCGGAACTTATGACAAAAGCAAAGGCTGGTTCATTCATCCAACCATTATCGAAACCAAAAATCCTAAATATGTAACCATGTGCGAAGAATTGTTTGGCCCAGTTCTTACCGTTTTTGTGTATGAGGATGCCGATTTTGAGAAAACATTAGAACTGATTGACTCTACTTCTATCTATGCACTAACGGGTGCTATAATTGCTCAAGACAGATACGCCATTGCCTTGGCCACACAAAAACTAAGAAATGCAGCAGGCAATTTCTATATAAATGACAAGTGTACTGGAGCAGTAGTTGGTCAACAACCATTTGGTGGAGGAAGAGGCTCTGGAACAAACGATAAAGCCGGCTCTATGATTAATTTATTGCGTTGGGTTTCTCCTCGAACTATTAAGGAAACTTTCTATCCGGCCAAGAATTACCGTTATCCGTTCATGGATAAAGAATAATTGGTTGGTCTACGGTAAGTATAGATTATTAGTACTTTGAACTATAGTTAACTGAAGGAAAAAACAGATTTCAATCAAACCTGAATTTTGAATATTTCGTAGTTGGCTAAGAAATCTGTTTACATTTTCTTAACATTGAAAAAAACATTGCATGAGATTCATTAAACCTAAATCATTCTTTTCAGTAGGCAGACTAGTTGCTTTTTGCTTCTTACTTTTCACTTCAATATCCTGTGTAAAATCTGGCAGAGAAACCATTAAAATTGACGGTTCAAGTACTGTTACACCTATTTTGGATAAATTAATCGAGGTTTATAAAATCCAAAATCAAGATGTAAATATTACCTTAAATTCATCGGGTTCGGGTACAGGTATAAATTTAGTTGGCGAAGGAACCATTCAAATTGGGATGTCATCCAGAGATATAGAACAAGCCGAATTAGATCGGTTTAAAAATGTAAAATTTGTCACATACCCAATCGGGAAAGATGCTGTAATTGCCGTAGTATCCTCCGAAATTTATGATGCAGGAGTGAAAGCGTTAACCCGAGAACAAATTCAAGATATCTATTTAGGAAAAATAAAAAATTGGAAAGAACTTGGCGGACCCGATAAATCTATTTTGGTTATCGACAAAGAAAAATCTCGAGGAACAAGGCATGTGTTCATGGAATATATTTTGGGCAATAAAGATGCCGAGGCACCAGGTGCAAAATTAGTTTTAGGTTCAAACAACGAAGAACAAACAGCAATTGCGCAAAGTGATGTAGCCATCGGAATGATTTCTCTAAATTGGCTAAACAAGGATGTAAAAGGTTTAGGGTTGATAATTGGAGATAAAACCATAGAACCAAACAGAGAAAATATTCTGAATGGTACATACCCAATAGCGCGCGAATTATTTTTAGTTACCAACGGCCAAGCAGAGGGCAATACCAAAAAATTTATTGATTTTATCTTGAGTGACGAAGGGCAGAAAGTTGTAAATGATTTGGGCTACGTGAGTATAAAAAATTAGCTACTTGAAAAAATTTAGTGTAGGATATGTTTCGGTTTTAACAGCTAAATGGATAGCAACGCTTATATTGTTATCCATCATCTTGGTACTATTTATTTATTCCGGAGAAAGTATCCATCAAATAGGCTTTGGATTTTTATCAGAAACTTGGAACCCCGGAAACGGTCAATTTGGAATGTTATCCATGTTGTATGGCTCCATGGCAGTAACCACTATCGCCTTAGTTATTGCATTACCTTTCAGCATTTTTGGGGCTATTTACATTGCCGAATATAGCCCGGTAAAGTATAGGCTATTTTTAAAATCGGCGATGGAGCTTTTAGCGGGTATTCCATCCATCGTATATGGATTAATTGGAGTTGCTGTTCTGGCTCCGCTTACCGGAGATTTGTTTGGTTTAACCACCGGACGCACCATTGCTACAGCCGGAATTATTTTAGCCTTAATGGTTATCCCAACTATACTTACCCTCTGCGAAGATGCGTTTTCGCAAATTCCTAAATCTTACAGAGAAAATGGATTTGCACTCGGACTAACCAGATACGAAGTTTTAAAAAATATTCTTTTACCAATAGCTAAACCAAATGTAATGGCCGCAATTCTATTAGGATTTGGTAGAGCAATTGGTGAGACCATGGCAGTGATGTTGGTAATTGGGGGAATTGATAAATTACCACAACCTATATATCAACTCTTTACTCCCGGACAAACACTTACCTCAAAACTCGGCAGAGAAGTTGGAGAAACAGCTTTTAACTCATTGCACTTTAGTGCTTTAATTACTTTGGGGTTAATATTATTACTAATTGTGTTGACGTTTACTTTGGTTTCTAAATACATCAGCAGTAAAAAATTTAGAAGTGCATGAACAGAATCACAAAAGATAAGCTTTTCATTTATTGCACCAAGCTTATCATTGGCATTAGCTTAGTCATTGTCTTTTCCATTCTTTTATTCATACTATACAAAGGGTACAAAGGTTTAAACTCGGGGTTCATACTTACCGAATCCAAAAGTTTTGGTGCCGAAGGCGGAATTCTATATCAAATAATTGGCAGTTTAATGCTCACTATAATGGCCGGAATTATTTGTTTTCCCATTGCATTGGGAGCTGCAATTTACGATAGTGAGTACCTCAAAAATCCAAAAATCAAAAGCATTACATCCACACTAATTTTTGGATTAAATGGTGTTCCATCCATCATCTTTGGTATTTTTGGGTTGATATTTTTTGTTAACATTTTAGGAACTGGCATTTCGTGGCTTGTAGGATCTGTCATATTAGCATTTATGATTTTACCTACAGCATTAACGGCTTCAAGACAAACCATGGAAAGTATCCCTAAAAAATACCGAGAAGCATCTTTAGGCTTAGGATTAACTAAATGGCAAATGATTAGGAGTGTAATAATTCCCCAAAGTTTTTCGGGCTCTTTAACCGGGTTGTTCATAGGATTAGCAAGAGCCATTGGCGAAACTGCACCTATTATGTTTATTGCAACCGCATTTAGCGGTGTAACCATCCCGTATAATTTTTTACAGCCTGCCGTAACTTTACCCACACATTTGCTCAATTTAGCGCAAAATGCTGTTAATCCATCTGCTTTACAAAATGCTTGGTCTACAGCCTTGGTGCTGATTTTTTTAGTGGTAGTATTTAATCTCACTGCCATGATACTAAGATTTAAATTTAAAACTTACACCCCGCAACGGTAATGGAACACGCATTGAAAGTGGTAAAAATTGCTCAAGATAAGGATGAATTACTTTCTATCCGCGAGATAGATATTTGGTTTAATGAGCATCATTTATTGCGAAAAGTCAGCATGTCTGTCCCTTTAAACAGCATAACTTGCATTATTGGTCCGTCTGGCGCTGGTAAATCTACTTTATTGCGTTCCATCAATAGAATTAATTTGGAAGATGGCTTTGCAATAAATGGAAGCATTTGGATGAATGGCAAAAACTTATACGATACGGATACAGACATCTATGAAACCCGAAAAAATATCGGCATGGTTTTTCAGCAACCATGTATTTTCCCCACCAGTATTTACGAAAATGTTTTATTTGGGATAAAACATCACCAAAAATTATCTAAACCAGAGAAAGTAAACATAGTAGAAGAAAACCTAAAAGCTGTGAGCCTTTGGAACGAAGTAAAACATCGCCTGCACGATAAGGCAGAAACACTTTCTATTGGCCAACAACAACGCTTATCCATTGCCAGAACTTTGGCAGTTAAGCCAACACTTATTTTAATGGATGAGCCTACTTCTGCCCTCGACCCAAAAACCAGTTTATCCATTGAAGAATTGATAGTTCAACTAAAAGAAAAATACACGGTCATTTTGGTTACCCACAACATAGACCAAGCACGAAGAATTGCAGATAAAGTAGTTTTTATGTGCGAAGGATCGGTGGTAGAACAAGGCACTTGTACCGATTTAATGAACAATCCGCAAGAAAAACTTACTAAAGGCTACATATCTACCAGCCATTGCGATTGTTAATTTAAAAGATTATTGAGAATGACCGAGAGCGACACCATAGAGAAAATAACTATTCTTAGCCAACCGGAAATTCAGAAATATATCTGGGCAAATGCAGATGCCGACCCCACCCAACTAAAGCTAAAATCTAAAAAAAGAGAGGATTTTCCGCTGGATGATGTAATCACTCAAATACAAAGTAGGGCAAAAGCTAAAAGCAAACTACCCACTTGGTACCATTCTAAAAATATTATTTATCCGAGTGTTGTTTCCGTGGAACAAACATCTTCAGAAATTACCGCAGCTTACAAAGCAAATCTAATTAAAGAAGGTATTTTGGCCGATATTACCGGTGGATTTGGGATAGATAGTTATTATTTCTCTAAAAAAGCTGATTTAGTATATCACATCGAAAAAAATAGTCTGCTGTCTGAAATAGCAGAACACAACTTTGAGCAATTGAATGCAGAAAATATATTTTGTTATACAACTAATGGTTTGTGGTGGTTGAGAGATACTTCCGAAAAAATCTCTACCATTTATTTAGACCCCTCACGTAGAGATAAACAAAATAAAAAAATGGTTGTTTTGTCAGATTGCGAGCCAAATGTGCTAGATCATTTAGATTTACTTTTTACCAAATCGGCTTTTATTTTGATCAAAACCGCGCCGCTTTTAGACATAAATAAATGTATTTCGGAATTAAAATATGTAAAAGAAGTACATGTAATTGCTATAAAAAACGAGTGTAAAGAAGTTTTATATATTTTAGAAAAAGGATGGATTGCAGAACCGCTAATAATAGCTCAAAATCTAGAATCCGATCAAGCATTTGCATTCACCAGATCAGAAGAACAAAAAATAAACACCGAATTTTCACTACCTCTATCCTATCTATATGAACCAAATGCAGCTATTTTAAAAGCCGGAGCTTTTAAAGCCATTGCTAATAAATTTGGTTTAAAAAAAATGCATTCCAACACACACCTTTATACCTCCAAGGAAATTGTATCTAATTTTCCGGGCAGAGTTTTTCAGATACAACATCAGTGTAAAGTAGATGCCAAAGCATTATCTACTATAATCCCGAAGAAAAAAGCCAACTTTAGCATTCGAAATTTTTCGGGCTCTGTTACAGAATTAGTGAAAAAATTAGGCTTTAAAGAAGGGGGTAATTACTATATTTTTGCCTGCACATTAATAAACCAAAAAACCGCTTTACTTATTTGCGAGAAAGTTAAAACCGAAAAATGAAACATTACATTACCCCCATTATATTATTATTCACTTTAGCTGTTTCGGCACAAGACACAGATTCGGTGCCTAAGATTAAACTTTCCTCTTACATTCAAATGCAATATCAGTTTGCAGATTCTGCCGGTATTGCCAGTTATGCAGGAGGCGATTTTGGCTTTAATATCGATAATCGTTTTCAGATTAGAAGAGCAAGAATAAAAGCAGCCTACCAATATAAAAATGCCGAGCTTGTGACACAACTAGACTTCGGAGCGCAGAACGTAGCAATTGTTGATGCCTATATCCGATTAAGTTTTCCGAAGATAGATTTTCTGAAAATACAAGCTGGGTTGGCAGATAGGGTCTGGGGCTTCGAGACTTCTTACCCATCCAGATTAAGAGAATCGCCAGAAAGATCCAGAGTATATCAAACTTTATTACCTTCTGAAAGGGATATTGGGATAAGCTTATTCATCCAACCTAAAACAACTAATTTCTTAAAGAACACCGAGTTAAAATTTGCTTTAGTAAATGGCACTGCACGTGCTGCTCAAGATTTTGATAGTTTTAAAGATTTTATCGGAACCTTGCAATTTAATTTTCCGGAATTGATAGATGGTTTCGATTTAGCTTTTGGCACCTCACATTACCGTGGCAGTATTCGTCAAGAGTCTTTCGTAACGTTCAGAGAAGGAATTGTTAGCAATGGCAACAAAGGATTTAGAGGAGATACCTCCTCTAATAATGTTGGAAAAAGAATTAAAAGAATCTACACAGGTTTCAATACACAAATGAAACTCAAAACCGCCATTGGAGAATCCAAAATAATGGCAGAGTATATAGTAGGTGCACAACCAGGCACAATTCCCACTAGTGTTATTAATGGACCTGCAGCTAGTAGAAGTTTTACTTCGCAACCATTTACAGATATTTATATTAGAAATTTTCGAGGATTTTATGTGGCTTATGCACAATCTTTTAAAAATTGCCCTTTGCGTACCATCCTAAAATACGATGAATACGACCCCAATACATTTATTAAAGGAAATGAGTTAAAATCGGATAATACAAATTTAACAGGAGCTGATGTAAAGTATAAAACCATCGGTTTTGGATTATTGTACAATCCGAACGAACAAATACAATTTACAGCTTATTATGATTGGGTAATCAACGAAAAAACTCAACTACAACGGTTTAGAAACGACATTTCAGATAATGTTTTTACCCTACGTTTACAATATACATTAAAATAGAATTTGAAGCATTTCTTGTTATTTTTGGCACAATGGAAAATAAAAAAAGAGCCTCAGAACTTTTAGCAGCAAAGCGCGAACAAGCTTTATTAGGTGGAGGTAAAGCACGAATTGAAAGTCAACATAAAAAAGGAAAATTAACTGCCAGAGAACGTATACATTTTTTGTTGGATGAAGGATCTTTCGAAGAAATTGGTAGCATGGTAACCCATCGTTCAACCGATTTTGGCTTAGAGAAAGAAAAATACCTTGGAGATGGAGTGGTTACCGGATATGGTAATATAAATGGCAGATTGGTTTATGTTTTCTCCCAAGACTTTACCGTGTTTGGCGGCTCACTCTCCGAAACACATGCCGAAAAAATTTGCAAAATAATGGATATGGCCCTAAAAAACGGGGCACCAGTTATTGGACTAAATGATTCGGGTGGTGCTCGTATTCAAGAGGGTGTTGTTTCTTTGGGTGGTTATGCCGATATTTTTTACCGAAATACCATGGCATCTGGGGTAGTACCTCAATTATCTGCCATCATGGGACCCTGTGCCGGAGGTGCAGTATACTCCCCAGCCATTACAGATTTTATTATGATGGTTGAAAACACTTCCTACATGTTTGTAACCGGACCCAATGTGGTAAAAACCGTTACACACGAAGAAGTAACCAGCGAAGAATTGGGTGGCGCAACTACCCATGCAACCAAATCTGGAGTTACGCATTTTACAGCGGCTAACGAAATTGATTGCATCCAAAAATTAAAACAATTATTAAGCTATTTGCCCCAAAATTGCGAAGAAGATGCACCAAATATAGCCTATGAAATTGGAGACGAAAACCGAGAGCAATTGAACAATATCATCCCGGATAATGCCAACCAACCTTATGACATCCGAGAAGTAATAGCCGAAATTATTGATACCAACACTTTTTTAGAGGTACACAAAGATTTTGCAGAAAACATTGTTATTGGTTTTGCCCGATTAGCCGGCCGAAGCATTGGTATTGTTGCCAATCAGCCTGCATTCTTGGCCGGAGTACTAGATATTCATGCATCTACCAAAGCAGCACGTTTTGTTCGTTTCTGCGATTCATTCAATATTCCATTATTGGTTTTAGAAGATGTTCCGGGCTTTTTACCTGGTACCGACCAAGAGTGGAATGCCATCATCACCAACGGAGCTAAATTATTGTATGCTTTCTGCGAAGCAACCGTACCTCGTGTAACTGTAATTACTCGTAAGGCATATGGCGGAGCTTATGACGTAATGAACTCTAAACACATAGGTGCTGATATGAATTATGCTTGGCCTACGGCAGAAATAGCTGTGATGGGTGCAAAAGGCGCAGCAGAGATTATTTTTAAGAAAGAAATTGCAGATGCTGAAGATAAAAATGCTAAATGGATGGAAAAGGAAAAACAATATTCCGATCTATTTGCTAATCCTTACAGAGCTGCCGAACGTGGATTTATTGACGAAGTAATAATGCCAAACGAAACCAGAATAAAGTTGATAAAGGCTTTCAAAATGCTGGAGAATAAAGTGGTAGTAAATCCGAAAAAGAAACACGGGAATATACCGTTATAGATGTTGGCTTTTGAATGTTGCATTTTGGATGATAATAATTCTTTAACGAATTAAATTATACTTGTCCGTATATAATCACATGAAAAAAGAAAATTTAATACAACAGAAGAGTTTTGCCTTTTCGTTAATGATTATTGAGTTATATAAAACATTACAACAAGAAAAAGAATTCATCATTTCAAAACAGCTTTTACGAGCAGCTACATCAATTGGAGCAAACGTATGTGAAGCGGAAGCAGCCGAATCAAGGGTTGATTTCACACATAAAATGAGTATTGCCTCTAATGAAGCAAGAGAAACCAAATATTGGTTAATGCTATTATAGAAAAGTAAATTAGTTTTAACGGATTATACAACATACATTCAAGAAATTGATTCAATTATTAACATTATAACTGCTATTGTAAAAACTTCAAGTAGGAATATCCCAAATCATCCAAAACACAAAATTCAACATTCAAAATAATAAGCTAATGGCAAAGAAAAAAGATAAAACAGAAACCGTAGTGGTTACCAATAAAAAATCCATACAGTTTTTCGAGAAATACATCAATAATCCATCTCCAACTGGTTTTGAGTCTGCCGGACAAAAACTTTGGTTGGATTATATCAAACCTTATGTAGATGAATACTATACCGATAATTACGGAACGGCAGTTGGTGTCATCAACCCAAAAGCTGAATATAAAGTAGTAATTGAAGCACATGCGGATGAAATTTCCTGGTTTGTAAACTACATCAGCAGCGATGGTTTAATTTATGTTATCCGAAATGGTGGTTCCGATCATCAAATTGCCCCCTCTAAAAGAGTAAACATCCACACCGATAAAGGTATTGTAAAAGCTGTCTTTGGCTGGCCTGCCATTCACACCCGCGAACCGGGTAAAGAAGAAGCCCCAAGTATGAAAAACATCTTTTTGGATTGTGGCTGCACCAGTAAAGAAGAAGTTGAAAAATTGGGTATTCATGTGGGATGTGTTATTACTTACGAAGATGAGTTTATGATTTTAAACGATCGTTACTACGTGGGTCGTGCGTTGGACAACCGCGCCGGTGGTTTTATGATTGCAGAGGTTGCTCGTTTACTTAAAGAAAATAAGAAAAAATTGCCTTTCGGACTGTACATCGTTAACTCTGTACAAGAAGAGATTGGATTACGAGGTGCCGAAATGATTGCCAACCGAATTAAACCAAACGTTGCCATCGTTACGGATGTAACACACGATACCGGTACCCCAATGATAAATAAACAAGTCCAAGGAGATTTAGCATGCGGTTCTGGGCCAGTTGTTTCGTATGCGCCTGCTGTACAAACTAATTTAAATAAGTTATTAATTCAAACAGCTGAAAAAAATAAAATACCATTTCAACGACAAGCTTCGTCCAGATTTACTGGAACTGATACCGATGCTTTTGCCTACTCCAATGATGGAGTGGTATCTGCCTTAATCTCATTACCACTACGCTACATGCATACCACGGTAGAAATGGTACATAAAGATGATGTGGAAAATGTAATACGATTGATTTACGAAAGTGTACTTAGCATTAAAGATGGACAAGATTTTAGATATATTAAATAGATAACATCAATTATTCTATAAACTATAAAAGCCGAGATATCTCGGCTTTTATAGTTTATGTCCGCATTTTTTACAGAATTCTGCATCACGCTCATTATCTTCATTCCCGCAATTTTCACAACTCACGTGTTTTTGAAAACGATTTCTTGCAGTTAAAGCCATTTCGGTAGATACGATACCAGTTGGAACTGCAATGATACTATACCCACAAAGCATTAATAATGATGCTAATATTTTGCCCATAGTAGTAACCGGAACTATGTCTCCAAACCCAACCGTAGTTACGGTAACTATACACCAATAAATACTACTTGGGATGGATTCGAACCCATTTCCGGGGCCTTCAATCAAATACATAAATGAACCTACAATGATTACAATAATAACTACCAACATTAAGAATAAACTAATTTTTCTTAAGCTATTAAATAACGCCGTGGCTAAAAATCTGGCTTCTGCCAGATAATTTAATAATTTAAAAATCCTGAAAACTCTAATTAATCTTAATGATCGTACCACCATTAAATACTGAGTTCCTGGAAATAAGATACTTATAAACGAAGGCAAAATAGCCAATAGATCAATAATACCCATCCAGCTAAAAACATAGGATTTTGGATTGGATAAACAGTATATCCTCAAGAAGTACTCAATCGTGAAGAGTATAGTAATAATCCATTCAATAGTATATAATTCGTCTCCAAACTTTTGATGAAGGCTTGGCATACTATCTAGCATAACAATAAATACACTTAATAGAATGGTAATTAAAATAGAAACATCAAAAAATTTCCCCCAAAAAGTATTGGACTCATAAATTATTTCATGAATTTTTGCTTTTAAATCTTTATTAGAGTGGCCCATATCAGATATCAGTGTATAAAACTATAAAAAAATCATCCATTTGGAATTTAATTTCACTTACTTATATTCGAACAACCTTATAAATGATGTAAAAGTTTAAATGCAAATCATTCGCTAATCAATTAACCTTTCAACTAATGGAGTCTAACCTAATTACAACACTTTTCTTACCTCTAGCTCTTGGAGTAATCATGTTGGGTTTAGGCCTAACGCTAAGTATCGGCGATTTTACTAGAGTAATTAAATTCCCAAAAGCAATCTTAATTGGATTATCGTGCCAAATGCTTATACTACCATTTGCTTGTTTATACATTGCTCAATTTTTTAATTTATCGCCAGAGCTTGCTGTAGGATTAATGCTTTTGGCAGCATCGCCAGGTGGTGCAACGGCCAATTTGTATAGTCATTTATCTAAGGGAGATGTTGCTTTAAATGTTTCATTAACTGCCATAAATAGTGTACTAAGTTTATTCACCCTTCCCATCATCATCAACCTTTCTATGCAATACTTCATGGGCGAAGGAAAATACATCCCCATGCAATTTGATAAAGTTATGCAGGTTTTTGCTATTGTTCTAATTCCGGTAAGTATAGGGATGTTTATTAAAGAAAAATTTACGAATGTTTCGAAAAAGATGGAGAAACCGGTTAAAATTCTTTCCGTTTTGTTTTTGGTGTTAATAATTGCCGCAGCAGCATACAACGAAAGAGAAAACCTTAGCAATTACTTTAAAGAGGTAGGTTTAGCTGCTCTAAGTTTTAATATAGTGAGTTTAGCGGTTGGATATTTTATCCCTCAATTATTTAAAGTAAGTAAAAAAGAAGCCATCGCCATCGGGATGGAAATTGGTATCCATAATGGGACTCTTGCCATTGCCATTGCCAGCAGCCCTCTCATCCTTAATAATTCTGTTATGGCAATCCCGCCTGCCATCTATAGTATCATCATGTTTTTTACGGCAGCAGCATTCGGTTACCTAGTTAATTTAAAAAGAGAAGTTAAATAGACTAAAAAGCATGAATTTTAAATGGTTTTTCAATACTGAAAAAAGAAATCTAACTGGAATTGCGCTTGCTATTATTCTTTTTAATTTGTTAGTTTTAAAATGGATGTTCTTATAATACGATCATAAATAAATTAAATTTCACAAAAAACCCCCGACGATATTCGTCGGGGGTGCGTTTTTAAAGAATAAACACTATTTATTTTTTGTCTTCGTCTTTAACTTCTTCAAACTCTACATCTTTCACATCGCTATCAGAACTAGCTGCATCCGGATTTGAATTTCCATCTGTTGCACCTGTAGCGCCTGCATCTTGCGTTGCTTTGTACATTTCTTCCGAAGCTACGTTCCAAGCATTGGTCAACTCGGTTTGAGCTGTTTCCATGGCTTCAAAGTTTTTATCTTTATGAGCATCACGCAAAGCAGTTAATGCATTCTCAATAGCTAAGCGTTTATCTGCCGATAATTTATCGCCGTAATCTTTTAATTGTTTTTCGGTGTTAAATATCATGGAATCTGCTGCATTCAGTTTTTCTACTTCGGCTTTTGATTTGTTATCAGATTCGGCATTTGCTTCGGCTTCTTTACGCATTCTATCTATCTCTTCATCTGTTAAACCTGAGGATGCTTCGATACGAATTTTTTGCTCTTTGCTTGTGGCTTTATCTTTTGCACTCACATGTAAAATACCGTCTCTATCTATGTCAAAAGTAACTTCAATCTGAGGTACTCCGCGAGGAGCAGGAGGTATACCATCTAAATGGAATCTACCAATGGTACGATTATCACGTGCCATAGGACGTTCACCTTGTAACACATGTATTTCTACCGAAGGTTGATTATCCGAAGCTGTAGAAAACGTCTCGCTACGCTTGGTAGGGATGGTAGTATTCGCTTCAATCAACCGAGTCATCACACCGCCATAAGTTTCAATACCTAATGAAAGTGGCGTAACATCTAATAATAAAACATCTTTTACTTCACCAGTTAAAACCCCGCCTTGTATAGCTGCACCAACTGCAACTACCTCATCCGGATTTACACCTTTTGATGGTGCTTTACCAAAAAAGTCCTCTACTGCTTTTTGTATTGCAGGTATACGAGTTGAACCTCCAACCAAAATAATTTCATCAATATCGGTAACTTTTAATCCTGCATTTTTTAATGCTTTTTTACATGGATCGATGGTACGTTTTATTAAACTATCTGCCAATGACTCAAATTTAGCACGACTCAAAGTGCGCACTAAGTGTTTAGGCATGTTCTCTATTGCAATAATGTAAGGTAAATTAATTTCGGTGGATGTTGAACTAGATAGCTCAATTTTTGCTTTTTCGGCAGCTTCTTTCAAACGCTGTAAAGCCATAGGGTCTCTTCGCAGGTCTAATTTTTCATCTTTCAAAAACTCTTCTGCTAACCAATCAATGATAACCTGATCAAAATCATCACCGCCTAAATGGGTATCGCCATCGGTAGATTTTACTTCAAACACGCCATCGCCTAAATCCAATACAGAAACGTCATGTGTTCCACCACCGCAATCGAACACTACAATTTTCATGTCCTTACCACCTTTATCCAGTCCGTAAGCTAATGCAGCTGCGGTAGGTTCATTGATGATACGCTTTACGGTTAATCCAGCAATCTCGCCGGCTTCTTTCGTTGCTTGGCGTTGGGCATCATTGAAGTAAGCAGGCACGGTAATTACCGCTTCGGTAACCTCATGACCTAAATAATCTTCGGCAGTTTTCTTCATTTTTTGAAGAATCATAGCCGATATTTCTTGTGGTGTATATTTTCTTCCACCAATATCTACTCTTGGCGTATTATTATCTCCTTTTACCACGGCATAGGGTACACGCTTTGTTTCGGTAGTAACTTCGTTGAAGCTATTACCCATAAAACGTTTAATGGAATATATGGTACGAGTTGGGTTAGTAATAGACTGGCGTTTTGCCGAATCGCCTACTTTACGCTCGCCATTATCTACAAATGCTACAATGGATGGTGTGGTACGTTGCCCTTCGCTGTTGGCAATTACCACTGGCTCGTTGCCTTCCATAACTGCCACACAAGAATTGGTGGTTCCTAAATCTATTCCGATAATTTTTGACATAATCTTTACTGTTTTTGAATGATGCACATACCATGTCAATGCTTGTGCCAACGAGATTTAACCCGTGTTATTCGTAATTATGGCATTGATACAGGAAAAATACGGCAAATTGATTATGACAAAACGACAGCAATGCGTTTTGTATCCAACAAAAAAGGGATCCCAAAATTGGAATCCCTTTTCAAAAGATGAATATTCTATTAGTTTGAAGGATTCGGGCAACATTTACAACTAGAATAATTTGCATTTGATTTGCAACATGCAAAGAAACCACTTCCACAAGTTGTTGAACAATATGTATATATGGAACAAGAAATAGCCCCAATACCGCCAGCATCACAGTTAGTACATTTAGGGTCAGGTCCTTCTAACTCATCGGCTTTGGAAAGTGCCTCTCGTTTAATTCTAGATGCTTCACTTAATTTAAGTCGTATGTCATTTGAACCAATGATATCTGTCTTTGATATATCCCATAATCCGTTAAAAATTCCAATACCAAACCCTAAAAACGATTTTACGTTTGCTATTTTTAATTCAGATGTAATGAAATTATAGAAAGTAGTAGGTATACCGCCCTCTCCAAGTCCAATATAATGGGCTTCTCCTTTTTGGGGTATCATTAAAATTCCTTCTTTCTTATTAAAGTAAATTCGAACATCTTTATAACTTACATCTAAATCATGTAATGAACCATGTTGTAGTATAAATACTTTTTCTATTGAATTAACTTTATGCTCAGAATATTTTTCAGAAACTTTTACCAATACAATAATTTCATCAAAATTTGAGATAATCTCAACATCGCCAATCAAAAATTTTTGGTCTTGATTTACTTCAAATGAATTTATGAAATTTTTATCAAGATCTGTAAGAATGTTATCTGCTTTTCTACAAGATTGAACAAGTATTATAGAAAAAAAAAGCAGGAAACTTGATAGAATTCCTACTTTAATTACGTTATGTTTTTTCATGATGTTAATTTTTAGTAGTTAAAATTATTTAAACAACATCAAAAAAAAAAAAATGCAACAAAATTGTTACATATGTAAGCTTACTACTCTTTTTTACTTTCTTCCGTTCCCTCTGTATCGGTAGTTTCAGTAGCATCATTGGTAGTTTCTTCAGTAGGTTCTACTGGTGTTTCTTCTACTACAACTTCTGGGGTTTCCGCTACTTCAGTTTCTGCAACTACTGTTGCAGCTACAATTGCAGGCGCAACAGCTGCTGGAGCAGCTACATCAGATTTCTTAGCTTTTGTACCTCTACGACGAGTGGTTTTAGCCTTTGCCGCCGCTTTATCGTTAGTGTAAACTTCGTTATAATCTACCAATTCAATGAAACACATTTCGGCATTATCACCTAATCTATTTCCTAATTTGATGATGCGAGTGTAACCACCTGCACGTTCTGCAACTTTGTTGGCAATATCACCAAATAATTCTTTGATGGAATCTTTGTTTTGTAAATAGCTAAATACTACTCTTCTAGAATTAGTATTATCTTCTTTTGCTTTTGTAATCAATGGCTCAACATACACACGCAATGCTTTTGCTTTAGCCACTGTAGTGCTAATTCGTTTATGTAAAATCAATGAAGATGCCATGTTAGCCAACATTGCTTTACGATGTGAATCGGTTCTGCCTAAATGATTGACTTTCTTTCCGTGTCTCATTTTTTATTCTTTTAATTTTGTTATCCGGTTTTAATCGGACTATACTATTATTCTTCGTCTAATTTGAACTTTGCTAAGTTCATTCCAAATGTTAGTCCTTTAGATTTTACTAAATCTTGAATTTCTGCTAATGATTTTTTACCAAAATTGCGGAATTTCAACATATCAGCAACATCATAAGAAACTAGTTCTCCTAAGGTGCGAATATCTGCTGCCTTTAAACAATTTAAAGCACGTACAGATAAATCTAAATCAGCTAATTCCATTTTAAGGATTTTGCGCATGTGCAAAATTTCCTCGTCCACTTCGTTGCTTACCTCTTTAGTTTGGGTTTCTAACATGATTTTCTCATCAGAGAACAACATGAAGTGTTGGATTAAAATTTTAGCTGCTTCTTTTAATGCATCTTCCGGGTGGATAGAACCATCGGTTGTGATGTCTAGAACCAACTTCTCAAAATCGGTTTTTTGCTCTACACGGAAATTTTCAATCGTATATTTTACGTTTTTGATAGGTGTGTAGATAGAATCTATTGCTATTAATCCAAGCAACTGATCGGCAGGTTTGTTTTCTTCTGCAGAAACATACCCACGTCCTTTATTGATAGTCAACTCTAACTCAAGGGTGATGTCTGAGTTTAAGTTACAAATTACTAAATCAGGGTTTAGTACCGTGAAGTTATTAGAAAATTTACCAATATCTCCGGCAGTAAATTGATTTTGCTTTGCTATTACGATAAATATTTTTTCCGAATCGCCACTTTCTCCAGTTTTCTTAAAGCGAACTTGCTTTAAGTTTAAGATGATATCCGTTACATCTTCCACCACACCGTTGATGGTAGAAAATTCATGTAATACACCAGAAAATTTAACTGTTGTAATTGCATATCCTTCTAAAGATGATAGAAGTATACGACGCAATGCATTACCGATGGTGATACCAAAACCGGGTTCAAGCGGACGAAATTCAAAGTTTCCTTGAAAATCGTTTGCTTTTTGCATGATAACCCTATCGGGTTTTTGGAATGCTAATATTGCCATTTAATTGTCCTCTTTTATGTTTAATTATAGTCCGAATACGGAGTTCTTATTTAGAGTATAACTCTACGATCAATTGTTCTTTAATGTTCTCTGGAATCTGATCGCGTTCCGGATAGTTTAAAAATTTCCCTGATAAACTTGCAGAATCCCATTCTAACCAACTGTATTTAGACGAACGATTACTTACAACCGAACCACTAATTACTTCTAATGATTTTGATTTTTCGCGAACAGAAATAGAATCACCAGCTTTTAATTGATAGGAAGGAATATTTACTCCTTTTCCATTAACTAATATATGGCGATGACTAACCAATTGACGCGCTGCAGCACGTGTTGGGGCAATGCCCAAACGATATACCGTATTGTCTAACCTTGCTTCCAAGAACTTTAATAACAACTCACCTGTTACACCATCCTTACGACTGGCTAAATCGAAAGTATTAGCAAACTGGCGCTCTAGTACACCATAAGTGTATTTAGCTTTTTGTTTTTCTTGTAATTGAATTGCATATTCCGATTGTTTTGCACGACGCTTAGATGCTCCGTGTTGTCCCGGTGGATAATTCTTTTTATCTAAAACTTTGTCTGGTCCAAAAATTGGCTCTTTGAATTTGCGAGCTATTTTAGAACGTGGGCCTGTATATCTTGCCATTATTTAAAATTGTTTAGTTTAAGCAGCCCTATGCTGCATTTTTAATTAATTATACTCTACGACGTTTTGGTGGACGACAGCCATTGTGAGGTAATGGCGTGATATCTTTAATACCAATAATCTCTAAACCATTAATTTGCAATGTGCGCATAGCCGACTCGCGACCAGCACCGGGTCCTTTTACAAATACGTTAACCTTACGCAGCCCTAAATCGTAGGCTGTTTTTACACAATCCGTGGCGGCTTGAGCAGCGGCATAAGGTGTATTTTTCTTTGATCCTTTAAAACCCATTTTACCTGCCGACGACCAAGATATAACTTGACCGGTGGTGTTAGTTAGGGTAATAATGATGTTGTTAAATGTAGCGTTTATGTGTGCTTCGCCTTGCGACTCTACTGCCACTATACGCTTTTTTGTTACTTTTTTTGCGGTTTTAGCCATTTTAAAAATTCTTATTTATGTTTTACATGCCAATAATATTGGCAGAATAATAAGCTTACTTAGTTACTTTTTTCTTATTAGCAACCGTTTTACGCTTACCTTTTCTGGTACGCGAGTTATTTTTGGTTCGTTGTCCACGTAATGGTAAACCTTTACGGTGACGAGTTCCTCTGTAGCAACCAATGTCCATTAAACGCTTAATGTTTAATTGAACTTCGGAGCGTAAAGCACCTTCTACTTTTATTTCGGTAATGATTGAACGTATACTTGATAATTGATCATCATTCCAATCCGAAACTTTTGTATCAAAGCTAATTCCTGCTTTGGTTAATATTTGTTGCGCTGTAGAGCGACCGATTCCGTAGATATACGTTAAACCGATTTCACCGCGCTTGTTTTTTGGTAGGTCAATACCTGATATCCTTGCCATAGTTTGCTATAAAATTATTATCCCTGACGTTGTTTATACTTCGGGTTCTTTTTATTAATTACATATAACTTTCCGTTACGACGAATGATTTTACAGTCCTCGCTTCGTTTTTTGATTGATGCTTTAACTTTCATCTTATTTATATCTATACGTTATGCGTCCCTTAGTTAAATCATAAGGAGACATTTCTAATTTTACTTTATCACCCGGTAATATTTTGATGTAATGCATCCTCATTTTACCAGATATGTGTGCTATAATTTCGTGACCGTTTTCTAACTCAACACGGAACATAGCATTGGATAATGCTTCACGGATAATTCCGTCTTGTTCTATGGAGGATTGTTTAGCCATTCGTTATTTCATTACTCTTTAATACTTCTTCTATATATTGGAACGATGATAATACATCGGGACCATTTTTTGTTATTGCTACCGTATGCTCATAATGAGCAGATGGTTTGTTATCGGATGTAACTATTGTCCATCCATCTTTGTGTTGCTTTACTCCTGCTCTTCCCATGTTTATCATTGGTTCTATGGCTATTACTAAGCCTTCTTCCAATTTTATACCTGAGCCTCTTTTACCATAATTAGGTACTTCTGGTTTCTCGTGTAATTTTTTCCCCAATCCATGGCCAACCAATTCTCTTACTACACCGTAGCCGTTATTTTCGGCATGCTCTTGAACTGCAAAACTTATATCTCCGAGCCTATTTCCAATTTTAGCGTTTTCAATTGCTTTGTATAAACATTCTCTGGTTACTTGCATTAACCGTTCATTTTCAGGAGATACTTCTCCTACTGCAAACGTATATGCAGAATCCCCGTAGAACTTATTCTTTATTACTCCGCAATCAATGGATACAATTTCACCTTCTACTAGGGTCTTATTTCCTGGTATTCCGTGTACTACTTGCTCATTAATAGATATGCAAAGTGTACTTGGGAAACCGTTATAATTTTTAAATCCTGGTATGGCTCCATTATCTCGGATAAATTCTTCAGCAATTCTATCCAACTCAATGGTAGTGATTCCTGGTTGAACCTTTTTTGCCACTTCGGCAAGGGTTCTGGCAACAAGCAAAGAACTTTCTCTAATTAATTCAATCTCTTCTGGTGTCTTGTAATAAATCATTGCAAACTACTATACCGGTGCACCTACTTGACTGCGACCTTTAATTCTACCGGTTTTCATTAAACCGTCGTAATGACGCATTAAAAGATGACTTTCTATTTGTTGTAATGTATCTAAAACAACACCCACTGCTATTAATAATGAGGTTCCACCAAAAAATTGTGCAAACTCTCTACTTACTCCAACTAAACTTGCAACAGCTGGCAATACAGCTACTATTGCTAAAAATATAGAACCTGGTAAAGTAATACGTGACATCACGCCATCAATAAACTCTGATGTTTTTCTTCCGGGTTTAACCCCTGGAACAAAACCTCCATTTTTCTTCATTTCCTCAGCCATTTGATTTGGATTAACGGTTATGGCTGTGTAGAAATAAGTAAATAGTATAATCATCAATCCAAACGTAAAATTATACGTAAAGGATTCGTAATTTAATAGAGAACCTAAAAATCCATCTGTGTTAGCATTTGGGAAAAACTGTGCTAACGTTGCAGGAATAAACATAATTGCTTGTGCAAAAATGATTGGCATAACACCTGCAGCATTTACTTTTAGTGGAATGTACTGACGAACACCTCCGTATTGTTTGTTCCCTACAATTCGTTTAGCGTATTGTACTGGAATTTTTCTTGTTCCTTGCACTAATAGAATGGTTAACATCACAATGGCTACTAAAGCTGCGAGCTCTACTATAAATGTGATGATACCTCCGCTCCCTTCAAACTTGGAAATAAATTCTTGTCCGAAAGCAAAAGGTAAGCGTGCAATAATACCCACCATGATGATGAGAGATATACCATTACCAATACCCTTATCTGTTATTTTCTCTCCCAACCAAACCACAAACATGGTTCCTGCGGTAAGTATAATCATAGATGAAACTGTGAAAAGAGCAGCATCTACCAGTATAGCTTCAGGAGGTATTTGAGATTTGATATAGCCAATACCTTGACCAGCTGTAATTAAAATGGTTAGATAGCGGGTAATCTGAGTAATTTTCTTTCTGCCGCTTTCTCCTTCTTTCTGTAATTTTTGGAAATATGGAACTGCGATAGCTAATAGTTGTACCACAATAGATGCTGAAATATAGGGCATTACACCTAACGCAAATATGGAGGCACGTGAAAATGAACCACCTGCGAACATATTTATCAGCCCAAGTAAACCTTCAGAAGCAGCATCATTTAACATAGCCGGATTAACACCAGGTAACACTACATATGAACCTGCTCTGTATATAAGCAAGAAAAGTAATGTATTGATGATTCTGACTCTTAAGTCTTCAATCTTCCAAATATTTGATAATGTGCTAAACAGTTTCTTCATCGTTTACAATTTTACAACTGAACCACCTTTTGCTTCGATAGCAGCTGCAGCTTTTTCTGAAAATGCGTGTGCTTTAACTTCTAATTTTGCGTTGATCTCGCCTCTACCTAAAACTTTAACTAAGTCAGATTTTGATATTAAACCATGTACTTTTAACGTATCTAAATCTATAACTGTTAAATCATATTTCTCAGCTAAACCTTGTAATACATCCAAGTTAACTCCAACGTATTCGATACGATTGATGTTCTTAAATCCAAATTTTGGTAAACGACGTTGTAATGGCATTTGACCGCCTTCGAAACCAATTTTGCGAGAATTACCAGAGCGAGAACCGGCACCTTTGTGACCGCGAGTAGATGTACCACCACGACCAGAACCGGTACCACGACCAACTCTTTTGTTATTTTTTGTTGAACCCGCTGCGGGTTTTAAATTGCTTAAATCCATGGTATTATATCTTTTCTATTGCAACCAAATGAGTTACTTTTTTTACCATCCCAATGATTTGTGGGGTGGCTTCTACTTCAACAGACCTATTCATTTTTGTTAAACCAAGCGCCTGCATAGTACGCTTTTGTTTCTCGCTTCTGTCGATAATACTTTTTATCTGGGTAATTTTAATCTTAGCCATTTCTCTTATCCGTTAAAAACTTTACTTAAAGATACACCACGTTGCTGAGCAACTGTAAGTGGATCTCTCATTTTTGCTAAAGCATCAATGGTTGCTTTAACCACGTTATGTGGGTTAGATGAACCTTTTGATTTTGCAAGTACGTCTGTAATACCAGCACTTTCTAACACTGCGCGCATTGCACCACCAGCTATTACACCAGTACCATGAGCTGCAGGTTTTAAGAATACAAATCCACCAGAATATTTTCCAATTGCTTCATGCGGAACAGTTCCTTTGTGAATTGGAACCTTAATTAAGGTTTTCTTTGCATCGTCTATGCCTTTGGCAATAGCTTCTGTTACTTCTTTTGCTTTACCTAATCCGTATCCAACTACACCATTCTCATCACCAACTACTACGATGGCTGAAAAACTGAAGGTACGACCTCCTTTGGTTACTTTAGCCACACGGTTTATTGCTACCAAACGGTCTTTTAATTCAATTTCGCTGGATTTAACGCGTTTTATATTTGCTACTGACATAATTTCGTTTTCTATAATTGATTAAAACACTAATCCACCTTCACGAGCACCTTCTGCTAATGATTTTATACGTCCGTGAAACAAGTAACCATTACGATCGAATACTACTTGTGTGATACCGGAAGCGATGGCTTTTTGTGCAATCAATTTACCTACTTCTTTTGCTTGGTCAATTTTTGGCATTTTTTCAGCTACTTCATCTTTTAAAGTTGAAGCAGAAACTAAAGTAATGCCTTGTGTATCGTCTATAATTTGAGCATAAATGCCTTTATTACTGCGATATACAGATAATCTTGGGCGCTCAACAGAACCGTTGATACGTTTGCGGATCGAAAATTTAATTCGTTGTCTGCGGGATAATCTACTTGCCATTTCTTACTTATTTTTTAGATGCTGACTTGCCTGCTTTACGACGAAGCACTTCACCTGTAAACTTAACACCTTTACCTTTGTATGGTTCAGGCGGACGTAAAGAACGAATCTTTGCTGCTACCTGACCTACTAACTGCTTATCAATACTTTCTAAAATAATTTTAGGGTTTTGACCTTTTTCTGCAGTGGTGGTTACTTTAATTTCATTAGGTATTTGGAATACATAATGGTGAGAATATCCTAATACTAAATCAAGAGTTTGACCTTGATTAGTAGCTTTATATCCAACACCTACAAGTTCTTGCTCAATTTTAAAGCCTTCACTTACTCCTTTTACCATGTTATTTATCAATGAGCGATACAAACCATGTAACGCTTTATGACGCTTTTGCTCGGTAGGGCGGGTTACTGTAAGAACACCATCTTCAATAGCTACTGTAATTCCGTCTTCTACTTTTTGAGTTAATTCTCCCTTAGGACCTTTAACTTTTACAATATTTCCTGTTTCAACGCTAACTTGAACGTTTGAAGGTAATGTGATAGGTAATTTACCAATTCTTGACATCTCTTTTTCCTCCTCTATTAGTAAACGTTACATAAATATTCGCCGCCAACTTTGTGCGTGCGAGCTTCCTTATCTGTCATTATACCTTTTGAGGTAGATAAAATAGCTACACCCAAACCGTTCAACACACGAGGTAAGTTTTCTGTATTCACATATTTGCGTGAACCAGGCTTACTTACACGCTCGATGGTATTAATTGCAGATACCTTGGTAATTGGGTGGTATTTTAATGCAATTTTAATAACGCCTTGTGCATCGGTTTGCTCAAATTTATAATTGGCAATATAGCCCTTGTCAAAAAGAACTTTGGTAAGTTCTTTTTTAACATTTGATGCAGGAATTTCTACAACCCTATGGTTGGCCTTTATGGCATTCCTTACTCTGGTTAAGTAATCTGAAATCGGATCTCCGTTCATTTTTTTATTGTATTGTTTTTGTTTGGATGATTGCTCATCCTTTAATTTATTCTTACCAACTGGCTTTACGTACTCCAGGTATTTTTCCGGCTAGTGCCATATCGCGAAACACGATACGAGAAATACCAAACTGACGAATGTAACCGCGCGGACGTCCGCTAATTTTGCATCGGTTGTGTAATCTAACTGCAGATGAATTACGTGGTAATTTATCTAAAGCAACTAAATCACCTTCAGCTTTTAGTTGTGCACGTTTTTCGGCATATTTATCAACCATACGTTGACGTTTTACTTCGCGCGCTTTTACTCCTTCTTTTGCCATTAGTTATTTTGATTTTTAAATGGTAAACCAAATTGTTTTAATAATTCTAAAGCTTCGGCATCTGTTTTTGCAGTGGTTACGAATGTGATATCCATACCCAAAATCTTATTGATTTTATCAATGTTGATTTCTGGAAAAATAATTTGCTCGGTAACACCTAACGTGTAATTGCCTTTGCCATCAAAGCCTTTGTCATTAATTCCTTTAAAATCGCGGATACGTGGTAATGCAACAGAGATCAAACGATCTAAGAATTCATACATAGTATCTTTGCGTAACGTTACTCGTACACCTATAGGCATATTTTTACGTAACTTAAAGTTCGAAATATCCTTTTTGGATTTAGTAGGTACAGCTAATTGACCGGTAATGGTAGTTAATTCTTCTACGGCACTATCGATGATTTTTTTGTCTGTAACTGCATTACCCAAACCTTGGTTAATACAAATTTTGGTTAAACGAGGTACTTGCATTACACTTTTGTAAGCAAATTTCTCTTTTAAGTTAGAAGCAATCTCTTCGCTGTATTGCTTCTTTAATCGTGGTGTGTAAGTAGTACTCATTACTTAATAATCTCCCCTGATTTTTTTGCATACCTTACTAACTTACCGTTGTCGTCTAATTTACGACCGATACGTGTAGGGGTACTGGTTTTTGGATCAATTAACATTAAATTAGAAATGTTGATTGATGCTTCTTTTTTAATTATACCACCATTCGGTGTTTTTGCATTTGGTTTGGTATGCTTAGATACCAAGTTGGCACCTTCTACTATAGCACGACCTTTTTCTAAAATAACTTCCAGAACACGACCTTGTTGGCCCTTAGCATTACCGGCTATTATTTTTACTAAATCGCCTTTGCGGATGTTTAGTTTTGGTTGTTTATTATACTTTCTTTCCATTTTACAATACCTCCGGAGCTAATGATACAATTTTCATGAATTGTTTCTCACGTAATTCGCGAGCTACAGGACCGAAAATACGTGTACCTCTTGGTTCGTCTTGGTTATTTAATAGTACCGCAGCATTATCATCGAAACGGATGTATGAACCATCCTTTCTACGAATTTCTTTACGAGTACGTACAACCACAGCTTTAGATACGGTTCCTTTTTTGATGTTACCAGAAGGCAATGCAGCCTTAACGGTTACAACAATTTTATCGCCAATAGATGCATACTTTTTACGAGTACCACCTAACACACGAATACATAAAACTTCTTTGGCTCCGCTGTTATCGGCAACAGTTAGCCTGGATTCTTGCTGTATCATTACTTCGCTTTTTCAATTACGTTTATTAAACGCCAAGATTTATTTTTGCTTAACGGACGAGTTTCCATGATTTCTACAGTATCTCCGATACCGGCTTCATTTTTTTCGTCGTGAGCCATAAACTTGGTTGTCTTATTAATGAATTTACCATACATAGGGTGTTTAACTTTACGTTCTACGGCCACAGTGATAGTTTTTAACATTTTGTTACTAACTACACGCCCTATTCTGGTTTTTCTTAAATTTCTTTCCATTATTGCCAATTATATAGTATTAGCTTTTACTTCATTTGTTCTTTTTGATAACTCGGTTAATAATCGAGCTATATCTTTTCTGATCGCTTTGATCTTAAGAGGATTTTCTAATGCAGAAGCAGCATGGCTAAATTGCATTTTTACTAAGTTTTGCTTTTCCTCTAGGATGCGCTCACTTAATTCCTCTGATGTTAATTCTTGTATTTCTGCGTACTTCATGCTATATTATTTTATAGTTGAATAAACTATTCAACGTAATCTCTTCTTAATACAAATTTGGTTGTAACCGGAAGTTTTTGTGCCGCCAAGCGCATTGCTTCGCGAGCTACTTCTAGAGGTACACCCTCGGCTTCAAAAAGTATACGTCCGGGTTTTACAGGAGCAACCCAATATTCTGGAGCACCTTTACCTTTACCCATACGTACTTCTGCTGGTTTTTTAGTAACCGGTTTGTCTGGAAATATTCTAATCCAAACCTGACCTTCACGTTTCATATATCTAGTAACTGCAATACGAGCGGCTTCTATCTGACGAGCTGTAATCCAACAGGTTTCCAAAGATTTTATACCAAATGAACCGAACTCTAACTCAAAACCACGTTTTGCGTTACCGTTCATGCGTCCTTTCTGCATCTTCCTAAATTTCGTTCTTTTCGGCTGTAACATTGTATAAGCTATTTATATTCTTTAATCTTATTACTTTTTATCTCGGCGATTGTTGTTTCCGCCACGACGATCATTTCCACCTGGCTTACGGTTACCACCACTTCTTCTATCATCTGCAAACCTATTTTGGTTTTCTCCACCTCTGCTAGGGTTAGTTGCTTGTCCGATATTTGGTGATAAATCACGTTTACCGAAAACTTCGCCTTTACAAATCCAAACTTTAACACCTATTTTACCATAGGTTGTTAGTGCTTCTGCTAGGGCATAATCAATATCGGCACGGAAAGTATGTAATGGAACTCGTCCTTCGTGGTATCTTTCGCTTCTTGCCATTTCTGCACCGCCTACACGACCAGAAACCATTATTTTTATTCCTTCAGCTCCCATACGCATGGTAGATGCGATAGATGTTTTCATTGCACGACGAAATGAAATTCGTGCTTCTAATTGTTTAGCGACACTTTCTGCAACTAAAACGGCATCTAACTCGGGACGTTTAATTTCAAAAATGTTGATCTGAACATCCTTTTTGGTAAGCTTTTTTAATTCTTCTTTAATCTTATCTACTTCTTGTCCGCCTTTTCCAATTACAATACCGGGTCTGGCTGTATGAATGGTTATGGTTATGCGTTTAAGAGTTCTTTCGATAACTACTTTAGACACACCACCTTTATTTATACGTGCTTGAAGGTATTTACGAATTTTATCGTCTTCTACTAATTTATCAGCATAGTTATTGCCACCAAACCAATTAGAATCCCATCCACGGATGATACCTAATCTACTGCCTATCGGATTTACTTTTTGTCCCATTGCTTTATAATTAGTTTTGTGTTTCTTCAATGTTAGCGATATTACTATCTACTACCAGTGTAACATGGTTAGAGCGTTTACGAATTCTATATCCTCTACCTTGAGGAGCAGGTTTTATACGTTTTAACATTCTACCACCATCTACAAATACAGTTTTTACAATTAAATTACTATCCTCCATACGAGCACCTTCATTTTTTGCTTGCCAATTGGCAATTGCAGAAAGTAAAAGTTTCTCTACTTTGCGAGATGCCTCTTTAGGATTAAATTTTAAAATGTGCAACGCATTCTCCACTTTTTGGCCACGAATTAAATCGACAACCAAACGCATTTTGCGTGGCGACGTTGGGCAATTGTTTAATTTAGCAACAGCTTCCATTTCTTAATTACTTTTTATTTCCACCGTGACCTCTATAGGTACGGGTAGGTGCAAATTCACCTAATTTATGTCCAACCATGTTTTCGGTCACATATACCGGAATAAATTTGTTTCCGTTGTGAACAGCGAATGTGTGTCCTACAAAATCAGGAGAAATTGTTGATCTACGAGACCATGTTTTCACCACTGATTTCTTACTTGTATCGTTCATTGTAACCACCTTGCTTTCAAGGTTATGATCGATGTATGGTCCTTTTTTAATTGAACGAGCCATTATTTTTTCCTTCTTTCAATAATATAACGATCTGATGATTTCTTCTTATCGCGTGTTTTAAATCCTTTTGCTAATAATCCTTTACGTGAGCGAGGATGTCCACCTGATGAACGACCTTCACCACCACCCATTGGGTGATCTACTGGGTTCATGGCTACACCTCTTACTCTTGGACGACGACCTAACCAACGATTACGACCTGCTTTACCTAACTGTTCTGTAGAATGCTCAGAATTAGAAACGATTCCGATGGTAGCAAAACAAGTAGCTAATATCATACGGGTTTCACCAGATGGCATTTTTAAAACAGCAAATTTTCCATCGCGAGCCGCTAATTGAGCATAAGAACCTGCACTACGAGCTATAGAAGCTCCTTGGCCAGGATTTAACTCAATGTTGTGAATTACAGAACCTAATGGTATGTTTTGCAAAGGCATAGCATTACCAATTTCTGGTGCTGATTCAGGTCCGGAAACTACGGTTTGTCCTACAGTTAATCCTTGAGGTGCAATGATATATCTTTTCTCTCCATCAGCATAATGCAATAATGCAATTCTTGCTGTACGATTTGGATCATACTCAATGGTTGCTACAGTTGCAGGTACGTTGGTTTTGTTGCGTTTAAAATCGATAACACGATAGGATTTTTTATGACCACCACCCATGTAGCGCATAGTCATTTTACCGCTATTGTTACGACCACCTGAACGTTTAATGCTAGTAACCAAAGATTTTTCTGGAGTAGTACTGGTTACAGTAGTGTAATCAGCTCCTATCCTAAATCTGGTTCCTGGTGTGGTTGGTTTAAATCTTTTAACTGCCATAATATTCCTTATATTCCACTATAAAAATCAATGCTATCTCCTTGTTTAAGGGTTACGATTGCTTTTTTATAATTAGGAGTTCTACCTTCAACTACGCCACGTTTTGTACCGCGACTTTTATATTTGCCTGCAAAACGCATAGTATTTATTGAGTTAACAGTAACGCTATACATTTTTTCAATGGCTTCTTTAATCTGAATTTTGTTTGCCAACGGGTTAACTTCAAAAGCATAAACATTCAACTTATCTGTTTGTGCTGTAGCTTTTTCTGTAAGTATTGGTCTCTTTAAAATTTCCATACTATTTTGCCAATGTTGCTTCTAAGTTTTCTACCGCAGATTTAGTAAATACTAATTTAGAAGCATTTAATAAATCGTAGGTGTTTAACTCAGAAAGAGTTGTAACTTTTGATTTTTGTAGGTTACGGCTTGATAAATAAACATTATCATTTTGTGCCGGTATAACCATTAATGTTTTGTGATCGTTCACTTTTAAATTTCCGATTAAACTCAAGAAATTTTTTGTTTTCGGGCTTTCGAAATTAAAGTCTTCTACTACCACAATATCATTAGATTGTGCTTTGTAAGATAAAGCCGATTTACGGGCTAATTCTTTTAATTTCTTGTTCAGCTTAAAACTATAATCTCTTGGCTGAGGACCAAATACACGACCTCCACCACGGAACAAAGGATTTTTGATACCACCTTTACGTGAACCACCTGTACCTTTTTGTTTATGTAATTTACGGGTTGAACCGTGAATTTCGTTACGTTGTTTTGACTTGTGAGTACCCTGACGTTGATTCGCTAAAAACTGCTTTACATCAAGATAGATTGCATGATCATTTGGCTCAATGCCGAATATCGAATCGTTCAAGGTAATACTACCAGTTTCCTTGCCCTCTATGTTTACTATTTTAATTTCCATGGCTTATTTCTCCACAATTACGTATGAACCTTTAGCACCCGGAATTGAACCACTTACTACTAATAAGTTTTGTTCTGGATAAACTTTAAGTACTTGAAGGTTTTGAACTTTAACTCTATCTCCGCCCATTCTACCTGCCATGCGCATTCCTTTAAATACGCGCGAAGGCCATGAGGATGCACCTAATGAACCAGGAGCACGTAAACGATTGTGCTGACCGTGGGTTTGACCACCAACACCGGAGAATCCGTGACGTTTTACAACGCCTTGAAATCCTTTTCCTTTAGAAGTTCCTATTACTTCAATGTACTCTCCTTCAACGAAAAGTTCAACTGTAATGGTTTCTCCTAAGTTTTTGCTTTCTTCAAAATGCTTAAATTCTACTAGCTTACGCTTAGGGGTAGTACTAGCTTTTTTGAAGTGTCCTTTTTGAGGTTGAGTAGTGTTTTTCTCTTTTTTCTCGTCGAATGCTAACTGAATGGCATTATATCCATCCGTTTCAATAGTACGAACTTGTGTTACTACACAGGGTCCAGCTTGGATGACTGTACAAGGAATATTTTTCCCTGTTTCATCAAATATGCTGGTCATACCTACTTTTTTTCCAATTAATCCTGACATTTTTGTTCTGTTTTACAGATCCGGTATTGCTCCTGATCGCTGTTTAAATTATGCTTATACTTTTATTTCAACTTCTACACCACTAGGTAACTCTAGTTTCATTAATGCGTCAACTGTTTTAGAAGTTGAACTATAAATGTCTAGCAACCTTTTGTATGAGCAAAGTTGAAATTGCTCACGCGCTTTCTTGTTCACGTGTGGTGAACGAAGAACGGTGTAAATTTTCTTTTCAGTTGGTAATGGAATTGGTCCACTAACTACTGCACCTGTAGGTTTTACAGTTTTTACGATTTTTTCGGCTGATTTATCAACCAGATTGTAATCGTAAGATTTTAGTTTAATTCTAATGCGTTGGCTCATCCTGTATTATGCTTTTTGCGCTTTTCCTTTAACTTTAGCAATTACCTCTTCCGAAACATTTTTTGGAGCTTCTGCATAATGTGAGAATTCCATAGTGGAGGTTGCACGACCTGACGTAATAGTACGTAGTTGTGTAACGTATCCGAACATTTCTGAAAGTGGAACTAATGCTTTAATAACTTGTGATCCGGCACGGGTATCCATACCTTGTAGTTGACCACGACGACGGTTTAAATCGCCCATTACATCCCCCATATTTTCTTCTGGAGTTAGAACTTCTAACTTCATGATAGGTTCAAGTAAAATTGGTTTTGCTTTTGGTAAAGCTTCGCGGAATGCTGTGCGTGCTGCAATCTCAAATGATAAAGCATCTGAATCGACTGCGTGGAATGAACCATCAATCAATCTTACTTTCATATCATTTAATTGATAGCCGGCTAAAACGCCATTTGCCATTGCCGCACCAAAACCTTTTTCAACTGAAGGGATAAATTCTCTTGGTATAGAACCACCTACAATTTCGTTAACAAATTGTAACCCGGATTTTCCTTCATCCACTGGGCTAATTACCACTTTAATATCAGCGAATTTACCGCGACCACCAGTTTGTTTCTTATATACTTCTCTGTGTTCAATGGTTCCGGTAATGGCTTCTTTGTAAGAAACCTGTGGAGCACCTTGGTTACATTCTACTTTAAATTCACGACGAAGACGATCTACAATGATTTCTAAGTGTAACTCACCCATACCAGAAATAACGGTTTGGCCAGTCTCATCATCAGTTTGAACTTTAAATGTTGGATCCTCTTCGGCTAGTTTTCCTAAAGCCATACCTAATTTATCCACATCTGCTTGAGTTTTTGGCTCAATTGCCAAGCCAATAACAGGCTCAGGGAATTGCATTGCTTCTAAAATGATAGGATTTTTCTCGTCACATAAAGTGTCGCCAGTTTTAATATCTTTAAATCCTACTGCTGCACCAATATCTCCTGCAGTAATAACATCTATAGGATTTTGCTTGTTAGCGTGCATTTGAAATATACGCGAAATTCTTTCTTTGTTACCAGAACGGGTATTGTAAACATAAGAACCTGCTTCTAGTTTACCAGAATAAACACGGAAGAAACACAAGCGACCTACGAAAGGATCGGTTGCAATTTTAAATGCTAAAGCTGCAAATGGTTCTTTTTCGTCGGGTTTGCGTGTAACTTCTTGTTCGTTGTTTGGGTTGATGCCAGTAATGGATTCTTTGTCCATCGGAGATGGCAATAAACTCATTACGTAGTCTAACATGGTTTGTACACCTTTATTTTTGAAAGATGAACCACAAAGCATAGGAACTATTTTCATTGAAATAGTTGCTTTACGTAATGCAGTTAAGATTTCTTCTTCTGTTATGGAAGCTGGGTCATCAAAGAATTTCTCCATTAATGAATCATCAAAATCTGCTACTGCTTCTAATAATTTCTCGCGGTACAATAAAGCTTCTTCCATCATATCTTCTGGAATTGGAACTTCTTTAAAGGTCATCCCTTTGTCGTGTTCATTCCATTCGATACCGCGGAAGTTAACTAAGTCAACTACACCGGTAAATTTATCTTCAGAACCTATTGGTAACTGTAATGGCACTGCATTACTTCCCAACATTTCTTTTACTTGTTTACAAACGTTTAAGAAATCTGCACCAGAACGATCCATTTTGTTAACGAATCCTAAACGTGCTACGTTGTAATTATTTGCTAATCTCCAGTTGGTTTCGGATTGAGGCTCTACCCCATCCACTGCAGAAAATAAAAATACTAATCCATCTAATACACGTAAGGAACGGTTTACTTCTACCGTGAAATCTACGTGACCTGGAGTATCAATAATGTTTACGTGGTATTTATCTCCACGGTAATTCCAATTTACAGTAGTTGCTGCTGAGGTAATGGTTATACCACGCTCTTGCTCTTGTGCCATCCAATCCATAGTAGCTGCACCATCGTGTACCTCGCCAATTTTGTGGCTAATACCCGAATAATACAAAATACGCTCGGTGGTGGTAGTTTTACCAGCATCGATGTGGGCTGCTATTCCTATGTTCCTTGTATATCTAAGATCTCTTGACATTGTAATTGTATCTACTGCTAATTATTAAAACCTAAAATGCGAAAATGCTTTATTAGCTTCTGCCATTTTATGTGTGTCTTCTTTTTTCTTAACGGAAGCACCTTCTCCTTTAGAAGCTGCAATCGTTTCTGCTGCTAATCGCTCGGTCATGGATTTTTCGTTACGCTTACGTGAGTAACCTATTAACCATTTCATGCCTAATGCAGCGCGACGCTCCGGACGAACTTCTGTAGGAACTTGGAAGTTAGCACCGCCTACTCTGCGACTTTTAACCTCTACCGACGGCATGATGTTATTCAATGCACGTTTCCAAACTTCTAATCCGTTTTCGGATGTTTTTTTCTCTACTAATTCAATAGCATCATAGAATATCTTAAAAGAAGTACTCTTTTTGCCTTGCCACATCATGTTGTTAACGAATTTTGTAACCAGTACATCGTTAAACTTAGGATCTGGTAGAATTATGTGTTTTTTTGGCTTTGCCTTTCTCATTTATATTATGATAAAGTGTTTATCCTTATTTTTTCTTTTTGCCGGTAGTAGCTGCTACTTGTCCCGGTTTTGGTTTCTTTGTTCCGTATTTAGAACGACGTTGATTACGACCTTCTACACCAGCTGTATCTAATGCACCGCGAACGATGTGATAACGTACCCCTGGTAAATCTTTTACTCTTCCGCCTCGCACTAATACTATGGAGTGCTCTTGTAAATTATGACCTTCTCCTGGTATATAGGCATTCACCTCTTTACCATTGGTTAAGCGTACACGCGCAACTTTGCGCATGGCTGAATTTGGTTTTTTAGGCGTAGTAGTATATACACGTGTGCATACTCCTCTACGCTGTGGACAAGAGTCTAACGCTGGCGATTTACTCTTATCAACCAAAGAAGTTCTTCCTTTTCTTACTAACTGTTGAATAGTTGGCATTTCTTCTTTTTATTTTGTGCTTTATACCCCCTTTTTAGAGGGACTGCAAAGGTAGCATAAACTTATGAGTTTGCAATAGGGTAAATAAAAATATTTTTAATTTTTAAATATGGCTTTTACGGGCACTCCGCAACACAGATGAAGAACTGGATTGAAAATGTTTCAAAATATTTGTGAACAATTTAATGCTCAGATAAACTCCACCATTTTAGTTGCTTTAGGAATGTAATAACGCATCAATCTGTAACATATATAATACTATCTATAAGATTATACCTTGTTTTACATAGTACTTTGTAACAAACGAAATATATTGCAAGTATGTTACAGTTATTATTTCTGCTGCATGTAACCTAGTTCACACATTTGCTGTCGTAAAGACAACATTATAATCAAAACAAACAAAAATTAAAATCATGAAACACATCATTACACTTCTTATACTTATAAGTTTAGGTTTTGCAAGTTTTGCAGAACAAGGGGAGTTTAAACAAGGAAAAATTACAGGTAAAATTATAGAAGGAGACAACAAGCCTTTGGAATTTGTAACCGTTACACTATTAAAGGCGACTGACTCAAGTATAGTTAAGGCAGGATTTACAACCAACGAAGGAAATTTCGAGTTTGAGTTTTTGCCTATAGGTGAATATGTAATATCCGCTAGTATGTTGGGATATAAAAAAGAATTATCTAAAAGAATTCAAATTACAGAACAAAATTCAATTGTTAACATCGGGGTTTTAACCTTATCAAGAGAGAGCACTACACTTAAGACTGTAAATATTGTGGCTCAGAAACCACTTATCGAACAAAAAATAGATAGGTTAGTGATGAATGTAGAAGGTAGTATTGTTGCAACTGGAGGAACTGCATTGGAAGTGTTAGAAAAAGCACCAGGTGTTGCCATAGATAAAGACGATAAAATAAGTTTAAAAGGAAAACAAGGTGTTATTATTATGGTTGATGGAAAACCTTCGGCATTATCACAAGCTGATTTAGCAAACATGCTGAAAACCATGTCGAGCAATTCGATAGAGTCTATAGAAATTATCACTAATCCATCTGCTAAATATGATGCTTCAGGAAACTCAGGAATCATCAACATAAAATTAAAAAAAGACCAGAACATGGGATTGAATGGTAGTGCAAGCTTGGGCACAGGTTATGGTTTGCGAGCTAAGTACAATGGCGGATTAAATTTGAATTATAGAAACGGAAAAGTTAGTCTGTTTGGTAACGCAAATTATTTTAATAATCAATCTAGAAATGGAATGGATTTAACTAGGGTTATCCAATTTAATAATCAGATAACCAATTTTAAACAAGAAAATGATAGAGATCAGCACAATGTTAACTATAGTTATAAAACAGGTGCAGATTATTTTTTGAATAAAAAGAACACCTTTGGTTTTATAGTGAGCGGATATGAAACCAACATTGATATATTAAGTAATGGCTTTACCCAAATTAGAGGGATGGGACCAAATGTAGATTCGAGCTTAGTACTAGGTACACAATCTGACATGTCGTTTAAAAGCAATACATTTAATCTGAATTACAGAAAAACATTTGATGTACAAGGAAGAGAATTTTCAATAGATGCAGATTATTCCACTTTTGAAAGTAGAGGAGTTGACGATTTAAGTACCAGGTATTTTGATGGAAGTGGCTCTGAATCTCATACCCCACTTCTTTTAAGAAATACCAAACCTTCTGCAATTGACATTTACTCCATCAAAACCGATTACGTTCATACCATTGGCAAAACGGTTAAAATAGAAACCGGAGCTAAATTTAGTTTTGTTACTACAGATAACAATGTAAAGTTTGAGCAATTGGTTAATAATAACTGGCAGATTGATAATGGAAGAACTAATCAGTTTGTATACAAGGAAAATGTAAATGCGGCTTACGTAAGTGCTAGCAAGGAGTTCAAAAAGTTTAGTGTACAAGCTGGCTTAAGAATGGAGCACACCATTTCTGAGGGTAACTCCATCACCCTTAATAAAATTGTAAAGAATAATTATGTAGAATTTTTCCCTAGCATTTTTATCCGTCAGCCAATTTCAGAGAATCATCAATTGGGTTATTCATATAGCCGTAGAATAGGCAGACCAAGCTACCAGGATTTAAACCCGTTCACTAATTTTTTAGATCCTTATACTTTTCAGCAAGGCAATCCATTCTTAAAACCTCAGTTTACTAATTCATTTGAGATTTCTCACACATATAAACAACGATATATTACCACTGTAGGAGTGAGTAGAACAACGGATGCTTTCCAGACTATTACTAGGCAAGATGACGAAACCAAAATTACATTAGCCACCGAAGAAAATTTAAACACGTTTACCAATTATAATATTGGAGTGGTGGCGCCTTTTGTAATTGCAAAATGGTGGAGTATGAATAACCACGTTAATGTATATTACAACCAGTTTCAATCTAGATTAGGAAATGCAGATTTGGATAATAGCCAATTGAGTTACAAAATTAATACTAGCAATAGCTTTACGTTTGCGCCAGGTTTTACAGGCGAAATTTCAGGTCAATATCAATCTGCCATGGTACATGGTATAATGAATGCAAAAGCTATGTATGCAATTTCCACAGGCATTCAAACTACGTTTTGGGATAGAAAAGCAACTTTACGTTTAAACGTGAACGATATTTTTAACACCAGAAAATTTAATGGTACTATTAAGTTTGATAACATGGATTTGGTTTTGAAAAACCGATGGGAAAGCCGTCAAGCGAGGTTAACATTTAGTTACCGTTTCGGAAATAACAAAGTGCAACAAGGCGGAAGAAGAACTACCGGTAGCCAAGAGGAACAAAACCGGATAAAAACCGGAAACTAAAAGATCGTTCGGTTTAATTTGGTTAAGCACCGTACCCGAAAGGGTATGGTGCTTTTTTTTGCTATTTATTGTACTTAGTCATGGTAAGCTCGGGGCCAATGGTTACAAAAGATTGAACCATTTCTATGCTTTTAGTTAGTAGTTCGGGTAGGGCAGGAATTTCATCCTCATCAAACCCAGATAATACATAATTTACTTGTTGCCCTTTGGGATAATTATCCCCTACTCCAAATCGTAAACGAGCATATTCATTAGTTGCTAAAGTATGTTCGATGTGTTTTAATCCATTATGACCTGCAGCACTACCTTTAGGCTTTAATCGTAGGGTGCCAAAAGGCAATGCAATATCATCCACCAAAACCAAAACATTTTTTAAGGGGATTTTTAGTGTTTGCATCCAATAATTTACTGCCTTGCCGCTTAAGTTCATATAAGTAGTGGGCTTTATTAGGAAGATTGCTCGGCCTTTTAGGGAAGTTTCTGCATAGTAAGCATAGCGTTCGGAGATAAACTTATTTTGCTCTTTTTTAATCCATTCATCTAATACCATGAAGCCAACATTGTGCCTAGTATCGGCATACTCCGGACCAATGTTTCCTAAACCAACCACTAAATATTTACTCATAAGCGATTAAAATCTCACTAATTCTGCAAATTGGTCTACCCTATCGTTAATTTCATCATGCGATAAATTTTTCAAACGCTCCGTACCAAATTTCTCTACACAAAAAGAAGCCATAGCTGAACCGTGAATGATTGCTCTTTTCATGTTTTCGAAAGATATGTTACCGGTTTGAGCCAAATAACCAATGAATCCGCCTGCAAAGGTATCTCCAGCACCGGTAGGATCAAATACATCTTCAATTGGTAATGCCGGTGCATAAAACATTTCATCGCCTGTAAACATTAATGCTCCGTGTTCTCCTTTTTTAACCACTAAAACTTTGGGGCCCATGGTTAATATTTTACGTGCGGCTTTTACTAAAGAATATTCTCCGGATAATTGTCGAGCTTCTGAATCATTAATGGTTAACACATCCACCATTTTAATGGTTTCTAACAAATCGGCTAAAGCAATATCCATCCAAAAGTTCATGGTATCCATCACAATTAATTTCGGACGTTTCACCAAACGATTCATAACCGTTTGCTGAACTTTTGGGGTAAGATTACCTAGCATCAGAAAATCACATTGTTGATAAGATGCTGGAATGATAGGATCGAATTTTTCTAATACATTTAAATCAGTTACTAAGGTAGTACGACAGTTCATATCGTCGTTATATACTCCCGACCAAAAAAAAGATTTTTCGCCCGACTTAATCTGTAAGCCATCTGTGTTTATTCCATGTGCATGAAAATCTTCAATCTCAGATTTCGGAAAATCATCACCTACTACCGCAATTAGACCTACGTTCTTGGTAAAATAGGATGCTGCTAGTGTGATGTAAGTGGCTGCCCCTCCTACAATTTTATCCGTTTTGCCGAAAGGGGTTTCAATGGCATCAAATGCTACAGTTCCAACTGCTATTAAGCTCATAAAATATATTTTAAAATAATTTTGTGCAAATATTGCGAAATTAGTTCACGAATACTACTTTTGCAGTCCTTTCTAAAAAGAAAGAAATTCCTGAGTAGCTCAGTCGGTTAGAGCATCTGACTGTTAATCAGAGGGTCGTTGGTTCGAGCCCAACCTCAGGAGCCTAAAAAAGCCATTACGAAAGTGATGGCTTTTTCGTTTTTAAGTTTATTTGGGCGAGAAAAATTTCACAAAATGGTTAATCAAAAAAAATCCTCGATGAAATTCATCGAGGATTTTTTATTAGAATAAGTTAGAAATTACTTTTTCTTCGCATCGTCTGCAGCAGCTTGTTTAGTTGCACGAGATGCTAAAACTGAAACGATAGTATCTGATTTAGAATTTAATAATTCTATGTTCGGAATGCTTAATTCAGCAACACGAATATTTTTACCTAATTCTAATTTACTAATGTTTACTTCGATAGTATCGGTCAAATCTTTAGGGAATGCCTTTACTTTTAATTTACGAAGTTTCATGTTTAATTTACCACCTATACGAACACCAGGAGAACTACCGGTTAATTTTACTGGTACTTCTAACACAATTTTCTTGTCTTCGAATAATTCTAAGAAGTCAATGTGTAAAATTTGGTCGTTTACCGGGTGAAATTGAATGTCTTGCATAATCGCACGACGTTTATCTCCATCTAAGTTTAAGTCTACGTAGTAAACACTTGGAGTATAAACCAAATCGCGCAAATCAGCAGCGGATACAGCGAAGTGTATTTGCTCTTTACCTCCGTAAAGCACACATGGTACTTTACCTTCGTAGCGTAGCTCCTTTGCATCACGTTTCCCTACGTTCTGTCTTGCAGAACCGCTAATAGCTAATGATTTCATTTTTTGGATTGTTTTTTATTGTTTATTATTTATTTGGATTAAAAACTAATTTTTGGTTGAAATGAATCGGTAATATGAAACAGTTCACTTATTGAGCCATGCTCATTCACATTGGCAATTGCCTTAGAAAATAAATCGGCTACAGAAAGAACTTTAATTTTAGAACTTTCTCGTTTTAAAGGTATAGTATCGCATACTATCAATTCTTCTAAAACAGAATTTTCTATGTTCTCGTATGCCTTACCAGATAACACCGGGTGAGTACACACTGCACGTACACTTGTTGCTCCTCTATCTATTAACAATTGTGCGGCTCTAGAAAGTGTGCCTGCAGTGTCGCAAATATCATCTACTAATACAATGTCTTGCCCAGTTACATCTCCAATGAGGTTCATTGATTCAATCTCGTTAGCGCGTTTTCTTTGTTTATCGCAAATTACTACTTCTACATTTAATGCTTTAGCAAAAGTACGAGCACGATACGTACCGCCCATATCTGGTGCAGCTATGGTTAGGTTGGGTAATTGTAAGCTCTTTATATAAGGGATGAATATGACGGAGGCATCTAAGTGATCCACCGGAATATCAAAAAATCCTTGTATTTGTGCTGCGTGTAAATCCATGGTCATCACTCGATGAGCACCTGCGGCAGTTAATAGATTTGCAACTAGCTTAGACCCGATAGCGACTCTGGGCTTATCTTTTCTATCTTGCCTTGCCAATCCAAAATATGGGATTACTGCAGTAATATAATGAGCAGAAGCTCTACGTGCGGCATCAATCATCAAAAGCATTTCCATTAAATTATCAGAAGGAGCATAGGTAGATTGTATAATAAATACATCACATCCTCTTACTGATTCATTGTAATGTGGCTGAAATTCTCCGTCACTAAATCTAGAAATAACCACATCACCTAGCTTAGAGCCACCCCTAGCAGCAATTTTAGCGGCTAAAGTTTTAGAGCCGGTTCCTGAGAAAATTTTAACTGGATTTAAGCGCGATGGCATTTTTGAAATTTTGAATGTCAAATTTTGAATATACCTCTTTTACACACAAGTAAACTAGTGAACATTCAAAATCCAAAAAGGGATAGTTGCCCGACCAGGATTCGAACCTAGACAAACAGAACCAAAAACTGTCGTACTACCTTTATACTATCGGGCAATTGCCAAACCCTTAACGGATTCGGGTTGCAAATGTAGAAAAGTTGAATGGATAAGTCAAGAAATATTTAAACTTTATTCTCGTTTCAAAAACAGTTGTTTTAAAACATGTAGCAATTTTTATTTTACTATTTTCGGAGCATCAAATACTAATGACTTTAATCTAAAATATGACTAATTACAGCAATCAAAACAACCTTCTTGGTTGGTTAAGTTTTATTATTGCCACCACTGTTTATACATTAACATTAGAACCTACTGCTAGTTTTTGGGATTGCGGTGAGTTTATAGCAGCAGCATATAAGATGCAGGTAGTGCATCAACCGGGTGCTCCTCTATTTTTAATAATCATGAATTTGTTCACCAACTTAGCAATGGGCGATGTTAGCATGATTGCTTTTTGGGCAAATTTTTGTTCGGCTGTGTGTAGTGGATTAACCATACTTTTTCTGTTTTGGACCATTAGTGCTTTATCGCGCAAAATATTGGTTGGTATAAACGGAGAACCTACAAATACTCAATCTATCGCCATTTTTGGGAGTGCCATGATAGGTGCTTTAGCTTATACTTTTTCGGATACCTTTTGGTTTTCGGCTGTAGAGGCAGAGGTTTATGCCATGTCATCTTTGTGTACTGCAATTGTTTTCTGGGCCATACTTAAATGGGATAGAGTAGCAGATGAGCCAGGAGCAAATAGATGGTTGGTTTTTATTGCCTACGTGATGGGATTATCCATTGGAGTTCACTTATTAAACCTTTTAGCAATACCTGCTATCGTTTTTGTATATTATTTCAGAAAATATGAAGTAAGCAGAATTGGTGTTATAAAAGCTGCAGCTATCGGTATTTTAATTTTAGGGTTTGTTCAATATGGCGTAATACCAGGAGTGGTTTCTATTGCTGCTAAATTCGATTTATTATTTGTTAATACGTTTGGGTTGCCTTTTGGAAGTGGGGTATTGGTTTGGGCGTTATTGGTTATTGGAGGTATAATTGCCGGATTATTATATACCGTAAAACACCAAAAAGTTATTGCCAACACGGCTTTAGTTTGTTTAACTTTTATATTAATTGGTTATGGTTCTTACGCAATGATAGTATTGCGAGCTAAAGCAGACCCAAATTTAAATAATAGCCACCCCGATAATGTATTTGCATTATTGAGTTATTTGAACCGTGAACAATATGGAGATACTCCCTTGTTTCATGGTCAAAATTATAAGGCTAAAGTAGTGGATGAAAAAGTAGAGGGAAATGTTTACCGCAAAGGAGCAAAAAAATACGAAATAGCAGGTGTTAAACGCAAGCCAATTTACGACCCTAAAGAAAGCACTCTTTTTCCTCGCATGCATAGTAACCAAGCAGACCATGTTAACTTTTACCAAAGTTGGGCAAACATACCTGCCGGCAAAAGCCCAACTTTTGCAGATAATTTAGGCTTCTTTTTTACTTATCAAGTTGGGCACATGTATTTCCGTTATTTTATGTGGAATTTTGCCGGACGGCAAAATGATGTACAAGGACACGGAAGTTCAGTAGAAGGGAACTGGATAAGTGGAATTAAACCAATTGATGCCCTCCGACTAGGCAAACAAAATGAATTGCCTAAATCTATCACACAAAATAAAGCCAATAATCAGTTTTATTTATTACCACTCATTTTAGGATTAATTGGGGCTATTTACCATTTTAAGAGAAAACCAACGGATGCCTGGATAGTAAGTTTGCTCATCTTCTTTACTGGAGTTGCCATCATTGTTTATCTAAATCAATCTCCATTTCAACCTAGAGAAAGAGACTATGCTTTTGCTGGCTCCTTTTATGCCTTTGCCATTTGGATTGGCATTGGCGTATTAGCAATTTATGAATGGCTTAACAAAAAAATAAATGCTAAACAAGCTGCAATTGCGGCAACGGCTATTAGCTTAATTGTTCCTACACTAATGGCTGTCGAAGGCTGGGACGACCACGACCGTTCGAACAGATACATCACTAGAGATATAGCTATCAATTACTTAGAATCTTGCGAGCCCAACGCTATATTATTTACCATGGGCGATAATGACACCTACCCACTTTGGTATGTGCAAGAAGTAGAAGGCATAAGAACCGATGTGAGAGTAGTTAATTTAAGTTTATTAGGAACTGATTGGTATAATCTTCGTCAACAAAAAATGATGAACGATTCTGAACCAGTACCAACTTCGTATACTCAAGATAAATATGTAGCCGGTGTTAGAGATTATGTTCCATTCTTTGATAGGCAATTAGCCGGATCGGTAGAATTGAAAGATGTTATGGATTTTATAGGTAGTGATAGCAGGGCAGCACAATTACAAACGCAAGGAGGCGAATTTGTAAACTATTTACCTACTAAAAATCTGAAACTTACAGTAGATAAAGAAAAAGTATTGGCTAATGGAACGGTTAAACAGACGGATGCAGATAAAATTGTTTCTGAATTAAATTGGACTTTTCCTAAAAACGGTTTATTTAAAAATGATTTGATGTTCTATAATATCATTGCTGCCAATAACTGGGAACGACCAATTTATTTAGCCATTACAGTACCTAATAGTGCTTATTTAGGTTTAGAAAAATATTTCAGGAACGATGGGTTTGCCTATCGATTGGTTCCGTACCAATCTGGCGAAATGGAACCGGGCACCGAAGGCAGTGTAGATTTAGATATCCTGTATGATAATATGATTAATAAATTTACCTGGGGAAATATAAATGGCGCCAACGGTAAAGTATATATTGATCCAGAAACTAATCGAATGATTAATGTAATTCGAAATCAGTTTTATCAATTAGCAAAAGCTGCTGCCGATGCTGGTAAAATGGATACAGTTGCCATTGTATTAGATAAAATGCGGGCAGAAATTCCCAATACCCAAAATTCCATCAATTTTACTATCCGTAAATTTCAGATGGCTGAATTGTACTATAAAGCAAATAAACTTGAACGTGGTAATGATATGATTACCGAAACAGCAGATTACATTGTGGATGAATTAAATTATTTTAATTCTATTGGTGTACAAAGGCAACGTATGTTTATGGAAGATATTCAGCTTGGATTTTCTATACTGCAAGAATTGGTACGCATAACAGAACGTTATGAACAAAAAGAGTTAAATGAAAAATTAAATGCTCAACTTAAAGTAGTTCAGGCAAAATTTGGAGTCCAATAATAAGTTAAACTAAAAGAAGAAGGCTATCCCGATAAATCGGGATAGCCTTCTTCTTTTATAGTGGTTTGCTAAATATTTTATTCTTCAACCACCACTCCCATTTTGCAGAATTTGTCAATTCTTTCTGCAACTAGTTGTTCTATTTTTTTCTTTTTAAGGATGGATAAGTCCAATAGTATTTTTGCTTTTAGGGTTTTACCCATCTCCTCTGGGTTATAATGTGCCCCGCCCAATGGTTCTTTAACAATACCATCTATGAGTTGGTTAGCAAGCATATTATCAGCAGTAAGTTTAAGTGCTTCAGCAGCTTTCTCTTTAAAATCCCAACTTCGCCATAAAATAGAGGAACAAGATTCTGGAGAAATAACTGAATACCATGTATGTTCTAGCATGTATACTCTATCTCCAATTCCAATACCTAATGCACCACCAGATGCTCCTTCTCCTACTACAAAACATAAAATCGGAACTTGCAATACTGACATTTCCAATAAATTTCTGGCAATAGCTTCTCCTTGTCCACGTTCTTCAGCTTCTAATCCTGGAAAAGCACCGGGTGTATCGATAATGGTAACTACTGGAATGTTGAATTTTTCGGCCATCTTCATTAATCGTAATGCTTTACGATATCCTTCAGGATTAGCCATCCCAAAATTACGATATTGCCTCATTTTTGTATTTATTCCTTTCTGATGACCAATGATCATTACCGATTGCCCTTCGATAGATGCAATACCTCCAACAATAGCTGTGTCATCTTTTACCGTTCTGTCTCCATGCAGTTCTATGAAGTCTTCACACATCATTTCGATGTATTTAAAGGTATAGGGCCTATCTGGATGACGCGAGATTTGCACTTTTTGCCATCCGCTTAAATTATTATAAATGGATGACTTAGTTTCGGCCAATTTAGTTTCTAGCTCTTCAATAGTAAGGCTAGCATCTACTTTAGATTTTTCTGCAATCTGCCTTACTTTTTCTATCTCTTCTAAGAGATCAGATATTGGTTTTTCAAAATCAAATGATGGTTTCATTAGCTCTGATTAGGGCATCTAAGGTAAAAAAATATCTTAAAAAAAATCCCAACACAATTATGTGATGGGATTCGAGAGCAGAAACTTGACTTAGGATTCTGCTTATATGTTATTTTAACTTATTACCTTTTACATTCTTTACGGAAATAATTATAAAAGGTTCATTTAAATTTTGTTATTCTTTCTTTTTACGATCGTATTTGCAACATGAATGTAGTTTATTGTATACTTTATCATCCGCCTTTACTAAATCATTATCATGGCCAGCAGCTGCTATTCCTTTAGCAATTGCCGCTTTACTTGTTTTTTTAGCATCAAAAGTTAAAGTAGCAATATTAGATTTCACATCCCAGTTTACGGAATTTACACCATCTACTTTCTTTGCTGCTACTTCAATACGTTTTTTACACATACCACAATTGCCCGATACGTTTATTGTTTCTGTTTTACTTTGCGCAGCTGCGGTTAATCCAAACATCGCTAAAACTGCTATTATAATTGTTTTCTTCATTTTGTTGTTTATTTAAATTGTTTTTATTTATTTATTATTAGTTAAAAGTTAATCTAAATCCGGTATAAATTCTTCTACCTTCTATAGGTCCCCATATATAAGAAGCATCAAACGTGCCACTATATGGATTTTCGTGTCCTACGATGAATCGTTCTTGTCTTACATCAAATAAGTTTTCGGCCCCAAGGTATATTTCGAAGTTATTAAACTTGCGAGTTACCTGTGTGTTGATGGTGGTAAAAGATGGCGATTGTATCCCATATCCGCTTACATCATGTTGTAAGTTTTGCACTAATTTGGGCAAACGCTTAGCACCCACCCATTGGGAAGTAAAATTAGCGTTCCAATTTTTGTTGTTAGATTCAAAGTACAAAGAACCTAAGAAACGATTTTTTGCTACAAATGGTTCTTGTGTTTGCACACCATTTCTTTCGGTATACACATTCAAATACTTGTAAGCAGCTTTAATTTCGAAATTTCCGATGGTTTGTGCTGCTTCTAATTGAATATTATCTGCAAATGACTCCCCTGTTAAATTTTGAAAAAAGACAGCATTTTGGTCTGTATCAAAATCGGGGATAATTTTATTGCTGAATTTAGTTCTGTAAACATCTAAGCCTATTCTACCCTCTTTATTACCAAAATAAAAGCGTTTATCTGCATTAAAACCATAGGTTAACGCTCTCTCAATATCTAAAGGCTCAGTAATAATTATTTGCCTGTTACTAGTGAGCATACCCGGATTTTCAGCTAAAATATTTGACTGCTTAAATCCAGAACCTACAGATAATCTTAGATCCAAACTTGGCAGAATAGCAACTTTTAGGTTTGCTCTTGGGGTGTAAATGGTTTCGGTTTTTAAGAAATCTGCCCGCACACCTGTGATAAAAACGATAGAATTATGGATATCTAATGTATTTTCAACAAATAATCCAGGAGTATTTTCTAATTGATTTATTTCCAGATTCCCAAATTGTTCGTTTTGTTTATTGTGCTTATAACTAGAACCAATAATAAGATTATTGTATTCGCCTATTTTTTGGTTGTATAGAAGGCGTAATTGCACGTTGGTTTGCTCACCATTCATCTGCCTTAATCCATAAAAACCATTCTGATTGTGGTTAACAAATGAATATTGCAAACCAATACTCTTATAGTTTGCCGAAGGTATAACGTACCCCGTTCTTCCATAAAATTCAAAACGATTGGTGTTTAGTTTTTGACCATAAGCAGATAAATCTGCATTATCTCGATTGAAATCAAATGCCATTTGCCCACCGGCACGTTCTTCATTCAAATATTTAAAGGTATTTTGGCTGATAAAACCTCTTGCATTATCAAACTTAAATTTGGTTAACCCATTGAAATTGGTTACCAACGGTACGTTTAAAAATCCATCCCCGTTTTCGTCCAACTTATTAGAAAATTTATCGATATGTAATGAAACCAATCCTGTAAGTTCCGGACTTAGTTGTAAACCTTTGTCTACATTCAATTCAAATCGATTACTTGCATCGTAATATCCGTTGACAAATAATTTATCTGCAAAGTTGGGGTCTTTTAACTCTACATTTACCATTCCGCTGATGGACTCATGACCATATATTACTGAACCCGGACCTTTTACAATATTGATAGAAGAAATTTGTGTACCAGGTATACCGTTAATACCATACGTTTGCCCTAAGCCATTGATTAATGGTGCATTTTCGGTAAGTAACTGAATATATGCGCCAGATAACCCTAAAATCTGCATCTCTTTGCTTCCGGTAATTCCGTCTTTATACGTTATATCCACCGTGGCATTGGTTTCAAAACTTTCGCTAAGGTTGCAACAGGCCGCTTTGGTTAGCTCTTTTGCTCCTATTACTTCGGTTTTTAATCCCTCTAATTTTATAAGTGTACCAGGTTTTTCCCAACTAATTAAAACTTCATTTAAGGAAAGAACTGATTTTAAAATAATTTCTATTTCGTTACCCTTTAATTCTAAAGTATCGGTTTGGTAACCTACATAGGATACTACTAACCTTCTATCAGAAATATTATCTGAGGATAGAATAAATTTACCTAACTCATTGGAAATTACACCAATGTTGGTGTTTATCCAACTTACGGTAGCACCAATGAGAGGTTGTTTGGCACCGTTTTTATCTAGTTCAAGAACAATTCCGCTTATGTTTTGGCTTTGTGCCGATGTTGCTAAACATGCAACAAAAAAGATTATTGTAAGGATTAATTTTTTCATGATTATTTGTATTTAATTGTAAAACAAAATCACTGAACATACTGCTCAATGGTCTTTAAAACAAAAAATATCAAATAATAAATACTTGGTTGAGGAGAAAAATAGGTGTAGAAGGTAGATTCTCTTCTACATCATTCCAAGTAGTTAGACTCTCCCGAATAGTAGAAGTAAAAGTTGTTTTTATACTGGCAGAAGCTAGCATACTATTTTCTACAGAAATGGAGTTTTTAAGCGAAATAAATTCTTCATCTAACTGAAGATAAGTATGCTCACTTTCACAACAATCTTTATTTTCTTCTGGTAATTCGCAACAACCGCTTACCGGAACAACTAAACTGGTTTCAGCTAAAACTCCGGCACAAAAATGAGCATAAACGTTTATCCCGATAGTATTTATCAGAAATAATGTGGCCAAAAATGTGAAGAGTATGCGTTTCATGCAGGTACAAATATACGAAAGCATATTTAAACTAGATTTACCATTTGTGTAAAAGCTTTGTTTAAAAAGGTCGTAAGTTACCTTTTAATTGAAGTTTTATTTTTTCTTCAATTCGAAAATATCTTTTCTTCTATCTTTCAGATTTCTTACCGCACCAAATTGATTTAGTTGTCTTAGTAAATCTATATCCACATCCGAAATTAAAATCATCTCGGTATTAGGTGTAGCTTCGGCTCTAATTCCGTTGGATGGAAAAGAAAAATCGCATGGAGTAAATACCATAGATTGTGCAAACTGTATATCCATGTTATGTACTTTAGGCAAATTACCAACGCTACCCGCAATGGCAACGTAGCATTCATTTTCTATTGCTCTGGCTTGTGAACAATACCTAACTCTAGAATAACCGTTTTGGGTATCGGTAAGAAAAGGCACGAAAAGGATATCCATCCCATCGTCAGCCAATAATCTACTTAATTCAGGAAATTCGGAATCGTAACAAATTAAAATCCCGATTTTTCCACAATCGGTATCAAAGGACTGGAGTTTATTACCTCCTACCATTCCCCAAACTTTAGCCTCATCTGGTGTTACGTGTATTTTCTCGTAGCGTTCTACCGCTCCCCCTCGTTTACATAAATAGCCAACGTTATACAATTTACCATCTTTGAGCTCGGGCATGCTGCCGGTAATGATGTTTATATTGTAGGATATAGAAAGTTCAGAGAATCTTCTTACGATGCTCTCGGTATATTTTGCTAATTCTCGTATAGCTTCGGCCTCACTTAAATGATTATACTCTGCCATTAATGGCGCATTAAATAATTCTGGGAAGAGAGCAAAATCAGATCGGTAACCAGAAACAGCATCTACAAAGTATTCAACTTGCTGCATTAAATCATCCAAATCTTTATAGGCTCTCATTTGCCATTGTATTAAACCCAAACGAACCACTTTTTTTATTAACTGAGGCTCGATACTTTTTGGTTCGTGGTAAATGTTGTTCCATTCTAGCAAAACGGCATACTCATTAGAAGCCAAATCTCCTTCTAAATATCCTTTTAAAACTCTTATTGGATGAAAATCATTGGAAAGTTGAAAACTTAATACCGAGTCATGAATTTCTTTTCGTTTAACTTTCTCGATGTACTCTTTTGCAGAAAGTTCGGTAGAATATTCATGAAAATTCGGGATTCTTCCTCCAAAAACGATGCGTTCTAAATTTAATTTTTCACATAATTCTTTTCTATAATCATATAAACGACGAGCTAAACGCAATCCTCTGAACTCGGGTTTTATAAAAACATCAATCCCATACAACACATTTCCGTCAGATGTATGAGTTTTAAATGTGTACTCACCTGTGATTTGCTTATAGGTATGATTATCTGTAAATTTTGAGTAATCTACTATAATGGATAAGGCACATCCTGCAATATTTCCGTTTATTTTTATAACTACCTGGCCCTCTTTAAATTTCTCAATTAGAGTTTTAATTTGAGGTTCTCTCCAATAAAAATCGGGCATACTCCGATAGGAGGAAATCATTGCATCTTTTAATTCTTGATAATCACTTAATGTTAAAAAACTTAACTCTATATTTTCTATTTCTTCTACTTTCATAATTTCTGATGGCAACAAAATAAGAAAAATTTATTTAGAGTAGAATTGAAGCTGGTATTAATACTCACCGAGAGAATTGTTTAAGCCTGTTTCATAGAAGCGAAATTATTCTGAAACTTTTAGGGAGTGGATTAAATTTGCACCTTTGTTTTGACTTTAAAATTCATGACAAAAATTCTTATCATTTATACTGGCGGTACCATTGGGATGGTAAACGACGCAACTTCTGGAATGCTTCGCCCATTTGATTTTTCTCAAATCATAGAGAATGTACCCGAATTACAACGATTAGACTACCAATTAACCGTACATACTTTTGATCCGGTGATTGATTCATCTGACATGAAGCCTGAAATTTGGATACAATTAGCCAAATTGATAGAAAGAAATTATGATGGATTTGATGGATTTGTAATTTTACATGGTACAGATACCATGGCATTTACGGCTTCGGCCTTAAGTTTTATGCTCGAAAATTTGGATAAGCCTGTTGTGTTTACCGGTTCGCAATTACCTATCGGAGAAATACGTACAGATGCAAAAGAAAATTTAATAACCGCTATTGAAATAGCATCTGCCAAGAATAACGGGTATGCTATAGTGCCTGAGGTTTGTATTTATTTCGATTTTCAATTATTTAGAGGTAACCGAGCAAAAAAATTCAATTCAGCAAAATTTGAGGCCTTTCATTCTGTAAATTATCCTTTACTTGGCGAAGCAGGTGTGCATTTAACTTTTAACGAACAATACATTTTAGGACCAACCGACAAAAACCTTACAGTGCATGCTAGTTTGGATACTAATATCGCAGTGCTTAAAATATTTCCGGGGATAAATCCTGCAGTTGTACAATCGGTTTTATCGGCAGAAAATCTAAAAGCTGTAATACTCGAAACTTTTGGTAGCGGCAACACTTTTACAGATGAATGGTTTATACAATTACTTGAAAATGCGATTAAAAAAGGCATATTTATACTAGATATTTCGCAATGTGAGGGAGGAGCCGTAGAATTAGGCCGATACGAAACCAGCCGACGTTTAGTTGAAATTGGGGTAAAAAGCGGATACGATTTAACGTTTGAAGCCGCAGTTACTAAATTGATGTTTCTTTTAGGAATAGGTGATGATCTCGAACTTATGGAGATAAACCTACGTGGCGAATTAAGTAGAGAAGATTTGTAATTGAAGGAGTAGTTGTAAACTAATTTCTATTAAAACCCATACGAAAATCTAAATCCTTGTGCAACTTTTCCGTTTTCTCCATAAGCAAATCCATAACTTAGGTTAAATACAAAGCGTTGCAATCCGAAATAAATCTCCGTGTAATTTCTTTTTAATGGTTGAGATAAATAATGAATTCCGATGTATTCTTCTACGTTTAATTTACGGAGTAATGGTATTTTCTTGATTAAAAATCCGGCAAAATTATGCTCAAAGTGTCCTTCAAAATATTGTTTATCGGTACTATGAATGTAATAATCTAAGTATCTAAATTTACGAATATCCGGAATTAATACTTTTGCTTTATTCCCCTTAAAATGTTTGAAATCTGGATAATAAATAACGTTATTATTTAAAAATTTACCAGCACCTACCATAAAAGATGAATATCCAACTAAACCTAATCTAATTCTGTTCTGAAGGATTTCTACATTTAAAAAATCATAATCTACATCACTACCTAATATATTATTTAATCCTTTTCTATATCCAACCTTAATGCTAGGGAACTTCGCTTCTTCATAAAATTTACCATCTGGTCTGGTAATAAATTTCTGAGCAATGGTGTAATTTAAATTAATGGAAATATTCAAATCGGTATATTTTGGGAACAGCGGAATGTCTGAATTTGGGAAAAAAGGATTATTAGAAGAGAAAAACTTAACCTTATTATCAATTAGCTTAAAATCGCTGGTGTTAGAAAGTGTAGAATTTACATTGTAATCTACTTTGGCAGTGGCTTGTAAACCGTTTGCAAGCTCTCTGGTACCCGTAATTTGAAAAAACTCACGCTTGTAAAATTTAGAATAATTAGTTTCAAATATCAACGAGTTTAAACTATTATTTAATAAACTTAACGAACCAAATGAATTTAAATCTGCTATTTCAGTACCAAAAGCTACTCCTAAATTTGCTCGTTTGAGTGGGTCATAAAAGTAATTTGCACTAATATTTGCGGTAAAAATCTGGTTAGAAAAGCCATAACGTACTTCGGGCCTAATGGTAAAAGACTTGCGGTTGCTTAAGTTTACTCTGTAGTTGATGCCGTATTTAATAGCTAAACCTTCCACCGTATTATAATGTAGTGAAGGTAAAAGTGGATCAAATCGAATAAATTTTTTGGCGAAACTACGGTTAATGGTATATCCAGTTATTAAAATTTTACCCACAGAAAATGCATTTCTTTCGCTATCCAAAGAATCTAAGTACGATTTAGATTCTCTCAACACTGCTAAACTATCTTTTCTTATGTAATCTCGCTCTTCTTCTTTGGTTAATGGCAGTGGTCTATTTTCATCCCAAAAAAGAGAATCTTTTTTATTTACCTCTTTGGTTATTTTTAATATTTCGTTGGTAAAATGGTTTTTCGCGAAGGCAGGATTTAGATCATACTCACTGAAAATACCAACAAAATACCCATCAAAACCAAATCCTAAAACATTTCCACTAAAGGTAAATGTTACATCAGAGGGCACATATACATCGTCTACCCTAATAAATTGTTGTTGAGTAGTTAACGTGTCTAATAGGTTTATACCGGCTTCTTTGGTTAAATTTAAGTTTGCGCCAAGCAATCGCCAGCTATTTTCTGCAATGTAAATAACCCCCCTGAAAACCGGGTCTGCATTTCTACGTGGTATTACTTCAATCTTATTAATAGTTTCGCCATTTTCAATACTAATGCCCAATAATTTATATCGGTAATAGAACAAGGCGTTTTCTGCAATGGGTGATATAAATGCTCTGGAACCTAATCCGCTTCCTTCAAACATCAAATTCTCATAAAAATTCACAATTAAATCGGAGGCTTTATTG
>JBGTLU010000041.1:0-85695 GCA_041743935.1 Sphingobacteriaceae bacterium
GAAACCGATTTACGAACGTAGTCTGATTTTTGCCGAGCTAGCTCCAGCATTTTATCTTCTACTTTCTTAAACTCATCAGCAGAAAAACTTCTATCCCCAAAATCCACATCGTAATAAAAACCGTTTTCTATTGCCGGGCCAATGCCAAATTTAGTTCCGGGATATAATGCTTCCAATGCCTCTGCCATTAAATGGGCAGATGAATGCCAATAGGTGTTTTTCCCTTCTGTATCGTTCCAGGTCAGTAAGGTAAGTTTTGCATCGTTCTCTAGTGGGCGAGTTGCATCCCAAATTTCATCGTTAATTTTTGCTCCTAATACATTTCTGGCTAAGCCTTCGCTAATGCTTAATGCAATTTGCATGGCCGTGGTGCCTTTTTCTACTTGGCGAACAGAGCCATCCGGAAGAGTAATGTTTATCATCATGGTTTTAAGAGTTGCAAAAGTAGCGTTTTAAGAATAGGCATGCAACTTCATACTGTATTAAAATGAGGCTAAAACATCCGCAATGTGGATGGTTTTTATGGGAAGTTCATTTTTTGTGATGTATGCATCGAGATGCATCAAACAAGAACTATCTGTAGATATGATATAATCTACATTTTGGGCTAAAGCATTATTTATTTTTTGTTGTGCCATGGCGGTAGAAATTGCTTCGAATTTAACGGCAAAGGTGCCACCAAATCCACAACAAGTTTCTACGTGTTCCATTTCCAGCATGGTTAATCCTTTTACTTTACTTAATAATATTCTGGGTTCTTCTTTTATTTTACATTCTCGAAGAGCGGCACAAGAATCGTGATATACGGCTTTTCCCTTTAACTCTGCTCCAACTACATCTTTCTTCAAAACATTGACAATGAAATCGGATAATTCGAAAATATTGGATTGTATGGATCGGCATCTGTTATGAATTGCTGTGTTGGTAAATAAATCGGAATAATAATTTTTGACCATGCCAACACAAGAAGCAGATGGAGAAACAATGTAGGTCTGATCGGAAAAATCGTTTAGGAATTTCTGTCCAACTTCTTTGGCTTCGTCCCAAAACCCTGAATTAAAAGCAGGCTGACCACAGCACGTTTGGTTTGGGTTATAAGAAACTTCACAACCTAATTTTTCGAGAATTTTTATCGTATTAAAAGCAGTTTGTGGATATACTTGATCTATAAAACAAGGAATAAATAATTCTACTTTCATACGTTTGCTTGCAAGGATTTTGTCGCTCTAATTCGGGCTAAAAACACTAGTCCGATAATTAAAATAGCTGTAAAGAATAAAGTAGAAAATCGCATACTTCCTGTAATAACTTCTAAATAACCATACATGAACGTTCCAAATACAATGGATACTTTTTCTACCACGTCATAAAAACTAAAGTAAGATGCGGTATCTTTTGTTTTTTCGGGCAGAAGTTTTGAATAGGTTGAGCGGGATAAAGATTGAATTCCGCCCATTACTAACCCCACCACAAATGCTAAAACCATGAATTGTTGGGCAGTCTGTACAAAATATGCTGAAGTTCCAATTCCAATCCAAATGATTACAGCAATTGAAATACCTCTAATGTTTCCGAATTTAGAGGATAACCAAGAGAAAATGTATGCACCGCCAATGGCAACTACTTGTATAATGAGTATGGTTGTAATTAATTCGGTTGTTTCCATGTTTAGTTCTTTGGTGCCAAACAAGGTGGCCACATACATTACCGTTTGCACACTCATGTTGTAGAAGAAAAAGGCGTATAAAAATTTCTTTAAATTGGGATGAGACTTTAACTCTTTCCAAACCTTTGATATTTCTTTATAGCCTTTTAGTATGATATCGCTAGTAATTTTTTTAGTGTGCTCTGCTTTGGGTAACCCAAAAAATGTTATTTGAGCAAAACCTGCCCACCATAAACCGGTGGCAACAAAACAGGCTCTGGTTGCAAATGATTCTGTTATTCCAAATTTTTCATGAAAAATGACCAATGTTAAACCAAATACTAACATGATAGTGCTACCTATGTAACCCATGGAAAAACCCTTGGCAGAAACGGCATCTTGTTTTTCTGGCGGACAAATTTCTGGTAAATAGGCGTTGTTAAAGACTATACTGCCGGCATAACCTAGCAAAGCGGTGATACTAAGAATGATTCCGAGTTCTACGGTGCTTCCATCAAACCAAAACATGGCAATACACGAAAATGAACCCAAATAGCAGAAAAACTTCATGAATGTCATTTTTCTGCCACTATAATCTGCAATTCCGGAAAGTAATGGAGAAATTATAGCAATCAGCAAAAAGGAAAAGGAAATGGCGTAGGAATATAATGCAGTGTTTACGAATTCAATTCCAAAAAAACTTACTTTATCCGTTGTTTCAGAGCTAGTTACAGCATTATAATAAACCGGAAATATAGCAGATGAAATGACTAAGGAATAAACCGAATTGGCCCAATCGTACATGGCCCAAGAATTCACTACTTTTTTGTTATAAGTAACCGACATCGCGTAGCGAATGTAGGGGATTTATTTTAGATAATAAATGAGTTTAAGCAGATGTGTATAATTATATAAACGAAAAAAAATTATACAAAAAAGCCTCATCTAATTAGATAAGGCTTTGCTAAATAAATAGATTCTTATTGGTTTTCTAATGGTTTTACACTACCAGAACCGGATATGTTTTGAGAAACAGATACTGGAGAGCCTACGTAACGTACTTTGCTTGAACCACTGCTTCTTACATCTAATTTATCGGATACATTTAAAACCAGATTTGCAGAACCACTAGTGTTTACAGTGCAATTATTTACTGCAAAATCAGGTGCATTTACTTTGCCCGAGCCCGATACTTTAACATTAAATGTATTGGCAGAGCCAGTGAATGTTATACTTCCTGAACCAGATGTAATGGTTTCTACTTCGTTTGCCTGAATATTTAAATCTATTTTACTTGATCCAGAAGAACTCACGCTAAAATTATCGACATTTAATGTATTGGTAGATGAAATACGAGCAGATCCGGAAGTTTCTAATGTATTAATATTAGGCGCCGATACCGTTAAAATAATATTGTTTTTAAAATTGAAACATAAATTATCTTTACTTTTTACTCTAAGTGTTCCGTTAATTTCTTCAACTTCTAATCTTTCAATAATATTATCGTCACCTTGTATGGTTACAGAATATATGGAATCTTGAGTTAAAATTAAATCATAAGAGCCTCCAATTTTTATGGCATTAAATCCAGATATATCATACTCTTTGGTAATGTTATTACCAGACCCGGTTATGCAATTTATTGAACAAGAAGTACTTAATAATGAAATGGCGAGGATAAATGATACAATTAGTTTCATGGTTTTTTAGTTTTAGGTTTTGACGTTGTTTGCCATAACTAAGTTACAGGCTTACTCTAAAAAACGTAGATTTTTTTGTAAAATAAATAGTGCAGAATTAGTTGACCGTTTCTAACGATAAATTATGGATGATTTTTTTGGCATTCATCTCATCATTAAAATAGGAGTCAAGTATGGTTTTCCGTTCATTTAAATGAACTTCTGTAAATGTAGTAGACATTACTTTATCGTATTTTTCTTTTATTTCATTCATTGATTGTGTGATTACACACGTAGATTCTAATTCATTACTTGCTATTGCTTCTGTATTTGCGATACAAAATCTGCCTATAAAAAGAGAATTTAGTAGTTTTAATTTCATGCCTGCAGATTTAAACGCATACACCACAGTTGCTTGTGCATCGGCAATTAATTGCTGCATTTGAGCATAATCCGGATTGGGTATTAAAGTAATTTTATTAGCAATACATGTTTTTATAAGTTGTTTAGATGGGTTTTTGCCGGCAATAACTAGTGCCTTATCTGATAAAACTTTCACTAATTCTAAGGCAACAGAATTATTTTCTGATACAGATAAATCCGCATGAAATAGTACATATTTTCCTTTTCCAATCTTAGATATTACTTTATCATTTCCGTGGAAGGCAGGCACATAGGTTACATTATCTATTTTGTCTGAATAATACGTTTTATCTTTTTCTGAAATACAAATTAATTGGTATTCCGAATTCAAATTTTCTTCAAAACACAATAATTTTTTTGCTTCATTTTTCAAATAATATCTTCTAAATAAATTCTTCTCTAGGTTTGCCAAATGGTGGTAGTATTGATGTTCGATATTATGTAAACGAACCACTTTTATGCGGTTTTTAAGTTCCGGACTGTTTAAAAATGCGCACGTATGCAATCCTTCGAAAAATATTGGATTATTATCTTTTAATAAGTTTTTAAGTAACTCATTATCTTTTCTTGATTGCACAATAAATGGAGTTTTAGCCAAAAGTCCAACAGGGTTCATGTTGCGCTTATAGTAATATACTTTTTCACAAAATTCTTCTAATTCAGAAGATTTATTCCTGCCGTATTCAAAACAATGTAGAATTATCTTAACTCCTAGTTTGTGGAGAGCTTTTAATTTGTAGAAAATATCAATAACACCGCCATAATCTGCCGGAAAAGGAATATTAAAAGCAACTATGTGTAAAGTTTTAACCATTAATACTTTTATAAACGGCCAATAATTGCTTTTCTTCTGTTTGCCATGATAATTCTTGCTTTGCTAACTGGCAATTATGTTGTAAATTGTGATACAACTCTTTGTCATTAAGTAATTTAGTTATATTTTTTACTAATTCTGAAACGGTTAAATTATCTATCAATAATCCAACATTATACGTAGAATTTAAAACATTATATTCCGGAAAATTACAGGATATAGAAGGCACAAGCGCATGTATGTAATCAAAATATTTATTGGCTAAAGAATAATAATAACTATCTCCTAAATGTTCTAAAACATTTATTCCTAAATAAGCATTTTGTGTTAAATCTTTTAATTTTTGAGGACTTATCATCCCCAAAAAAAACACTTTCTCTTGTAGTTTTAAATCCACTACTCTATGTTTAAGTAGATTGTTTAAATCACCATCTCCGGCTATATATAATGGAACAGAAATTTGCTGCATGCTTTCTACTAATTGCTCTAGCCCTCTTCCCTTATTTAAAGCACCTTGATAGAGTATAAATGGTTTATTTTTAGGGCTTAACTGCAAATCTGTGTAAAGAGGAACATTTCGAATAACTTTAAAATCTACTGCATATTTCTCCGAATAAATTTTAGCAATCGAAGTGCTAACGGTGTAAGCATATTTAATTTTCGGCAGGATATATTGTTCTAATTTCACCCAAAAAAAACGGGTGAAAGGTCTATTTATTAATTCAGGTACTTCGGTAAAATATTCATGTGAATCGTATACTAATGGAATTAGCAGTTTTTTAGAAGCAAAATACCCGGCAAACAACGTATCCAAGTCTATAGAACAAATAATATCAGGTTTATTTTTTATGAGGTAATTTTTAAGCTTCCAATTAAATTCTACGTAAAATAATTTGCCTTTCTCCCATTTACATTGAATCCTAACCTGCTTATAAGATTTATTTTCTAGCTCCTTAGATGTCTTCTTACTCCGACCAATTAAAGTAATATCATATCCGGCATTAAGTAACGAATTACAGATACGATTCATCCGTTGGTCGTTATTTAAATCATTGGTTACGGTTAAAAATATTCTCTTCAAAACGAATTTATTTTTACTAAGGTAATGGAATATTATAGGATGTAAATTATTTAGAAATATAACTTAATCTTCCTTCTTCATCATTTTGCAATGTGCCTTCATCCATTAAATATTGTATGGCTTTTAACATTTTATGTTTGGTTATGGAAGTGGTTACAGCAGAAATTTCTTTTACCGTTAATCTTCTGGAGGCCAGTATATCTTCAAGTTCTTTTTTAATTAATGTCATTTCTGTTGTGCTTACTTGTGTTTTAGCAAACTCTAAGCAAACATCACAAACCTCACAATGATCTGATTTTATTTCACCGAAATAAGATAAAAGCAAATTACTTCGGCATGTTATTGAGGTAAAAGCATATTGTTTTACAAATTTAATTTGATTGGCATATGTTCTTTTTCTCTCGGCTAAATAACTTTTATTAATTTGAATTGAATTTTCTGCTACTCTGGGTTGTAAAAAGGTTACAGTTGGTTTATCATTTTGAGGTACGTAACTAATTATTTGTAGCTGATCTAATCTTTGTAAGGCAGAAAGTAATTCATTTTTAGTAATACCCATTCGTTTAGCCAATAAGTTTTCGTCTATTTTAATAAATGCATCAAATACACCTCCATAAGAACGTAAAATAGTTTTGAGAATAGCATCATATTGTTCAAATTTTACTTGAAACGCATACAAATCTTGGTTGTTAACTAATACTTTTATACGTGAAGGCAACCAAACCGATTCCGAAAAACTCAATAATTCATCTCTTTCCAAAAAATGAAAACACTTTAAAACAGTAATCACATTTAACTTAAAAGTGGTACAGAAATTTCCAAGATCAACTTCAAATGTTTGTTCATCACCTGCTCCTACTGCCACTTGCAGGTAATTACAAAGCGCTTTATATGTGGTATTTATTTCTTCAACGGCAGGATATGCTTGTTCATTTTTTCTATCCAAAACTTCTGGGTCGCCATTATCTACTAGCATCACTGCGTATGATTTTTGTTCGTCTCTACCTGCTCTACCCGCTTCTTGGTAGTAGGCTTCTAAACTATCTGGAGGCTCTAAATGCACAACAAATCTTACATCTGGTTTATCAATACCCATTCCAAATGCATTGGTTGCCACCATCACCTGGATAGTACCGTTCATCCATTTATCTTGCTTTTTCGACCTGGTAGTTGGGTCGAGACCAGCATGGTAATAATCAGCCGTAACTTTAGAACGCATTAAAAACTTTGCAACTTCTTGGGTCTCCCTCCTATTTCTTACATAAACTATTCCTGTACCTTTAATCTTAGAGGCAATCTCCACCATTTTATTCAGCTTATCTTCTACGTTTAAAACCACATAAGCCAAATTTTTTCGTTCAAAACTTTTTTGAAAAACTACATCGGTTTTAAAAGCTAGTTTTTGTTTTATGTCGATGACTACTTCTTTAGTTGCAGTAGCAGTTAATGCCAATACCGGTATTTTTGGCAAAATTTCTCTAAGTTCTGCTATTCGAAGGTAAGATGGCCTAAAATCATAACCCCACTGAGAAATACAATGGGCTTCATCTACCGCTAAAAAACTTACGTTCATGTGTTTTATGCGCTCTTTTACCAATTCAGAGTTTAATCTTTCGGGCGATAAATAAAGTAATTTCACATCTCCATAAATACAACTATCTAAAGAACTATCTATTTCGCGTTTGGTCATGCCAGATACAATTCCTATTGCTTTGATACCACGTTTTCGAAGATTGCCAACTTGGTCTTTCATCAAAGCAATTAATGGAGATACAACCACACAAATACCGGGTAATGCTACTGCAGGCACTTGATAACAAATAGATTTTCCTCCACCGGTTGGCAATAATGCAAGTGTGTCATTTCCTTGCAATACAGATTGGATAATCTCTTCCTGTAAAGGCCTGTATTGATCAAAACCCCAATATTGTTTTAAAATCTGATGCGTGTCCACGGTTTAAATATACTAAGGTGTCGGCATTAATTAAATCCAAGCACTGAAACTCACTGAAAATCTGTAACATATTATTTGCATGTTATTTTTATTGATAACATTCTATAAATTGCGAGTTACAACCAGAAAATTAGTTGCAATGAAAAAAATAATTCTAATCGCTTTAATGGCTGGATTCAGCCTCACGTATGCACAAACTCCAAAAAAATGGAATGTTTCAGATCCAGGTGGCCCTTCCTATAAAGTAAATTACACAGTAGATGAAGGTACTTGGATGAGTATTGATGTTAGTCCGGATGGAAAAGAATTGGTGTTCGACCTATTAGGAGATATTTATACACTACCAATTACAGGGGGCAAAGCCAAATTATTACGTGGTGGTTTACCTTATGAAGTACAACCAAGGTATAGCCCAGATGGTAAATACATTTCATTTACCAGCGATAGAGAAGGCGGCGATAATATTTTTATCATGAACCGCGATGGATCCAATGTTAAACAAATCACAAAAGAAAGTTTCAGACTATTAAATAACGCTACTTGGACACCAGATGGACAGTACATCATTGCAAGAAAACACTTTACTTTTTCTCGCTCCTTAGGTGCAGGAGAAATGTGGATGTATCATATTGGTGGAGGCACAGATGGTTTACAACTAACCAAAAGAAAAAACGAACAGCAGGATGCGGGTGAACCGGCTGTTTCGCCAGATGGAAAATACGTGTACTGGAGTGAAGATGTAAGTCCTGGTCCGTTTTTTCAATATAACAAAGACCCTAACGGACAAATTTATGCTATATACAGGATAAACAGACAGTCTGGAAATATAGAACAAGTAACCGGTGGGCCTGGCGGTGCAGTAAGACCAGTTCCATCTCCTGATGGAAAGTATTTAGCTTTTGTTCGCAGAGATAGGTTAAAATCTGTTTTGTATTTAAAAGATTTACAAACTTCTGAAGAATTTCCGGTGTATGATGAGTTATCAAAAGATCAGCAGGAAGCTTGGGCTATTTTTGGTTTATACCCCAATTTCGCCTGGACACCAGATAGTAAAAACATCGTTTTTTGGGCTAAAGGCAAAATAATGAAATTAGATATTGCCACGTTTGCCACCAACATCATTCCTTTTGAAGCAGTTATGGAACATACCATTGCCGACGTGGTGAAGTTTGACCAAAAAGTGCATAGCAATGAGTTTGAAGCTAAAATGATTAGGCATACTACCACTTCGTCGGATGGAAAACGAATCGCTTTTAATGCTGCAGGATATATCTATCTAAAAGAATTACCAAATGGTACTCCGCAACGCATGAGTAACTCGGCGAATTTTGAGTATGAACCGCATTTTAGTGCAGATGGTAATTCTATTTTATATGTGAGTTATGATGATCAGGAAAAATGCTCTATTAATCGCATCGATTTAAAAACAAAAAGAATTACTACCATAAGCAAAGAAAAAGGATTTTACTACAGTCCAACTTTCTCTAGAGACGGACGACAAATTGTGTATAGAAAAGGTACAGGAAACGATGCATTGGGCTATTTCGGAACAAATCCAGGAATCTATATCATGAATGCAGATGGTACAAATAGCCGTTTAGTTTCTGAGCGCGGGTTACGCCCCATGTTTGATGGCACGGGTACTAAATTGTATTATCAATCTACACAACAAGGAAGAAAGGCTTTTATAAGTTTAGACCTTTCTACTAACAAAGAAACCATTTTATTTACTTCGCAATATGCCAATTGGTTTGTTCCTAGCCCAGATGGAAAATGGGTTGCATTTAACGAGTTGTTTAATTGCTACATCGCGCCAATGCCACTTGCAGGAAATGCAGTTGATTTATCCGGATCGATGAGAAGCGTCCCATTAAGAAAAGTTACTCGGGATGCTGGCACCTATATGCATTGGTCTGCTGATAGTAAAAATTTACATTGGACACTAGGACCTGAGTATTTTACCCAAGAAATTAAAAATGCATTCACTTTTGTAGAAGGAGCACCTGAAACTTTACCAGCCATTGATTCTACAGGTATAAAAATTGGATTGGTTTTAAAGTCAGATGTACCAAATGGCAAAACTTTGCTGCAAGGAGCCCGCATCATTTCCATGAATGGCGATGAAGTGATAGAAAATGGAAGCATATTAATAGAGGGGAACAAAATAATTGCTATTGGTGCCGCAAACAGCATTTCTGTTCCTTCTGGAACCAATGTTATTGACGTTAGTGGTAAAACCATTATGCCCGGAATTATAGATGTTCACGCCCATTTACGACCAAGTTTTGATGGTATTTCGCCTAAACAAGATTGGTCATATTTTGCCAATTTGGCTTATGGTGTTACGGCTGCTCACGATCCATCTACCAGCACAGAAATGGTATTTAGTCAGGCTGAAATGGTAAAAGCCGGACGAATGTTAGGGCCACGTATTTACTCCACTGGAACTATTTTATATGGTGCAGATGGCGATTTTAAAGCCGTTATTAATAGTTTAGAGGATGCTCGTTCGCATTTGAGAAGATTAAAAAATGTTGGTGCTTTTTCCGTAAAAAGTTACAATCAGCCTCGTAGAGAGCAACGCCAACAAGTAATACAGGCAGCGCGTGAGTTAGAAATGTTAGTAATGCCAGAAGGTGGTTCTACCTTTTTCCATAACATGAATATGATTTTAGATGGACATACAGGAGTGGAACACAACATCCCAATTTATCCGGCATATGCAGACGTTAAAAAAATGTGGAATAGCACCAAAACTGGGTATACTCCTACTTTGGTAGTAAACTATGGTTCCATGTCTGGTGAATATTATTGGTACCAGCACATGAATGTTTGGGAAGAAAAACCATTAACCACATTTACGCCACGCTCTGTTTACGACCCTCGATCTAGACGAAGACAAATGGCAGCAGAAGCTGATTATGGTCATATAGAATCGGCTAAATTAGCTACGGAACTAGAGCGTGGCGGCACTAAAGTAAATTTAGGTGCACATGGTCAGTTACAAGGTTTAGGCGCTCATTGGGAGTTGTGGATGATGGCACAAGGTGGTATGACACCGTTAGAAGCTATTCGTGTTGCTACCTTAAATGGAGCAAATTACATTGGTATGGATAAAGAAATAGGTTCATTAGAAGTTGGTAAGTTGGCAGATTTGATCGTTCTAAATGAAAATCCATTAGAAAACATCAGAAATACAAAGGAGATTAAATACGTGATGATAAACGGTAGATTGTTTGATGCCTTAACCATGAACGAAATTGGTGGAAGAGGTTACAAAGCTGCTCCATTCTATTGGACAACCGGAAAAAATGCCGGTCGTTTTTCTATAGGTGATGAAACCGAAATATTTACTGTACCAAATTGTGATTAATACTTTTTAGAATTATCCTTTAACTAAAAAACCTCCTGAAGATAACTTCAGGAGGTTTTTTTATACGTTAAATAAAAAGTTTAAGCAAACATAAAACCAAGTAAAGCTAACGCATAAATTACAAGCATGACTATGGTTAAAATTCCTATGTATTTAAAAAATCTGTTTAAGTTCTTGGTAGCTGTTGTTAGTACTTCTTGATTATTATTAATTAAAGCTTCTTCTAGATTAGGTGAAAATTTGTAGAGATACAAACCCGGAAAAAAATAAATAACGGCAATAATAATATAAAATAAAGTCATAGCTGCCTGAAAACCTGGTTCAGGTGATTGAGTAGTCTGTAATAAAAGTCTACCCATAATAAAGGAGAAGAATAAGCCGAATATAATAAATAATCCACAAGATATGAAAATAATGATACTCAGAAATTTTGTCCATTTCTGGGTTTCGTTTAAATAGTTTAATGCTTCGCCAGATAAAATAAATTTAGGCTCAAGCCCTTCAGGGTTAGTGTTTTCTGTTGTTTCCATGTGAGAGTTTATTAGGTTAATTTAAAACTAAAATAAACTTAAAAATTAATTACAGAAAGAATTTTGTAAACTAGTTTTACTCTTCCTCAAAATTAGAAGTAAGTAAATTCGGTTCTTGGTGAGTTTTGGCAGATTCAGAAAGCATAATTTCAATTTCTGCTAATTCTTTATCTGTTAAATTTCGCCATTTACCAACCGGAATATCTAATAGAATATTCATAATCCGCACACGCTTTAAGCGATAAACTTCGTAGCCTAAGTATTCGCACATTCTACGAATTTGTCGGTTTAAGCCTTGGGTTAAAATGATTTTAAACTCAAATTTATTAAGCCTTTCTACTTTGCATTTTCTGGTTATTGTATCTAAAATCGGGATTCCATTACTCATCTGTTCAATAAACTCGTTGGTTACGGGTTTATTAATTTTTACGATGTATTCTTTCTCGTGATGATTACGGGCTCTAAGAATCTTATTTACTATATCTCCATCACTAGTTAATAAAATTAACCCTTCACTTGGTTTATCTAATCTGCCTATGGGGAAAATACGTTTCGGGTAGTTGATGTAGTCGATGATATTATCTTTTTCTACTTTAGTATCTGTGGTGCAAACTATGCCTACGGGTTTATTAAATGCGATATAAACCGGTTTTTCATCAGACACAGAGATGATTTTTCCGTTTACACGCACCTCATCACCTGGAAGAATTTTGGTGCCTAAATCAGGTACTACTCCATTGATGGTTACTTTACCTTGTTCAATTAATTTATCCGCTGCTCTGCGAGAACAAAAGCCTGTTTCGCTTAGGTATTTATTTATTCTTGTACCCTTAATTTCGGTCATTTGCGACAAAAATACTTAAACGATTTTATTAATTAGTCCAAAATTCCACTCCAAAAGTATTAATATATCCAGATTTACCCTGAAACATTACTTTAGAAATTCCATTCGTAAAGGGTTCAGCAATTTCGTATTTATGAGGTATTATAAGCTTAAAATTTAAGTCGATATATCCATACTTACCCATTTCATCTTTCACGGCAATTAATCCTTCAGAAATGGCAGAAACATCAGCATAAGGCAATGTATAAATTACTTCAAATTGACTGTTGATAATCTGAAATTGATCATTTTTAGATTTAACCACTGCAAATCCACGATAAAAAGGAGTAGCATAGTTAAATGCAAAAGGCAATATCGTTCCTTGTTTATTCATGTAAACAAAAGAAGTTTTTCCTTCCGCTAAACTTTCGAAACGAATTATGGCAAATCCTTCTCTAAAACCTGACATATATTTATAGCACAAATAATCGAGTGCCGTAGTTATTAAAGTGCCTTTATTATCCATGAAAACTAATCCACGAGACTGGTTATCAAATAATCTACCCTTTAATGGGTCGTTAACTTTTTGTTCAATATTAGTTATTACAGGTGCTAACCCTTCAGAAAAAACATCAATCGGACTCACTCCAATACTTTCTACATCTAAATCGTATTCATCTCCAATAAAATAAGGGATATTGCCTTTCTCATGATGACAAATCCTTCGCTAAAATAATTGGAAGAAGCGGTGTATTCAAATGGTAGAACCAATGCCCCATTTGCATTAATTATAGCCGCTTTATTTTGTTTGTAAACTACTGCTTTCTTCTGCAGAGAAAAGTCGAATGCCTTATCGTACTGATTACTGATTATCAAATTTCCATTGGTTTGAACATATCCCCATTTATTTTGAAGCATTACGGCTGCTAATCCATTAGAAAATGGTAAAACTTGTTGGAATTGACACGGGATTATAATTTTTTTGCTTGAGTCTGAAAATCCCCATAAATTATCGCACCTATACGGAATTAGTACATTTTGTGCACTAACCGTAGTTATGGCACAAAGCATAGTAATAATGGAGAGTATTATTTTAAAATAGTGGGACACTTGATTTTTCTTTTAGTTGTAATTAACCATTTTAATTAAAAAACACAAAATATTTTCAATATTATAGATACTAATTGTATCCATGTACAATATCTTTGCCTAAAACATAAAATCTATGAAGATATTAACAAGTGAATCTAACTTTTTAGGAATTACTGAACCCGAATTATGCTCCTACCAAACATCAAAAGTGGTAATACAGTCTGTACCTTATGAACATACATCATCCTATTTAGGCGGTTCAGATAAATTCCCGAAAGCTTTGTTAAAAGCTTCGCATTATGTAGAGTTTTATGATGAAGAACTAGATACAGAAACCTATAAAAAATGTGGAATTGCGACTATAGAAGCCTTAGATTTTACTAATAAATACGATGCTGAGGCAATACAATACATTGCCAAAGAGACAGAAAAACATATTGCCAACGGAAAATTTGTTATATCAGTTGGCGCAGAACACTCTGTTACTTATGGTTTTGTAATGGCACATGCTAAAAAATATCCAAATTTAACTGTCTTGCAACTTGATGCACATTCTGATTTACGAGAAGCTTACCAAGGCAATCCTTACTCCCATGCTTCGGTAATGGCTAGAGTAAACGATTTGGGATTAAACATTTGCCAGGCAGGTATACGAGCACAATGCAAAGAAGAAGCAGAATTAATTAAAAATTCAGCTAACATACATACTTATTATGCTCACGGCATTCGTAAAAATGCAAATTGGATTTCTGAAATTGTTAGTAAAATGACAGAAAACGTGTACATCACCATAGATGCAGATGGTTTTGACCCCTCCATTGTACCAGCTGTAGGTACGGCAGAACCTGGTGGATTATTTTGGGAAGAGACATTAGAATTATTGCGAACCGTGTGTAAAGAAAAAAATGTGGTTGGATTTGATATAGTAGAATGTGCTCCACGTGAAGGAGATATTTTATCAGAATTTACTATGGCAAAGCTGTTGTATAAACTGCTAGGCTATGTAGTGAAAAGTAATAAAGCTATAAAGTGATTAGGGGATAGAATGCTAATATTATAAGGTGATAGAATGTATATAAAGTTTGCATATCATCAGAATTTAAAAAGCTTCCAAATCTTCTCTAAAAAAACTATCTTAGAAAGCGTCAGATAGAATATATTCCATGAGTTTAACCATTGAGAATGTCCTATTAATTGGGTCTATATTATTATTCATCAGTATACTTGCTGGTAAAACTTCCTATCGGTTTGGGGTACCAACCCTTATATTTTTCTTGATTATTGGCATGTTGGCCGGATCAGAAGGAATAGGAAAAATAAATTTCAACGATCCTATATTAGCTCAATTCATTGGGGTTGTTGCGTTAAATTTTATACTTTTTTCTGGCGGATTTGATACGAATTGGAAAACCACTAAACCCATTTTATGGCAAGGGGTTACGCTTTCTACATTAGGGGTATTAATTACTGCATTAAGTGTAGGTTTCTTTGTTTGGGCCATTACTGATTTTACCATTTATGAAGGTTTATTACTTGGCGCTATCGTATCATCTACAGATGCAGCTGCTGTATTCTCCATACTTCGCTCCAAAAACCTAGGGTTAAAAAACAATTTACGCTCGGTATTAGAATTTGAAAGTGGTAGTAACGACCCCATGGCCTACTTTCTAACTATTGCATTTACCGGATTAGTTATTAACCAAGATGCCGGAATAGCCAGTATCATTCCCATTTTTATTCAACAAATTCTATTCGGCACGTTAGTAGGATTTGGCATGGGAAGGCTAAGCAAATTTATTATCAATAAAATAAAATTAGATTTTGAAGGTCTTTATCCGGTATTGGTAATAGCACTAATGTTTATTACTTACTCCGCTACCAATTACATTAACGGAAATGGATTTTTAGCTGTTTACATCGCTGCTGTGTATTTAGGCAATCAAGAATTAATACATAAAAAAGCAATTATTAAAGCATTTGATGGTTATGCATGGCTCATGCAAATTGTTATGTTCTTGACCTTAGGATTATTGGTTTTTCCTAGCCAAATGGTGCCAGTAATTGGCATTGGGTTATTAATTTCGGTTTTCTTAATCCTCATCGCTCGACCATTGAGTATTTTCATAAGCCTATTCTTTTTTAAAATAAAAAACAGAAGTAGATGGTTTATTTCTTGGGTGGGATTACGAGGAGCTGTGCCAATAGTATTTGCAACTTTTCCGCTAATAGCAGGCGTAGATAAAGCCAATTTAATTTTTCATATTGTATTTTTCATTTCATTAACCTCTGTATTAGTACAGGGCACTACTCTATCTACGGTTGCTAAATGGTTGCATGTATCCTTGCCAGAAAAAGTAAAACCAAAATCATTGGTAGAAGTTATTTTATCTGATAGCATTAAGTCAGAATTAATTGAAATAGTAATCGAGGAAAATAACCCCATTATTGGAAAAAAAATCATTCAAATAGGGTTTCCTAAAACTGCCATTATAGCCATGATTCAACGTGAAAATAAATACATTACCCCAAACGGTTCTACTTTAATAGAACCAAATGACCGACTTCTGATATTATCCGAAAATAAAACAACTTTAAAAGCTGTTTATTTTACCCTAAACGCCAAAAGAGAAGAAGAGTTGGGTTGATGTTTCGAATATTAATTACTAATCACTTTTATAAAATTCTTCGCTGTTAAGCAAAATTTGCTACTTTTGTGGTGGGTAAGTCTTATACGACCAGCTCCTCTTGAACTCCCCCAGGTCTGGAAGGAAGCAAGGGTAGAGGGTTGTAGCGGTGCGATATAAGGGGCTTACCCTTTTTTATTGCTAATTTTTGCACACTATATTCTCCTCTATCAGATATTCTTCAGATACCAAAACATACACAACTCATAAACGAAAAAAACATGAAATTTTTTATTGATACTGCAAACCTTGACCAAATAAAAGAAGCCCAAAATCTTGGAATTTTAGATGGTGTTACCACAAATCCGTCGTTAATGGCAAAAGAAGGCATTACCGGAGAGGATAATATAATGACCCATTACAAAGCAATATGCGAGTTAGTAGATGATTGTGTAAGTGCCGAGGTTATTGCTACAGATTATGAAGGCATGATTGTAGAAGGACTGAAATTGGCTTCTATTGATAAAAAAATTGTAGTAAAAATTCCAATGATTAAAGATGGAATAAGAGCCTTAACTTATTTTTATAAAAAAGGCATAAGAACTAATTGTACGTTAGTTTTTTCAGCCGGACAAGCATTACTAGCTGCCAAAGCCGGAGCAACTTATGTTTCCCCATTTATTGGCCGATTAGATGATATTTCTACAGATGGCGTTCAATTAATAGAAGATATCCGTTTAATTTATGATAACTATGGGTATCAAACTAAGATATTAGCAGCATCTGTTCGTCATCCAATGCACATCATACAATGTGCTAAAATTGGTGCCGATGTTATGACTGGCCCTCTTACTGCCATTCTTGCTTTATTAAAACATCCATTAACAGACAGCGGATTAGCACAGTTTTTAGCAGATCATGCAAAAGCTACAGGTAAATAATTATAAATTTCTTCCTATTAAAAAGCCTATTACTAAGTAATAGGCTTTTTTGTTTTGTATAATGAAAAACTTATTCTGAAATTATTAAAGTATTAGATATTAATTCATTACCTACCAATAAACGAAGTGTGTAGGTACCCATAGGTATATCGCTAATATTTAAAGTATGTTGTTGCAGCCCATGTGAAACTGGAATCCAAAATGACTGAATGGTTTTACCTAACATAGAGATAATGTCAATCTTCACTTCATTTACTTCTTGCGCATTAAATTGAATTTGAGTGGCGCCAATTGACGGATTAGGATAAATGCCCAAAACCGTATTAATTCGATTGGTGAGATTAATTGCAACCGGTTGAGTAACACTAAATTTTCCATCTAAATCTACTTGTTTAAGCCTGTAATAAACTGTACCTCTTATAATTAGTGGCTGATGTGAAAAAGTATATTCTACTGGTTGATGACTATTGCCTGCACCTGCAATTTCACCAATTTTATTAAATTTAATTTTAGGTGAAGTGCCTAAAGGCTGTTCAAAAACTTCAATTTCAAACCTATCATTGTTTAATTCAGAGGCTGTTTTCCAGTGTAAATGAATGGTTTGATTTATTTTATTGGCAGTAAAACTTAAAAGAGTTATTGGTAATGGTTGACTGATATTTTCATCAGCCCCCATATACGGCTTGTTAGTTCTGGTTTCATCATCTATGTCGTCCAGAACTTTATTAAAAGCAATACCTGATAAATCACCATCACCGATTGAATTACCAGCTAAATGTAAATCAGTTTCTGATAACGTATTCACTTGTTTTTGAACAGAGTTCAACTCTGTGTTTCTGGCTATTTGGTAATTCATTAAGGAGGTAAATGTGGTGCCACTAACATTTACCAAATTTGTACCCGAGGTAAACAATGCATTATAATCAAAATCACTTTCGAGCAATGTTTCGTTAGAAGTTAAAAAAACAGCTAACCCTCCGCCTAGATTCTGAAAAATATTATTGTAAATTCTGTTAAATCTTGTTGTAGATTGACCACTCAATACAGTTGAAGTGTTTCTGAAAGCGATGATACTGCTTGCTGTATTGTGCCTAACTACTATGGAATTATGAGCAATGTCAACAAAGTTTGCAGAGAAAACGTGTAACCCTGTGGTTAGTTGGGTGGTAATGCTGTTGGCAATAAAATTATTAGCCACTAATCCTCGTTTATCATCAGAGCTTCTGCCAAATTCTATGTAAATTCCTTGCTCAAATGTCCCTGTTATTCTATTCTTTGTTATTTGATAATTATCATAAATTCCCTCTACTCTAACACCACGTTGTTGAACACCTTGCTGTGGAAAATTGACAGAATTTTTGGATATTATAGGAGCAGCAGATCGAGCTAAAAACACACCAGCAACATAATGATCATTAAATGTATTACCAATTACAACAATATTTCTATTCGGATTAGTAATACTAATACCAGTTAATGAAATACCTCTGTTGGCACCTGAAAAAGTGTTATTTAAAAAAGTAATGTCTGTTATTTGATTTCCACTAGAAAAAATCAATGAAGTATTATTATCCGTGCCCGTATTTCCTTGTTTACCTGCAGCAAATCCAGAGAAATTACAATTCTCAAATCGTAAATTACTGGAGTTACCCTCTATATTAATGAGTTTACTATGGTTGCTTGAGTAAGTGAGCGGAATGTCTGTAATGCTAAGATCTAAGTTTCTAAGCGTGTAAAAATGAGCATTATTAATCCGTATTAATTGATTGCCAGAAGCAGCCATAGGCGGATTGGTTAATATTGGTCTTTGTCCGGTTAATGACTCTATAATAACCCTATTTGTAGTGCTTGCACCTGGGATAGGTTTTAGTTCAACGTTATTTAATTGATAATTTACTCCAGTATTTCTGAATTGAACCACTACACCACCGTTTGCAACTCCTTGGTTAGCTAAATCGTCGATAGCAGATTGTAGTGAAGTATAATCACCAGGTTGTACTAGAGAATTACTTATTATAAAAGTACCAAACAGTCCATTGCCATTAAATTCATCGGCACCAACATAAGGAGTAGTACCAGATCTCGATTCTTTTGTAATATCTAAAGGATAATTTGCTTGAGGAATAGCAATTTTCAGATGAGCATTAACTCCACCTAAGAAAGCAAAATTGCTATTATCGAAAATAATGGCTTGTTGAACCGAGTTAGTGTGTTTGCCTGAACCGGTCTGTAAGTTGGCCAAATTTGTGTAATTTACTCCCCCCCAATTGGCAAAAACAGTATTACCTACTCTAATATCAAAAGCATTGTTTTGCACCACATTCATTGCATTAACCGTATCAATTACCATCATGCTTCCTTGGGAGTAATTGGCTATTATATTGTTAATTAAATTAATTTCGGGAGCATTAATAACAAGAAATTGTTCCGGGAAACCTCCTAAACTAATTCTTGATTTTAACCTTAATCCAGTTGAACTAGTAGTTGTTGAATTCGTTTGAATGGCAATGGTATTGTACGTAAAATTTAACCCTCTACTTGCTTCTACATAAATACCATCGGTAGGTCTAGTTCCTTTCACTGTGATAATGTTATTGGCAATTTCATTTTCACCAATTACTTTAGTGAGCCTAACCAACGTTATTCCTCTGCCAGATGTGGTGGATATTTTATTGTTAGTTATGGTTATAGAATCTCCGACTAAAACTCTAATGGCAGTAGTTTCAGTCGCAAGATTAGATTCTTCAGCAAAAGTAGTAGAGGAAGTTATGGTATTACCATCAATGGTTAAACCTGTCTGGTTTACAACCCGTATTGCTTGTAAAGAATATTCTTCTATGGTATTATTTATAATCTTACTGTTTTTGCTTCTGCCCATATCAATAACATAAGTAGGAGCAGTTAATCTACTGTTTTTAATGGTAATGGTATCGGTAATCAAATCTTGTATTGAAAAATCAATAGCAGTACGAATGGCTTCTCGGAAAGAACCTTCTACTATCAAATTATCAAACACAATATGTTGCGAAAATTGCACACCAATGGGTACAGTGAAGTTAACTACAGGAGATTGCGAAGCTCGTAAGGTTACCCCACGCAATGCAATATATTTGCATCTTGTAAACTTAAAAATATGATTTCGGTTTGCGGTAATAGAGTCCTGTGGTGCATTATATGTTATAATAACATCCTGAGGATTTCCGGTGGATGATACAAAAATGATAGAATCGCTAACGGTTCCTCTGGCATTAATCGTTACTTTTTGTTCTGAATATAATCCTGGAGAAATGACAAATTTAACCCCGCCTGCGCCAACACCTCGCGTATTTAAATCAGCAACTGCAGCAGGTAAACTAATGTAATTATTGCCAACAGGTAAACCCAGCGGATTTATAGTTTTGGTACCGGTTAGAGGTTGTGCATTGGTTGCTAATACAAATAAAAGTAGTACAAACAGCGTGAGTAGAGAGCGCATAAGAAAAGTTTGGATTCAGGGACTAATATATAAAATAGTATGAATTATGTAAAATCAGTTAGAAAATGACTGAAATCAGTATTAGATTTTATTAAAAACCCCTTTACTCCCACCTTTTCTGCTGCCTCAATATCGCGTTGATTATCTCCAATAAGAAAAGATTGGTTGGGATCTATGTTAAATCTGGCAATGGCTTTTTCTAATAACATGGACTCTGGTTTTCGGCTAAGGGATTTTCCGCTAAAATGCGGATGATGTGGAGAATAATAAATTTCGGTTATATCTACCCCAAATTCTGCTAATTCGGTTTTCATTTTTTGATGCATTACATCTAAATCGGTATGGGTATAAAGTCCTTTAGCTATTCCACCCTGATTGGTAATAACAATTAATATATAACCCAAATCCTGCATGATTTTTAATGCAGTGGGTACATGTGGTAAGATTTCAAACTGCGATACGTTACAAACGTAATCACCAATTTCTTTGTTTATAACTCCATCTCTATCCAAAAAAATAGCTTTTTTCATGCATCCAAACTAAAAAAAATAAATGTAAGCAAGTTGACAAACAAACTCTTCAATGTTTACTATTTTCGCACATATTTTTATATGACAGAAATCATTGTAATTACTCTTTACACCGTTTGTATATCTTTAATATTATTGATGACCCTTGGTAGGGGTTACCTGATTTTATCCTACTTAAACTATTCTAAAAATAAAATAAACACCCAAACACCTGAGTTAACTGAGTACCCTTTTGTTACCATTCAACTTCCAATTTATAATGAATTATATGTAGTAGATAGATTGATAAGATTCTGTACACGAATGGATTACCCGAAAGACAGATTTGAAATACAATTACTTGATGATTCTACCGACGAAACCAAAGCATTAGTAGCCAGATTAGTATCAGAAAAAAGTGAACAAGGTCATTTAATTTATCATATTACTAGAGATAAAAACATTGGATATAAAGCTGGAGCATTGGCCGAGGGCATGAAATCAGCCAAAGGAGAGTTCATAGCCATTTTTGATAGTGATTTTTTACCGGGTAAAGATTTTTTAAAGAAAACTATAGTAGAATTTACAGAGGATAAAATTGGAATGGTACAAACCGGTTGGGATCATTTAAATTTAGATTATTCATTACTTACCAAATCGCAAGCATTTGGTCTGGATGCCCATTTTACCATTGAACAAACCGGAAGAAATAAAGCCGGATTGCTTATAAATTTTAACGGTACTGCTGGAATTTGGAGAAAAACTTGCATTGAAGATGCAGGTGGATGGGAACATGATACCCTTACCGAAGATTTAGACTTGAGCTACCGAGCTCAACTAAAAGGTTGGGTATTTAAGTTCATTGAAGATATTAGAACACCTGCCGAATTGCCAGTAGAAATGGGCGCCATTAAATCACAGCAATTCAGATGGACTAAAGGTTCGGTAGAAACTGCAAAGAAAATACTACCTGAATTTATACAATCTGCTTTACCATTTAAGCAAAAATTATTTGGGCTATTACATTTACTTAACCCATTCATTTTTGTGCTGATGTTCGTAACTGGGGTACTTAGTATACCGCTTTTGTACATTAAAAACCAAAACCAACAATTTGATACCTATTTTAATTTTGCATCGATATTTATCCTTGGGTTTTTGATCATGATACTATTCCATTGGATAACTAGTAGAAGTATTTTGCACAGAAAGCTAACTTTTTGGGAGTTTTTTAAACTTTTTCCAACGTTTTGTTCCATCTCGTTAGGGTTATCCTACCACAACACAAAAGCAGTTTTAGAAGGCGTTATTGGAAAAAAGTCGCCTTTTATACGCACTCCAAAATTTAATGTGAGAAAACTAAAAGATCAATTTCTGAACAATAAATACTTAAACAACCGATTATCACCATCCACGTTTACTGAAATATTATTGTCTGTTTATTTTCTGAGTGGAATTTTTCTGGCGTTTTATTACAATGATTATGGTTTATTGCCATTTCATCTTATGTTATTTGCCGGATTTAGTTTGATATCAGGCTATTCTATTGCACACGCTAGGGCTAAATAACTAGTAAGTTCACTTCGCAATAGCTTCAATCACATCGTATTTTGTAATGATATGTACATTGCCTCCTAAGTCTTGCATTAATACGGCTGTACTATCTTTTGTAATTTTCTTTGAAACTTCTTCAATAGGCTCATTTGCTCCAACAAAAGTTAGTGGCGCTTGCATTATCACACTTACTTCTTTGGAATTTAGTGTATTATCCTTGATTAAACATGCAAAAAGATGATTATCTGTAAGTGAACCAATAAATTCGCCTGCATCGTTTACCACAGGTAATTGAGAAATAGAGTATTTGGTCATTTTCTCATACGCCTTTGCAATGGTATCGATAGATTTTATAGTAACTAATTTTAGTTCTTTATGATTTTCAATTAAATCTATCGCAATTTTAGGCTTTTTTTCTGCCAAAAAACCTCGTTCTCTAAGCCAATCATCATTAAACATCTTCCCTAAATATCGTGTACCATGATCATGAAAAATAACTACCACCACATCGTCTTTTTTAAATCTATCTTTCATTTGCAAAATACCGGCAATGGCAGCACCTGCAGAGTTACCCACAAAAATCCCCTCATGACGGGCAATTTCTCTCGTCATTAATGCTGCATCTTTATCCGTTACTTTCTCAAAGTGGTCGATGATGGAGAAATCAACGTTTTGTGGTAAAAAATCTTCCCCAATTCCTTCGGTTATGTACGGATAGATTTCATTTTTATCAAATACTCCAGTTTCCTTATATTTTTTAAAAACAGAACCATAGGTGTCAATGCCCAATATCTGAATATTTGGATTTTTCTCTTTTAAGTATTTTCCAGCACCTGTTATAGTTCCTCCGGTGCCTACTCCTACTATTAAATGTGTTATTTTACCTTCGGTTTGTTCCCATAATTCAGGTCCGGTTTGCTCATAATGAGCTTGCATATTGGAAAGATTATCGTATTGATTAGGCTTCCAAGAGTTTGGCACTTCGTTTACTAATCGAGAAGAGACCGAATAGTAAGAACGAGGATCTTCGGGTTCTACGTTGGTAGGGCACACAATTACTTCGGCACCAAATGCACGCAGTGCATCCACTTTCTCTTTCGACTGTTTGTCGGTAGTAGTAAAAATACATTTATAGCCTTTTACAACTGCAGCAATGGCTAAACCCATTCCGGTATTGCCCGAAGTACCTTCGATGATGGTTCCTCCAGGCTTTAATGCCCCAAATTTCTCAGCATCTTCTATCATTTTTAGCGCCATGCGGTCTTTTATAGAATTACCAGGATTTGTAGTTTCTACTTTTGCTAGAATGGTTGCAGGTATAGATTTAGTAATGCTATTTAGTTTTACTAATGGAGTATTTCCAATGGTTTCTAAAATATTATTGTACCACATGGTGATATTGAATTTTAAATTATTGAATATGCTAATTAAGCTGCTTTAAGTTTTTTCATTTCTGGCGAGTGAGAAAATCTTTCCTTAGCATAATTTAGGTCGATGGTTAATTCTGTTAATTTTTGCTTATCGGAAGGTATTTCGAACATGGCATCGAGCATAATGGCTTCACAGATAGAGCGTAAACCACGTGCACCTAATTTAAATTCTACGGCTTTATCTACAATAAATTCTAATACGTTCTCCTCAAATTTTAATTCAATTCCTTCGTATTTAAACAACTTTGTGTACTGTTTTATAAGTGAATTTTTCGGGGTGGTTAAAATAGCACGTAATGTTTCTCTGTCTAATGGCTCTAAATAAGTAAGTACAGGTAAGCGACCAATTAACTCGGGAATTAATCCAAAACTTCGTAAATCTTGTGGATTTATATATTGTAAGAGATTTGCTTCATCGATTTTACCTAATTTATTATCTGATTTGTAACCAATTACTTTGGTATTTAATCGGTTTGCAATTTTTTTATCAATCCCATCAAATGCTCCTCCACAGATAAATAATATATTTTCGGTATTCACACTTATCATTTTCTGATCCGGGTGTTTTCTGCCACCTTGAGGCGGAACGTTTACATGCGTTCCTTCCAATATTTTTAGTAATGCTTGTTGCACACCTTCTCCAGAAACATCACGTGTAATGGACGGATTATCACTTTTGCGAGCAATTTTATCTACCTCATCAATGTATACTATACCACGCTCGGCTGAGGCAACATCGTAATCGGCAGCTTGTAATAATCGCGTAAGTATGCTTTCTACATCTTCTCCTACGTAACCGGCTTCTGTTAAAACAGTGGCATCGCAAATGCAAAACGGAACATGTAATATTTTAGCAATGGTTTTTGCCAATAGGGTTTTACCGGTACCGGTTTCTCCTACCATGATGATGTTGGATTTTTCAATCTCTACATCATCTTTTTCTATTTTTTGGTTTAATCTTTTATAGTGATTGTAAACAGCAACGGATAAAACACGCTTTGCATCATCTTGACCAATAACATATTGGTCGATGTGTTTTTTTATATCAACAGGCTTGATAAGATTAATTGCTGCATTGGCCTGTTTCTGCTTTTTGTTGCCAATCTCTTCGGTAACTATTTGATGGCCTTGTAAAATACAACGATCACAGATATGGCCATTTATGCCGGCAATCATCAGATTTACATCTTCTTTTTTTGCCCCACAAAACGAACAATTTATATCCTTTTGAAAATTTTTAGCCATTTTTTATTTGCTATTAACTAATGTAATCTAATCACCAAACACTTATCACTTATTTCTTCTTGGTTGATGTTAACACTTCATCTATCATCCCGAAATCTTTTGCTTCTTCGGCAATCATCCAATAATCGCGGTCGGATGATCTCTCTACCCATTCATACGTTTGACCAGAGTGCTCAGCAATAATATCATATAATTCTTTTTTCAACTTTAACATCTCTTTTAAGTTGATTTCCATATCGGATGCAACTCCTTGTGCACCTCCAGATGGTTGATGAATCATTACTCTGGAATGTTTTAATGCTGCTCGCTTCCCTTTTGCTCCGGCACATAATAATACCGCACCCATGGAAGCTGCCATACCTGTGCATATTGTTGCCACATCTGGCTGTATGTATTGCATGGTATCATAAATACCTAATCCTGCATACACAGATCCTCCCGGGCTATTTAAATATAGTTGAATGTCTCTGCTGGCATCTGTAGATTGTAGAAAAAGCAATTGAGCTTGTACTATGTTTGCTGTTACATCATAAATTGGGTCTCCCAAGAAAATGATTCTATCCATCATCAACCTAGAGAATACATCCATGGAAGCAATGTTTAACGGACGTTCTTCAATAATGTAAGGGGTAATGTTTTTGGGAGATAATTTATCTTCAACCCTAGAAATAAATTTATCTACAGATAAACCATTTATACGTTGGTGCTTTACAGCATACTTTCTGAATTCGTTTTTATCAATGTTCATATTAAGATTTTAAAAACAACTACACAATAATTATACAATTGTACTATTAAAACTAAATTCTGACAAATTAGGTATCAATATCTAAAATATAAGTCAAAAACCTGTCGAATTGTTTGTTAGTTCAATGCAATAAAATCGTTATAAGCTATTTCTTTCTTCTCAATAGTTACTAATCCTTTTATCACTTCGAAAACTTTGTTGGTTCGTGCTTCTTCATAAATTTTGCCTGCACGTTCTCTGTCTTGTAAAAAGTTCATGGTATATTGTTCCAATTGTTCCTCTGCTATTGGAGTTGGGCTATACATCATGAATTGTGATGCAATGCGTTGTTTTGCTAATGCCACAACCTCTTCGGGTTTTACTTCTACAGATTCTCTAACCGATAATTTATTTTCAATTAAAGTCCACTTTAAGTTACGTGCAAAGTTTGGATATTCTTCTTGTAATTGCTCTTCGGTTACTGGGTTTTCATTAGCAGTTTTAAGCCAACGTTTTAAGAAATCATCTGGTAAGGATACATTGTGTTTATCCACTAAATAGGCATAAACATCTGATTTAAGCTTATTATCCGCATTGCTCACCATCATTAATTCTACTTCTTCTGCAACTTTAGCACGCATTTCTTCTTCTGATTTTACAGAACCATCAGGGAATAATTTTGTAAAAAATTCTTCATTTAAATCCGCCGCTTCTAAACGATTTACATTTTTAACAGTTAGTCTAAACTCAGATAGTAATTCTTTGGCATCTGCCTCATCTATTTTTAAAAGATTGGCAATCAGGTGTGCGTTGTTATTAAACGCCTTCTTTAAATCTAAGGTAAAGACCGAATCTTTTTTAGCACCAATTAAGGTATCCAAAATGTTTTTATCTTCAATTAAATCTAATCTTAGAGATGCTGTGTTGTATATTCCGCCTTCAAAGATGCTTCCATCCGGACTTAATTGAACAAAATCGCCATATAAAACATCTCCTGCTTCTGCAACTTCAGGGTTAGTCATTTTACCATAACTTCTTCTTAAGTTGGTTAATCTAGATTCGATGGTTTCAGGATCGGCCTTTACTACGTATTGTGTAAATGTATCTTTATCTGAGATTTGCAATTCAAAAGAAGGAGCTAAACCCACCTCATAACTAAACTCAAAAGATTGGTCCATTTCCCATTTATATTGGTCTGGACTTTCTACTTTGGGCAATGGTTGTCCTAATACTTCTAATTTATTATCTACAATGTAATTATTCAATGAATCTGATAGCAAATTATTTATTTCTTCCACCAAAATACTTTTACCATACAAACGCTTTATGTGCGATGAAGGAACCATTCCTGGGCGAAATCCGGGCATTTTTACTTTTTTACTATGCTCTTTAATGGCTTTATCTACACGGGTTTGGTAATCTTCTGGGCTGATGTTAATCTTTATCAGAGCGTTTAGCTCATCTAATTTCTCTTGCGTAATGTTCATTTTTTTGTTGTTTCAAATTAAAAAAGGCCCATTTCAGGGCCTAGTGCGGAAGAAGGGACTCGAACCCCCACGCCTCGCGGCGCCAGATCCTAAGTCTGGTGCGGCTACCAATTACGCCACTTCCGCTTGGGCTGCAAAAGTAAGAATTTTTATTTATTCTGATAGTTTTTCTTGCAGAGATTTAAAATATTTTGCCGAATGGATTAAACGGCTGCCATACCATGAAAATAGCTCACCATCTACTATCCATATTTTGGTTGTTGGGCAAATCTCTTTAAATATCGAAATGTGTTTTTCAGAAAATGGATATGGCTCAGAAGAAAGAAAAATCACATCAGGGTTAATTTCACTTAGTTCATTCCTTTCTATTTCCGGATATCGTTGTTTATGAGCAAATGCATTTGTCCAACCACTCATTTTGAGCATATCATCTATAAATGTGTTGCTTGCTGCCACCATATAAGGGTCTTTCCAGATGAAATAAGCAACTTTTATGTTCCCTAGTGCTTCGTTTTGTGTAGTAAGTATAGAAAATTCCTTTTTGATATTGACTACAATTTTATCAGCAGATTTTTTTTTATTTACAATTTCCCCTACCTCAGAAATCATTTCTAAGGCTTGATGATAGTTTGTTATGTCACTCATCCAAACCGGATAATATTGTATCAATTCTTTAATTTGTTTTTCCTCGTTTTCCTCTTTATTACCAATAATTAAATCGGGGTTAAGATTTTTTATTAATTGTATGTTTAAATTTTTAGTCCCTCCAATTTTGTTTTTGATTTTACACGTATCTTTCGGGTGAATACAAAACTTAGTGATGCCAATAACTTCTACCCCCAATCCTAATTCAAAAAGTAATTCGGTTTGCGATGGCACTAAAGAAATGATTCGTTTGGGTTTTGCAGGTATATCTACATCACGCCCCATTTGATCGGTATATATTGGCATATTTAAAAATTTATAATGCAATGCATAAAAGTAGGCACTATTTATTTATTCTAATTTATGTGGTTTTTATTTATTCTTTGGGATTTGAAACCCTCAGAGAGCAAAGTTCATTATTGCTTACTTATTTCGCTATTTTATTTGGTTTATATTTCTATTTCTGGAGAAATGCAGATCACATTGAATTTAAAACATTACTCAGTTTAGCAATTGTAGCTCGTTTCCTTTTACTTTTTAGCACACCAAACTTAAGCGACGATTATTTTCGTTTTTTATGGGATGGATACCTTTGGAATAATGGAATAAATGCTTTTTCTGTTTTGCCAAATGATGTACTTTTATTAAGCATACCTAATTTAAATTCAGCTTTATACAATTTTTTAAATTCACCAAATTATTATACTATTTATCCAGCGGTTTGCCAATTCATCTTTTTTATTTCCACTTTCTTTTTTCCTGAATCTGTTACCGGCGCTTTATTGGTAATGAAAAGTTTTTTGTTTTTATGTGAGATAGGAAGTATTTGGCTTATCATACAATTACTTAATCATTTTCAGTTGCCTAAAAAACAAGTGTTTCTGTATGCATTAAATCCATTAATTATATTGGAATTTATTGGGAATTTACATTTTGAAGCATCCATGATCTTTTTTACGCTTGCATGCCTTTATTTTCTCGTCATCAAAAAAAACGCAATAATTGCAGCATTATTCATGGCATTAGCAATTCATGTAAAACTAATCCCATTACTTTTTATTCCCTTACTTTTTAATTACTTAGGTTTTAAAAATTGGTTTAAATTCGGATTATTCACTGGCATAATTACCCTGTTAATTAGTTGGTTACTTTTTGGCACTTTGCAACATTTCATAAACTTTTTGACAAGTGTAAACTTATATTTTGGCAGTTTTGAGTTTCATGCGAGTATTTATTATTTGTTTCGAGAAGTTGGGTTTTGGATAACTGGCTACAATCAAATTGAAATAATAGGCAAAATACTATCCATAAGTACCTTAATTATCATACTCGTTTTATCATTCCAGCAAAAAATAAAAGACCCATTTGTATTGCTTTTATTAGGATTATGTTTGTATTTTTTCTTGAGCACAACAGTACATCCTTGGTACATAGGCACTTTGGTTGCCTTTTGCTGTTTTACTTCTTTTAAATTTCCTGTTATCTGGTCGGGCCTAGCAATCTTTAGTTATTTAACCTACCGAAATACCCAATACGAAGAGATTTTATGGTTAACTGCTTTATCTTATCTGATTTTGATTGGTTTTATTTTGTATGAATGGAAGCGAGTAATAATAAGGAATAGAGGGATAGAGGATAGAGTGATTGGGTTATAAAGGGATAAAGGGATAGTGTGATAAAGCATTTAAATTTAGTCAGGAGTTTTGGATGAAATTAAAAATCAAATAAACTTTCTAAACATACCAACCAACAACCAACAACTATTATCAACTGTAAACAATTTTATTAAATTAGCCCAATAGAATAAACTATGTCGCCATATATAATCATTGCCTCTGTTGCGGGCTATTTTGGGATTCTGTTACTTATAGCTTGGTACACCTCTCGCAACGCAAATAACGAATCGTATTTTATTGGCAATAAGGTTTCTCCGTGGTATGCCGTAGCATTTGGTATGATTGGAGATTCCCTCTCCGGTGTTACATTTATTTCAGTGCCGGGCGCTGTAGGTGCTTCCCAATTTTCGTACATGCAAATCGTTTTTGGTTACTTGTTTGGCTACCTAATTATTGCAAACATCCTTTTACCACTCTACTATAAACTAAATTTAATATCCATATACAGTTATTTACGTGGTCGTTTTGGCATTGCCTCACAACGAACTGGTTCCTTTTTCTTTTTGTTATCGCGGATATTGGGTGCTGCCGGAAGGTTATATTTAGCTGCATCCGTAATACAACTGTTCGTTTTTGATGCACTGGGTATTCCATTTTGGATTTCTGTTTCCTTCATCATCATACTTATCCTAATTTATACTTTTAGAGGAGGCATAAAAACCTTAGTTTGGACAGATACGTTTCAATCTAGTTTGCTTTTGGCTGGCGTTATTCTATCCATTATTGCCATTAGTACTCAATTAGATTATAGTTTTAAAGACATGGTAAGCAGTGTATATAACAGCGAATATTCCAAAACATTTTTCTGGGATTGGTTGCCAAAAAACAACTTTTTTAAACAGTTTTTTGGGGGTATGTTTATTGCTGTTGCCATGACCGGGTTAGACCAAAACATGATGCAAAAGAATCTAAGTTGCAAATCTTTGCCCGATGCTCAAAAAAACATGTATTGGTTTTCTGTTATAGTGGTTATCGTTAATATATTTTTCTTAGCGTTGGGGGTTCTATTATATCAGTTTGCACAAACAAAAGGGATAGCCATACCCACACAAACAGATAACATATTCCCTACTTTGGCTTTACAGCATCTTGGAATATTTGCCGGATTAGCATTTATAGTGGGTTTAACAGCAGCTACTTTCTCCAGTGCAGATTCTGTACTAACCACCCTAACCACTTCATTTTATGTAGATATTTTGGGATTGGATGAGGGCAAGAAATCTGAAAAAGATAAAACAAATCTACGCTATATCATTCATATCGCATTTGCCGTCATTCTATTATTAGTAATATTATTATTTCGATTATTAAATGACGATGCCATCATTTTCACCATACTTAAAATTGCAGCCTATACCTATGGCCCATTATTAGGCTTATTTGCCTATGGTTTATTTAGCAAAGGTTTTGTAATAGATAAATACGTACCCATTATTGCGATTGCATCTCCCATAATTTGTTACATTATAGACATAAACTCTGTTAGATGGCTAGGTGGTTACCAATTTGGTAATGAACTATTAATTTTGAATGGATTAATAACCTTTTTAGGATTATGGTTGATTAGAAAAAAGATGTGAGATATTAGAATTAAGATATTAAATGTGCGATAAGTGATACTCTTCATAACGAATAGCAAAGAATAAACAACAAATAACAATTATCCAAGATGACAGGAAATGATAAAATAAGAGAAGCCTTTGTTACCAAAACATGGCAAGAGATTAAAGTAACCGACTCGTGGCAGATTTTTAAAATCATGGCAGAGTTTGTTGAAGGATTTGAAAAAATGGCCAAAATAGGTCCTTGTGTTTCCATATTTGGCTCTGCCCGAACAGTGCAAGGAACCAAATACTACGATATGGCTACCGATATAGCAAAATTACTCACACAAAAAGGATATGGTATTATTACAGGTGGTGGCCCAGGTATTATGGAAGCCGGAAATAAAGGTGCGCACTTGGCTGGTGGTAAATCGGTTGGATTAAACATAGATTTACCTTTTGAGCAATTCCATAATCCATACATAGATAAGGATAAACTAATGTCTTATGATTACTTTTTTGTACGCAAAGTAATGTTTATGAAGTACTCACAGGGCTATATTGTGATGCCTGGTGGTTTTGGTACACTAGATGAATTATTTGAAGCACTTACTCTCATCCAAACTGGTAAAATTGCACGTTTCCCAATCGTATTGGTGGGTACAGCATTTTGGGGTGGTGTCATCGACTGGATTAAAGAAACAATGCTGGAAAACTATGGCAATATAAGCCCCGATGATTTAAAACTATTCCGCTTAGTGGATACCGCAGAAGAAGCTGTGGAACATATCTTTAAATATTATGAGAAATACGTAATTAAACCTAATTTTTAAGGTTTCTGCAAAAAAAGTCCCAAAACACAAAGCCCGTCTCACTTTCAGCGATACGGGCTTTGTTGCGAATCGTAAAAATTTAATGAAAACAACCAATAACAGCTCCCATAATGGCAAAGTTTACCACAAAATAACCGCCATCTATTAGCCAAAGGTACATGGGTTTGCGCTCAAATGCCTGCCCTACTCCCACCGAAGTGGCAGCAAAACCAAAGCCTATGAGTGCTCCCATCTTAGCTCCGTCTACCCAGCCTACGGTAGTGCTGTGCATTAAAGCACATAAAAATACCGCAGTAACTAAAGTAAGCGCAAATGCCCAACCAAATACTTTACCCATGTTGCCGTTTTTGAGTTGTTCTTCGGTGAGGTTGTTGGCTTTCATCCAGGCTTTACCAAAAACAGCCGGTAAATACCATACAAAGCCCAATAGAAATGCAGCTACTGCAGCAATCGCTACAGCAAGCCAATGAATGTTTGAAAAATCCATACTTGTTTGATTTAGGTTAAAGGTTTATAACCTAAATTTAAGTAATTAGAAGTTAAATTCCAATAGCTTAAAATACAAAATAGGCAAGTTTTTGGTTACCGGCTAGCCATACTCTCCTATTTTTTACATCTACTCGTAAAGTATTAAATGATTCTGTGCTGATTAAATCCCAGTTTTGCCCTAAATTTTTGGAGATATATACTCCATCATCACCACATGAAAAAATAGTTTGTATTTTTTGTTTGGATGCAAACTGTACACAAGAAGTATAGCCGGGTATTTGTCCGGCAGCTATAATTTGCCAATTTTCGCCCCCATCCAAAGTCAATACTTTATTGTTTTGATTGGATGATTTATCCTCAAAATTACCGCCCATTGCTATCCCAATCTTCTCATCCAAAAAATGGTGAGTGAATGCTCCGGTCATACTTGAGCCTTGTAAGATTGGCATTTCAAAGGCTTTCCATGAATTACCTTTATCTTCAGAAACTAAAACTCTAGATTTTACCCCACCTGTAACGATGGTAATTCTATCCTTAGCAACAGAAATACAAGTATTACTTGCAGCAAAAGCGGCTTCACCGGGCTCGGGCACTGGTAAATTTGTACAAGGTATTTTTGTCCAAGTTTTGCCACCATCTTTCGTAATTAATATGTTAAAACATCCTTCCATAGGATCGCCAAAGGCAATACCTTTATTTGCATCCCAAAATGTCATGGAATTAAAAAACACATCGGGATGATTATTCTCATAAACGATTTGCCATGTTTTACCAAAATTCGAGGTCTTGAAAAGCAAAGCCGGGCTACCTGCAGTTAAAAGTAAGGTGGTGCTATCATTTAGTATAGAAATTGACCTGAAATCCATGCCTTTAGCTTCTGGAATAGAATCAAAGTAAAGTTTATCCTTTTGAATATAACCCCAAGTTCCGTTCTGTCCAGCAAACCATGTGGTAGTTTCTGATATTTCTAGCGCTCTGATTCCAACTTTTGGAATGAATGGAATATGCTGTAACGTGTACTTTTCTTCGGCTTTACAAGCAAACAAAAAAAGAAATAGTACTAGATAGATGTTTCTCATAAATCACTAACTCCTCCTGAAACGATAAATTTCATGGCATTGCCAGGGTTGATGTTCAAAGCTTTTACATGTTCACTGGGTACCAAAAAAAACTCACCAGAAAAATTATACGAATGCGGAAAATAAACTCCAACGTGTCCTACAAGCTGTAAAGAACTTAAATCATTTTGAGTGATAAAACCTACTTTTTTCAAACCAAATTCGTTCATGGTAACCAAAACAGGTTCTGTAAATTTTTTATCCTTGCCAACAAAAGCCTGCATAAAATCTTTGATGGAAGTATACAACATGTCAAACAAAGGGATGCGTTTTAATAATTTTTCGAAGTAAAGCAGGATAGGATCTGTAATTAAATACGTAGCTAAAACTCCGGCTAATATCAACAGAGTAATCACAATTAATAAACCGGCACCCGGAATACCAAAATCTACTACGCTATCTACTTTAGCAATTCCCCAAAAAACAATATAACCACTAATAAATATCGGGGTTACAAAAAGTAATCCTTTTAGAAAAAAGGAAAATAAAACACGTAATATTTTTTTCATTGTACTTAATTTATATCTAATCGATGCGCTTATTTAATCGTAAAAATACACTCGTTTTACTCGCTGAGAAACATTGGTTAGTATTTCGTACGTATTCGTATTTAATTGTTCTGCGATGGTTTCTACCTTTAATACCTCATTAAATATAATAACATCGTCTCCTTCTTGGCAAGGTATATCTGTTACATCAATCATGGTCATATCCATGCAAACGTTCCCAATAATGGGTGCTAGTTTTCCGTGCAGCAATAAATTACCTACACCATTACCTAACGCTCTATTTAGTCCATCAGCATAACCAATTTTAACAGTAGCAATTCTGCTATCTCGTAAAAGGGCTGCTTTTTTTCCATAACCTACAGTGTCTCCTGCCCTTACGTTTTTTATTTGTGTAATGGTAGTTCTGAGCGTACCAATGGGTTTTAAATATTGCGCATCTTTGGTTGTGGTAGGTATGCCATATAATCCAATTCCCAACCTTACCATGTCTAAATGAGCATTCTCAAATCTGCTAATACCAGCTGTATTTAAACAGTGACGCAAAAACTGTTGATTGGTTTCTGTTTCTAATGTATCGCAAATCGTTTTAAAAACGCTTAATTGTTGCTTGGTAAATTCATCTTGTCGTTCATCTTCGCTTGCCACTAAATGGGTAAAAGCAGATTTAATTTGAATGAAAGCTTTATTGCTTGTAAGTAGATTAATTAATTCGGGTAAATCATTTTTTTCGAAACCCAAACGATGCATGCCGGTATCAAATTTTATATGAATTGGATAATCTTTTATGTTTTTGTTTTTCAAGAAATCTATAAAAGATTGTAGAATTCTAAAACTATATAACTCTGGTTCTAAACAATGTCTGACTAAAGTTTCGAAAGAACTAACATCGGGGCTCATTACCATGATTGGCAATGTAATACCATTTAATCTGAGTTCTGTACCCTCGTCCACAAAAGCAACAGCTAAATAATCTACCCGATGAAATTGAAGAATATTTGCAATTTCAAAACTTCCGCTTCCATAAGAAAACGCCTTAACCATGGCCATGAGCTTGGTTTTTGGATTTATTACGGATTTATAATAGTTTAAATTATTGATTAATGAATTCAAATTAATTTCGAAAACGGTTTCGTGTATTTGCTGCTCTAGGCGTTTACTTATGTTTTCGAACTCAAACTTTCGGGAACCTTTTACTAAGATGGCTTCATCGTAAAAATCAGATATATTGATATGATTTAAATAATCTGTGGTATTCAAATAAAATTGTTTATCCAATTGAAATAAATTACCATAAGCCGAAATATTAGCACCAATTCCAATCAATCTATCTATTTTCTTATTTAATAATAATTCATTAACACTTTTGTAAAGAACCGGATTACTAATACCGGATTGATATATATCGGATAATATTACGGTAGTTTTTTGATGTTGTTTTTGATGAGTTAAAACATCTAATGCTATTTCCAACGAATTTAAATCCGTTGTGTAAGCATCATTTATTATTGTACAATTATTTACTCCTTGTCGGATATCCATTCGCATAGCAACCGGTATCAATTGCTTGCATCTTTCTTTAATAATATCTATTGGGTAATTAAAATAAAGTAGCACTGCGCAACACTGTATGGAATTTTCTATTGCAGCCGTATCTGTAAACGGAATAACAATAGTATGTGTATTATAAGCATATTGGAAGGTGATTTCTGATGTTGAATTTACTTTTTCTACTTTAATGACTATTAAATCTGTATTTGCATCTCCCCAAGTAAATTTTCTACAAGATAACTTATCTATTTCTTTAGAAACTGCATATTTAGGGTTGAAGAATAATACATCAACATTTGAAAATAATTTTAATTTTTCATTTAATTTTTGCTCATCTGATTCAAAACCAGCATCATGAGCAGATCCCAAATTAGTTAAAATACCAATGGTAGGTTGTATCATCTCTTGCAGATTCTCCATTTCATTTGGTTCGGATATTCCTGCTTCAAAAATCCCAAGATTATGTTGATCATTTATTTGCCATACCGACAATGCTACCCCAAGTTGAGAATTATAACTTTTCGGACTACGAATTACATTTTTTTCTACAGATAATAGTTGATATAGCCATTCTTTAACAATGGTTTTTCCGTTACTACCCGTAATACCTATTACCGGTAAATCAAATTTTGTACGGTGGAATTTAGCAACTTCTTGTAGTGCATTTAATGCATTATCCACTTTCAGGATGTTGACATTAGGATACGATACATCTTCTGTTACAACAAAATTTTTAACTCCTAGTTGAATTAAATCTGGTATGAATTGATGTGCATTCACTTTGCCTGATAGTGCAAAAAATAAAGAAGATTCAGGAAAAGTAATTTTTCGGCTATCGGTTGCTAAATAAACTATTTCACTCTCCGGTACAGGAAGAGTTTTTTTGTACGACAGAATATCGGCGATTAATTTTGCAGTATATATTTGCATTGGCACAAATATCTTAATTTTAACACATGATTGATGCTAATCCCATTAAAAAGAAAATCACGAATATAAAACTCGCTAAAACTAAAATAGAGCACTTTTGTGTGTACCAAGAGCGCAGTCAGCAAGAAGTAAGAAGTAAATTATACGACTGGGGATTATGGAAAGATGCGGTAGAAGAAATTATTGCCGACCTCGTAACCGATAATTTTATAAACGAAGAAAGATTTGCAAATGCCTATGCATCGGGTAAGTTCAGAATGAAAGGTTGGGGGAAAATTAAGATTAAACAAGGCTTAAAATTAAAGGGTATATCGGATTATTGCATTAAAAACGCACTAAGCTCAATAGATTTGGATGATTATCACGTAAAGATGAAGGAAGTACTACTGAAAAGAGAACGTGTAGAGAAAGAAAAAAATGCCCAAAAAAGAATCTATAAGTTGGCAAACTATTTAATTTCACGCGGTTATGAGAGTGATATAGTATGGAGAGTACTGAAAACCAACGAATAAGTAATTTTTTTAAATTTAGCTTGACAGATTTATCGGAATAGCTATATTTGCAATCCAGTAAAAAAGCGAAAGTAGCTCAGTTGGTAGAGCGCAACCTTGCCAAGGTTGAGGTCGCGAGTTCGAACCTCGTCTTTCGCTCCAAAAGCCCGCATAACGATGTGGGCTAATTCATTTACCGGAAAGATTAAATTCTTTCCATATTGTATCTAACTATCACGCTCAGGTGGTGGAACTGGTAGACACGCAGGACTTAAAATCCTGTGACCCTTAAAGTCGTGCGGGTTCGATTCCCGCCCTGAGTACAATCCCGATTACATATAATCGGGATTTTTTTTGCTCATTTTTATTTAGAACATTCTTACTAATTATCGGGATTTTAATTTTATTATCTTCGCATATCTTTATAAATTCTGTGTATAATTAGAAAATAAAAGCAAACGTGGTAACCATCTATTATAAAGTAGCCGATAAGTTGGTAAAGGAATCAAACCTTTATAAACTCTCTCAGATTGATTTTAACAGTCTGCTATGGATAGATTTAAACCGTTTGGACGAAACCGAAAAACGAATCATCAGTACCCGTTTCCACATAAAAATTCAAGACCAACAAGAATTACAAGAAATAGAAAGTAGCTCTAGGTTTATTGAAACAGATAAACTCATTATGGCCAATTCTAATTTTTTGGTTTATGAAGATGAGGGTTCTTTTCATACCGATCCGGCTTCGTTTATTCTGAAAAACAATTACTTAATATCTCACAGAAACAGCGAATTAAAGTCGTTTAACGAAATAAAAAAACGCATAGAACTAAATCCAAGAAAATTCAATTCCGGATACGATGTTTTAATTCAATTATTTCAGATTAGAGTAGATTTTGATGCCGATTTATTAGAAAACATTGCAAGCGATATTACCAAAATTGGTGCAAGATTAGATCACCAAAAATTAGATCAGGAGCTCATCTTGGATATTACGCAATACCAAGAAACCACCATGTTGGTGCGCCAAATAATCATAGATAAACAACGGGTAGTTTCTGCCATTTTAAAAAGTAAATATTTTCCGGATAGGTATGATAATGAATTGAGAATTATGCTTAAAGACATTAATTCTATTCTGGAACATACGGCATTTAGTTTTCACCGATTGGAGTATTTGCAAAACACTTTTCTAGGTTTAATTAATATCGAACAAAATAAAATCATTAAAATTTTCACCGTTGCATCGGTAGTATTTATGCCCCCTACTTTGGTTGCCAGTATTTATGGGATGAATTTTGAGGTTTTGCCAGAACTAAATTGGAAATACGGCTATTTATTTGCCATTGGGGTTATGCTAGCCACTTCCATTACCACGCTTGTTATTTTTAGAAGAAAAGGGTGGATTTGATTTTTTAGATATTAGATAATGGTGGAAATTAGATATTAGACATAAGATATTAGAAAATAGATGTTCAATTGAATTTATGTTAATATTTACATCTAAAATTGCGACTAAAACTCTCAAGGTAACCTAAGCAAATTTAGTTTTACAAACACAAAAAAAGGCGGACAAAATTGTCCGCCTTTTTTATTATAAAATAACGTTTAATTAGTTTTTAACTACTAGTGTAGATTTGCTCATGTTATTTGAACGAATGCTGACCATGTAATTCCCTGGTGCTAATCCGTCTAAATCTAATTCGGGACGATTAGTGCCGAAATGCAGTTCTACTACTTGTTTTTTCTGTAGTTTACCAAACACATCGTATACAAAAATTTCTGCAGCCCCTGCTTTTTCTACAAACATGTCTGTAAATATTCTTTGACCTTCTACAGTTGGGTTAGGATATACAGTTAATTTATTCACAGAACCAACGGTAAATTTGCTTGAAGTAACGGTTCTGTCAATTGCATCAGAAGTTGACCACTCCATTCTACGAGGACTAATAGCCAATACAGTACGCATTCTAATTACTTGTTGAGAAGTAAACATATTCATGCAACGGTCATTGGTATAATCCATGTAATTTTGGAATTGTATAGGCAATCCAGCCTCACAAGATGGAGTGTTTACATCCGGACAACCACCAGAATCTTCTGCTTGTAAAGGTGTATCGGTACAAAAATCATCTACTGTGCAACCACCATCGCCCCAGCTATGACGTAAACCAAGCATATGGCCTATTTCGTGCGTAGCCGTTCTACCTAAATTATAAGGTGCCGGAATATTAGGTGTTCTACCAAAATAAACGTGGTTCATAACTACACCATCTGTTGTAGGATCTTGTGGACCAGTTGGCATTCCTTGTAATCCAGAACCTTCAGGAAATTGAGCATAGCCCAATAAAATGGGTTCTAAACGGATAGACCATTGATTTAAATATTTAGTAGGATCCCAAATTGTCATGGGTTTAATTAATAATTCAATCTCTGGGTTCACAATAAAACCAGTATGAATTAACCCCGGCCACAACACACGGTTTATACCATTAGTAGGATTACCATCCGGGTCTCTTTGAGCCATAACGAAGCGAATGTTGATGCCTTTTGCTACTCCTTTAAAAATATTTGGAGTCAAGGTGGTATCGGCATTTTCTCTTCTAAAATCTTCGTTTAATACATCAATTTGAGAAAATATTTGCGCTTCACTAATATTATCTTCATATAATCCGCCTAATGCCGGAAAATTAATATCCATTGGTTGAGGAATACCATCGTGAATTACGTGAACTACCGTAGGAATTAAAATCTCATCTCCATCAGAAACAAATGTTTCTTGAACACGTTGCGCTAAAGGTGTAAATTCATTCGGGAAATTAAGTGCTTGAGCAAAAGGAGGTAATCCTTTGTAAGCGCGCATCATTTCAATAACTTCCATGGTGGAACAACGTTGAATGTTTTCGGGAACTTTGAATTGAGCAGAGGCATTCATAGCAAAAAATGCTATGAAAAAGAGAGCGTAGAATTTTTTCATGTCAAAAATTTGTTTTGTTTAATAGTGCAAATATAAAAATACTTTGTAACAAAAAAATATCATAACAATAGAAAATTTTAACAATAGGTTAATAAACAAAATCTTGTGAATAGTATACCTTTGAAAACTAAACTAAAACTTTACCTAAATGCTAAAAATTAAAAACATTGTAAAACAATATGCACAACACAAAGCACTAGATGATGTAAGCTTTGAGATTGAAAAGGGATCTATTTTTGGTTTGCTTGGCCCTAATGGTGCCGGAAAAACGTCGTTAATTAGAATTATAAATCAAATTACTGCACCTGATAGTGGCGAGATTATTTTTCAAGGCGAAAAATTAAACCCCAACCATATCTCAAAAATAGGATACTTACCTGAGGAAAGAGGCTTGTACAAGAAGATGGAGATTGGCGAACAAATATTGTATCTAGCCAGATTAAAAGGCCTGAGCAGTGCCGATGCTACGTTGAAAGTAAAATATTGGTTTGAAAAGTTGGAGATGAAAGATTGGTGGAAGAAGAAAGTAGAAGAATTATCCAAAGGGATGCAGCAAAAAGTTCAATTTGTCGCCACTGTTTTGCACGAACCGGAACTTTTGATATTAGATGAACCTTTTACAGGATTTGACCCGGTAAATGCCGAAATTATAACCAACGAAATTCTAGAACTAAATAAAAAAGGTACTACGATTATTTTTTCTACGCACAGAATGGAATCGGTTGAAAAACTATGTGATTCTATTGCGTTGATTCATAAATCTAAAAAGGTATTGGATGGTAAAGTGACAGAAATTAGAAACTCATACCGAAGTCAAACCTATGAAATTGGTTTTTCTGCTAATTCCTTGAATGGAAATCTGCCCTCAGATTATTCTTTAGTATCTACATCTAATAACAAGATGACGATAAAAATGAACTCCAATACCAGTTCAAATGATTTATTAAAAGCACTTATTCCTTATGTAGAAATAACCAGTTTTGAAGAAATTGTGCCCAGCATAAACGATATTTTTATCCAAACTGTAACCGAAAATAACTAATCATCCCCCCTAAAACTAAACAGATGAATAAGATTTTATTAATCATTAGACGCGAATATTTATCCAGAGTAAAAAAGAAATCGTTTATCGTTTTAACCTTTGTGGTGCCATTGTTAATCATGATAATGTATGCCGGGGTTATTTTCTTAATTGCCGATGGTGATAAATTATCAGGCCCACGTTCTATAGTTGTGGTAGATGAAAGCGGCATTTTTGCCAATCAATTTAAAAACGATGCAACTACTACCTATCTATATAGTACTAGCGACATAGAAACGGCTAAAGAAGAATTTAAGAATAGTAAAAACGATTTCTTATTACAAATACCACCTATTGGGGAAGAAAAAAGAATACGAGTTCAGATTTTTTCCGAAAAACAACCGGGCATTGGACTGGTAAGTTCCATTGGCGATGAAATAGAAAATGTAATTAGAGATAAAAAATTATTAGATGCCAACATTGATACGGCCATTCTAAATAATTTGAGCACTAAAGTAAGTGTAGATACCAAAAAACTGACCGAAGACGGTGAAAAAGATGCTAGTACCATTGCAACTTTCGGTATCGGACTGGTATGTGCTTTTCTGATTTACCTATTTATTTTTCTGTATGGTGTGCAAGTGATGCGTGGGGTAATTGAAGAGAAAACCAATCGGATTGTAGAAGTTATCATTTCTTCGGTTCGTCCATTTCAATTAATGATGGGTAAAATCATAGGCATTGCCATGGTTGGTTTAACGCAATTTTTATTGTGGGTAATATTAAGTGTTGCTGTTACTTCTGTAGTTGGGGCGGTGTTTGTTGGTGGTGCAGAAAAAAACATAATCGAAAATGTACAAAGTAGCACTGGAGTAACCGATGCAGAAATGCAAGCTGTACAAGAAACCGGTGTCATGGAAAAAGTAATGAAAGAGTTAGGCACCATTAATTTCCCATTCATTTTAGGATGTTTTATATTCTATTTTTTAGGTGGATATTTAATGTATAGTGCCCTTTTTGCAGCCATTGGTTCGGCTGTAGATAACGAAACTGAAACTCAACAGTTTATGCTCCCCATAACCATACCGCTAATTTTTGCTTTTATCATCTCTGTAAATGTGGTTCCAAATGCTCCAGATAGTGCATTGGCATTTTGGTTATCCATCATCCCGCTTACTTCACCAGTAGTCATGATGGTTAGAATAGCATATGAAGTACCCACTTGGGAGCTATTACTTTCGATGGGATTATTAATTGTAGGTTTTGTGTTTACCGTTTGGATAGCCGGAAGAATCTACAGAACAGGCATTTTAATGTATGGCAAAAAAGTAACCTTTAAGGAATTAGGCAAATGGCTGTTTTATAAGTAAGGTATGAGATTTTAGATAATAGTGATTAGTTGTTAGAATGAAGAAAAACTAACAACTAATCACTAATCACTATTTCATTTATAGCCTTGTATAATTTTTCTGTAGGTAAGCCAACGATATTGGTGTAGGAGCCTTCTATCCGTTTAATTTTATTTAGTCCAATCCATTCCTGAATACCATATGCTCCTGCTTTATCATATGGTTTATATGTTTCTAAATAATAGTCAATTTCGGCGCTGGTAAGGTTCTCGAAATAAACAACGGAGGTATCAAAAAATGATTGAATTTTCTGTTTATGCATCAAACAAACTACCGTAATCACTTCATGTTTTTTACCCGAAAGTTTTTCTAACATGCTACGTGCTTCTGCCCTATTTGCCGGTTTTCCTAAAATTTCATTCTCCAACACTACAATGGTATCGGCAGTTATTATTATTTCAGAAGAAACGAGTTGATCAAATGCTTCGATTTTTTTATTAGCTATGAATTGTGCAATCTCTTTAGGAGATAAATCACTCGGAAAGCTCTCGTCTACTTCCTTTAGCACAACCTTAAACGTAAACCCCATTTGGGCTAATAATTCATGCCTTCTAGGGGATTTGGAGGCTAAAATGATAGGTGCTTTCTGAATCATTACCAAGAAGTAATTCCTTCGTCTTTATTCTTATCTGGTTCAAACCATTTGCCTTGTACTTTCATCACTTTTTCAATCACATCTCTTGCTACTCCTTCTCCGCCATTCATTGGTGATACATACTGAGAAATGGATTTAATTTCTTGGCAAGCATCTGCAGGACAAGCGGCTATTAATGCTTCTTTCATCATCCAATAATCAGGTAAATCATCTCCAATAACCATAATTTGCTTAGCTGATACATTCAACCTGTATAAAACATCGTTAAGCTTCTTTAATTTATCGGCAATTCCCAAATGAACTTGTCTAGAGCCTAAACTTTGTAAACGAATTAAAACACCTTGTGAAAAACCTCCGGAAATAATCACCACTTGAAAACCCTTTTTAATTGCCAATTGAATTGCATAACCATCTTTAATGTTAAACGTACGGAGCTGCTCACCGCCTTCATTAACTAAAATAGAACCATCTGTTAGCACACCATCCACATCAAAAACGAAGGTGTTTATTTTATGTAGATTCTCTAAAAAGCTCATAAATACGATTTGTGAATTTGTTAAATTATTAAAGGTTTAGAGGAGGTTTAGAAAGTTTAGAGGGTTTAGATATTCTTAACTATACTATCTCACTACTGTCTATTCACTACTGATTATCTCTCCATTCATACACCCAGGCAGATTGTATTTGCTCTAAATGTGCTTCGTTAGATTCTTCGCGCTTGCCTGCAAAATTTGGAATTTCTAACACCCACTCTAATAAATCAGTGAAACGTATTCTATAGATTTTAGATTCACCAAATTCATCACCAAAACGTTCATATAATGTCATGGCTATATCTTCATGATCTTTCCAATGTATTGGTAGTTCAAATTTTTCATTCATCATAATTATAAAATTAATGCCCCATAAAATTAGATTGATCCGGAATTAAAACTTCAATATCTCCATCAATAACTACACACTGGCACCCCAAACGAGATTCAATGGTTGGACTAATGGCTCTATCAATAAAATCTTCTTCCTTATCTGATATTTCTTGCAAATGTTGCATGCCGGATTTTACGTAAATATGGCAAGTGCTACAACCACAAACTCCACCACAATTATGCTGAAGCTCAATGTTGTTCTCTAATGCTACATCTAAAACCGATTCTCCCTCGGCAATTGGTAATTCTATAGGTTGGTGATCTTTCTCTTCGAACGTAAAGGTTACTTTAAAAACTTTCATTTGATGGCAAAAGTACAATTTTTCAATTCCAATACAGTTATTTTTTATGGGATTTAATACTGTTTGTTAGTGCTAGATAAATGTTTTCTAATGTTGGATCGTTTTCTAAAAATTTGAGATGAGTCGCAATGGTTTTTTCATCGCCCCTTAATGCCGGTCCAGTTTGAGCTTGTATAGGTGGCAATGTTTTAATTTTTTCAGCCGTTTCTGCGACGAGTGGTTTAAGCAAATCAAAACTAAGCCCATTTTTTTCTAAGATATTGGATGAAAGGTGATACAGATGATTACTAAAATTACAAGCAAAAACTGCTGCAACATGTAATGCTTTTCTTTGATCTGAATTTATATATATCACCTCATTGGATATTGCCTGGGCTAATTTTTTTAAGGTACATGTTGCCTCTTCGGAGGATGTTTCTACACAAATTGGAATGGTTAACCAGTTCACTTCTTTAGTTATAGAGAAAGTTTGCAATGGGTATAGAACTCCAATTTGAGATGCAGATTTTTCGAGTATACTCATGGGTAATGTACCAGATGTATGAATTATTAGCACAGCTTTATCCGTAATTTCAGGAACTATTTGTGCTAAAGCATCGTCTGTAATAGATACTATTAGAACATCTACTTGTTTTATTTCCAAATAATCATTGATAGGAAGTGCACCAATCGTGTTGGCTAAACGGTTTGCATTCTCAATATTACGGCTATACACCTGTACAATTTCATATCCGGCCGTAAATAAAGCTTGTGCCAAATGTGTTGCCACATTACCGGAACCCACAAAAGAAACTTTCATTATAAGGTCGTTTTTAACTCTTTCGATCTTCTAAAAATAGCTAATATAAATCCGATTACCATAATGATGGTACCACCCCAAAGTAAATTTATGTATGGAAAAACAATCGCTTTCATGATGATATAATCCTGAGGATCTGGTTCTTTAAACTGAACCATCACTTTATAGCTTTTAGTTTCGGGAAAAATTTGCGAGAAATTTAATCGTAATCCTATGGCGTCTTCTACTTTTGGCAATGAAAATTCTGTTCCACCTTTAGATACTAAAACCGGTTCTAATGTATATTGCTCTCCACTAAACATATTTACTTGCATAATTAAACCTAATGCAAAATCTCCAGGAGCTAATGTTAAATCTCGTAAAGGCACATTCGTATTGGTACCCAATAAAACAATTCTTCCGTCTTTAAATCGGATGGTGTCACCCACTGCAATGGTATAGTCAACCGGATCTAAATATCCTTCATTTCCATCGTGGTCGTGCCCATCATCTGGGGAGTGAACTTCTTTTTTCGGAACAGAGGTTACGTGAGTATACACATCATGTAACATATAATGGCGAGTATCTGGCGATGCAATTAATCCCATTTTTGGATTTATTTGCGCATTCGGGAACAGATTAAATTCATCTTTTAATTTACCGTTCTTGTCGTACTCTTTGTAGTTTACTTTGTAGAAAATATTTGGGCCTGAGGTAGAATCTCCTAAATAAGTAACCATGTAACGCTCCATTTGTACCGGCTCATCTTTCCACAGTAAAATATTCTCTCGTTTATTCTTTGCATCGAAATCTTTGCCAAAATCTACACCTGCAGTATTTAAGGAAATTGCCTCACTTTGAGATGCAGCAACCAAGGCACCTACTAACATAATAGCAAACCCGATGTGTGCTACAGCAGAACCTGCTAATTTAAAGTTCCCTTTAAAAGCTTCGCCCATAATTTTAACATTGGTAAGAATGGAAAAAGTAGATGCATAAACCAATACGATGTACATTAAATTTTCATACACACCGGTGATGTAAACAAAACCAGCAGTAATAAATATGGCTAGTACGGCTGGTATAGCAATGCTTATATAGAATTTTCTGCTATCGGTATTCTTAAATTTTAAATATTGAGAAAATCCAGAAACCAACATAATTAATACTGCAATTGGTAATTGCCATTTATTATAGTGTTGTATTGGATCGGTTGGAGGGGCTATGTTAGTACCAAAAATGGCATTATAAACAGGTATAGAAGTAGAAGCTAATACTTGTAAACAAGATATAGTCATGATTAAAGCACCTATGAATAGCCAAAACTCTCTAGAGTAGGTTTGTTCGTCTTTTTCAGTTATTGGGAAATTTTTCCAATGTTTTACAAATAAAAAGATTCCTATAATTAAGAATGCCAAAATGTAAAAAATCAATTGGCCTGACATCCCTAAATCTGTAAATGAATGTACGGAAGCTTCGCCTAAAACACCACTCCGGGTTAAAAATGATGCATATAAAACGGAGATGAAACTAATATATACCAAAAAGAGAGTAGTAAAATAAGAATGTCCTGTGCTGCGATAAGCAATCATCACGTGAACTGCCGCAATTAATATTAACCAAGGAATGATGGAAGCATTTTCAACCGGATCCCAAGCCCAAAATCCACCAAAATTTAATGCTTCATACGCCCAAAAAGAACCCATGATAATACCGGTTCCTAAAACCATCACCGCAATTAATGCCCACGGCAATGCAGGTTGTATCCATTCTTTGTAGCGTTGCGTCCAAACGCCAGCTAGTGCATAAGCAAATGGAACAATCATGGCTGCAAAACCAAAAAATAATGTAGGCGGATGAATGACCATCCAATAGTTTTGCAATAATGGATTCAATCCATTACCATCGGTGATGAATGCTAAATAATCTGGACGAGAAAAAACAGGTCCTTCAACCGCATCTCGCAAAAGGATAAAAGGAGAACTTCCAATACGTTGCCCAAGTAGCTCTATACCTATTAACATAGACATAATAAACACTTGAGAAAGACAAACAAAAGTCATGACACTACTTTCCCAACTTTTGGCAAAACGAATTAAAACGTTACCAATTACTAATTGCCAAAAACCCCAAAGCAAGAAACTTCCTTCTTGACCTTCCCAGAAACAAGATATAATGTAATGAGTTGGTAATTCTTTGGATGAATGTGCCCAAGCATAATAATACTCAAAATAATGATTGTATATGATATAAAAAAGGGCGGCAACTATGCCAATTAGCGCAAATGAATGTATTCTGAACGACCAACGAGCAATGTTCTTCCAAGAATTACTTTCTAATTCATTGGTATTGGTGGTTGAGAAATAATAAGCTATGGTGGATAAAAGTGCGGTACCAAATGCTAAGACTACTAAAAACTGACCTATGTTACCGGGTAATAAGTTCTCTCCTACGAATTGTATTTCCATTTATTTTAAAGAAGTGTTAGGTTGGTTATGAATTTGAGTTAGCGGTAACTTCAATGATTTCCACTTCGTCTTCTGTGTATTTAGATGGGCATTTCATTAATATTTTACTAGCATGAAATTCATCCCCCTTCATTTTCCCTGTCAAAACAATTTGTTCAGAGCGCTCAAAGTCTTGAGGTTTGCTACCAATAAACACAACTTTATTTTCAACCCCATTGTTGTCTACCATGTAAAAGGAAAAATAATTGGCATCGGTTAACGGATCATAAATTAAATCTTTATCTTTTACCAACTGCCCTACCACATGCAACTCAGAATCTGATTTTTGAGCCGTTCTGAAATCAGCATAAGTGCTTGAATCAGCATAAGTACTAATGATTACTGCAATGGCTACTGCTATTACTAGGATACCAATTAAATGATTTTTCTTCATCGTGTTTACTTGATTCGCAAATGTACAATTTTTAACGATTATTGGATTCTAAAGTTTAGTAAAACATAGCTAAAAGTGCTAAAAATGGCTAGTAAGCTCTTATTTAGAAATGTTATAAATAAGTAATGCCATTCGTAATTCATTTTATTGTATTTGCCAATCCGTTTATTCAAGAAAAATATCGTCTAGAATAGATTTAGAATAAAATTATGAAACTCCAACACTTCTTTTCTTATTTTTATCGGTCATGGAAAACAAGCAAATAGCCCGTAGCTTTCGTTTATTATCTCAACTAATGGAGCTTCATGACGAAAATCCATTTAAAATAAAATCCTATGCCAATGCCTCTTTTAAAATAGACAAAGCGCCAGTAAATATTGCTGGTATTTCTCCGGATGAGCTAGAAAATGTAGATGGAATTGGTAAAAGCACTGCACAAAAAATAACAGAATTATTAGAAACAGGTTCCATATCTGAAATTGAAAATCTACTATCCAAAACTCCTGATGGGATAATAGAAATGTTACGCATTAAAGGATTAGGACCAAAGAAAATTGCAGTTATCTGGAAAGAATTAGGCATAGAAAGCATTGGTGAATTGTATTATGCTTGCAATGAAAACAGATTGATTGAAGCCAATGGTTTTGGTCTAAAAACACAAGAAGAAATAAAAAAAATTATCGAATTCAGTAGATTTAATCAAGGAAAATTCTTGTATGCCTCGGTAGAAAAATTTGCGGAGAATTTATTAGCGCAATTAAAAAACAATCCGCTAATCAAAAAAATTGGTTTTACAGGAGAATACAGAAGAAGATGTGAAATAATAGAACAAATAGATTTTTTGTTAGTGTGCGAAGCGTTTGATAGTATATTAAACACAGAGGAACTAGAAATTATTTCGTCGGAAAAGAACGTAATTAAATATAAAACTGCCGAAGGTTTAAGTATTCATCTATATAAATCTACTCATGAAACTTTTTACCACGATTTATTTTTGACAACATGTAATGCTGAGTTTTTGGAAAGTTTTAAAGAAATCATTGATTTAAAAAGTTCCGAATTTACTTCAGAAGAAAGCATATTTACTCAAGCAAATCTTCCTTACATAGAACCTGAATTACGTGAAGGAAATGATGTGATAGAAAAAGCAAAAAATAATGGCTTAGAGGAGCTAATTATCCTAGAAGATTTGAAAGGCACTTTGCACAATCATACCACGTATTCAGACGGTGTGCATAGCCTGAAAGAAATGGCGGTATATTGCAAACAGCTTGGCTACGAGTACCTTGGAATATGCGATCATTCAAAATCTGCTTTTTACGCCAATGGTTTAAACGAACAAAGAGTAGCCGAACAACATGCCGAGATTGATAAATTAAACTTGGAATTGGCGCCTTTTAAACTATTTAAAGGGATTGAATCGGATATTTTGTACGATGGTTCTTTAGATTATAGCTCGGATATTTTAGCTTCCTTTGATTTTGTGGTTGCATCTGTACACTCGCAATTAAAAATGAACGAAGAAAAGGCAAATGAGCGCTTAATTAAAGCTATTGAAAATCCTTACACTACTATTTTAGGCCACCCAACCGGAAGATTACTTCTTGCCCGACAAGGTTATCCAATTGATCATAAGAAAGTAATAGATGCTTGTGCCGCTAATGGTGTAGTTATAGAGTTAAATGCCAATCCCTTACGTTTAGATATAGATTGGAGATGGATAGATTATGCCCTAACTAAAAACGTAATGATTTCCATCAACCCAGATGCTCATCGCAAAGAAGGATTTCATGATATGCATTATGGTATTTTAGCAGCTCGCAAAGGTGGATTACACAAGAAAATGTGTTTTAATACTTTACATCTGGATGAAATAAACACCTGGTTCAATAATAAAAAAGTACATGTTGGCTAAGAAAAAAATACTAATCATTCGGTTTAGCTCCATTGGTGATATTGTGCTTACTACTCCGGTTATTCGTTGCCTAAAAACACAAATACCAAATGCCGAAATCCATTTCCTAAGCAAAAAAATGTACGGCGATTTATTAAAAGTAAATCCACATCTCAGCCGAATTCATTTGCTGGATAATAATTTATCCGAAATAATATCCACCCTAAAAAAAGAAAAATTCGATTTTATTGTGGATTTACATCATAATTTACGTTCAAAACGTGTAAAATGGAGCTTAGGAATTCCATCTGCTTCGTTTCATAAACTCAATTGGGAAAAATGGTTATTGGTAAATTTCAGAATCAATAAATTACCTAATAAACATGTTGTAGATAGATATTTAGATACTTGTAAAGATTTAGGTGTTATAAATGATGGTTTGGGGTTAGATTGTTTTATTCCGAAAGAAGAAGAAATTGAATTGCAAACGCTGCCAGCCAATTTCAGGAACGGATATATTGCCTTTGCTATTGGCGCACAGCACGCAACCAAGCGTTTGCCTCTAGAGAAATTAATTTCTGTTTCAAAAAAAATCGCCTGGCCCATTATCTTTTTGGGCGGAAAAGAAGATTTTATAACGGCCGAAAAAATAGTAAACACGCTTGGCATAACTGGATTTAATGCATGCGGTAAATACACTATAAATCAGTCGGCTTCGTTTGTTAAAAAGTCAGTTGGAGTAATAACACACGATACCGGATTAATGCACATTGCTACAGCTTTTAATAAGCCAATTGTATCGGTTTGGGGTAATACCATTCCGGAATTTGGCATGTATCCATATAAAACTGAGCAATCTTTAATGGTTCAGGTAGAAGATTTGGAATGCAGACCTTGTTCTAAAATTGGATTTAATGAATGTCCGCAAGGTCATTTCAAATGCATGAAGAATATAAACGAAGACCTAATTGCCAATACAGTAAATAATTTATGAAGACATTATACATCATTAGGCACGCAAAATCTAGAAAAGATTTATTTGGTGTAAATGACTTTGATAGGCCACTGGCAGAGCGCGGTTTCCAAGACGCCATTACCATGGCAAACAGATTAAAAGATAAACTAGTTGTACCTGATGTACTCATAAGCAGCCCTGCTTTAAGAGCTATAACCACAGCAAAATTATTCGCAGAAACACTAGATTACCCCGAAAAAAAAATACAATTAGAGCTCGATATTTATGAAGCCTTTAGCTCTGATATTCTAACCATTCTCCAATCCATTCCAATTAATTATAATATCGTATTGATATTTGGACATAACCCAGCATTTACTTCTATTTTTAATTATTTAAGCGGATGCGAATTAGTCAACTTGCCCACCACCGGTATTGGCAAATTAGAGTTTGATGTAAAATCATGGTCAGAAATTGAAATGAATACAGCCAAAACCAATGAAGTAGATTTCCCTAAAAATGTATAATAAATTAGGCTTTTTACAAAATTACACAGAAAACATACAACACTTAAATATTTCCATTTTTAACAGATAATTGTACTTTAGCGATTCGAAAAATCAGAATTATGTATCGTATAACAAGCCTTATCCTTTTATTATTAATTGCTGCTACAAGTTTTGCACAAGTATCCGAAAAAAAGAAAATCACGCTAGAAGATATTTGGCGAAATGGAACTTTTAATCCGCGAACAGTTTCGGGTTTAAATCCAATGAATGACGGAAAGCATTATGCATCTTATTATACCAATCCTTCCACCCGTAAAACCTATTTATTGCAATATAATTATGCAACGGGTGCAGTTACCGATACCATTTTACGTTTCGAAGATTTAGTTTTTAATGGTAAAATGCTTCAGCCTCAGGGCTATAGTTTTAGTGCCGATGAAAAACAAATCATGATTATTACAGATCGTGAAGCCATTTATCGCCGTTCATCCAAAGAAAATAATTTCATTTACAACAGAGCCAACAAAACCATATCCGAACTTTCATCAAACGGAAAACAATTATTTGCCACTTTCTCGCCAGACGGCAAAAAAGTAGCTTTTGTAAGAGAAAACGATTTATTCATTAAAGATTTAACAAGTAACACCGAACGCAAAATAACAAACGACGGAAAATGGAATTTCATCATCAACGGTGGTGCCGATTGGGTTTACGAAGAAGAATTTAGCTTTGCCCGTGCATTTTTCTGGTCGCCAGATGGTAAAAAAATAGCTTACTATAAATTTAATGAAGCTAACGTAAAAGAGTTTTCCATGACCATGTATGATGGTTTATATCCATCAGAATACAAATTTAAATACCCAAAAGCCGGTGAGGTTAATGCGATAGTAAGTATCCATATTCATAATTTAGAAATGAATACTACCAAAAATGTAAACATCGGTAGCGAAAAAGACCAATACATACCACGTATTCAGTGGACACAAGACCCTAATATGCTTTGTGTTCAACGCATGAACCGTCATCAAAATAAACTAGAGTATTTAATTGCTGATGCCAATACTGGAGAAACACGCACGTTACTTACCGAAACAAGCGATACGTACATCGACATAAACGATGATTTAACTTTTCTTGCAGACAAAAAATCATTCATCATCACCTCAGAAAAAGATGGTTATCAGCACGTGTATCATTATGACTTAAATGGAAAATTAATTAACCAAATAACCAAAGGAAATTGGGAAGTAAGCAGAGTGTATGGCATCGATGAAAAAAACAAAACCGTTTATTATCAATCTACCGAGTCATCGCCATTACAAAGAGATGTTTACGCTATAGGTTTCAATGGAAAAAATAAACGAAAATTAAACGCATCTGCTGGTACAAATAATGCTGTTTTTACTGCAGATTACAGCTTTTTTATCAACTACCATACTGCAGTAGGCTCTCCTACTTATGTGAGTTTGCACGATAATAAAGGAAAAATGATTCGTGTTTTAGAGGACAATACTGCTCTGAAATCTAAGCTCACCGAATATGATTTAGGCACAAAAGAATTTTTAACCATCCCAACCATTGGAGGCGTTCAATTAAATGCTTGGATGATAAAACCATCTAATTTTGATCCTAACAAAAAATACCCTGTTTTCATGTTTGTGTATGGTGGCCCAGGAAGCCAAACCGTAACCGATAGCTGGGGTGGTGCAAACGAATTTTGGTATCATATGCTAGCACAGCAAGGATATATTGTGGTTTCTGTAGATAACAGAGGAACGGGTGCAAGAGGTGCTGAATTTAAAAAAATGACCTATTTAGAACTTGGAAAATACGAAACCATTGATCAAATAGAAGCAGGTATATGGTTGGCAAACCAGAGTTATGTTGATGCAAATAGGATTGGAATACAAGGATGGAGTTATGGTGGTTACATGTCGTCATTAGCCATTACAAAAGGTGCCGATGTATTTAAAATGGCCATTGCAGTAGCGCCGGTTACCCATTGGAAATTTTATGACACCATTTATACCGAACGCTTTTTACGTACTCCACAAGAAAACAAAAGTGGATATGAAGACAACTCCCCTATCAATTTTGTAAATCAACTAAAAGGAAGCTATTTAATTATACACGGTACTGCCGATGATAATGTCCATTTCCAAAATGCATCCGAAATGGTAAAAGCATTAGTAAATGCCAATAAAAAATTCGAATCGGCTTTTTATCCCGATAAAAATCATGGAATAAGTGGAGGTAATACACGTTTGCAACTTTACGGTCTAATGACCGATTTTATTTTACGTTCCTTGTAAGTTGGATATTAGATCTTAGAATCAGGATAGTAGATGAATAAATAAAACATTAATAGCCATAATTAAGAATAATTGTCATCAATAAATAAACCTTAATCCAAACAACTAAAAATGGATAGTTCACAAAAGACCGTTATTGGTCACCCTGCAGGACTCTTTGTTCTGTTTTTCACAGAAATGTGGGAGCGTTTTAGCTATTATGGCATGCGCGCCATCTTTGTTTTATTTCTAATCAGCGAAATTACAACCGGTGGTTGGGGCTGGGAACGAGCGGATGCATTAAAACTATATGGTTTATATACCGGATTAGTTTACGTAACTCCTATCATTGGCGGCTATCTGGCCGATAAATTAATTGGCTTTAGATGGGCAGTTATTTTAGGCGCATTTTTAATGACACTAGGGCACGTTTCTCTGGCACTAGAAACCGAAATGTTTTTTTACATAGGTATTGGTTTGCTTATTTTAGGTAATGGAGCGTTTAAACCCAATATCTCATCTTTAGTAGGTGGACTTTATCCAAGAAACTCTGAAAAGAAAGATGCAGCATACACTATTTTCTATATGGGTATTAATGCAGGCGCATTCTTTGGTATTTTAATGTGTGGATACATTGGTGAAAAAATTGGTTGGAGTTATGGTTTCGGTTTAGCAGGTATTTTCATGTTTTTAGGCATGTTGATGTTTGTTTATGGGCAAAGTATTTTTGGTAAAGTTGGGCTCAGTCCAGCTAAAGCCGGTTTAATAGAAAAAACAGCCGAAGAAATAGAAGAAGATAAAACACCGGCAAACGTAGTAAAAGACCGTTTAATTGTAATTGGCGTATTATCCTTCTTTACCATCTTTTTCTGGATGGCATTTGAACAAGCTGGAGGTAGTATGACCATTTTTGCAAAAGATTATACTAACCGGGTTTTAGAAGGCAATGCAGCTAATATATTTAATGTTGTAAACACCCTTCTAACCATTGTTCCACTAGCCATTGTTACGTATGTCTTGTTCTTGCTTTGTAAACAAGTATTTGCAGCTTACAAATTAAGCATGATGTTCATCATTTTAAGCTTTGTTATCGTTTGGGGTATTGCATTATGGATGCTCGGACGTGAGTTCCAGGCAGAAGTTACAGAAGTACCTGCCTCTTGGTTTGGTATTTTAAATTCCTTTTTCATTATCTCTTTTGCTCCATTATTCTCTAAACTTTGGGAAAATTATCCAAAAATATCTGGCCCTGTAAAATTTGCATCCGGTTTACTATTGATGGGTTTTGGTTTTGCTGTACTTGCTTTTGGAGGGATAACTATAGAGCAAGGCGCACAAGTTGCTTCCGTTAGCATGGTATGGTTAATTTTAGCTTATCTATTCCACACTTTAGGAGAATTATGTATCTCGCCAGTAGGTTTATCTTACGTGAGTAAGCTTGCACCAGCACGATTCTTAGGATTAATGTTTGGAGTTTGGTTCGGAGCGGTAGCTATTGCAAATTACTCTGCTCAATGGACAGCAAGTTATATCGATCAAATATCAGCAGCATATTCCATTTCTGTTTTCTTCCTCATATTTACGGTTGTTCCCGGAATTGCAGGATTAATAATGCTTTTATTGAATAAGAAACTTAAACGAATGATGCACGGCATCGAATAAATATATTCCTGTTAAAAATCCCTCCTTTCTAATAGATTGGAGGGGTTTTTTATGGCTCTTTCTACTCTAATTTATCATTCAGTATTGAAAGTAAACACGTATTTTCGTGGACCCTATTATGAGCAGCTTAGTTATCATACCTACGTACAATGAAAAAGAAAACATCGAGAAAATTATTCGTAAAGTATTTTCTTTAGAGCAAGGTTTTCATGTTTTAGTGGTGGATGATGGCTCACCAGATGGTACTGCTAGCATAGTATCCGAATTAAAAAAAGAATTTATTAGTCAACTTTTTCTCGAAAATAGAATCGGAAAATTAGGCTTAGGTACTGCCTATATTCATGGGTTTAACTGGGCACTTAAAAATGGTTATGAGTTTATCTTTGAGATGGATGCCGATTTCTCTCATAATCCCGAAGATTTAATTCGCCTAAGAACTGCCTGCGAAGAAGGAGCTGATTTAAGCATTGGTTCTAGGTATATCAAAGGAGTAAACGTGGTAAACTGGCCCATGGGCAGAGTTCTCATGTCGTATTTTGCCTCCATGTACGTACGTTTGGTAACCGGAATTGCAATACGAGATGCTACGGCAGGATTTAAATGTTACCGCCGCATTGTTTTAGAAACCATCCAATTAAATAAAATAAAGTTTGTGGGGTATGCTTTCCAGATCGAAATGAAATTTACTGCCATAAAACATGGTTTTAATGTAGTAGAAATTCCAATCATTTTTACCGATCGTAGCGAAGGAACCTCCAAAATGAACAAAGGTATTTTTTGGGAAGGAATTGTTGGTGTACTAAAAATGAAAATAAACAGCTGGTTTAAAACCTATCCAAAACCTACGAAAGTAAACGACGGTGGTAATTAATTTGCCCTAAATGATACGACAAGTGAATGGCCAAATGCGTTAGAAAAAAGGCTGTAGTCATTTCTTTATCTCCGAGCACTTTTATTGGATATATCATTGCAAAATCTTTATCCACATACTTACCCAGCGTTTCTTTAATTTCTTCAATTAAATTCTTTAACTCAGTAATTATTTCCTGTCGTGGAATATTATTTCGTGTAAATTCTAACTCTCTAAACCTAACATAACCCGTACCTCCCATTACAGCACCTATAAAATATTTTAAATTACCAATGAGGTGTAAAGCCAAATTTCCGGCAGAATTGTTTATCCCATCAGCGCTCTCCCAAAGTGTCTTTTCATGCTTATATTGGTTTAACTCTTCTATTACTTTTTGTAGCTCACGCTCATAAATTTCAATTAGCACCAGTTTAATCATAGCTTTTCTTATTTTTGATAAAATTAAGGATTATTCTTCATGATAAACCCCCTTTTAGACCCTTCCGAAGATAATTTAAGTAATGCCGACAAAGAGATCGAAAAAGTTCTCAGACCCTCAAATTTCGAAGATTTTACCGGACAACACAAAGTAATAGAAAACCTAAAAGTTTTTGTGCAAGCTGCACGACAAAGAGGCGAAGCGTTAGATCATGTATTGTTACACGGCCCCCCAGGATTAGGTAAGACCACTTTATCTCATATTATAGCCAATGAAATGGGGGTAAATATTCGAATTACTTCTGGGCCAGTACTAGATAAACCAGGTGATTTAGCCGGGTTATTAACTAATCTAGAAGAAGGAGATATTTTATTTATTGATGAAATACATCGATTAAGCCCTGTAGTGGAAGAATATTTATATTCTGCTATGGAAGATTATAAAATTGATATCATGTTAGAAACTGGACCTAATGCTCGTTCGGTACAAATTTCTATCCATCCGTTTACTTTAATTGGAGCCACTACCCGCTCTGGATTATTAACTGCTCCTTTGCGCGCTCGTTTTGGAATAAACTCAAGATTACAATATTATGATTCTACTTTATTAACTACCATCGTTCTTCGTTCGGCTAGTATATTGAGAACTCCTATAAGTGATGAAGGTGCCTACGAAATTGCTCGCAGAAGTCGCGGAACTCCTAGAATTGCCAATGCCTTATTGCGCAGAACCCGCGATTTTGCACAAATAAAAGGAAATGGCTCTATCGATACAGAAATTGCAAACTATTCTTTAAATGCATTAAATGTAGATGAAAATGGATTAGACGAAATGGATAATAAAATTTTATCTACCATAATTGATAAATTTAAAGGCGGCCCTGTTGGTTTAAAAACCATTGCTACTGCAGTTGGCGAAGATGAAGGAACCATTGAAGAAGTTTACGAGCCCTTTTTAATACAAGAGGGATACATCATGCGAACCTCCAGAGGTAGAGAAGTAACAGAAGCTGCATATAAACATTTAAAAAGATTACAACCTAATAAGCCAGGGTCGTTGTTTTGATGTATGCAAAATAAATCGCACATCTCTAAACTAATAAAAGCCGAAGCCTTGCGCCTCGGTTTTCTGTTTTGTGGCATTGCCAAAGCCGAATTTCTAGAAGAAGAGGCTCCAAGACTTGAGAATTGGTTAAAGGAAAATAAGCATGGCGAAATGCAATACATGGAAAACTATTTTGATAAACGACTTGATCCACGAAAGTTGGTGGATGGTGCCAAATCTGTCATATCTCTCTCACTAAATTATTTTACTGAACATAATCAATCGGATAAGGAAGCCCCAAAAATATCTAAATATGCTTATGGAACTGACTATCATTTCGTTCTAAAAAAGAAATTAAAAGAGTTATTGCATTTTATACAAACCGAAATTGGAGAAGTAAACGGAAGAGCATTTGTAGATTCTGCCCCCGTTATGGATAAGGTTTGGGCCAAAAAAAGTGGGTTAGGTTGGATAGGTAAACACAGTAATTTATTGAGCAAGCAAACTGGTTCGTATTATTTTTTGGCAGAATTAATTGTAGATATCGAATTGGAATATGACCACCCCGTAGCAGATCATTGTGGCACTTGTACTCAATGTATAGATGCTTGCCCAACAGAAGCCATTGTTGCTCCGTATGTAGTGGATGGTAGCAAATGTATTTCATACCTCACCATCGAACTTAAAAATAATATCCCGAGCGAGTTTGCTGGTAAAATGGATAATTGGATGTTTGGATGTGATGTTTGTCAGGATGTATGCCCTTGGAATAAATTTTCACTCCCACATACAGAACCTGCTTTTAGTCCAAATCCTGAGTTATTGACCATGAATAAAAAAGAATGGGAAGAAATTACAGAAGATATTTTTCAGGAAATTTTTAAAAACTCAGCAGTAAAACGAACAAAGTTTAGTGGGATCAAAAGGAATATTGCTTTTTTAGATACTAGATGTTAGATTTTAGTTGTTGGTTATTGGTTGTTTATTGTTAGAAAATAGATATCAGATTCTAGATATTAGATTTTAGATATTTTCTATGATATATTACTTTTAACTTTATACCCTATATCTTATTACTTATTACTATATCACTAGTCAATTTATCACTCTAAATCTTACTTCCCAAAACTCCTCAATCGTATTTCGGTTAATTTCTTTTTGGTATACTGAGGAAAATCGCCATTCATCATCCAATCATAATAACTAGGTTCTTGTCTAAAAATATCCTCAACCGGTTTTCCTTTGTGTTTCCCAAAATTAAACACTTCTTTTCCTTGCTCATTGTAAATCATTCGGCCGGCAAAATCTACGTTTCTGTTGTAGTTTGTGAAAGTATGTAAAGCTTCTACGTCATTTTTCACGGGTTTGTAGCGTTTTCCCTTTTTATCTTCCCACTCTACCCCATCGTATTTATCTAATTGCGATAAAAAAACTTCGTATGTTGCTCTGGTATCGGCTTCTGCAGAATGTGCATTCTCCAAATCTTTTGCGCAATAGAATTTGTAAGCGGCTTTCAGAGTTCTTTGTTCCATTTGATGGAAAATATTTTGTACATCTACGAACTTGCGTTTATCAATATCAAAATCAACTCCTACACGTAAGAATTCTTCCATCAGTATAGGAATATCAAACTTTATGGAATTATATCCAGCTAAATCACTGTTATCGAAAAAAGCAATTAGCTCAGAAGCACCACTTTTAAATGTGGCTTTATCAGCAACATCTTCGTCATAAATACCATGAATTAGAGAAGATTCAATCGGGATTGGCATTTCTGGATTGTATCGCTGGGTAAAAACATGTTCAGTTTGGTCTGGCATTACTTTCAAAACAGAAATCTCTACAATTCTATCTAATGCTACATTTACACCAGTAGTTTCTAAATCAAAAAATGCTAATGGTCTTTTAAGGTTGATTTTCATGAGGCAAAAATTAATACGATTTTATAAAAACCGGGTGAGAGAATAACATCTATCAAAGCTAAAAAAATAAAGGGCATCTGAGTTTCAGATGCCCTTCTAAATTCATTAAACTTTAAATAATTAGTTAGATTGTTTTTTCCATTTGATGGTACAACCTACTGCTTTTGTAAAATTATTTGTTGGCTTTTTACCGGCTAATAAATCATTAACGGCAGCTTCAACATATTTTTCTTTGTTTGGATTTTTGTTATCTGTGTCGTTATCAATGGAACCAATATACACCACTTCCATCCCTTTTGCTGTTTTCTGTACAATATACATGTGTGGAGTGCGAGTTGCACCATAAGCTTTGGCTATAGCCTGACTCTCGTCATGTAGATACGGAAAAGTGAATCCTTTATCTTTTGCACGCACTTTCATATTATCATATGAATCTGCAGGATATGCAACAGCATCATTTGGGTTGATAGCGATTACTGGATAACCTTTAGATTTATATTTTTTGTCTAACTCCACTAAACGATCTTCATAAGCAACCGAATACGGGCAATGGTTACAAGTAAAGGTAATGATGAAACCTTTGGCATCTTTATAATCTGCCATGGATACCATTTTACCATCCACATTTTTTAATTTAAAATCGGCAGCAATATCACCTACCTGATACCCTTGTGCTAATACTATAGTGGCAGCAAAAGCAAAAACCAATGTTAAAATGTACTTTCTCATGTTTTATTTTTTAGTTGTTAAATATACTTGTTCTAATTCTTGAAAATTAAATTCTTGCTCGTAAAAGTTTTTTATGCCCTTTTTGTTGTTTATAACAATAGTTGCTGGGATGGCGCCACTCCACTCGGGACTAACTAAGTCAATGTATTTCCCTGCATCACTCTCTGTTATATACAACACTTGAGATTGAAAGTTTCGTTTAGTCATAGCATCATGTACACTGCCGCTCTCGTATGCAGAACCTAAATCTACACTTACTAACAGCACTTTCATTTTGTCCTTTTTATAGGTTTCACCTAATTGATCAAAATATGGGATTTCCTTTAAGCATGGAGCACACCATGTAGCCCAAAAGTTGATGATATAGGTGGTATCTGTATCTGCGTTTAATAAAGCCTCTAATTTTGGAATGTCTATTTCCTGAATAACTTTTTCAGAAATCTTTGTTTCTGTTGTATTGCAGGAGGTAAAAAGAATGAGAGAAAATATAAGTGTTATAACGCTTTTCACGCTTAAAGAAACGAAGAAAACCTTAAAACAGCTTTATAGTAATGAAAAAGTTACTACTTAATGCTCAATCTAAATGGCCTTTATAATTAAGTTTGAAGAAAAACTTATAAAATGAAAAATATTGTAATTGCTACCTTTTGTTTATTCCTATCCGTAGCCACATTTGCGCAAAGCGGATATAAACTACCTCCAAAAGAAATAGTAGACATAATAGATGCCCCGGCAACACCGGCGGTTCGTGTTAGTCCTACTAAAGAGGCAATGCTTTACATCAACATAAGCACCAATCCAGACATAGAAATTTTAGCTCAACCCATTTTACGAATTGGCGGCATTCGCATAAATCCGGTGCAAAATTCCAGACAACGAACTTCACAGGCAAACGGAATGTCGGTACAATGGTTGGCAGAAAATAAGTCAGTAACTATAAACATCCCTGCTGGTTCCAAAATTGGTTCCCCGGCTTGGTCAAACGATGGTAAAAAAATTGCTTTTACCCGCGATACAGATTTAGGAGTTGAACTATGGGTGGCAGATGCCAAAACAGGTGCTGCAAAAAAAATAGCGAATGTTTTATTGAATGATGTATTAGGAAACCCCATGCAGTGGATGGCAGATAATAACTCTTTAATGGTTCGTGCTTTAGTTGCAAACCGAGGTAAGGCTCCCGTTGCACCTTTGAGACCCGATGGCCCAGTAATTGACGAAACCGACGGTGTTGCTGCTGCCGTACGAACGTTCCAAGATTTATTAAAAAATCAACACGACGAAAATTTATTTGAATATTTTGGAAAATCGCAGTTAGTATTGGTGAACTCCACTAACGGAACACTTAAAAATATTGGCACTGCGGCACTAATTACTGGAGTAAATATCTCGCCAGATGAGAATTACATGATTGTTTCGCAAGTGAAAAGACCATTCTCTTATTTGGTAACCTACACTAGTTTTTCACAGAGCACTCAAATTTGGGATAAAAGTGGAAGGGTAATTAAAACCATGACCGATATGCCTGTTTTAGATAATGTACCAATTCAGGGAGTAGTTACAGGTCCACGTAGTATAACTTGGCAAGCATTGCATCCGGCTAAATTAATTTGGGTGGAAGCATTAGATGGCGGAGATCCGCTTGCTAAAGCAGAAAATCGCGATAAAATCTTAACATTGAGCGCCCCATTTAACGCAAATGCAACCGAAGTAATGAAATTAAAACATCGCTTTGGTGGATTTGATTGGTTAGCTAATGTGGATGAAATTTTTATTTCGGAATTTGAGCGCGAGCGCCGATGGAGATACACTACTTATTTCAACCTAAAAGATATAAACGGCTCCAAAAAAGTAGTTTTTGATTTAAGCACAAATGATGTGTATAATAATCCGGGTACACCAGTGTATGAAACCAATGCTCGCGGAGAATCGGTTATTGCACAAGATGGCGATTGGATTTATTTAAGCGGTAGAGGAGCTTCTCCACAAGGAGATTTTCCGGAAGTAAATGCCATGAATATCAAAACATTAGAAAAGAAAACAATATTTAAATCCAAAGAAAACACATTTGAGCAATTTGTAGCTTTTGCTGGTACAGACAGAACGAATGTTATTACCCAATACCAAAGTAAAACGGAGGTGCCAAATTATCATTTAGTTAAACTGACAGATAACAGTCGTAAAGCACTTACCAATTTTAAAGATCCGGCACCACAACTAACCGGCATCAGTAAACAATTAGTCAAATATAATCGTCCGGACGGAGTACCACTTTCTGGTACATTATATCTTCCTGCAAACTATAAACAAGGAGATAAACTTCCAGTATTTATTTGGGCTTATCCTTTAGAATATTCAGATGCTAGCACCGCAGGACAAGTTCGTGGTTCGGATAATACCTTTACCTTTTTCCGTGGCACTTCCCCCTTATTTTTTGTAACCCAAGGATATGCAGTTTTAATGGATGCTACCATGCCAATAGTTGGTAACCCCGAAACCATGAACGATACCTTTGTGGAGCAAATTGTTGCCTCTGGTCGTGCAGCCATCGATAAATTAGATGAAATGGGTGTGATAGATAGAAATAAAGTTATTGTTGGTGGACATAGCTACGGCGCATTTATGACCGCTAGTTTATTAGCTCATTCCAATGACTATGCTGCAGGTATTGCTCGCAGTGGTGCTTATAACCGTACTTTAACTCCCTTTGGTTTCCAAGGTGAGCGCCGTTCGTTTTGGGATGCAAAAGACATGTATTTGCGCGTTTCGCCGTTTACACATGCCAATAAAATTAAAAAACCCATTCTAATTACGCACGGTGAGGCAGATAACAATTCAGGTACTTTCCCTATTCAATCTGAGCGTTTATTCCAGGCCATAAAAGGCAATGGCGGCACAGCGCGTTTGGTTATGTTACCACACGAAAGTCATGGATATGTAGCCAGAGAATCGGTATTACACATCCTTGCCGAGATGATAGAATGGGCAGATAAACACGTAAAAAATAAGGGAACTACCGCGTCTGGTAAATAGTATTTCAACTTGTTTGACTCAACCTGTATTCTATACTTTAGACGTTGGAATACAGGTTTTTTTTGTGAGCGATTTTATGTGTTAATTCTTGTAAGTGAGGAATAAACTATGTGAGATGCCGAAATAAATTCAGCGTGACTATAAATTATGGTGTATTTTATTAATCTGCTTATAACTTTAAGCCACAACCAAATCTATCCCTTAATCAATTTCTGAATTTCATCAATCTTTAACAATGCTTCCACGGGTGTGAGGGTATTTACGTCTAAATCCTGTAAAGCATCTCTTATTTTTAGTAGTACCGGGTCGTCAATAGAAAAAATGCTTAACTGATAATTATCTGCATTCTTTGCCCCTTTTTTCATTGTATTTTTTGGAGATGAACCACCGGTTCTGGAATCTTCTAATTGTTTTAAAATCTCATTGGCTCGTTTTAAAACCGATGCTGGCATACCTGCCATTTTAGCTACGTGTATCCCGAAACTATGTTCACTACCTCCAGGTGCCAGTTTACGGAGAAATAAAACCCGTTGATCTACTTCGCGGATGGCCACGTTATAATTTTTTATACGGGGCAGTTGATTAGTTAATTCATTTAACTCGTGATAATGGGTAGCAAACAAGGTTTTTGGGTGTGCCGTTGGGTGATTATGTAAAAACTCTGTAATGCTCCAAGCGATGGAAATACCATCGTAGGTGCTGGTTCCTCTGCCAATTTCGTCTAATAAAATCAAACTTTTGCTCGAAACATTGTTAAGAATACTTGCCGTTTCGTTCATTTCTACCATGAAAGTAGACTCGCCCGAAGATAAATTATCGGATGCCCCTACTCGGGTGAAAACTTTATCCACCAATCCCATTTTAACTGATTTTGCAGGAACATAAGAACCCATTTGTGCCATGAGCACAATCAGACCAGTTTGCCTTAAAATAGCAGATTTACCCGACATGTTTGGGCCAGTTATGATGATGATTTGCTGAGTTTCGCTATCCAAATACACATCATTCGGAATGTATTTTTCGCCGGGCGGAAGTGTATGCTCTATTACAGGGTGCCTTCCGCCTTTTATATCCAAAATCTCTTCTTCGCAAAATTCCGGACGAACGTAATTATTCTTTCGGGCTGTGGTGGCAAAGGAAATAAGCACATCTAATTGAGCAATTATGCTAGCATTTAGTTGAATTGGCTTTATATAATCGGCAATAGATGCTACCAAATCGGTAAAGAGTTTGGTTTCTATAGCCAATATTTTTTCTTCTGCCCCTAGTATTTTTTCTTCGTATTCTTTTAGTTCTGGAGTGATGTATCGCTCGGCATTTACCAAGGTTTGTTTACGCATCCAATCGGATGGTACTTTTTCTTTATGAGCATGGGTAACTTCCAAATAATAACCAAAAACGTTATTAAAAGCTATTTTTAGGGAAGATATTCCCGTCCGCTCGGCTTCTCTTTTTTGTAAATCAAAGAGGTAATCTTTACCAGAAAATGCCAGTCTGCGCAGTTCGTCCAACTCTGCCGAAACACCCGACGCTATTACGCCTCCTTTGGCAACGCTATTCGGCGAATCAGTATTCAACTCTGAAATAATTTTATCTCTAAGTATTTTACATTCATTTAACTTATCGCCCATTTTCTGCAGGGCAATATGAGAACTTTGTAAAGTGTATTCTTTAATATGAGCTATAGCTTGTAAAGCTTTGCTCAATTGCACAACTTCTCTGGGGCTAACTCTGGCTAATGCAGCTCTAGAAATTAATCGCTCTAAATCTCCTATAATTTGAATGTGCTGAGTAATGGTATTAACCGAATCTATGTTTTCTAAGAAAAATTGAACGGTATCCAATCGCTGGTCGATGATTTTCTGGTCTTTTAATGGCATTAAAACCCATTTTCGTAGCCAGCGAGCTCCCATTGGAGAAATACTATTATCTATGCTTTCTACAAGGGATTTTGCTCCATCGTTTTGAGTTTGTACTAACTCTAAATTGCGAATGGTAAATCTATCTAACCATACAAATTTCTCTTCCTCTATTCTCGCTACCGATGAAATATGTGGAGTATTGGTATGTTGGGCATCTCGGATGTAGTGCAAACATGCACCTGCTGCAATAATGCCTAGCGGTAAGTTATCTATTCCAAAACCCTTTAAAGACTTTACTTCAAAATGGTTTAGTAAAATTTCTTGGGCATAATCTTCGCCAAAAGTCCAATCATCTAATCCATGTAGATAAAATTTATCACCAAATTTTGCTAAAAAATCTTTTTGATGAGTTCGTTTAAAAATTACCTCGCTTGGTTTATATCCCTGCAAGAGTTTATCTACATAATCTGAATTCCCTTGTGCCGTTAAAAACTCGCCGGTAGAAATATCCAAAAATGCTATTCCTATCGTATCATTTTCGAAATGCACAGCAGCTAAATAATTATTGGAGCTAAGTTTTAGAACATTATCGTTGTAGGTTACTCCGGGAGAAACCACTTCGGTAACCCCTCGTTTTACGATGGTTTTAGTTGTTTTTGGATCTTCTAATTGGTCGCAAATGGCCACTCGTTGCCCAGCACGAACCAATTTTGGCAAATAAGTCTCTAAGGAATGATGCGGAAACCCTGCCAACTCTACATGCGATGCAGCTCCATTGGCACGTTTGGTTAAAACTATCCCTAAAATTTTAGAAGCGGTAATGGCATCTTGCCCAAAGGTTTCGTAAAAATCTCCTACCCTAAAAAGCAATAATGCACCGGGGTATTTGGTTTTTACCTCGTTGTATTGTTTCATTAAGGGTGTTTCTTTAACTTCGGTTGTTTTACCTGCCATCAACATAAATCCTAAAAATCAAAGTTAAAAAGTTGTGCGCTTTAGGGTACTTTTGTGTTTACAAACTTTTCAACAAAGATGCGCAAACTAAAATTAGAAGAATTAGACAGATTATCTGTAACAGACTTTAAAAGTGCAGAAAAGTTGCCTATTGTATTGGTTTTGGATAGTGTTAGAAGCATGAATAATGTAGGTTCTATTTTCAGAACTTCGGATGCTTTTGCCATTGAGAAATTGATTTTGTGCGGCATTACGGCAACTCCACCACACCGAGATATTGAAAAAACAGCATTAGGAGCAACAAAAACTGTAGTTTGGGAATATTTTACAGATACTACTGAAGCAATTAAAAAACTAAAAAAACAAGGGTATAGCATCGTAGCTATTGAACAAGCTGATGGCAGTATGGATTTATGTCAGTACAAACCAGATAGAACTAAAAAATATGCTTTAGTTTTTGGTAATGAGGTTTTTGGAGTAAGTGATACGGCCATGGAATTGGTGAATGAATGTATAGAAATTCCGCAATTTGGCACCAAACATTCCTTTAATATAGTGGTAAGCGCGGGTATTGTTTTGTGGGATTTTTATGTGAAGCTGAAATAAGTAGATTTTAAATGTTGGATTTTGAATTTTGAATTATAATTAAGTGGTTGTTTATCTCATTACCAACAACCAACCTAAATACCATAAAAAACTTTATTCTCTTTTTCTAAGAAAGATAAATCAGGTTCATTCTCAAAAATACCAAATACAGAAGCTCCGCTACCACTCATGGATGCATACAAAGCACCTGCCTCGTACAATTCATTTTTAATGGTTCCTATGGCTGGATATTTTTCGAAAACAATTTGTTCAAAATCATTTACTAACTCCAATTTCCATGTTTCCATGGGTTGTTGAATGATTTCTTTAATGGATTTTTCTGGAACTTTAGGCATAACTCCAGCATATGCTTCTGCAGTGGAAACAAAAAAAGGAGGCATAATGAGCACCTTGTGAAAATTCGTAAGGGATAAAGAGATTTCTGAAAATATATTCCCTCTTCCCTCTGCAAAAACAGGTTTATTATTAATAAAAAATGCACAATCACTCCCTAATTGTGAAGCATAACTCTCTAATTCATCATCCGAAATAGATAAATTAAAAAAAAGCGAAAGTGCATGAAGGGTAAAAGCACCATCGGCAGAGCCACCACCCAAACCGGCTCCAATGGGTATGTTTTTTCTGAGTGTGATTTTTACCGGAGATAAGTCGTATACCGTTTTAAGTAGCCTGTAAGCTTTTAAACAAATGTTGTCTGAACTATTTCCTGGAATTTCTGCTCCTTCTATAATCAACTCGGTTTCAGGAGAACTCTCAATTGTTATGGTATCATGTAAGGCAATAGGGTAAAAAATGGTTTCTATATCGTGGTAGCCATCTTCTCGTTTTCTTATAATGTTTAAACCAAAATTAATCTTGGCATTGGGGAAACACATCATTGCTCGAAGTACGTCATATTTTAGCAAAAAAGAAACCCCGATATTTTTATCGGGGTTTCTTATATAACTTTTTATTGGGAGTCTAAAACGGTGAACTCCGTTCGGCGGTTTAGCTGCCTTCCGTCTGGGTTATCTTTTCCATTAATGGTATTTGGAGCTATAGGACGAGATTTACCATATCCTCTAGCCACCAATCTTTCTCTAGGAATTCCTCTACTTATCATGTAATCAACGCAACTTTGTGCACGTTCTTGAGATAATGTATTGTTATACTCATCCGAACCAATGTTATCGGTGTGGGATGCCATTTCTATACGTATACCCGGATTGTCTTTCATGATTGAAATGATGGTATCTAAAACTAATTTAGACTGAGGTCTTAAAATAGCTTTATCAAAATCGTAATAAATATCTTTAAGAATAATAGCAACCCCAACTTGGAAGCCACGCAAACAAGTGGTCCCGTTGTTTAATGTATCAGATCTGCTAACTCTAGAAAAATCAAAATTTACATTTTTTGTGAAATACCCTTGTTTACTTATTTGAACTTGATATTGTTTTTTGTTGTACACGTCGAAGAAGTAGCGTCCGTTTGCATCTACCGTTGTAGTGGCAATTTTTCTATTGGCTAAAGAATCAAATAACACAACCGTTGCTCCAATAATTGGTCTACGGGTATCGCAATCAATTACTTCTCCTTTTACTGCTAAGTTCAGTTTTTCTGTACTAAATAATTCTAAACAACAAACAGATTCTCTATCAGAACTAATATAAGCAGTGGAGTTGGCGCTATTACTTGGCATCCAGTATAAATCATCTTTTCCAGAGTTAAGGGGATATCCCATATTTCGCGGAGATTGCCATTCACCAAAAGTTCCTTTAGCTTCAAAAAAGTCGAAGCCACCCATGCCTATTCTGCCATTACTAGAAAATATTAAACTCTTCGTTTGATTTATGTACACCGGGCTTTGTTCGTCATCGGCAGAGTTTATTGCAGAACCAAAGTTTACTGCCTGACCTAAATTACCGCCATCAATAGTGCAGTACCACAAGTCGTAGCCACCTAAACCACCGGGGCGAGTAGATGAATAAAGCAGGTATTTGCCATCTGAAGTTACGGATGGTTGAATGGAATTAAATCCATCCATGTTTACCTCAAATCCTATTTCTAATGGCTCAGACCATGAACCATCCGCATTTTTATTACTCCTGAAAATACTGAAAAACTCGGTGTTCTTATCTTGCTTCCACCGTGTAATAAACATGGTGTTACCATCTGGAGTTAATGCAGGAGTACCTTGCTCAAACCCTTGTAAGTTAGAAATGGTTACTAATTCTGCTTCGCCAAAAGAAGTTCCTGAGCCTGATATAGCATAAATATTATTAACGAATGGATTTTCTTTGCGTTTAACTTTTCTATCCGGTACTATTCTGGAAGAAGTAAAATAGAGTTGGCTACCCGATACTTTGGCAGTGGCATAATTAGAACCACCCGCATTAATTCCGCCAGTTAATTTTTCGATGCTAGCAGGACGAGGAAATTCTAATTCTTCGATTGCAAATTTGCAATTCTCAATCTCCATGTTGGTTCTATTGCTATATTGATCATCGAGGGAATAGGTAGATTTAAACTGTTGGAATTGGGTTAATGCTTCAGAATATCGCTGATCCGCTCTTAGGCATATGGCATACCAAAATCTGGCTAGCGGATAGTCATTATTTAATGCCATTGCCCTAAAATACCATTCACCGGCATTGGTAAAATCATTGTACAAGCGGTAAGATTCTGCTAAACGGTATACCAGATAAGAAAGGTCAACTATGTTTTTTGCTTTGGTTACAGTTATCACAGATGAATAAGGTGCCAAATACAGCGCGGTATCTGTACCAAATCCATTAATAGCTGCACTATAATATTGTGCTGCTGCAAAGTATTCTTTGTTATCAAAAGCACGGTCGCCTTGTAAACGATAATTAACAGAAAATTGAGCAACTGCGCTTCCCGTTATAAAAAGCGCCATAAAGAGCGTTATGTAGAATTTTTTCATAGCCATTTTATAATCTTGGACAAATAAATTTAGGATCTGGTAATTTTTTGCGTTTAACATACGTCAATGAGAATTCAAATCCTCCTCTATTGTTAGATCCAGTTTGAAGCGATGACGAGTTAACATCATAACTTACACCAAATAAAACCTCTTTTACTTGTAAACCTGCATAAGCGATAATTGCATCATCAAATCGATAGGTCGAACCAAAAAGTATGTTTGAAGTTGGGTTGATGTTGTATTGTGCATAAGCCCCTGCAGCAATTTCTTTGGATTTGCCTTGCACGAGAAGCAATGCATGAGGAGTAATTTCAAACGCATCACTAGACTTTATTCTTACACCACCATGTGCGGTATATCTTCTATTTACTCTTTGATTAGAGGTTCCTAAAAAGTCATCATTCGGTTGACTTAAGTGAGCAGAACTAGCTCCAAAAAATAAATTAGCTCGTGTTGTTGGATTACCATTAAAATACAAAACACCAGCATTTACATCCGGAACTGTTTTAGATCTGCTAGGGAATGATTCTCCTCCATTGTTAGGGTCACCAGGATCACCCACAATAACTTTACTAGCATCAAAACTTTTGCTAATAATACCTCCTTGTATACCAAAGGAAAGAAAATCGAAACCAGATTGACCAAACCTAACATTATAGGAAACAGATGCAAGTGCGGTTAAATAATTAAAATCTGCATCGCCAGCGGATTGATTTAAAATGGTAACCCCAACTCCTAATTGATTAATTGGCATATCAATGGAAAATACTGATGTAGTAAAAGGCTTGGTAATACTACCCCATTGCCCTTTCTGATTGGCTACTACTCGTATATCACCATCTACTAAACCGGTCATTGCAGGGTTTAACCACATCGGGTTTGCGTAGTATTGTGATAAATGTGGATCGACTTGCGCTTTCGACACAAATGGTGAAATTAATGCTGCAATCCCTAAAATTATTACATATTTTGATTTCATGGGTAATTATCTGATAAGCGTTATTGATCCTTTTCTTATTACTTGTTCACCATCATTAAATGATGCTTCTACTACATAAACATATGTTCCAATAGGTTGGCGTTCTCCTTTAAAAGTGCCATCCCATCCATTTAAAATATCATTGGATTCAAAAACCATTTCGCCCCATTGGTTAAATATCTTCATGTTAAATGATCGGATATTGCTTCCATATGCTAAGAAAATATCATTCTTACCATCATTATTTGGGGTAAATGCATTTGGTATGTCTAATCTGTTGTTTTGTTGCTGAGTGGTAGTACAAGTTACTGGTTGCGAGTTAGCACTTGTTGCGCAAGAAGCACCACTTTTTATAGCACGTACAACAATAGTTCTTGATTCGCCAGGATTTAATCCAGATACAACATGCTGCAAACCATTATTTCCAGAACTTGGAGTTTGAAAACTAGTACCGTTGTTTAAACTAATTTCATAACCATCGGCATTAGGTACAGCTTGCCAAGTAAATGTAATGCTGTTATTGGTTGAAGTACCACAGGTTACAACCGGAGCAGATAATACCTGGGTAACGTTTGCTGTTACAGATGTTCTGCTTGTACTAACACAACCCGTTGAATTAGAAGCTACCTCTACGAAGTAAGTAGTAGTTTGGGTTAAAGCTGGTGTGGTAAATGTGGATCCAATAAATATTGGAGTACCACCTGATGCTTGAGTATACCAACGGAAAGTTACATTACTCGTGTTGGATGTTGCTGTAAACGTTGCAGACTGTCCGGTACAAATATTTGCAATAGTTGGCGTGACAGCAGCAGCATTAGGTGCTGGGTTTACGTTTACTACCACTTCTGTACGTGCAACACTAGCACACATACTGTTAGGGTTGAATGCTTCAACAAAATACGAAGTAGTTTGAGTTAAAGCTGGTGTTGTAAATGCCGGACCTGTAAATAAAATAGTTCCTCCCGTAGCTGTTGCATACCAGCGGTATTCTAAATTGTTGTCGGCAGGCGATACTAACAAAGTAGCTTGGTTACCCTCGCATACGTTTACATTATTGCTAAATACCATTGGAGGATCTGGTGTATCTCTAACAGTAATAGTTATTGCAGCACGCATATTGCTTGCACAAGTAGAGTTGGTATACCCCGCTTCTACATAGTATGTTATGTCATCATTAATGGCAAAAGGAGTAAAATTAGCACCGATAAATATTGGCGTTCCTCCTGTTTCAGACAAAAACCATCTAAACTCTACATTTGGAGTAGAAGAAACAGCCCGTAAAGTAGTGGTACTTCCTGCACAAACACTAGAAGCATCTGCTGTAACTGTTGGTGTTTCTGGTGTAGGCAAAATAGTAACCGTAACCTGAGCTCTTGCTGAACTAGCACAATTTGCTCTAGGGTCTATAGCTTCTACAAAGAATATGGTAGTTTCAGTTAAACCATTTACTGTGTATGATGGCCCTTCAAATTCTGGTGTTGTATGATCTGGATTACGGTACCAACGGTACAATAAACCGGGAATAACCGGAGAAACTTGTAATGTAACCGGGCTACCTACACAAGTAGAAACATTTGCACTCGCAACTGTAGGAGTTGCCGGTACAGGCACAACGGTTACCGTTATTTGTGTTCTTGGAGTACCATCACAAGCCCCAATTTGTCCGGCTATGCTACCTTCTACAAAGTATGTTGTTGTTTGTGTTAGGTTTGGAATACTAAATACAGATCCTGTAAATACAGGAGTACCGCCTGTTTCTTGCAAGAACCAACGGAAAGTTACACCCAAGGTATTAGAAGTAGCTGTTAACGTAACAGGCTGTCCTAAACAAATGGCGTTGTTATTAGCATTGGATGTTACCGTTATATTTATCCCACCAGGAATAACAACTACTGGTGTTCTATCTAAAGATGTACATAATGTAGTGGTCCTTCTGGTTTGTACCCAATAAGTTACCGTATCTGATGTTACTTGTACGTTAAAGTTTATGCCTGTTGCAAGTAAATTTCCGCCTACAGGTGCATCAAACCACTCGAATGTTGCATTGGCTGGTCCAGTAGCAGTTAGAGTAACTGTAGAACCCGGACAAGCAGAAACAGTGTCACTTGCTACAGTAGGACGAGGTACAGTTCTTACTACGTTAAATATATTAAGTTCGGTAAATGCTCCAACCAAGCCTCCGTTTAATCTAATACTTAGACTATCAAAAACACCTCCTTCGGGCACGAAACTCAAATCAAATAATACAGTATTCCCTAATAAACCTATTGGCTCCAGTACAACTGCACCGGTACCCAAAAATGTATTATTATCAGCAAGAATAAATCGACTCGTTTCGAAACTTCCGTTGTTTACTTTAATTTCTATGCTACCTAAAAGACGAGCATTTATCAAATCACCTAAAGGGAGATTAAATAAATCGAAATCTACGAATCCTACAATGGTAGGAACGGGCTCGGGAATTAAACCTATTAATCCAAATAAATCTGGGGTTAATTGATCGTTAATAAGGTTTATTAAATCACGGGTAATTAAACCGCCGGCAGTTGCTGCCATTCTTACTTTTATAGTATCGCCTAAACTACTTTTGGTAGCCCATCCGAAACCTTGTTCTACAAAACCGCTTACTAAGCTAACATCTACTTCAAGGATAGAAAACGTTTCTAAACTATCATCTATAGCTTTAAAGCCATCTTTACCAATACATAATAAACAGGTTAATGCAGGCAAATTTGGATTAAGTGCCGGATTTGGCGGTATTGCTACTAAGTTTATCCCATCAGGTGATGAGAATGCGGTTTTATTAGGTTTATCACAAAATAAATTACCAGATGGAAATTCTCTAGGGGGTGTACCTTCTACAACTACTCTAACTATGCCTCTGGATGGATTTGCGCAAGCAGTAGATATAGAAAATGCCTCAACAAAATAATTGATAGAACTACTAAGTGCAGGTGTAGTAATGGTACTACCAACAGCAACAGGAAAACCTCCGGAAGCAATGGTATACCAACGGTATTGAACGCCGGCAACAGGTACAACGGAAAGGGTGGCGGTTTGCCCTGCTTGTATGGTTACTAAAGAATTATTTACGACTGGTGCTGGTGGCGATGCCTTAACTGTTATATCTACTTTTTTTCTGGTAGTGCTAGAACAGTCTCCTAAAACAGCTTCGGCATAGATAGAGGTGGATTGATTAAATGCTCCAACAAATTCATCCCCTATAAACAATAAATTTCCTCCTACCGGAGCATCGTACCAAAATATTCTGGATTCTGCTACATCTTTTTGAGCCAATATGCTCACAGCAACTCCAGCACAAACTTCTACAGGCGATATTACTACAGGAGCATTTAAATTTGTTTTTGCCTTGTAGGCACCAAAAACATTAATGGAATTTAGTAATCCTACCGTATTTGTAACGGTAATCCTTACTCTATCTAGGTTTTTAGAAGGCCTGAGTATTAATCGTGCAAATCTGGGATCATCTAAAATAATCAAATTTGCACCTACGATTACTGAGTCGAGTGTAAACCTATCGCTGTTTGATTGTGTTCCGTTAAATGTTTCAACAGAAATACTTCCTAGCACTTGAGCGGATAATAACGTTATTGGTAGAACAGCCCCTGGATCTGTAGTAGATGGTAATCCAAACATAATTACCAAAGAATCACATCCTCCATTTAGGGTATTATCATCAAAAATTAGGGTTTGCGAAACACTTCCGCCTAATAATCCTAACGTAGTGTTCAGGGTAGATGCATCGTTTAAATTAGGTCCAACTGCTCTATCGGGGTTGGTAACAGCGCACAAAAGGCAAGTTGCAGAAGATGCACTTACTTGGCTTGAAGCAAACTTTCTGTTGGCCATACTTGGGCCGGTATCTTTAAAGAAATAGAATGCATCTAATCCCCTAATAGCACTTAAACCTGTATTGGTAAGCCTTAATGTTACTCTATCGTAATTTCCTGTAGGAGTAAACACGAATTCCATTGGGCTACCTCCGCCACTTACTGGCGGTATTAGACTTGAAATACCTGGAATGGAAATACCACCCGCATTCAATTGGATATTTGCTCCTACAACTCCCGATTGGTTTAAACTCGTGGCATCAGCATTTACAGTAGTGCCATTTGCAGAAACAATTTGTATGTTCCCGGCTAATGCAAGATTTAATAAGCTTCTGGGATTTCTTAAAGCAAATCTCACTGGTACGCCCGGTGTAGAAACCGTAGGAAAAATGATGGTTTGCTCAATAAAGCCTCCAACCAAAGCAAGTTCTACACTGTATCTTGTGAATGTAGTTAAATCTCTATCAATAGTTCCGTTGGGATTTTCAGTGGTACAACCTATACAGGTACCATTTTGCTGAACGGTTTGCATGACCGGAAATTCCCGTTGTGCAAATAAGTTAGTGCTTGTTAGGCCAATACATAAAAATGCAATTATTGCAAAATATGACCTTTTGGAGCGAGAAATTGATTTCATAGTTGTCGGTTTAAAACTAATGCTTTTGAATGTATAGTTTGTGACAAAGATTAATACATCGGCATAAATATGCAAATAAAAGGTACAATAGATATAAAACTTAGTATTAAATTATTTAATATATTTTATGTTTTTAAGCTATGTCACTGTGTTTCAAATATAAATAGGCATGGTGTATACTAAAATAAAATTATGTTGAAAATTTAATTTTACTCAAAATCAAGGATTAAGTTACAGGTTGATACCTTTGTATATGCGTCAATATTTAGATTTAATGCAACACGTTCTGCAAAACGGAACACATAAAGAAGATAGAACCGGAACCGGAACCATCAGTGTTTTTGGATACCAAATGCGGTATGATTTGGAAGAAGGATTTCCGTTGGTTACTACTAAAAAAGTTCACTTACGCTCCATTATTCATGAACTCATTTGGTTTTTAAGCGGAAATACTAACATACAATATTTAAAAGATAACGGAGTAAGCATCTGGGATGAATGGGCCGATGAAAATGGCAACCTTGGTCCCGTTTATGGTTATCAATGGCGTTCATGGCCAACACCAGATGGCAAGCACATCGATCAAATAAGTCAGGTTGTGCATCAACTTAAAAACAATCCCGATTCCAGAAGAATTATAGTAAGTGCATGGAATGTAGCTCAAATTGAAACGATGGCGCTACCGCCATGCCATAGTTTTTTTCAGTTTTATGTTGCAGATGGAAAATTATCTTGCCAATTATACCAACGAAGTGCCGATATCTTCTTGGGTGTACCTTTTAATATTGCTTCGTATGCTTTATTAACTTTAATGTTAGCTCAAGTTTGTAATCTAAAACCGGGAGAATTTATTCACACCTTGGGCGATGCACACATTTATACTAACCATTTAGATCAAGCCAAATTACAATTAAGCAGAGAGCCCAAAGCATTACCAAAAATGAGTCTGAATCCTGCGATAAAAAATATATTTGATTTTAGTTTTGATGATTTTACTCTAAGCAATTACGATCCACACCCTGCTATAAAAGCACCAGTTGCCGTTTAGATAAGGGTTTAATATGAAGGTTTAGAGGGTTTAGTTTCATATTTATATTTTTCACCTCAATACTCATTAAAAGAATGAATCTTTCTATCATCGTAGCTAAATCAATTAATGATATTATTGGAAACAAAAACCAATTAATTTGGCATTTACCGGCCGATTTAAAACACTTCAAAGAAATTACAACAGGCAATGCAATCATCATGGGCCGAAAAACGTATGAATCCATCGGTCGACCGCTACCCAATCGCAAAAACATCATCATCAGCAGAAATAAAAATTTAAAAATTGAAGGCTGTGTGGTGGTAAATTCATTATCAGAAGCCTTAGGTTTAGTAAAAAATGAAGAACAGGCCTTTATTATAGGAGGTGCAAATATTTATGAGCAAAGCATAAATGACGTAAATACTTTATACGTTACAGAGGTACACCAAGAATATGAGGGAGATGCAAAATTTCCTCAAATAAATAAACACTCATGGAAAGAAATAAAAAGAGTGGATCATAAAGCAGATGAAAAAAACGCAATCCCCTACTCTTTTGTGACCTATAAAAGAATCTGAAAAATCTATTCACAAGATTTTATCGAGGCAGTTTCATTAATTAAAAAATTACTTAGATTTGCGCCTCTTGTTAAAAATCAATTAACAAGTAATTTATACGTTTTTAAGATAAAATTATGCAAGGAAAAGGTGCCATAAGGTTTTTTGCAATAGCATTAGCCATTGCCTGTATTTATTCGCTATCGTTTACATGGGTAGCTTATCGTGTTGAACAAAAAGCAATTGCCGCAAGTAACGGCGATCCGGCTTTAGAAGCTAGGTATTTAGATTCCGTAGCCAATATTGGTATTTTTAATTTAGGAATTAAAAATTTCACTTATCAACAAGTGAAAGAACGCCAATTGAATTTAGGTCTAGATTTAAAAGGTGGGATGAACGTAACCATGGAAATATCTTTGGTAGATTTAATTCGTTCATTATCCAACAACAGTCAAGATTCTACTTTCAATAAAGCTTTGAGATTAGCTCAAGAACGCCAATCTACCAGCCAGAAAGATTTTATTACCTTATTTAGTGAGGCTTTTACAGAGTTAGCGCCAAATGGTCGCTTGGCTTCTGTTTTTGCAACACAAGAGAATAGAGACAGAATAAACTTTAATACTTCTGATGCAGACGTTTTACGTGTATTGCGTGCTGAAGGAAATAGTGCCATTGAAAGATCCTTTAATATTTTACGCACTCGTATCGACCGCTTTGGGGTTACCCAACCAAACATCCAACTACAACAAGGTACCAACCGTATCTTAATTGAGTTACCAGGAGTAACCGATCCGGAACGTGTACGTAAACTTTTACAAGGTTCTGCTCAATTAGAGTTTTGGGAAACGTATGATAATGCCGAAGTTTTTGGTGTTTTAGATGCAGCAAATAAAAACATTGCAGCTAAAATTGCTTTAACCGATACGGTAAAGAAAACTACTACCGAATCTATCACTACTTCAGATACAACAGGTATAGCTTTATTAAACGAGATAAAAGGAACAGATACTACCAATGCAAGCGCTGATTTTGAAAAACAAAATCCGCTATTTGCAAAACTATCTCCGGCCATATTCCAAACAGAAGCAGGTCAGCAATTACAACCCGGTTCGGTAATCGGATATGCTGCCATGCGCGATACAGCTATTGTAAACAGGTATTTAGCGCAGGCAGATGTTAAAGCTTTGTTTCCGGTAAACTTACGTTTTGCTTGGGGAGTAAAAGCATTTGATAACAACAACGTATTTGAATTACATGCACTAAAAGCAACTACCAGAGATGGTAAACCTGCATTAGAAGGTGATGTAATTAGTAATGCACGAGATGATTTCGACCAACGCGGTAACCCAGAGGTTGTTATGATCATGAATGCCGATGGAGCCAAAACTTGGCGACGTATAACGGCAGAAGCATCTGCAGATGCAAACAACAAAAAAAGTGTTGCCATTGTATTGGATGGAAATGTTTACTCTGCACCTACTGTCCAAAATGAAATCCCTAATGGTATTTCTTCCATTAGCGGAAACTTTAAAATAGAAGACACAAAAGATCTTGCAAACATTCTGAAAGCAGGTAAGTTACCTGCACCAGCCAGAATTGTAGAAGAAGCCATTGTAGGTCCGTCATTAGGACAAGAAGCAATTAATGCAGGTTTATTATCTTCTATTGCTGGATTAATTCTCGTATTAATTTTCATGGTAGTTTATTATAACCGTGCTGGTTGGGTTGCCGATGTTGCACTAGTAGTAAACCTGTTTTTTGTTATGGGTGTAATGGCATCTTTAGGTGCAGTACTAACCTTACCCGGAATTGCCGGTATTGTTCTAACTATTGGTATGTCTGTAGATGCGAACGTACTCATCTATGAACGTATTCGAGAAGAGCTCTCATCAGGTAAAAGCTTTCGGGTGGCCATTTCAGATGGATATAAAGCCGCCTATTCATCCATCATTGATGCGAACGTAACTACCTTAATTACCGGTATTATTTTAGCAATGTTTGGTTCTGGACCAATTTTAGGATTTGCTACTACTTTAATTATAGGTATTCTTACTTCATTATTCTGTGCAATATTTATTACCAGATTAATTTTTGAAGCCAAAATCGATAAAAGCCAAACCGTTCCGTTTTTCACCAAATTATCTAAAAATGTATTTACTGAAGCCAACTATGATTTCTTAGGTAAAAGAAAGATATTTTTTGGTGTTTCTTCGGTTATAATCGTAGCTGGTTTAATTTCCATTTTTACTAAGGGATTAAGCTTAGGTGTAGATTTTCAAGGTGGAAGAAGTTATGTTGTTCGATTTGATGATGCGGTAAACACATCTGAAATACGCTCTACTTTAGCAGGTGCTTTCAATGGCGCTCCTGAAGTAAAAACATTTGGGGAAAGTAATCAAGTAAAAATAACGACTAGCTATTTGATTAATGACAACTCAGAAGAAACTGATCAAATTGTAGAGGATAAGTTAAAATCAGGCTTAGTTGGATTTGCAGGCGGAACTGGAGAAATTCTAAGTTCACAAAAAGTTGGTCCGACCATTGCAAATGACATTAAAATAGGAGCAATTTATGCCGTTCTTGCATCATTTGTGGTGATTTTCCTATACATACTCTATCGCTTTAAGCGCTGGCAATTTGGCTTGGGCGCCTTGGTAGCCTTGCTACATGATGTGTTGTTCTTATTAGCACTATTCTCCATTTTTGATGGAATATTACCATTTTCATTAGAAATCGACCAAGCATTTATTGCTGCAATTCTTACTGTTATGGGTTATTCATTAAACGATACAGTAGTTGTTTTTGACCGGATAAGAGAATACATTAATCTGCATCACTCAAAGAATGATACATTAGCTACGGTAATAAATAATGCCATTAACAGTACTCTAAGTAGAACTGTAGTTACTGGTGTTACAACCATCATCGTGTTAAGTATTCTATTTATATTTGGAGGTCCGGTTATAAGAGGATTTACTTTTGCCATGTTAATTGGTGTAATTGTAGGTACCTATTCCTCTATATTTGTTGCAGCCCCTGTTGTAGTAGATTTTATAAGAAAGAAAAAATAAATAAGCTTTATTTAAAGATTAAAAAGACCGCAATAAATATTGCGGTCTTTTTTGTGCTTATTAATTACAAAAATTAAAATATTCTTACTTTTGTAACTCTGTCTACCCTACAGCATGAAGATTAAATTACTCATATCTATTTTTTTCATATCTATATTAATTACATTAATAGGACTGTCATTTTCGTATTCCCAAAACAGAGCAGAAAAATTTGAAACTTTCAACAAAAGATTTCACTCAGATTCTGTCTTTCAACTTAAAAGAATAGCATTTCCTATACAAGGTGGTTACTTTGCAACCGATACATTTTTTTCTTGGACACCTGAAAATTGGATTTTGCACAGAAATGCAATTGGAGAAGCAGTAGATAAAGCTATTTTCGATCATACTATCAAAAGGCTAGACAAAATGGTGACAGAAAAAATTACGATTTCAAACAGTGGATTTTCTTTTGAAAGAAGGTTTACCTTGAAAAATCGAATTTGGTATCTCACGTATTGTAAAGAAACAAATTATTGATTTTTTTGTGTGCTTAATATGTTTTATGTTTATAAATGAATATTCCGAATAGTTCTTTTCCACGTATCGTAATTGTAGGTGGTGGTTTTGGTGGTATCGAACTAGCAAAAAAATTACGAGACAAAGAAGTACAAGTATTTATGATAGATAAACATAACTATCATACATTTCAACCCCTATTATATCAAGTAGCAACCGGTGGTTTAGAACCAGATTCCATAGCATTTCCTCTTCGTAAAATTTTTAAATACCAAAATAATTTCACCTTTAGAGTGGCAAAAGCAACTGCCATAAATAGTGATAAAAACGAATTAATTACAACAATTGGCCCCGTTTCTTATGACTTTTTAGTAATCGCTACCGGATCTGATACCAATTATTTTGGCAATGAAGAGGTACAATCGCATGCCATGCCAATGAAATCTATCCCAGAAGCATTGGATTTGCGCAGTTTAATCCTTCAGCGATTTGAAAATGCACTTTTAATTACCGACCCCGAAGAGCAACAAGCCTTAATGAACTTTGTAGTAGTGGGCGGTGGGCCCACCGGTGTAGAAACCTCTGGAGCATTAGCTGAACTCAAAAATCACGTTTTACCAAAAGATTACCCGGAACTTGACATACAAAAAATGCAAATTCATTTAGTGGATTCTGGTGAGCGTTTATTACAAAGCATGTCTGTACAGGCTTCGGATAAAGCAGAAAAATTTCTACGAAGCATGGGCGTAAATATCATTAATCAAGATAGGGTTTTAAATTACGATGGTAACGTAGTTAGTTTTATGAGTGGTAAAACCATGATTGCCAAAAACGTGCTTTGGGCAGCAGGCGTAAAAGGTGTAACCATAGATGGCTTAAATCCAGAATCTATTATTAACGGCAATAGAATAAAAGTTGACGAGTATAATAAAGTAATAGGTCATACTAATATTTTCGCTTTGGGCGATGTAGCAGCTATGATTAGTGAAAAATATCCATTTGGACACCCAGGAGTAGCTCCTGTGGCCATACAAATGGGAAATAGATTAGCCAAAAACATTATCCAAAACATTAACGGAAATAAAATGGAACCCTTTAATTATTTTGATAAAGGATCAATGGCTACTGTTGGAAGAAATAAAGCAGTTGTAGATATAGGATTTATACGTTTTCAGGGGATTTTTGCTTGGTTTGTATGGATGTTCGTACATCTACTCACATTGGTGGGCTTCAGAAATAAAATGATTGTATTTATTAATTGGATTTGGAATTACTTTAGCTACGATCGTGGTACGCGATTAATTATTCGTCCGTTTAAAAGTAGGCAGTAGCGTTTTTGGCAGGTAGTTCGTATTGGTTTCAAATAATCAATCTTTATCAAAGTATCATTACGCTACCAATCCACTAAAGATTTTAAACAAAAAACCTCGACATAATTGCCGAGGTTAATACAGCGACCCCGAAAGGATTCGAACCTTTGACCTACTGCTTAGAAGGCAGTTGCTCTATCCAGCTGAGCTACGGAGTCATTAAATACTTTACAAAAGTAAAAAAGGTCTCTGAAAATTCCAGAGACCTTTTGTCGGGGTGGCAAGATTCGAACTTGCGACCTCCTGGTCCCAAACCAGGCGCGATGACCGGACTACGCTACACCCCGTTACCTTTACAATTGTAAGCGGTGAGGGCGGGATTCGAACCCGCGGTACGATTTCTCGTACGACAGTTTAGCAAACTGTTGGTTTCAGCCTCTCACCCACCTCACCGGGTAATAAGCAAATTTCCTTTATTCTATCCGGTGATGAGTACAAAGGCCGCCGAAACGGAGCGCAAATATAGCAATAGATTGAAATCTTAAAAACAATTTGTGAAATTAGATTTCATAATCTATTCGAACATGGTAAATGTTCTCTAGCATCTGCTTAAATATCTGCTTGATAACTACAATATCCTTTAACGTAATAGGGCTATCTATTAACTGATTTTGGTTTAATTTATAGTTTATTATGCGTTCTACCAGTTCAGAAATTGCATCGTGTGTTGGGTTTTTTAGGCTTCTTGATGCTGCTTCTACAGAATCTGCCAACATTAATACGGCAGTTTCCTTAGTAAATGGAATGGGACCCGGGTATCGGAAAACTTTTTCATCTGGTACTGTATCTGGGTAATTTTTTAAAAAAGAATGATAAAAATAATCTACCCGAGTAGTACCATGATGAGTCCTAATAAAATCGATTATGATTTCCGGTAATCCGTTTTTCTCTGCCAGCTTAACGCCATCTGTAACGTGTCTGATAATTAATTGCGCACTTTCTTCAAATTTGATTGTATCGTGAGGATTATTATCTATTTTTTGGTTTTCAATAAAAATAACCGGGTTATGAATTTTACCAATATCATGATATAAAGCGCCTGCTCTGGTTAATAATGCATTGCCACCAATTTCAAAAATTGCTGCTTCGGCCAGATTGGCAACTTGTAACGAATGCTGGAAAGTACCAGGTGCTTTAAATGAAAGTTCGCGAAGTAATTTACTGTTGGTATTGGTTAATTCCATTAAAGTAACTTCGGAAGTAATGCCAAACAGTTTTTCGAATAAGTATATTAATGGGTAGGCTAATAAAGATAAAATTACACTCACAAAGAAAGCCCCTACGGTTAGCCAATCCATATCTGTAAATGTTCCTTCATGAATGATGGAAATGCCCACATAACCTATAATATAGGTTAAGAAAATTAATGCGGCAGAATATAAAAACTGTGATCTTCTAAGTAAGTTTCTTATGCTATAAATGGCAGCCATACCGGCTGTTATTTGTAAGAAAACAAACTCAAATCCGTTTGGCACAAAAAATCCTGCAATAATTACCACCAATAAATGGATATTTAGTGCAAGCCTAGAGTCAAACAACAAACGAATAATAATTGGGACAATACAATAAGGAATATAATAGATACTTGGCAGGTTGATGCTAATAGACCAGGAAAGTGCAACCAACATAAAGGTAACTATGATGAAAATGAGTGTAAGTTTTCTGTAATCTGTAAAAATGTCTCTCCTGAAAATAGATAAGAAAACCAATATCAATGAAATAGATAAGGCTACTAAAATAAACTGACCAATGGCAACTACCTCTCTTTTACCAACAAAAACCAATTGATCTTGATGTTTTGCTCTAAGTGACTCTAATTTATAATATGCTTTTTCATCCACCACATCGCCCTTTTTAATTAATAGTTCATCTGCTTGTATCATCCCTTTAGTGGTTGATACTTGAGCTAATATCTCATCTTCTAATCTTCTGGTTAATTGTTCATTATAAATTATATTTGGTTGTAAATGAGTTTCAACTAAGGATAATAGTAAGTCCTTTTCTTCTAAAGAATAACGATTTAGCCTTGCTTTGGTTATTTGTGCTGCTCTATCAACAGTCAATAAAGTAGAAGTAGATATAATGGTAGCAACGTTATTATCCGATAAGGTTATGGTATAATCAATTCCGGAGGTTTGATACTTTTTGTTTAAACCAACAATTCCTTTAGCATAAAATTCTTCTAATAATTGTAGCCCAACAGTAAAGATATTAGCCCGATTTTTATTGTCAGAATATTTTATTTTCCACTGTAAATCAAACTCTCTTCGGTAATTATTTAATTGAATTTGTTCTACTCGGGCATCAAACTCATAAATGGGTAAAACAGATTTTATAACATCTTCCTTATCTTTTTGAAGTTGTTCTGGTGATTTATTAATAGCTATGTTTTCGCTTGCATACAAGTCGTTGTGTTGCCATATTGTGCCTTTTTCATATTCATATTTAAATCGTTTTTCTTTAGGCAATACTGCCACTACAATCATTACACAAATGAATAGTACAATTAACCGGAATAATACCGGCTGCTGATTAATTATGTATTTAACTACTGATTTCTTAGCCACTATTCAAAAATATAAATCCATCACCCTATATTCAACAAAACGAAGAAAGGCTTTGTAAATATTGTTTAAATTGCGTTCGTTTTCAATTAAATCTCTAAATAATTTATGAAAGAAGTAGTAATAGTATCAGCAGTTCGTACACCAATGGGTAGTTTTGGAGGTAGTTTATCTAGTATTCCGGCAACAAAATTAGGTGCCATAGCAATAAAAGCAGCCGTTGAACGAGCTGGAATTAAACCAGAGCAAGTTCAGGAAGTAATTATGGGAAATGTATTACAGGCTAATTTAGGGCAGGCTCCTGCAACCCAAGCAGCAACATTTGCCGGTTTACCTAATACTATACCTTCCACCACCGTTAATAAAGTATGTGCATCCGGATTAAAAGCAGTGATGCTTGCAGCACAAAGTATTGCCCTTGGCGATAATGATATCGTAGTTGCAGGTGGAATGGAAAGCATGAGCAATGTCCCATTTTATGCAGATAGCTTACGTTGGGGAAATAAATATGGTAATACAGCGCTAATAGACGGATTAGCTAAAGATGGCTTAACGGATGTTTACCATAATTATGCCATGGGAAATGCGGCTGAGTTATGTGCCAAAGAATGTAATATATCTCGCGAAGAACAAGATGCATATGCAATTGAATCGTATAAACGTTCGGCAGCAGCAGTTGCAGCAGGAAAATTTAAAGATGAAATTGTAGGAGTAGAAGTACCTCAGCGCAAAGGAGATCCAATAGTAATTTCGGAGGATGAAGAATATAAGAATGTAAATTTTGCAAAACTTCCGGAATTGCGCCCAGCATTTACAAAAGACGGAACAGTAACCGCAGCAAATGCCTCTACCATGAACGATGGTGCCTCGGCTTTGGTGCTCATGAGCGCTGATAAAGCCAAAGAATTAGGAATAAAACCATTAGCCAAAATTTTAGGCTATGCCGATGCTCAACAAGCACCAGAATGGTTTACCACTGCCCCATCTAAAGCTATACCAAGAGCATTAGAAAAAGCAGGTTTAGGCATTTCTGATGTAGATTTTTTCGAAATAAACGAAGCTTTTTCTGTAGTTGCATTAGCAAATAATAAAAAACTAAAACTGGATGCTAACAAAGTAAATGTTAACGGAGGCGCTGTTTCATTAGGTCATCCTTTGGGAAGTTCTGGTTCTAGAATTTTGGTTACACTTGCTCATGTTTTAAAACAAAACCAAGGAAGAATTGGCGTAGCAGGTATCTGCAACGGTGGTGGAGGTGCTTCTGCTATAGTAATAGAAAGCATTTAATTTTACATTGAATTATTTACTACAAAAAAAAAGGGAGGCTAAGCCTCCCTTTTTTTTCTGGAATATCTATAAAAATTATT
>JBGTLU010000042.1:0-26571 GCA_041743935.1 Sphingobacteriaceae bacterium
GCAACGAATTTTCCAAGGCCTAATTATTGTTAACTTTGTAAAAATAAAATGACAACATACGCTTATCTATTATTTAAATGAAAGAAATTAATTTTTATAAATATCAAGGAACGGGAAACGATTTTGTTTTACTAGATAATCGAAATAATAGTATTAAACCATCGGCAGATTGGATAAAAAGGCTTTGCAACCGTCGTTTTGGAGTTGGTGCCGATGGATTTATGATGTTGCAAAACCATACGGACTACGATTTTGAAATGTTTTACACCAATTCCGATGGACAGCCTAGCAGCATGTGTGGCAATGGAGGAAGATGTTTAGTTGCTTTCGCAAATTATTTGGGTATCATCCAGCATGAAACTAAATTTTTGGCAGTTGATGGCGAACATTTTGCCAAAATTTCAGAACAATTGGTGAGTTTGCAAATGGTAGATGTGGGAGATATAGAAATCGAAAATCAAGCGTATATACTAAATACCGGTTCACCACATTATATCCTTTTTTTAGATTCCGACGAAAAATTAGATGTGGTGAGTGAAGGCCGAAAAATTAGATACAGTAATCGATTTAAAGACAAAGGAATTAATGTAAACTTTGTGGTGCAGAAAGGGAATTCTATTTTGGTACACACCTATGAACGCGGAGTAGAAGACCAAACCTTTTCATGCGGAACCGGTGTTACAGCAGCAGCGATAGCGTTTGCTGTAAAGAATGCGCTTTATGGTTCACAAACCATCGCAGTGGAAACCAAGGGAGGTAACCTTTCCGTACAATTTAATCGGGTTGGCGAAAACATATTTAAAGAAGTATTTTTGGTTGGTCCGGCAACGCAGGTTTTTAATGGAACTATTACAATTTAAATGAAAAAAGCGACGATTTTAATTCTGATTTTCTTATTTACCGGAGAAGTATTTGCCCAACATTTAAAAGAAAAAGGGATAAATAACAGCTATTGTCAAACCATAAATAAGTTTATTGTGGAGGGATTAAGTGGAGCATTTGTAACCTACAAAGACCGCCAAATACATGCAGATAGTTTAAGTAAAACCTATATTTCTAAAGAAGTTTTAAAAGGAGCAAAAGGAACTTTTATAAAAGAAACAGGTAAGACCACCTCTTTATTGGTTTTGCTTGCTTTTGATCAAAAACTATTTCCAAAACCTAATGGACCACTACGTAAGTTTTATGAAGATAACCGAGCTAGTTTAGCCTTTTGTTTAAACGATAATTGGAAAGAAATAGAAAGTAAAGCGTACGATTTAAGTGCCGAATTCCTACACATCAATCCAGCAAAAAACAACAAGAGAAATTTGCGGGTGTTGCTATATATTACCACCGAGAAAGTGAAGAAAGATGGCAAGGAGCTCGAAAATTATATTGCATATCTCGAGTTTATTTCTACCCCTTGGTAATGTTATATTATTGTTAAATAGCCTATCAAGCCTTTTATAATCCAATTACATTACTACCTTTAACATTTTCTACTGCCTAAATTTTGTAAATTTTTTACCTAAACAAAAGTTGGCAAGAATAGATGGGTCTGAACCCTGTAAAATAGTTTATTCGCTTTTTGAGCACGAATACCTTGGTTATTTAATGGAGCCTCACATGGTTCAATTAAACCCCGACGGCAGTTTGTCGTTAGCTCACCGTCGTATTTTTGAAAAAAGCGCCAAATCTTTTAGTGCCTATCTAGATGAAAATGATTTACACCTCATCCGATTATTAGAAAGTTGTAATCAGGAAAACATCATCCGTCAATTTTATCCAAAACCCATTCGTCCTTCCGAGTTTTTCCCCAGAAAATATACCGAGGAATTAAGAACATCCATCCGACTATACATCGAAGACAAATTAAATGAGGCTTTATTGTTGATGAAAGATAAATTGGTTTTTGTGATGGGAAATGAAGGAAATCCGGCTGCTTTCCCTATTAAAATCGCCGAGGAACCCTGTTCGGTTTTATTCCATTTTAGAAGAAATACAGATGGCACCCGATATTTCCCAACCCTTAAATATAAAGGGCAACGCATAGAGTTTATGTTTAAAAATGCATTGATTGTAAGCAATCAACCTGCATGGATGCTACTCAATGGCATACTTCATTATTTTGAGAACGATATTGAAGGAAAAAAACTGTTGCCCTTCATTAACAAACGATTTATAGAAATATCCCCATCTGCAGAAGATAATTATTTCGAAAAATTTGTTGCCCCGCTCATAGAAAAACATCATGTATATGCAGAAGGCTTTGAAATAAAAAACGAAAAATATACCGCAACCTCCTTGCTTACCTTGCAACCAGATATTTTGGGGCAACCTTTGCAGCTATCTTTTTCATATGGCGAGTATACTTTCCCATTTGATACCAATGCAAACATATCAGCTAGTGTAGAGAAAATTGCTGATAAATACATTGTACATCGTATAAAACGTGCCCATCAATGGGAACAGAACCAACTTAATAAACTATTGGATTTAGGGCTTCAGTTCCAAAGCCCAAATTATCTATTTGCTCAAAGTTATACCCAATTAGCAGAAGGCGAAGAAATTAATTATGCCACTTTTGATTGGTTAAATGAATATTCATTTGCGCTTGAAGAAATGGGTTTTACCATCAATATTTCTGAGAATACCAAAAAATATGTCATAGGAAAAAATAAAATAAATCTTAAGTTCAGTGAGCATAACGATTGGTTTGATGTGTATGCCATGGTACAATTTGGTTCCTTCCAAATTCCATTTTTGGAGCTAAAACAATCTATCCTCCAACGTAAAAAAGAATTTACATTACCTAATGGACAAATAGCCATTATACCCGATAGCTGGTTTGTAAAATACACAGATTTATTTGCACTGGGCGAAGGCAACAACGAACTTAAGTTAAAAAAACATCATGTAGGGTTGATAAAAGATTTAACTGAATCAGGTATATCAGAAACAATCCTGAGCCGTAGATTGCAAAAACTGCAAGATGTAGATACGATAGAGGATTATACTATACCAGAAAACTTTAAAGGCGAATTACGATCCTACCAAAAAGCGGGATACAACTGGTTTAATTTTTTAAGAGAATTTAATTTTGGGGGATGTTTGGCCGATGATATGGGACTTGGAAAAACCATACAAACATTGGCTTTGCTTCAGAAAGTAAAAGAAGAAAATAAAGACCGATTAACATCGCTCATCATCATGCCGACCTCATTGATTTATAATTGGCAGGCCGAAGCAAAAAAATTTACTCCAAAACTAAAAGTAGGCACCTATTTAGGCTCCGAAAGAATAAAAGAAGCAGCACAATTTGCTGCTTATGATGTGGTTTTAACCACCTATGGAATTGCTAGGGTGGATGCAGAGCTTTTACAAACTTTTTACTTTCATTACCTCATTTTAGATGAAAGTCAGAACATTAAAAATCCACAATCTAAAAGCGCCAAAACCGTAAAAAGCTTAAAATCTAAATACAAACTAGTATTGAGTGGAACTCCAGTTGAAAACACCATTGGCGATTTATGGTCGCAATTGAGTTTTGTAAACCCCGGTTTGTTGGGTTCGTTCACTTATTTTCAAAAAGAGTTTATTATACCCATTGAGAAAAAACAAGATCCTCTAAAACTCCAACGTTTGCAAGCCCTTATCAAACCTTTTGTGCTCCGAAGAACCAAAGATCAAGTAGCTTCTGAACTACCTCCAAAATCTGAACAGGTTTTTTATTGTAACATGACTGAAGAGCAAGAAAAACTCTACGATGAAACAAAATCTTACTACCGAAACGAACTTTTACAGTTAATAGCTTCTAATGGTTCGGGTAAACACGCTTTGCCCATTTTGCAAGGTTTAACTAAACTGAGGCTAATTGCCAATCATCCTAAAATGGTTAAAGAAGAGTACAAACACGATTCCTGGAAGTTTAATCTAATTCTGGAATTATTGGAAAACACATTGGCAAAAGGGCATAAAATTTTGGTGTTTTCACAATTTGTAAAACATTTGACTTTACTGAAAGATGCTTTGGATAAAAAGGAAATCCGCTACTCGTATTTGGATGGAGCTACTCGCGATCGGCAACAAGCCATACAACAATTTAGAGAAGAAGAAGACACCAGGTTATTTCTTATTTCATTAAAAGCCGGAGGAACTGGTCTGAATCTTACCGAGGCAGATTATGTTTTTATGTTAGATCCTTGGTGGAATCCGGCAGCAGAACAACAAGCCATTGATAGAGCCCATCGAATTGGGCAGAAAAAAAATGTGTTTATTTATAAATTCATCACTAAAAACACGGTGGAAGAAAAAATTCTGGCTTTGCAAGGCAAGAAAAAAGATTTGGCAGGCTCCTTAATAACCACCGAAGAAAGCTATGCTAAAACGCTATCTAGAGAAGATATTGAAGAATTGCTGCGCTAAAATAAGGTCGACAAATTAAATTTTGCTTCTATCCATCATCCTTGTACCTTTGTTGCACTCACCAAGGGGTGCTATGACTGCGGTTGTGGCTGAGATTAAACCCTTCGCTTTTATCAAATGAAAGCGGAAACCTGAACCGGATAATGCCGGCGGAGGGAAAGGTAATTGAGAGCGTTCCATCCCTTTTGCTCTCGTATGGTGTAACATTGGAGTATATCCAAAAAACTAGCAAACTAAGCAATGGTGCACAATTGCTTTGGCTGTTTGGGTTTTAGATTTCTCCGAAAATGAAAACGATTAAATGAAAAAAGTATTGATTTTGGCCGCATTGGCTGCAATTATGCCTGTAAGCTTATGGGCCCAAGGCAAAATAACGGGTAAAATTTCTGATCTAACATCTGGTAATGCCTTGTATGGCGCTAGTGTAAGTATAGTTGGATTAAACGTTGTAGTGCCAACAGATGTAAACGGAACGTATGAAATTAAAAATCTAAGACCCGGCACATACCGACTGAAGGCTAGCTTTATTGGCTATGTTAGTCTAGAAAAAACCATCGACCTGCAACAAAACAGCACGTTAAATTTTGATTTACAACCCGGTACTGTGCTTAGCGACGAAGTGATAGTAAGTGCTACCAGAGTACAAGCCAATGCCGCTACTACCTACCGAAATGTAGATAAAACAGAATTAGAGAAGAATAATTTAGGGGTAGATTTACCCTATCTGCTTAACCAAACTCCTTCGGTGGTGGTTAGTTCCGATGCCGGAAATGGTGTTGGATACACCGGAATACGAATCAGAGGTAGCGATGCAACCAGGATTAACCTAACTATAAACGGTATTCCGTTCAACGATTCCGAATCGCAGGGAACGTTTTTGGTTAATTTACCAGATTTTGCATCGTCTATCGAAAATATACAAATTCAACGAGGCGTGGGTAGTTCTACCAATGGTGCTGGTGCATTTGGTGCAAGTATCAACATCCAAACGAATCAGAAAAACGAAAAAGCATATGCCGAGTTAGCAAATTCTGCCGGTTCTTTTAACACGTTCAAAAACACATTGCGTGTTGGTTCTGGTTTGATTGATGGTAAATTCACTTTCGATGGCCGATTATCTAAAATAGATTCGGATGGATACATTGATAGAGCATTCTCTGATTTACGTTCGTTTTATGTGAGCGGGGCATATTATGGTAAGAAAAGCATTATTAGAGCAAACGTATTTTCGGGTGCCGAAAGAACCTATTTGGCTTATGATGGCGTTCCGGAGAACTTATTAGAAAGCAACAGAACCTTTAATGGTTTTACGTACAAAGATGCCACCGACAATTATCAGCAAGATCATTTCCAATTATTTTATTCAACCCAAGCCAGCGATAATTGGTTAATAAATACCGGAGTTCATTACACAAAAGGCAAAGGTTTTTTTGAGTTATTTCAGGAAAATGTACGGTTTTCGAGGTATAATTTGCCTAATGTAACCATCGGGAACGAGACCTTTACCCGAACCGATTTAGTTGAACGTAGATGGTTAGATAACGATTTTTATGGCATAACGTACTCTGCACAATATCAACCCAATAATAAAACTACCTTAACACTTGGTGGTGCATACAACGAATATTTGGGGCAACATTTCGGAGAGATTATTTTTGCCGAGATTGCTCAAAACATTCCAAAAGATTTCCGCTACTACGATAATGATGCCGAGAAAACTGATTTCAACGTATTTGCAAAAGGAAATTTTGCTTTGACCAATAAGCTCGAAGCATTTGCCGATGTACAATATCGCAGCATTAATTATTCATTTTTTGGATTTAATGAGGTGGGTGTAAACACGCAACAAGCTGTGCAACTCCAATTTTTTAATCCAAAAGTAGGGCTAACCTACCAATTTAATCCACAGGAAAACATGTATGCATCGATTGCAGTTAGCAATAAAGAACCCAATAGAAGAGAATTTACTCGTTCCTCGCCGGGTAGCAGACCGCGCCCCGAGCAATTAATTAATTACGAATTGGGCTACCGAAAACAAACATCAAATTATAAAATTGGAGCCAATTTATATTACATGGATTATAACGATCAATTGGTTTTAACCGGACAGATTAACGATGTTGGCGCGTTTATCCGCAGTAATATTGCAAAGAGTTATCGGGTTGGATTGGAACTAGATGGCAGTGTTCGCATTGGTTCGTCTGTTACTTGGGCAGCAAACTTGGCGCTAAGCCAAAACAAGGTTTTGGATTTTGTTGAATTTGTGGACGATTTTGATAACGACACACAAATCCAAAACAATTATTCTAAAACGGATATTGCCTATTCGCCAAATTTTGTAGCAAGTAGTGAATTAGAATATACTCCAATTACTAATTTATCATTTGCTTTTATCAGCAAGTTGGTGGGTAAACAGTTTTTGGATAATACTTCCAATTCAGCTAGAGTGATCAACTCATTTTGCACCAATTCTGTTAGGGCTAATTACAAATTACCGATTAAAGGAATTAGAGAGTTGGGCTTAGCGTTTGCTTTCAATAATATTTTTAATGAACAATTCGAAGATAATGGATACACCTTTAGTTACGTTGCAGGTGGCGAGTTTATCACTGAAAATTTCTACTACCCACAAGCCGGATTTAATTTTATGGCAGGGTTGAGTTTAAAATTTTAATATTTTTAGCTTTAAAGGAAAAACAAAAAAGAGCAAGGTAACTTGCTCTTTTTGTTTTTAACAACAATTCCGTTTTGGTCGGTTGGGGAGCATTCTATCACTTAACTTATCAACAATCATAAAAAATCTTTCTAGTTTATTCCATTCCATACAATAATAAGAACGGGTACCTTCTATTTTCTGACAAATAAAACCTACTTCAACTAAGGCCTTTAAATGCTGAGAAACGGTTGGTTGAGATAATCCTATAACTTTTACCAGGTCTCCACACGTTTTGTGTTTCACAGAAGCCAATTCTTTCAAAATTGCTACTCTAGCCGGATGCGAAATGGCTTTTCCTAATTCAGCAAGTTCAATTTCATCATGTTTATAATGAATTTCAGCAGTAGTAATCATCGTATTTTAACAATTAATATTAATTTAAATTACTTATTTAATTTCAATTTTATCGTATTGTATATCAATATAATAATCAATATTTAATCATTGTAATTAATAAATTATAGTTTTCTTTAAAACTATTAATACATTTACTATCGTAAATAGCTCAATTAATAGAAATATATGTTTAGCATATCAACAAATAACTTACGAAAATTACAACTATTTATATTATTTTTTTTAACCTTTTATGGGGCACAGGCTCAACAAACTTCGGGCACTTTACAAGGTTATGTGGTAGATGAAAACGGCGAAGCTATTGCAGGCGCTATAGTTCTCATTACTCAAACAGAAACACAAGCAAAATATAACACGTTAACACAAAACGGAGGTTTTTTCTTATTCAACCAACTGCCTCCATCTACCAAGTATAAAATTTCTGTTTCGTATTTGGGATATAAAACATATACAGAAGACAATATTTCCATCGGATTAGGATCGGTTACCCAAAGAAATATTTCTTTGCAAGTAGAAGGAATTGGCTTAGAAACAGTAGTAATTAATTTATCTGTGGATGACCCAATTAAAAACCCAAAAAAGGGAAATGAAACTACTCTATCCGGCAAAACTTTAGACAGATTACCATCCTTAAACAGAAGTTTTCAGGATGCTACACGTCTTATGCCTGAATCCAATCAGAATTCTTTTGGAGGAGGAAATTACAGATTTAATAATTTAAGCATAGATGGTTTAGCAACCAACGATGTATTAGGGTTTCAGGAACCTGCGAGCGGTGCAGCTGGCTCAGTAGCATCAGGTACTCCGGGAGGTTTAGCAGGTACACAACCAATTGGATATGGTGCTATTGATGCACTAGCAGTAAAAATTGCCCCCTTTGATGTAAGCTTGGGTAATTTTACGGGGGCAAGCATCAATGCCGTTACCAAAAGCGGAACTAATCAATTTAAGGGAACGATATACGGTTTTGGAAGAAATAAACACCTAATTGGTAGATTCTCTGCAGGAGAGTTGCAACCTGATGCAGCATTCTCTGATTTTCAGGGTGGATTTGGAATTGGTGGACCAATTGTAAAGAACAAACTTTTTTTCTTTGGTAATTTCGAGTATGAAAATAGAAGTCAACCGGTACTTAACGCACCGGGTAGCTCTGGTTCTAACTTCCCGATTGAATTAGTCAAACAAATATCGGATACATTAAAGGCTCGTTTCAATTACGATCCCGGAACTTTTACTGCAGCGAATCTAACCCGGAATAGCAAGAAAATATTCTTCCGTTTAGATTATAATATTTCTGATAATCATAAATTAACCGTTAGAGATAATTATGTAGTGGGAACCAACGATAATTTAGAATGGAGCCAAAACTTTTTTAGTTACGGTAATCAAGGATATAACCACAAGTCAAAAACTAATAGCATAGTTGCCGAGCTTAAAAGTACACTCAACAATAAATTTTATAACAAACTAACAGTTGGTAATACCACAGTTAATGATAATCGAGATTTTGATGGCAATGTATTCCCACACATCGAAATAAATTTTAATACTTCCAATACTATTTTTGCCGGTACTTATCGAGAAGCTGCGGTATATGGATCTACACTTAGCACCACCCAATTAAGTGATAATTTAACCTACTATTCAGATAAACACACCATCACAGCTGGGGCATCATTAGAGTTTAATACGATTGAGTATCGATTTTTAACCGCATTCAATGGGAGGTGGCAATACAACACTCCACAAGATTTTTTTAATAATCGGCCTAGCCGAATTCGTGGTGTATATAATGTAAATAACAATGATTTTGATTTTAACCGTAAAACGCCTTCTGCCGATTTCTCGGTGTTGCTTTTTGGTTTATATCTGCAAGATGAATTCAGAATTTCGAGAAAATTTACCTTACAAACTGGTTTGCGTATGGATTTGCAAAATCACATCGGAGATTTTCCGCTCAGTACAGAACTTACAAACACGCCACAATTTGCAGATTTTAAGAATCAGATAAATACCAAACCTCAAATTAACCCAAGAGCAAGTTTCAATTGGATTTTAAATGCGCAGGAGAATTTGCAATTACGGGGTGGTACAGGCTTATTTACTGGTAGAATTCCATTTCTTTGGTATGCGTATGCCCATTACATCTCAGGCACTAACTATTTTAATGTAGATATCAGACCAACAGGACCGCAACCTTTAGTGCAAGATTTAAGTGTTTTGGCAAACCAACAACCCGGCATAACAGAAATAAACCTAGTAGATAATGGATTTAAATTACCCAGAGACTGGAAAAGTAACTTAGCCCTGGATATTAAATTAGAAAACAATTTTACCTTAGGTTTTGAAGCTACTTATTCTAAAGTTTTACAAGGCTTACTTTTTCAATCTATTAACAGAAAAGACTCTGTAGGAAATTTTACTGGTGCCGATAATCGATCGTATTTTTTAGCAGGAGGCGATGCTATTAAATTAAATAAAAACTTTACTAATGTGTTTTTACTTACCAATACCCAAAAAGGATATCGATATAATCTTACATTTAGTTTAAATAAATCTTTCAAAAACCTAAATTCTTATGTTGGCTATACCTTTGGCGAAAGTAAAGATATAACTAGTACCGTAAGAAACTCACATGCGGCTAATTTTGAGTTTAATCAGGCAATTAATGCTAATAACCCAAATCTATCATTCTCTAATTTTGATTTGCGACATAAAATTGTGACCTACCATTTTTTTGATTTCAACTTTAAATCGAATAAACTCAATGTAGGGTTTATCTACAACGGTCGCTCAGGTAGTCCATATTCTTTCATCTACGATGGGGATATTAATAGAGATGGTTCGGGTAATAATGATTTGATTTTCATACCCGCAAAAAGAAGCGACATAGTTTTAGCAGACATAACAGGTCCGAACAATACCGTTTTAGTATCAGCAGAACAACAATGGATGCAACTAAACACATACATAGAGAATAATCAATATCTACGTAAAAACAGAGGTAAATATGCCGAAAGAAATGCTGCAAAAACACCATGGAATCATTTAGTGGATATAAGATTTAATTACGAACGAGAAATCAGAAATACCAAAAACAAACTTGGTTTTACGTTGGATATCTTAAATGCTGCAAATCTGATTGATAGAAATGCCGGCAAACAGCACTTTGTGCCAAATGTTCAGAATTCGGGAGTTCGTTTAATAAAATTCAGAAATATTGTAAATAATCAACCCGTTTACCAATTCGAGAATCCTAATGGTGATCCGTTTTTAATTGACCCTGCAACCTCTAGATGGCAAATGCAAGCGGGTTTAAGTTATACTTTTTAGGTGCATATTCTAGATAAAGTTTAAAAACATTACCGCATATTTCTGTTAATTTGCGATATGTCCTCGCACCACATAGTTCGCGAAAAGCAAGAACCGGCACTTCTGGTTTTAGCGTTTGAGTATGAACAAGAAGAAATGCTCGGACAATTGCTAGAATGGAGCCCAACGGTGGCAGTAACTCCTTCGGTATTTGATAAAATTAATTCTTTGGGTATTAAAATAGACCTCTGTTTTGGAAAGGCAGAAATAATAAATAATCAACCCGAAATTAAAAATATCCAACTTAAAAATACATCCCAGTACATACAATACTTTGTAGATAATTCCTATCCAGCTTTAACCATTTTAGGAACGAAAGCCGATTTATCCTCACTAACTCCTTTTGTAAATTCCCTGGATTTGGTGCTAATAACCGAGTGGCAAAAAATCATCCCCCTAAAAAATACCTACCAGAAATGGTTGCCCAAGGGAAAGATAATGGAAATAATTAAGGGAGATAATGCCGAATTTAATTGGGAAGGATTAAACCCAATAGATAATCATCAATTTGTTACAACAGAGGATGGTATTATTTATTTTGAATATAAAAAAGGAAGTATTTTTATTGCCGAATACATCTAAAACCATGCGATTAACTACTCGTGTTGCAACACTTCAGGATATACCACAAATTATAGAATTGGCAGAGAAAAGTTGGCTGCCAACCTACCGCGATATTTTAGTAAAAGAACAATTAGAACTCATGTTTCGGCTTATTTACTCGTCATCCTCCTTAAAAAAACAATTTACAGAACACACGTTTATTTTAGCTTTTGAAGGTAACGAAGCTAAGGCATTTTCTTCTTTTACCAACAATAATAAGGAGATAGTTAAAATCCAGAAATTATATATTCTGCCCGATAATCAAGGAAAAGGAATAGGTAGTTTTATAGTAGATTATATAGCTGCCGAAGCCAAAAATTTTGGGGCCAGTACACTAGAGCTTAATGTAAACCGATACAATACTGCTAAGGTTTTTTACGAAAAAATGGGTTTTAAAATACATGAAGTGGTAGATATTCCTTTTGGCAACTATTGGTTAAACGATTACGTGATGCGCAAAGAAATTTACTGATTTGGTTTTAGCTTACTTGGGTCAATCCGGGTAGGAGTTTCTCTTCCGCTAACGATTGGTTCTGTCATTTGTGCTAAGGCACGTATCACCTCAACCATATTATCTAATTGTATGGTATTCATATCGTCCTTTACCGAGTGATAATACCTATCAATATCTATTTGCACAGTAGAAATAGTATGCGCCGGAATTCCTTCTCTGGCAAATGCGGCATTATCTGAGCGGAAAAATAAATTTTGTGTGGTGTATGGGTCGGGATTTAGTTTAAAACCTAGTTTATTAGCTTCAAACTGTAATATCTTCCCCAAATTACTAAACTTATAGCCGGTAATAAATGCCGATTTGTGACCCCATCTAGCTTCTTTACCAAGCATTTCAAAGTTTATCATCGTAGTAATTTTCTTTGGGTCGATGATTTTAAGGAACTCTGTTGCACCGTATCCTCCAATTTCTTCGGCAGTGAAGGCTACAAATAATATACTGCGTTGGTTGTTATCCAAAGTTTTGTAATATTCCGCCATGGCAATAGTTGCCGTTACCCCCGATGCATTGTCATCTGCACCATTTGCTATAGAATCGTTTAAACGTGGGGCTATAAATCCGATATGATCATAATGGCCTGTAAACATAACAAACTCATCGGGTTTGCTTTTGCCAGGCAAAACCCCCACCACATTATTAATCTTGATAACGTTTACCAAATTTTGAGCAAAAATATAGCAGTTATTTACTTCGGTATCCTTAGTTAAAATAAATACAAAAGCTCTGTTAGGTCTAATTTGTTGGGTTAATTTATCGGCCGGAAAAAACTCTTTGTATCGTTTAAATATGTTTGCATGAAACTCATCAACCAAAACAATTACATCTTTTTCTGATTTTTCAATGGCCCCTAATTTTGCCTGAAAATTATCTCTCCCTCTAATTTGTACCACCTCAAATTCTGTTCTCACTGAATCTGTTTTTTGGTAAATGGAGTATTCTCTATCGCTTACAACCAAAACCTTATCGTTGGTATAAGTAGAGTCATTCATAGATACAATTACCTCTTTTCGTTTTATGTTAATGAGATTAAACTCTTGTTTGTAACTAGTTAGATTGCCAAAATAAGAAAGCCCAATCCGCTCAAATTCATTTTCTATAAAGGTCGATGCCTTTGCTGCACCTCCGTTGGTTATACCTCTGCCCAACATATTGTCATCAGCCAAAGTAGAAATGATGCGATTTACCTCTTCTGTCTTAATGATCTCCTCTACTTTTTGGGCAAAAAGAGTAGATAAAGATAGTAGTGTAATTAACGTAAGAAGGGCAAATTTTTTCATTTCAAACGGATGTAGTCGGTTATGTTTTCTTTAATATTGCCGGATTCTTTTACTTTCCAATGATCAATGGCTTCATCAGTTAATTCTACTTCCGCTTTTGTTTTTGTGTCGATGTATGCTTTGTCTTTTTCTATTTGGCTACTCACATAATGCTCTTTATTGGCTTGCTTTATCTTTAATTTAACGTCCAAATCATCTTCCATTTCCAACATTTTGAGTTTTTCGTGGGTATACACTTCCACATCGTAAGGTCCTCTGCTCGAAAGTAATTTCACAAATACAGGTAAGGTCTCAAACGCAACAAAAAGCATGGTAATAAACCATATGGCCCAAGCGGTTGAGGTTGCTCCCTCTCCATCTGCAGGTAGTGCAATTTGCGAAAGCGCACTATTTCTATCAGCAAAACCAGCAACATTTACTAATTCATTCAATTGATTATCGGTGAGCATGGTTAAATCATTGAGCCCATCTAATTCTTTTCTGTAATTAATAAAACTATCCATTTCGGCAGCAGTTTTTCTTAATTCGCGTACCCGATTTTCTTTATCCACAATTACAGCTTCCTTTCGTTTAGCAAATGGTCCAAAACCTTGTACTCCCGATGTTTGGTTGGTTTTCTCCCCAAAAAACTCCAGATTAAGTTCGTATCTCAAAGCAGATATTTCTTTATCTAAACTATCAGCCTCTGCTTTAGATTGAGCCTGTCTGCTTAACTCTATCACGTATTTCTTATCAAACGTTGCATTAAGCGTATCAATTTTGTTTTTGTAGGCCGATAAATAGTTTTCGGCTAAAACGGCACGTATTTCTTTGTCAAATATTTTTAGTTCAAGCGGCCGAGCAATGATTAAAGCAATAAGAAAAGCCAAGAGCAACCGGGGCGCAGCTTGCAACCATTGTTGTCCAACGCTTCCATTTTTCTCTATACTTGATACAATATATCTATCTAAATTAAAAATGGCTAAGCCCCATATAAGTCCAAATAGTATAGCAAATACTTCGGCAAATGGCGATCCCGAAAAGATAAAATATAAGGCATACCCACCAGAAAGAGCTGCAAATAATGCCGTAAAAAATACGGTAGCTCCTATTCCAAAGTATTTATTATGTTCGGTTGGATGTTTTTCTAATATTTGGATATTTGTGCCGGAGCAAAACCAAAAAAATCTTCTTACTGATTTCATTAAATAAATTTAAAGGAGCTTAAAGATGAGCAATTTTTTTTGTTTTGCATCAAATATCCTACCAATAACCCTATATCGGCAGAAAGGATTAACTTTGTTTCATTAACAATCATCAATGATAGAAGAGAAATATTTACATGGATTTGATAAAACCGAGCAAGAGAGATTGTATAAACAAGCAAGGTTTTTAGAAAATATTATTTATACTTCTATTGATTTTTCGGGAGTTAAACATCTTTTAGAAGTTGGAAGCGGTGTTGGTGCTCAAACAGAGATTTTATTAAGGAGGTTCCCAAATTTAAAACTTACGGGTATAGATTTTTCGGAAACGCAATTAGCTACAGCAAATAAGGAGTTAGCAAAAAATCCAGTGGCTAAAAATAGGTATACCTTATTACAAATGGACGCTACCGATATGAGTTTTACTGGTGAAGAAAATTTAGATGGCGCTTTCTTGTGTTGGGTTTTAGAGCATATACCTAATCCACAAAAAGTATTGAGTGAAATACGTAGAGTTTTAAAACCTGCCAGCCCTATTCATATCACAGAAGTGATGAATGCCAGTTTTTTCTTGGAACCGTACTCGCCAAACGTATTAAATTATTGGATGAAATATAATGATTTACAGTACGAACTAGGTGGTGATCCATTCATTGGAGCTAAACTTGGTAATTTATTAATGTCGGTTGGATATACCAACATCCAAACGGAGGTGAAAACCTTCTTTTTAGATAATAGGCAACCAGCTAAACGAGCAGAAATGATTGCATTTTGGACCGAACTGTTGATGAGCGGAATGCCTAATTTACTAGAAGCCGGTGCTGTTACAGAAGAGCTGGCAGAACTGGTAAAAAAAGAAATGCATAAAGTAGCAAAAGACCCTAATTCTGTATTTTACTATTCATTTATTCAGGCAAAAGGATTTACCTCATAATCAATATATATGAAAGAAATATCTGTAAAAGAACTAAAACAAAAAATGGATAATCAGGAAGAGTTCCAATTAATTGATGTGCGTGAAGATTTCGAATATCAGGCAGCAAACTTAGGCGGCATACATATACCACTAGGTAATATTATGTTAGAACACCCTAGTTTAGATACATCCAAACCAGTAATTATTCATTGCCGTAGTGGTGCCAGAAGTGCTGCTGCCATCATGCAACTAGAGCGAGACTTTAAATTTACTAACCTTTACAATTTAAAAGGGGGAATATTAGCTTGGGCAGCAGAAATAGACCCTACTTTACCCGCATCTTAAACTATGGTTCAAAAGTTATTGTTAAATGTACTAGTCAACGTACTGTTGTTTATCTCGTTTGTTGCGATGGTTTACATGTTTGAGCGCGGTCAGCTAATAAACATTGTAATTGCTGCTATTGCCTTTGTTATACTAGTTATAGTAAAAGTAAATTACTATCTGAATATGAAAATATTGAGCAAAAAAAAGTAACTATTTTTTCTTTAAAAGGTAAATGAAAACTATTAGCATATTAATGGCACAGACCAATAAACCTGCACCTTCTCTGCTTTGTTCTATATGAATCCAATCCGAACGCCACTCGAACATAACAATAAACCCTACAAAATAAGTTAGTCCTAAAAGTGCAGGAGTCCATGTCTTTAATCTCGACTTTAAAGCCATCATATTAGTTATGGCTGCAATCAAATATAGGGCAATCCATACCACTGGATTAGGGTCATTTAGTTGAACAATGGCAAAGAGTATAAATAGAATTCCGGAGGTGGCAAGGTATATTCTCATCCTTTATTTTTTATTAAATTTAGAGAAAAATAATTAAATCAATTAAATTATGATGATAGCACTTATTATTGGCTTAGTTCTGATTATTATCGGATCTGTAATTTTGAAAACAAATATTCAGGCAAGTAGGTTTGGCAATGTAATTCGCATTTTCGGAGCCATTATTATTACCGTTGGTTTACTAACCTCCTTGTTTAAAGTAGTTGCTCCAGGTACAGTTGGAGTAAAAACTTTATTTGGTAAAGTAAATGAAACCCCATTGAACAGTGGATTAAACGTTGTTAATCCATTAATTGAAATTACCACCTTCAACATCAAAACACAAAATTATACCATGTCTGGCGCTAACGATGAAGCTGCCACACGAGACGATGATGCAATTAGGGTTTTATCTGCTGATGGATTAGAAGTAATAATTGACGTTACTGTACTTTACAGAGTAATACCTACAGAAGCCCCACGAATTTTGAGAGAGATTGGTGTTGATTACCAGAATACCATCGTTAGGCCAATAGCTAGAACCAAAATACGGGATAATGCTGTTTATTACGACGCCATATCGCTATATTCATCTAAGCGAGATGAGTTTCAATCCAAAATATTTACTGGTATTGCCAGCGACTTTAAAACTAGAGGATTAGAGTTAGAGCAATTGTTGGTTCGTAACATAACTTTACCCCAATCGGTAAAAACAGCTATTGAATCGAAAATAAATGCCGAGCAAGAAGCGCAAAAAATGCAATTTGTATTGCAAAAGGAGTTGCAGGAAGCAGAGCGCAAACGTGTAGAGGCACAGGGTATTGCTGATTATCAAAGAATCATAAGCAGCACATTATCCGATAGACAATTGCAATACGAAAGCATCATGGCACAAAAAGAAATTGCATTATCTCCAAACTCTAAAGTGATTATTATGGGAAGCGGAAGAAACTCGCCACCAATTATACTGGGGGGCAATTAAGTAGAAATTATAAACAATAAAAAAGCCCGGTCGCTCTCTTACCGGGCTTTATCCCAAAGTTTACCAAACCAAAACGAGTTATATATGGGCTTATGGGTCAAATTAATAGGTTGATGGATTAGCATCAACTGTTAATAAACTAAACGTATTTAATTGATTAACAATTCAAAGTTGCTACATAGAAGTTAAATAAACAATAGCTAGAGTTTGAGTGAAAATAGTTTCCTGTAACTAACTGTAAATCAGTTAAAATAGTTTAAAATAGTTTATTACGTTTCCCACAACAGGAAACAAAAAACACACAGACTGTTTATTGTAACGGTCTGAAAATTAAGCGTATAATTTTTAAAGGGCTATTTTAGCCCTATTCTTCAATTGGTATAATGCTTAAAATCAGAAAGGGGCATTTCATATATGAAATGCCCCTTTCTGATTGAGAATGAATATGGTTATCTCACAGCAATTGGATCAGGATTTCCATCCGGATCGTTTATCGCAAAGCCTCCAGTTGCTGGAGCTCCTCCACGTAATAATATGATTCCACAAACATGCGGCGCAGCCATTGAGGTGCCGCTTATAGAGCGGTATCCGCCATTAAGCCATGTTGAATTTGTGTTTACACCAGGTGCAGCAAAATCAACCGGTGGGTTTCCGAAATTAGAAAAACTAGCAAAACGGTCATTGATATCAATAGCAGATACGGTCCAAATATTTGGGCCATTCACTCTGGCAGGAGACGTATTACTTGCATTTCTAGAGTCGTTACCGGCTGCCAGTGCAAACAATATACCCTTTGATGCAGCATTTGCTACAGCATTATCTAATGCAGTGGATGCACCTCCGCCTAAGCTCATGTTAGCAGCATCACCAGCTTTTGCAGCAGAAGCCACATAATCTACCCCTTGAATAACACCCGAAGTAGCTCCACTTCCTAAATTGTCTAATACTCTTACAGCTACTACGGTTGCATTCCATGCAACGCCAATTACGCCAATATCATTGTTTTTAGCAGCTACAGTACCAGCTACGTGTGTTCCGTGTCCGTTGCCGTCATTTGGGCTTCCGTTATTACCACCGCCTAAATTTAATAAGCCCAAACCAAGTAAACCGGTTGTGCCTAAAAAAGAACGGCTTTTATTTACATCCACGTTTAAATCCGGATGATCTAAGTCAATTCCTGTATCAATAATCCAAGCTACTTTTCCTGTACCATCTGCTGAACCAACTCTTGCAATTCCATATGGAGTTTCTTGAGCTGTGATTTCAACCCCTTTATCCATGTTGGCCGAAATTCTCATCCAACGATCTTGTTCAATGTATTTGATGCGTTGGTCTTTCTTTAAAAGTTCTAATTCAGTATTAGAAAGAAAAGCTGAAAAACCTTTGATGGCAACACCATATACGTTATCCAATTTATCTGCGGATATACCATAGGTTTGCAACATATCCATTGCATCTAATTTAACTGAAGTTAAAAGTTCATCATAAGATCCAGCGGCGTTGAATGTAGGGCCATTATCGTTCATTACTATGATATACCTTCCGGGTATTGGAGCCCCGGCGACAATCTCATTGCCCGATGTTATGATTTCATCTACCTCCAAAGCTGGAGTAGAGCGGTTACATGCTGTAAAAGATATGCCTAATACAGTTACTGCAAGTAAAGCAGATTTTAGCGTTAATTTGATTTTCATAATTTAATTTCTAATTAAGTTAAATAACCAGTGTTTTATAATATCAAATCTGATGAAAACCAAATTAAATTCCTATAGCAAAAATGTTACACAAAATAGTTTCCTGTAACGTGTTGATAATTAGAGAAAATAAATGAAAATAGTTGCGAGAGTTTCCTAGAAATGGAAACATTAAGCACATAATTTGTTCCCAAAAACAAGGAAACCCGACTAAATGTCGGGTTTCCTTGTTGAAAATATATGAAACTTAGATTTATCTTACACCTATTGGATCAGGGTTACCATCTGGATCATTTATCGCAAAACCATTTGTTAATGGTGACCCTTGACGTAATAATAGTACACCACAAATGTGAGGTGATGCCATTGAAGTACCGCTTATAGTACGGTATCCGCTGCTTATCCAGGTAGAGGTTACACTTACTCCAGGAGCTGCAAAATCAACTGGCGGATTACCAAAATTTGAGAAGCTGGCAAATCTATCATTTATGTCTATTGCAGAAACGGTATAAATAAATGGGCCATTTGCACGAGCTGGAGATGAATTTCCGGCATGTGCAGAGCTGTTTCCGGCAGCTAATGCAAAGAAAATCCCTTTATTAGATGCATTGATAACGGCATTATCAAGAGTAGTAGATGCTCCACCACCTAAACTCATGTTACATGCATCACCTGCTTTTGCTGTAGCTCCTACATAGTCTACTCCATTTATTACGCCTGATGTAGTGCCACTTCCATTTCTATCTAATACTCTTACTGCTACCACTGTTGCGTTCCAGGCTACGCCAATTACTCCTTCGGTATTGTTTTTTGCAGCAACTGTTCCTGCAACGTGAGTGCCATGACCATTTTGATCAGCAGCACTTTTGTTACCACCACCACCAGATAAAAAGGATTTACTTCTGGTTCCATCAACGTTTAAGTCGGGGTGGTTTAATTGGATACCGGTGTCGATAATCCAAGCAACTTTACCAGTTCCATCGCCTGAGCCAGTTCTTGTTATACCATAAGGAACGGTTTGAGCAGTGATTTCTACTGATTTGCCATCGTTTGCTAACAAGCTAACATAGGTGTCTTGTTCGATGTATTTCACTCTAGAGTCTTTTATTAAAAGACTATATTCATCAATGTTTAAGTTTGCAGAAAAACCTTGCAGAACATTGCTATAAATGTGATCTAGTTTACTAGCAGCAATGTTATTTTGTACTAGAATGTCCGCTGCATTTAGTTTCATGCGTTCGGTAGCCATGTCATAATTTTCTATGGCTGCAATGGTTGCATCCGTTTCTAAAACTACAATGTACCTGCCCGGTATTGGTGTTCCTGCAGGTGGAATATCCATTTGGGCTTCTGATAAAATGGTTTCTGTTTCAGTAACAGCATTTCTTTGGCATGAAGATGCCAATAAACAAGCTGCAACTCCTACAACTGCAAGACTTGCAACAGATTTAATTGTTTTTTTCATAAAAAGTTAATTGGTTTAAATTTTATGTCAGTATAGACTAAATCAAAATTGAGCAATACAAAATTAAATTGCAAGTATTTTGTTACACACAAGCAAATATTTTGTTAACTGATTGAAATACAATTCAATTATTTGTTAAAATGTATTAATTCAATGAAAATAATAGGCTACTTGGGATAAGATTAAACCTTTTTTGCTTTGGGGGTTTAATGGATTGAATGAATTCATGACAGGCGAGACCGGGTTCATCCGTTTTCATAAACGTTTCTCCGATTAAGAAACCTTGGTAGCCCACTTCTCTTAACTCAGATATGATTCCGGGATCGGATATGGCACTTTCTGATATTTTAAGGAAATCATTTGGGATAAGTTCAGCTAATTCAAATGAGGTTTGAACATTAACAGTAAAAGTGGCCAAGTTGCGGTTGTTTACACCAACAGCATCTATGTATTGGTTGGTGCTTTTTAATAATTCTTCTTTGTTGTGAACTTCTAAAAGAACATGTAGGCCTAATTTTTTTGCAGACTGAGCTAGTTTTTTGATTTCTGCGGGTGTTAATATAGAGGCTATTAAAAGGATAATATCTGCACCTAATGATTTGGCTTCTAATATTTGGAATTCATCTATAATAAAATCTTTTCTAAGAATTGGGCATTTGTTTACCATTCTGGCGGCCAATAAATCGTCGTTACTTCCTCCAAAAAAATCTTTATCAGTAAGTACAGATAAAATAGATGCACCGGCAGCAACATAAGAAGCGGTAACTTCTCTAATATCGGCAAAGCCATTGATAATGCCCTTTGAAGGTGATTTTCTCTTGAACTCAGCAATAATGCCGTTTTTATCTTTCGCTAAAATAGCATCGCGAAAAGAATGACACTTACTTTCGAAAAAAGGACTGCTTTCTAATTGAACAAAAGAAGATTTGCTTTTTAAAGCTCTAATCTCTTCCTTTTTTCTTGTAACTATGGTATCTAAGATGGTCATTTTAGTTGTTTATCCAATTGGTTATAATTTTCTTCCCGTGTTCTGTTAAAACAGATTCTGGATGAAATTGTAATCCTTGTATATCGTATTTGGCATGTTGTATAGCCATTATAATATCTTGATTGTCAATTGCTGTAATTTTTAATTCACTTGGTAAACTTTTTTTATCTACAGCCCATGAATGATATCTTCCTACGTTTAAACCAGATGAAATGTTCCGAAACAAATAACTTTCATTTTCTGTGAAAGATATTTTGCTTGCTTCGCCATGTATAACATTAGCAAGATTAAAAAGTTTGGCTCCAAAAGCTTCGGCTATTGCTTGGTGTCCCAAACAAATCCCTAAAAATGATTTTGAACTTGCATACTCTTTAATCACCTTTAACAAATCACCAGATTCAGATGGTAGTCCGGGTCCTGGCGATAAGAGTATTTTATCAAATTCTTTTATTGCCTCAAAATCAACCTTATCGTTCATAAATACGGTAATACTATGCTTGCTGGTTTCGCGAAGTAGTTGAATTAAGTTGTAAGTGAATGAATCGTAATTATCAATAACTAATATTTTCATTGTGGTTAAAATTCATTAGCAAAAAGAATGGATTTTCGTAGAGCGGCTAACTTATTATTTACTTCTGCCAATTCTTTTTCGGGTTCAGATTTATCTACAATACCTGCACCTGCACGATAATGAAGCGTATTGTTTTTACTTAAGAACGAACGAATCATGATGGCATGATTAAAATCACCGTTGAAACCTAAAAAGCCAATTGCCCCACCATAAGTAGAGCGACTATCAGGTTCAATCTCATCAATTAATTGCATGGCACGATGTTTTGGTGCACCACTTAATGTACCGGCTGGGAAAGTATCTGCCGTTATTTGCATGGTTTTTTCTGGTTTCATCAATATTCCAGAAACCTTAGAAACTAAATGTATAACATGCGAGTAAAACTGTATTTCTTTAAATTGTTCTACCTGAACATTGTTGCAATTTCTATTTAAATCATTTCTGGCTAAATCCACCAACATCACATGTTCTGCACTTTCTTTTGGATCGGTTTTTAGTTCTTCTGCTAAAAGCGTATCCGAAACATCGTCACCAGTCCTAAGAAAAGTTCCAGCAATAGGATATATACTCGCTTTTTTATTGCTAATGGTTAATTGTGCCTCGGGTGATGAACCAAAAATCTTGAAGTTACCGTAATCGAAATAAAACAAATAGGGAGATGGGTTGATGGATCTTAGTGCTCGATAAACATTAAATTCATCTCCTTTGAATGTGGTAGTAAATAATCTGGACAATACTAATTGAAATACATCACCTCTTTTGATGTGGTTTTTTGCTTTTACTATGGCGCTTAAAAATTCGTCGTCGGTATAATTGGATATTTCATTGGCATCTGAACTAAATGGGTATTGAGGAGAATTGTTGTTTCTGATTAAATCTATTACTCTGTTTATATCTCCTTTGTCATCCAGTTTATGTTCAAATACATATAATTCATTTTTGAAGTGATTTATTGCAATAACGTATCGATAACAAGAATACATCATGGTTGGAACACCATCGTCTTGTGTGTTTTTTAAATTGATGTTGTGTATGTTTTTAACGATATCGTACTTAAAGTATCCGAATAATCCATTGCTTGTAAATCCAAATTTTTGTTGTTCTATATACTCGAAATGATTCTTAAAATCATCTACTTTTTGCATTACATCTATTTCCGATATTTTGTAATGATTGGTAGTTCCGTCGGGATATTTTTCGGAATACACCTCATTTTTTAACTCAACACCGGCTATTGGATCGCAACAGATAAAGGACATGCTGTTTTCTTTTGCATGATAATCCGAGCTTTCCAACAAAATGGAATTGGGGAAAACATCCCGCAAACGCAAATAAATACTCACCGGTGTAGTGGTATCAGCCAGCATTTTTTTGAAAGTGGATTTGAATTGATATTTTTTCATAAAATAATATAAAAAATGCCCATCGGATTTCTACGACGGGCATTTATAAGCTGTTTTTTTTAGTTATAAAAATTATATACAAACCTGTCGGATGGTATTTTTGTGCCACCACGCGTTATGGTTATGTACGGTATGTTTAGTTGTATTAATCACGTAGCGCAAATGTACTAATGACGATTAAAATTCCTATTAATTACTGCCTTCTAATTTCTTTCTTTCTTTTCGCTTGTCGATAAAACCAGCTACATAAAAACCAGTGGCCGTTAAGCAAGCCAAACTCATTATTGAGAATACTTTTACACGGCGTTCACCAGTTTCTTTATCCGGAAAATCCATGGATTTTATTGCTTGAAAACCGGTAAATAAGCCAAACACTAAAGTTAAAACAACCACAACATGTGCTATGATTTTGTTTCCGCTTTTCACTCCTGGTGTCATAATCAATAATAAAAACCCAAAAATGCCGGGTGCTATAAGTGCAGATACTGGACGTTTATCATTTGATAAATAAGCATAAACTCCGGCTAAAATCACTACAAGAGCAGTAATAATATTTACTAAATGTGGTTTTTTCATGTTATTTTCTGATGTCTAAATATAATGCTTCAGGTGAGTTTATAGTTGACTTTTGAATCAATGGAGATACATTTCCATTCATATCTAAAGTAAACACTAATATTTTTTTATTTGCTTTTTCAGCCACAATTACTCGTTCTTTTCCTGCTCTATCATCTATTGCAACATCAACAGGATTACCAAGTAAAGTGTTTGCACCTGCTATGGTTCGGGTAGGAGTTATGTTACCACCAGTATTTAAAAAGATATTGGCATTTTCAATGATAAAGATAGCGCCGTCTTTGTTAAAGTTAGGATCACCACCAGCGGCAGAGCCAATTTCTGTAACAACTAATATATCTCTTGAAGAGGAATAGGTCATGCCATGTAAACGACGAGCAAATGGGAATTTTACAACGGTATTAGCGGCAGGCATGATTTGAGAACCTTGTGTTCCGCTTTTTGCGGTTTGCTCAATGTTATTAAATACTTGTACTTCTACCGGGCCATCACCTTCTCCTACTTGCGGATTTACAGCTACCGGTTTATCTATTAGTACTAATAATCGGTTTGCAGGTGCATCTAAATGAATAGACCAAGGTTGTGCATTTAATTTTATTTTTTTGAACGGTGTAACCGTACCAGTAGCGCCACTTGCATTGTTAAAAACAGATATCATACTATCTGTATTGCTTGCTACGTACAGAAAATCATTTTTAGCATCGTAGGCAATTTCACGAGCACTGTTCATTTCAGGGCTAGTAAATTCCGATAGTCTAAATCCGTTTATGCTTAATTTAATAATGCTTTTTGTTTGGCGACTCACCTGAAAGGTAGTTCCAGAAATGGAGGTTTCATCAAAAAAAACACCGTTGCCATCTACTGCTTTGGTTTTGTACATGATAAAATTAGGAAGCACAACTCCATCGGCAGGGCTTACATAACCAAGATTTCTTCCTGCTGGGTCATTATCAGCAAATGAAACAAACAAACGTGTTTCAAATGGCCCTAATGCGTCTTTTTGTGATTCTGTACAGGCGTAAAACACAAAAGAAGCTAGAATAATTAATAATGCAATTTTAATTTTAGAGTAATGGGTTGAGCCGTCAATTTTCATAATTTTTTAGTTGAGCTGGGCAAATTTAAAGAAAAAAATGTTGCTTTAATTTATTTCTTTTGATTAATCTGTAACAACAATTTTGCAACACTAAATTTAGAACAGACTTAACTTAGCCAAAACACAAAATAACCAACTAAATGAAAAAAATAGTTTTATTAAGCCTTTCTATACTGTGTTTTATAACAGTAATGGCTCAAGAGACTTTTCCTGTAAATGGAGTACAGGACAAGCGAACAGGTCTTTATGCATTTACTAATGCAACCATTGTGGTAGATGCAGATCAAACCATAACCAACGGTACATTATTAATTCGAGGGGATAAGATTGAAGCAGTAGGAGCCAATGTAAGTATACCTAAAGGTGCAGTTATCGTTGATTTAAAAGGCAAATTTATCTACCCATCTCTTATTGATTCTTACAGTAGTTACGGGATGCCCGAGATTCGTAGGCCTGGTTTTGATTTTAATCGCGCCCCGCAATATGTTTCAAATAAAAAAGGAGCATTTAATTGGAATGAAGCCATTAAACCCGAATATAAATCCAGAGATAATTTTGCAGTAGATACTAGAAAAGCGGATGACATGCGCAAAATGGGATTTGGATCGGTGTTAACGCACAATGCAGATGGCATTGCAAGAGGATCATCTGTATTTGCAACCCTAGCAAACGCAACCGAAAATGAAGTGCTAATAAACGATAGAGCTTCGTTTCATTATTCATTTAATAAAGGTTCATCCACACAAGATTATCCTCAATCTCTTATGGGTTCTATAGCATTAATCCGACAAACGTTTTATGATGCTCAATGGTATAAAGCTAATGCCGGTAAAGTAGAAGCCAACATCTCTTTAGATGAATTGAATAAGAATTTAGATATCCCTCAAGTATTCGAAACCTCAGATTGGTTAGACATTTTACGTGCCGATAAGCTGGGAAAAGAATTAGGAATCCGATATATTTTTAAAGGTAATGGAGATGAATACAAACGCATTTCTGATATCAAAAAAACAGGGTCTTCAGTAATTATTCCACTGGGTTTTCCTAAAGTGTTAGATGTTGAAGATCCGAATGATGCCCGTCAGGCTAGTTTAGATCAAATGATGCATTGGGAGCATGCTCCCGGAAATGCTGCTGCTCTAGAAAAAGCAGGTATTAATTTTACTATTACACCAGCAACCGATGGCCGTGATTTTTGGGCTAATTTACGTTTGGCCATGGATTATGGCTTAACCGAAAAAGCTGCCTTAAGAGCGTTAACTCAAAACCCTGCTCGTTTATTTAATGTTGCCGATAAAGTGGGCGCATTAAAATCGGGTATGTTGGCTAATTTCATCATTACATCATCCAATTTATTCCATAAAGAGAATGTAATATATGAAAATTGGGTGCAAGGCAAGCAGTACATTATTGCTGAGATGAATACCAACGACATTCGTGGAACCTATGATTTGGTTATATCCGGAATGTCGCCTATAAAAATGAAGATTACCGGAAATATGAATAATCCGGAAATTAACCTGGAGATGGATACCTTAAAAGCAAAAGCTAACGTAGCTCGTCGCGCCGATTTCTTTACCATCTCGTTTGAATTTCCGAAATTGCAAAAAGGAGATATTCGT
>JBGTLU010000043.1:0-55270 GCA_041743935.1 Sphingobacteriaceae bacterium
TTTCATGGGAACCGCAGAAGCATTAAAGGCTATGGAAAAATTTCAGTAGATTTTACAGAAAATGGATACGATGTGTTTATGATGAGTTACCGAGGATTTGGTAAAAGCACAGGCAGGAGAAGCGAAAAAGGAATTTTAAGCGATGCACAGTTTATCTATCGCACGTTAAAAGAAAAATGGGGGGATGATAAACTTATTGTATTTGGCAGATCTATGGGCTCGGGTTTTGCCTGTAAAATTGCAGCACTTAACCGACCAAAAATGCTCATTTTAGATTCACCTTATTACAGTTTCATAAAAGTTGCAAATAGATATACTCCATTTTTGCCACTTCGTTGGTTATTACGTTTTCATATTCTCACGCACAAATGGATACAGAAAGTAAAATGCCCCATTTTTATTATACATGGCACAAAAGACAAACTTATACCTTATAAGCATAGCGTTCGTTTAAGAACTTTGGTAAAAAACAATAGTATGCTATTATCCATTAAAGGTGGCGATCATAATAATTTAAGAGAATTTCCTGAATATCATCAAAAATTAAAAAGGGTTTTAGATGAAACATTACAGGTCGGAAAACGTCAATTACTATATCGTTCTCCAATTCACGACGATGATAAAATTTTTAATTTTTAAGGATGAAATTATTTCGTATTGTTTCGCTTTTGCTCATTTGTTTAGTGATTGCCACTATTAGTTCTGCCTTTATGTTTCAAGAAAAACTCATCTTCCGCCCTAAATTATTAGCTAATGACTTTGTCTATACGTTTAATCAACCATTCGAAGAATTCTTTTTAACTGCTGCCGATGGTGCTATCATTAATGGCGTCCATTTTAAAGCAGAGAACCCTAAGGGTATACTGGTTTATTTTCATGGAAATTCTGATAATTTAGATAGATGGGGTAAATATGCCGAAGATTTTACTAAGCATAATTACGATGTTTTAATGATGGACTATAGAGGATTTGGTAAAAGCACTGGAGAACAAAGCGAAGAAAATTTTCATGCAGATGCCGAATTGATATATGATTATGCTAAAACGTTATATAATGAAAATCAAATCATTTTATACGGTCGTTCGTTGGGTAGTGGCATTGCTACCAAAGTTGCAACTAATCATCAACCAAAATTATTAGTATTAGAAACACCCTACTATAATTTCATAGAAGCAATACAAAAATTTGTGCCGTTTTTTCCGGATGCTGCAATGGATTATACTTTTAGAACGGACGTATGGATTAAAGAAGTTAAATGTCCGATTTATTATTTTCATGGAACTAAGGATGACGTTGTACCTTACTCGCAAGGGCAAAAATTGGCAGCATTAAAAAATAATTCGAAAAATTTAATTACGATTGAAGGCGGTGGACATAAAAATTTACGTAAATACAAACTTTATCACGAAGCTTTAAAAAACGTACTAGCTTTATAATTCTATGCCTACCTCTAACCTAAAAACACAAAGCAAACTTCCTAAAGTTGGAACGACAATATTTTCTGTTATGTCGCAATTAGCTACGGAGCATAATGCGGTTAACCTATCACAGGGGTTTCCGGATTTTGAGCCAGAGCAGTCACTTAAAAATCTTATTTCTGAATGTATTCACAAGTCTTATAATCAATATGCTCCTATGCCTGGTATTATGCCTTTAAGAGAACGTATTGCAGAAAAAACGGCAAGATTATACAATGCAAATTATCATCCGGATACCGAAATAACCATTACAGCTGGTGGTACACAAGCCATATTTACGGCTATTGCAGCTGTAATAAAAGAAGGCGATGAAGTAATAGTATTTGAACCTGCTTATGATTGTTATATCCCAACCATCCAATTATTTGGTGGCATAGCTCGCATGGTGCAGATGGAACCACCAAATTTCAAAATAGATTGGGGCATCGTAAAAAAACTCATCACCAATAAAACAAAACTCATTATCCTTAACTCCCCTCATAACCCGAGTGGTTCAATATTATCAGAAAAGGATATAAAAGAATTGATAAATATTACTAAAAACACCGATATACTTATTTTAAGCGATGAAGTGTATGAACATCTAATATTCGACGGTGAGACACATCACAGCATGGCTAAATACCCAGAATTAGCCGAAAGAAGTTTCATTGTGGCATCTTTTGGGAAGATATTACACGCCACTGGTTGGAAAATCGGGTATTGCCTCGCTCCTACAAACTTAATGACTGAATTCAGAAAAGTACATCAATTTAATGTTTTTAGTGTGAATACACCTTTTCAATACGCTATTGCAGAATACTTAAAAGATGAAAATACCTATTTGCAATTGGGTCTTTTCTACCAACAGAAGCGAGATTATTTTGCCAAATTATTACAAAGTACCAAGTTTAAGTTATTGCCGGTTAAGGGCTCTTATTTTCAAACGGTTTCTTTTGCCTATTACAGCGATGAAACAGACCTTGATTTTGCAAAAAGATTAACCATAGATTATAAGGTGGCTTCGGTACCTGTTTCTGCATTTTATACCAATGGAGAAGACTATAAATTGCTGCGGTTTTGTTTTGCAAAACAGGAGAAAACACTAGAATTAGCCGTTAATAATCTTTTAAAACTGTAGTTTTAAACATGGAAGAGTTAAATATAAGTATCATACAATCTGATTTGGTTTGGGAGGATATTGATGCCAATCTGGAAAATTTTACTGAAAAAATTAGCTCAATCCATTCTGATATCATCATACTTCCTGAAATGTTTAGTACGGGATTTAGCATGAATGCAGTTAAATTTGCAGAAGATGAAAATGGAAAAGCCTTAAGTTGGATGAAAGAGAAAGCAAAAAGCGCAAATTCTGTAATAACTGGCTCTGTGATGACTAAGGAGAATGGTAACTATTACAATCGATTGTATTGGGTAGAACCAAGTGGCAAAATCGAGTTTTATGACAAACGACATTTGTTTGGATTGGGCGAAGAAGACAAAGTATATTCTGCTGGTAAAAAAAGATTGATTGTAGAATATAATGGCTGGAAAATTTGCCCTATGATATGTTATGATTTGCGTTTTCCGGTATGGTGTAGAAACAAAAACGAGTTTGATGTTCAAATTTTTGTAGCCAATTGGCCAGAGAAACGTTCGGCACATTGGAAAGCACTTTTGCAAGCTAGAGCTATTGAAAATCAGGTGTTTGTTGTTGGGGTAAACCGTGTTGGAACAGATGCAAACGGCTATTCACATAGTGGGGACAGCACTTTAATAGACCCAATTGGCGAAATAATCTTCCAAGAAAGTAATAAGGAAATTGTTTTTACTTATACCCTCTCTAAGTTTGATTTAAAAGTTAAAAGAAAACAATATCCCTTTTTACAAGATGGGGATGATTTTAAACTTTTGTAAAATAAATTATCTAAACGAAAAGCGGTAAGAATTTTATGCTACTTCTTCCCTATTCTTAAACGCTTTTCTGGGTTTTAAACCTAAAACATCAAACATCTGCATGTCTTCATTAACACTTGGATTAGGCGTGGTGAGTAATTTATCTCCGGCGAAAATTGAATTAGCTCCGGCCATAAAACATAATGCTTGGTCGGCTAAACTCATTTGGGTTCTTCCGGCAGATAAACGAACCACCGTTTTAGGCATTAAAATTCGTGTAGTGGCAATCATACGCACCATATCTTGTATTGGTACTAAAGGTTGGTTTTCTAAAGGTGTTCCTTTTACTGGAACCAATGCGTTTATAGGCACAGACTCCGGGTGTTGTGCCATATTAGCTAAGGTTTTGAGCATCGAAATCCTATCATCCACCTGCTCACCCAAACCAATTATGCCACCACTACATACCGTTAAACCGGCTTTACGAGCATTATCAATGGTTTTTAGTCTATCATCATACGTTCTAGTACTTATAATTCGGTTATAATCTTCTTCTGAAGTATCTAAATTGTGATTGTATGCATACAATCCAGCTTCTGCTAAACGTTGTGCTTGTTTTTCGGTTAGCATTCCAAGAGTACAGCAAACTTCCATGTCCATTTCGTTTACTGCCTTTACCATTTCAATCACTTTATCAAAATCCCTATTGTCTCTCACCTCTCTCCAGGCAGCACCCATACATAATCTGGAGGCACCACCATCTTTTGCATCTTGAGCAGCAAGAATCACTTCTTCCAATTTCATTAAGGCTTGTACTTCTACGTCGGTATGGTAGCGAGCAGCTTGCGGACAATAAGAACAGTCCTCAGGACAGCCTCCTGTTTTAATGGATAATAAGCTACTCACTTGTACTTCAGAGTAATCCTCATTATTCCGATGGATACTTGCGGCTTCAAAAACCAAATCAAGTAATGGTGTATTATAAATAGTTGAAATTTCTTCGGTGGTCCAATCGTGTCTGGTGGTCATAAACTAAATTTTACTTTCAATAATAGCTAAAAAATAGAATTTATTGAATTTTTGATGATAGGATAATTTCTTTTGCTCTATTACCTTGACTAAATAATAAATCTATGCTACTTACATTAGGCATAAACCCGAGTTTTGGTTCAAATAACTGAAAATAGGTTGGATGAAAACATACATCCGGTTTTTTAGGATGAATAGCATCCCTATAATCTAAAACAGAATCTGGATATTGTTTTATGTATTCATCTGTTAAATCGAAAGTTAAATTCAATCCTAAATTTTTACTTAGCCACTCTATAATTTCTAAATTAAAATCAAATAAATACTCAAATTTTTGATGATAAAATCGGCTAAAGTCATCTTCATAGAACTCAAAATAAGCTGATCTGCGGTAAGCACTTTGTAAGGATTGCCAATGTAAACGTTGCCAATTATCATTATTGCTTATTCTCACATCCTTAATAATGGTATGATTCTTTGAGCCCTTTACCACCGGAATGCTTAAGGCTAATATTCCATTTGGTGAGCAAATATGTGCCCTATTCCTATAAGTTTGTTTAGGAAAATGTTCCATTTTTTCTAAAATGCACATTTCTGCTTTAGCTGCTAAAGAAAACCAGCAAATTGGTGGTAAATATGCGGTGGATAAAAGTATGTTCTGCATTTCGGTTGCGAATATAGCTATTTCAGCTTATGGCTATTTTACTTTACTTTGCGAAACATGCAAGCCATTGGATTTTATCTTCTTTTGCCCTTTATTTATTTAATTGCAATACTACCCTATTGGCTCATTTACAGAATTTCTGATTTTATCTATTTTTTATTATTTAGAGTGATAAAATACCGCAGAAAAGTTATCCTCGAAAATTTAACTAAGGCATTTCCTGAAAAAACTCCATCTGAAGTTAAATTAATATTGTCTGATTGTTACCAAAACATAGCAGATATTTTGGTGGAAGAGTTTAAGATGATTTTCTTAACAGAGAGAAATTTTAAAAAGAGATTTAAAGTAGATAATCCAGAATTAATTGAAAGATATCACTCCTTAAATAGAGGTGTAATTGTAATTACAGGGCATTATTGCCATTATGAATGGGCGGCCTCTGCTATTGCCGGTTGTAGTAAAGCAGATACCATTGCCATTTATCGCCCTTTAAAAAATCCTTATTTCGACCGGTTTATATTTAAAATCAGATTAATAATACCATATAAACTTACCCCAGATTACAATACATTTAAAGTGTTAAAGAAATATCAAAATGAAGCTTTTACTTTAAACCTTATTGCTGACCAAAGTCCACCGAAAGATGGCAAAGGTGCCGTTTGGGTTACTTTTTTCGGCAGAAAAACGCTCACATACCAAGGTGCAGAAATGATTGCAAAAAAATGGAATGCCGTTGTTGTTTTTGCACATGTTAGGAGAGAGAAAAGAGGATATTACACCATGACATTTGATTTAGTTTGTGATGAACCAGAAAGTACCTTGGATGGAGATATTACTCAAATGCATAGCAGTAAATTAGAAACATTAATAAGAGAAAAACCCGGCAATTGGCTATGGTCTCATAAACGTTGGAAAAAGAGTCCGATTAATTAATTGACTATAAAATACTAAATAAATAATGTAGTGATTAAACCATTATAATTCATAATTCTATAATGATTCATCCTTCCGTAGCAATTGTAATCCTAAATTGGAATGGCAAACATTTTCTAGAGAAATTTTTACCATTGGTAATAGAAAGCTCTTATCCAAATAAAACCATTTACGTTGCTGATAATGGTTCTATAGATGATTCTGTTTGGCTAATTACCACCAAATTTCCGGAAGTAAAAATCATAGCATTAGAAGGAAATTATGGCTTTACTGGAGGATATAACCGAGCATTAGCACAAATAGAAGCAGATTATTTTGTGCTATTAAATTCGGATGTAGAGGTTGAAAAACATTGGATAGAACCAGTTATTAAACTAATGGAAAGCGATCCAGTAATTGCGGTTGCACAACCCAAAATAAAAGATTTTACTAATAAAGATTTTTTTGAATATGCAGGTGCAGCAGGTGGTTTTATAGATTATTTAGGCTATCCGTTTTGCAGAGGAAGAATCTTTGATACTCTGGAAAAAGATGAAGGACAATATGACGATTCAAGAGAAATATTTTGGGCGAGTGGAGCGGCATTTTTTATTAAGTCTACCTATTGGAAATTAATTGGCGGATTTGATGAAAATTTTTTCGCGCACATGGAAGAAATTGATTTGTGTTGGCGATTAAAAAATTTGGGTTATACCATATTTTATTGTGCAGAATCAACCGTTTATCATGTTGGTGGAGGTGCTTTAAACAAAGAAAATCCAAGAAAAACATTCTTGAATTTTAGGAATAATTTAGTGCTTCTTCATAAAAATCTACCAAAAAATAAAGGATTTAAAATAATTCTAATACGAATGTTTTTGGATGGAATTGCTGTCCTTAAATTTTTATTTAGTAAAGGAATAAAACACGCTTTAATGATAGATTGGGCGCATGTTCAATACCTATGGAATATTAAAAAATGGAATAAATCAAGAAAAAACAATCCAACAAAAACTACAAACCTGATTTATAAAAAGAGTATAGTTTGGCAGTATTATGTGAAGAAAATAAAGTTGTTTTCGGGATTAGGAATTGATAATCAAAAATAATTTTATTTCAAAAAAGCTTCTAAAGCTAGTTCATAGCTTTTTAATCCAAATCCAAAGATAACTCCCTTGCAATTTTTTGCTAATAAAGAATGATGTCTGTACTCTTCTCGGGCAGCTACGTTACTTATATGTACCTCAATCACTGGAGTTTTTATGGCTGCAATAGCATCGGCAATAGCAACCGAAGTATGCGTATATCCACCTGCATTAAGAATTATCCCATCGTAATCAAAACCAACTTCCTGAAGCATGTCAATCAAAATTCCCTCTACATTGCTTTGAAAGTAATCTATCTGAAATAAAGAAAATTTTGTCCGAAGTTCTTCTAAAAAATGTTCGAAATTAATATTTCCGTACACTTCGGGTTCTCGCTTACCTAAAAGATTTAAATTAGGGCCATTGATAATCATTATTTTCATCCTGCCAAATTACTAAATATCATACATTGAACTGGGAACAATATAAAAAAGGATTTAAAACCTATTTACAAATAGAGAGGGCTTTATCGCTTAATTCTGTGCAATCTTATTTGCAGGATGTGGATAAACTCATTCAATTTGTTTCACTCAAAGAAGAATTTGTTGGCCCAGAAAAGCTAAGTTTTCAGGATTTAAAAGCATTTGTTCAATGGATACATGAACTGGGTATGACTGCCAATTCTCAATCCAGAATCATTTCTGGAATAAAAGCTTTTTATAAGTTTTTGATGATGGAAGATATAATTACCATCGACCCAACATTACTTTTAGAAACACCCAAAATAAGCAGAAAACTTCCGGATGTTTTAAGCATCGCCGAAATAAATACATTACTATCTGCCATTGAAATGAACTCAGCCGAAGGCCAAAGAAATAGAGCAATGCTAGAAACTCTCTATGGAAGTGGCTTACGAGTTACCGAACTTATAAACCTAAAAATATCTTCTACTTATTTAGATATAGAATTTTTAAAAGTGATAGGAAAAGGAAACAAAGAGCGATTAGTACCTATGAGTTCTGAATCCATCAAACACCTAAAATTATATATGCAAACCATTAGGAGTTTAATTTCTATTAAGCCTGGGAACGAAGATTATATATTTCTTAACAGAAGAGGCACTAAACTATCTAGGGTTATGATTTTTATGATTATAAAATCATTAGCTACCAAAGCTGGTATAAAAAAATCCATCAGTCCGCATACGTTCAGGCATTCATTTGCCACACATTTAGTAGAAGGAGGTGCAGACCTGCGAGCAGTTCAAGAAATGCTTGGCCATGAAAGTATAGTAACAACCGAAATTTATACCCATCTGGATAGAACGTTTTTACGAGAAACCATTTTAAACTATCATCCTAGAAGTTAAAAATTTTCATTTTTAGAAATTTTTAAAAAATGTTTTACTTTTGACACATCATGAAAATATAAGTCGATCGGATTACGTATCCGAAAAATTCTAACTCGATAAATAATGTTTCAGAACAGAAACTATCCAATTATTTTTTCATCGACTTTTCATGACTAATCTGAGAAATACTCCAAGTATAAAACGCTTTCTGCAACTTTTCAAACTGTCTCTGTCTTCCGAGCATCAAGATTTTACCACCGGAAGTATAAATAAAGCAATATTTCTATTATCGGTGCCAATGGTTCTAGAAATGGTGATGGAATCTTTATTCGCCGTGGTTGACGTGTTTTTCGTTAGTAAAATTAGCGTTCATGCTGTTGCAACGGTAGGATTAACAGAATCTTTATTAACCATTATTTACTCACTGGCAATTGGGTTAAGCATGGCTGCTACTGCCATGGTATCTAGGCGAATTGGCGAAAAAAATCCAAAAGCAGCAGCACGTGCCGGCATGCAAGCATTGCTCATCGGTTTATTCATTTCAATAATTATAAGCTTTATTGGAATATTTTATTCCGAAGATTTATTGTTACTCATGGGCGCGGGTCCTGAAGTACTTGCCGGAGTTGCATATACTCGTTGGCTACTCATTGGAAACAGCACCATACTGTTTCTATTCTTAATAAACGGAATTTTTAGAGGTGCCGGAGATGCCTCTTTGGCCATGCGCGCTTTGTGGATAGGCAATATCACCAACATGATTTTAGATCCTATTTTAATATTCGGATGGGGTTTTATTCCGGCAATGGGAATTGAAGGTGCAGGTATAGCATCCGTGGTGGGTAGAGGCGTTGGTGTACTTTATCAAGTGTATCAATTACAAAGCAATAGGAATATTATTAAAGTAAGCTGGGAAGATTTAAAACCAGATTTTCCGATTATTAAACGCATCATAAGTATTGCTGCAGGTGGCACAGGACAATTTCTAATTGCATCTGCAAGTTGGATTTTCCTAATCAGAATTATCTCAGAATTTGGCAGCGATGCATTAGCTGGTTACACCATTGCTATGCGAGTAGTTATTTTCACCATCTTACCTTCCTGGGGTATGTCTAACGCAGCTGCCACCTTAGTGGGGCAAAACTTAGGAGCAAAACAACCCGATAGAGCCGAAAAATCGGTTTGGCAAACGGCAAAATTCAATGTTTTGTTTATGTCAATAGTTTCTGTTTGCTATTTAACTTTTGCTTCTGACATCATTCGTATTTTCACTACTGACAGTAATGTAATTTACTTCGGAACTAAATGTTTGCAAATTGTAAGTTTAGGATATGTTTTTTATGGATTAGGGATGGTTTTGGTACAATCCTTTAATGGCGCTGGCGATACTCGTACACCAACCTTAATAAACTTTTTTGGCTTTTGGTGTTTTCAAATTCCTCTTGCTTATTTTCTGGCTTTCATTCTAAAATGGGATGCTTTAGGGGCATTTTGGGCTATTTCCATTGCAGAATCTGCTATTGCTATAACATCTTATTTTATCTTCAAGAAAGGCAAATGGAAACTTAAAAAGGTGTAGATACTTGGAATAAGTATAAAGTATTAATATTTAATCTAATATAGCTGAGATAAAACGATCTCTTTCGAACATATCTTTTTTAAGTTGGATGTTTGTAAAACCAGATTTTGCCAGTAAATCTTTCACTTCATTACCATATTTTTCGTTGATTTCGAAGTAGATTTTACCTTTAGGATTTAGAATAGATGTTCCAATTGTAGCTATACGATCGTAAAATAAAAGGGCATTATCCTCTTCAACAAATAATGCCAAATGAGGTTCAAAATCCAGTACATTACGTTGCATAGTTTTCTGTTCACTTCGCAAAACATAAGGCGGATTAGATACTAAAACATCAACTTTTAAAGATGGAGTATTTATTAATATATCCATTCTAATCCATTGTATAACAACATTGTTAAGTATTGCATTTTGTTTGGCAACAGCTAATGCATCTACCGAAACATCTAACGCATAAACCTCTAAATCTGTTAAATATTTTTTTAGCGTAATAGGAATGCAACCAGACCCAGTTCCAATATCTAATATGGCTCTATTCGTGTTTTTGTTTTCTAGCATTATCCATTGTACCAATTCTTCTGTTTCGGGTCTTGGAATTAATACATGTTCGTTTACTTTAAAAGTTAACCCATAAAACTCCGTTTCGCCCAAAACATATTGTACCGGTTTATTCGTAAGCAATTCTTGAGTGTATTTCTCCAATAAAGTTGCTTTATCATCAGGAAAAATGTTGCGAGAAATTAATTGCAATTGCAGGCTGTCTGTTTTAAAAAGATGCCTAAATAGTAGTTTAGCTATGTTTTTAGCTTCGGGTTTATCATAAATAACAAATAATTTATCTGTTAATAAGTTTATAGCCTCACCTATGGTTTTATGCATGAACAAAGTAAGTGAAAAAAGCTATTTTTGAGGCTTGGAAACGCATAAAAAATTCATGGTTCGGTGCATAGAACTTGCCATGAACGGTTTAGGTCATGTTAGTCCAAATCCAATGGTTGGAGCAGTAATTGTGCATGAAGATAACATCATTGGTGAAGGATTCCATCGCGAGTTTGGCAGTGCACATGCCGAAGTTAATGCCATTCAATCGGTTATAAGCAATTATCATAACCATGCAGAGTTATTATCCAACTCTACTTTATATGTTAATCTGGAACCTTGTGCACATTTTGGTAAAACCCCTCCTTGCTCCGATCTAATCATTCAACATAAAATACCTCAAGTAATTATTGGCAATGTAGATCCTTTTGAAAAGGTAAAAGGCAAAGGAATTGAAAAACTTATTGCATCGGGTATTAAGGTAGTTACTGGAGTTTTAGAAAAGGAGTGTAGTGAGTTAAACAAACGTTTTTTTACTTTCCATAATAAGCAACGACCTTACGTAATTTTAAAATGGGCTCAAACGCAAAATGGATTTTTCACTTCGCTGGAAAAAGAACAGGTTTGGATAACCTCTAAACTAAGTAAGAAATTGGTGCATAAATGGAGAGCAGAAGAAACCGCCATTTTGGTGGGCAAAACTACCGCTTTGGTAGATAATCCGGAGCTAACGGTACGAGAATGGAAAGGAAAAAATCCAGTAAGAATTGTGATAGATAAAAATCTTGCACTACCAAATAACTTAAACATTTTCAATAACGAAGCTAAAACCCTTATTTTTAATCAGTTAAAAACAGAAACAAAAGAGAACGTTCATTATCTGCAAATAGAGTTTAATGAATATTTACCACAATTTATTTTGTATCAATTATATCTGATGGATGTACATTCTGTTATAATTGAAGGCGGAGTATTTACATTAGAAAGTTTTATTAAGCATGGCTTGTGGGACGAAGCCAGATGCCTAATTGGTAATATGCATATAAAAGATGGAATTAATGCCCCTAAACTTGGTCATTTACCAATATCTGAAGAGATTATTGGAGATGATAGATTGATTTTTTACCGAAATAACACTACTATATGATATATCTATTCCTTAGCATAGTGCTCACCGCCATGCTCGGTATCCTTTTTAAAGTTTTCGAACGGTTTAAGATAAACACCTTTCAAACCATTGTTTTTAATTACATAACTGCAGCAAGTACATCCTTTCTTTTTAGCAATGGAAATGTAAACCTGAATACTGTTGCACAACAAGATTGGCTTTTACTTGCCATTGGAATGGGTCTTTTATTTATATCGGTATTTAATGCTGTAGGTTATGCTATCCCAAAAATTGGGATATCGCCAGTTGCAGTTGCACAAAAAATGTCGGTTATAATCCCAGTTGTATTTGCCATTTTAGTGTATAATGAAAAAGTAAATTTGCCTAAAATTGCCGGAATAGCTGTGGCATTAGTTGCTATCTTATTAGCAACATTAAAAGATAAAACTCAAGTTAAAGATTCTAAAGCTTCAATATGGGGTTTCATATTAGTTGCAATTTTATTCGTTGGAAGTGGTTTAGTTGACTTATTCATCAATTTTGCTCAAGTACGGCATTTTGATTCGGTGGACATGAGTACCTTTTTTGGTTTTGTATTTGGAAGTGCAGCTGTAGTGGGTATACTATCTCTCAGTGCATTGGTTATAAGCAAAAAAATGAAATTTGAGCCCAAAAGCGTCCTCACCGGAATCATCCTTGGAGTAACTAACTATGCTTCTTTATACTTTTTAGTTAAAACATTAGAATTACCACAATTTGAAAGTTCTGTAATTTTCCCAATAAATAACATGGGGATTATTGTAGTAAGTGCCGTTGCAGCTATGTTATTTTTCAAGGAAAAAATCTCTAAAATTAATTGGATAGGCATAGGACTTTCTCTAGTTGCAATTGCTATCATTTCTTTCGCATAAATGCTATTTGACGATAGTTATAGAACCATTAAAATGCCTAATGAGGGTATTTTCAAAGATCGAGGAAGTAAATTTTTGTCTTTTGCCTATCCGGTAACTAATGAAACCGAGATAAAACTTATTCTTAGCAATCTTAAAAAACTTCATCCTTCTGCAAATCATCATTGTTTTGCGTATAGGCTAGGTGCAGATAAAGCGGCATTTAGGGTTCAGGATGATGGAGAACCGAGCGGTTCAGCAGGTAGACCAATTTATAATCAGATTCAATCGGCAGATCTTACCAATATTTTGGTTGTGGTGATAAGGTATTTTGGTGGAACTCTACTCGGAATTACCGGTTTAATTAATGCCTATAAAACAGCTAGTGCAGAAGTAATTAAATCATCCGAAATTATTATTAAAACTGTCAATGATGTGTATTCTATTCGGTTTAATGTTGAAGAAATAAATACCCTGATGAGAATATTTAAAGAATTAGAAGTATCCATTATCTTACAAGAATTTACTGAGGATTATTATATTGAATTCGAAATAAGGAAATCTTCTATAAATAAATTGGAAGATGCAATAAAACATTTACAAAGTGTGAGACTTAAATACATAAAAACCTTAGCATGAGCAATTTTAAAGAAACAGATATCATTTTAAATGAAGATGGAAGTATTTATCATTTACGTCTCTTGCCCGAAGATATCGCCCATAATATCATCACAGTTGGCGATCCGGAACGAGTAAAACAAGTATCTAAATACCTAGATAAAATCATTCTTATAAAAGAAAACAGAGAATTTGTTACTCATACTGGCTTTTTAGGAAAAACGAAAATTAGCATAATCTCCACTGGAATAGGTACAGATAACATAGATATTGTACTAAATGAAGTAGATGCATTGGTTAATATTGATTTGTCTAGCAGAACTATAAAAGAAAATCATACGTCATTAAATATCATCAGAATAGGCACATCGGGTACATTGCAAGAAACTATAGAGATTGATAGTTTGCTTTATACCGATATATCAGTAGGATTAGATGCTTTAGGGCATTATTACCCTGTTGCACAAACAACGGATGAAATTAACTTCCAAACTAAACTTGGAGAGTATTTGGAATTAATGGATTTAGATATAAAGCCATTTGTAAACGAATGTTCTAATCAATTAAAAGCAACAATAGGAAAAAACATGTTGCCCGGCATAACACTTACAGCCCCAGGATTTTATGCACCACAGGGGCGCAAAACCAGGGCCTTGTCATCGTTTGGGGATTTTATAGAAAAAATGGCTTCTTTTAATCTGGGTGGTAAAGTATTAACCAATTTGGAAATGGAAACTTCTGGAATATATCACTTGTCTAAAGCATTGGGGCATCATGCAATATCTATAAATGCAATATTAGCTAACAGAAAGGCCGGAATATTTAGTAAAAATCCAGAAAAGATTGTTGAAAAAGCAATTAAGCAGGTATTGGAGAATCTAGTTCCTTAATTTTTTCCAAGAAAAATTGTAAAGCTTTTCTCTTGTCATCTGTAAAATCATAACTTATTTTATTCAATAAGTAGTCTTTTTTATCAAAATTCGGAATATCAGATAAGGTTTTTAACAACTCCTCTCTTCTTATAATACCATCTTCCAAGGCCCTGTTAAAGGAAGATTTAAACTCATCAGGTAAATTTTTATTAGCAGCCCAAACAGCAAAAACAAAAGGCAATCCGGTCCAATTTTTCCATTCTTCTGCTAAATCATATACATTATCATAACTGCTTGTAATGCCGAATGTTCTATCGCCTATTAATACTTTAGCTTCAGATTTTTGATAGGAAAAAGTGGGATTAATTTTCCAATGTTTAGAAGCTAAAACTCTGGTTAATAAGTTAGATGTTTTAGAGTGTTCATCTAGTTGTATCGTATTTATTTTGTTAAGTGGCAAATTAGAAAGCAAAAAGACGGAATTCACCTCACCGTTTGCACCAATACAATAATCAGATAGAATTTCATAAAAGGCAAGCATTGGAAGTACAGCCACCGGAATTAGACCAATATCTACTCTTCCATCCATGAGTTTAGCAGCACAATCACTCGGTATATCCAGTTGTAAATCCATGTTCTGCAATAAAGAACTTCTTTCTAATCCATATAAAAACGGTTTTGTATTCAGATATGAAACCGCAGAAACTCTAATTTTATTCATTTAAATGATCTGTATTATTAAATAAAGTAATGGAGAACGCTTCGTTTTCATAGTTAATTTTATATAAGGATAAGTTTTGATGCGGAAAGGTATCCATTTCACATAACTCATATCCCGAAATTGCGCAAAGTAATAATCGCATAGCTCTGCCGTGCATACAAATCAAAATGTTATTTTCATTTTGCTTGGAAAGTATATATTCCAATGCTTCTAGTTGCCTACTTGCCACTTCCAGCGGACTTTCACCACCATCAAAACGTGCATGATAATCGCCATTAGACCACTTGGTTGTAATTTCCGTGAACCCACGCTTTAAGTCCTCAGAACCTTCCTTCCCTTCGTATTCTCCCCAATCTAACTCATCTAAACCCAACAATTTTTCATATGGTATGCCCATATTAATAAATGGTTGTACAGTTTGTTGTGTTCGTTTTAAAGTAGATAGATAAATTTTATCAAAAGAGATGTGTTTGTAAGCACTAAAAAAAAGTATAGCCTGATTTCTACCAACTTCATTTAAATCAGAATCTACTCCCCTGCCTTGTACAATGCCTCTTTTATTAAAGTCTGTTTGACCGTGTCTGATTAAGTAGATATTTTTCATTCATTTAACACTGGCAACTTAATAAAATTAGGTTTTTCTTCTTCAAACACTACATTGGTATAATCTTTTATAATTGTGTACAATGTATCTCTTTCTACAGGAGTTCTACCAACTTGCTTAATTAATTCTACTAATTGTTTAGTAGTTAGCGTTGGATTTTGTTCTTCAGCTCCAGCCATAGAATAAATCTTGGTAGTATCATCAATCGTTCCATCTATATCATCTACCCCATACGAAAGCGATAGTTGAGCTGTGTTCCTTCCAATCATTGGCCAATAAGCTTTTATGTGCTCAAAATTATCTAGATAAATTCTGGATACTGCATAATTTTTTAAGTCTTCAATCACACTAACTTCCGCAATATGCGACATTTCATTGTCGCCATTTCTGAATTTTAATGGGATAAACGTATTAAATCCACCTGTTTTATCTTGTAAATTTCGTAATCTGTCGAGGTGATCTATGCGGTGTGCATACATTTCAATATGGCCATATAACATGGTAGCGTTAGATTTTAGTCCAAGTTCATGCGCGGTTGCATGAATTTCCAACCATTCTTCAGACGTACATTTATCTCCACAGATTTCTGCTCTTAATTTCTCGTCGAAAATTTCGGCACCTCCACCCGGTATAGATTGCAATCCAGCTTCTATTAGCATTTTAAGCCCTTCCTTAATGCTAACTTTAGCTTTGCGGAACATATATTCATATTCTACAGCTGTAAAGCCCTTAATATGTAAATCTGGGCGTAGTGCCCGTATATCCTTAAGTAAATCAATAAAAAATTCTAGAGTCAATTTTGGATGAACTCCACCAACAATGTGCACTTCCGTTACCGATTTACCTTCGTATTTTCTAACCATATCCAACATTTGCTCTTTGCTGAGCACCCAACCTTCATCGGCTTGTTTAAGTAAACGAGAATAAGAGCAAAATTTACAAGCAAATACACATAAGTTGGTTGGTTCTATATGAAAGTTGCGGTTAAAATACGTGATGTTACCGTTTTTCTTCTCACGTATGTAATTAGACAAAATACCAAGAACTGATAAATCAGTTTCAGTATAAAGATAGAGCCCTTCTTCTTGTGTTAGTCGCTCGGCATTTTTTACTTTTTGTGCAATCTGCTTTAAAGTAGCAGGCAAACCTGTGTTTGTTAGGAGTAAATCTATACTATTGGCAGTAGTTGGTTGCATGTTGCAAAAGTACTTATTCTGTAGTAAGATTAACAGCATATAGAAAGCTATGTTTTAATTCTATGAATTTAACACCAACTCTGACTATGACATAAAATAAAGCCTTTGATCTACATTTTTGTAAGTTGTATACATTTAGATACGTTTAGAATGTATAATATTTTGAAATTCATATTTCATAATTAATCATCTCCATCTAATACTTTGCATCCGTAAAAAAATATCTACTTTTAAATCATGAAAATTGAAACCATTGCCATACATGCTGGTCATTCAGTAGATGAAACAAGCGGCGCTGTAAATACTCCAATTCACTTATCTACCACATTCCTACGACACCCTGATGGAAACTATACAAATGGAAATGTATATACCCGACAATCAAACCCAAATAGAACACAATTAGAAACTTGTTTAGCTGCTTTAGAAGGTGCAGAAGTGGCTGCTGCATTTTCTTCGGGTCAGTCGGCAGGTTTAGCTGTATTTCAAAGCTTATCACCGGGAGATCATGTTATAGCACCGGTGGATATGTACCACGGAATGAGAAATTTGCTAAACCAAATAATGGTTGAATGGAAACTTGAAGTAAACTATTGCGAAGCTAATGATATAGAAGTAAATATAAAACCAAATACAAAATTAATTTGGGTAGAAACTCCCTCAAATCCACTACTTAAAATTACAGATTTGAGAAAAATAGTAAGTATAGCTAACAAACATGGATTAATTACGTGTTGTGATAGTACGTTTGCCACCCCAATTTTTCAACGCCCTATTGAATTAGGTTTTGATTTAGTAATGCATGCCAGTACAAAATACCTTAATGGGCATAGTGATGTACTTGGCGGAGCCATTATCAGCAAAAAAAACAATGCATTTTTTGAGAAGATTAGAAATTTTCAACATTTGGGCGGGGCTGTTCCATCCCCTTTTGATTGTTATCTTCTTTTACGTGGTTTAAAGACATTACCTTGGCGAATGCAAGCTCATCAACAAAATGCTTTTAAATTAGCCCAATTCTTAGAAAATCATCCCCAAATAGAACGGGTTTTTTATCCAGGATTAACATCACACCCCGATCATGAATTAGCCAAGAGCCAGATGAGTGGTTTTAGTGGCATGATTTCTATTTTAGTAAAGGGAAATGAGCAAAATGCCCGAAATGTTGCCAATAAAACTCATTTATTTACACAAGCAACTAGTTTAGGCGGTGTAGAAAGTCTAATTGAACATCGTGCCTCGGTAGAGGGTGATGATACTTTAACACCAAGAAACCTTTTAAGACTTTCTGTGGGTTTAGAGAATGCAGAAGATTTAATGGAAGATCTAAATGTTGCTTTGAGTTAAATGGTGTGATAAACCTTATTTAACCCTGCTTTAGAACCAACAGAAACTCCTAAATCTTTTAATATACCATCTTGAATATCGTAGATCCATCCGTGTACGGTTAATTTGCTACCATTATACCACTCATTTTGGACAATACTAGTTGCACACACATTATGCACTTGCTCCATTACATTTAATTCGCATAATCTAGTAAATCGATTGTTTTCATCCGAAATACCATCTAATTCTACTTCGTGCTTACGATATACATCTTTTATATTACGAAGCCAATTATCTATTAAGCCAAATTGTTGATTACTCATGGCAGCTTTTACACCTCCACAACCGTAATGCCCTACCACTAACACATGTTCAACTTTAAGTACTTTAACTGCATAATGAAGTACTGAAATACAGTTCATATCTGTATGTACTACAACATTAGCAATGTTTCTATGAACAAATAATTCACCTGACTCTAAACCAATAATTTCATTTGCCATTACTCGGCTATCCGAGCAACCTATCCACAAATATTTAGGGGCTTGCTGATTAGCCAATCGGTTAAAATAGTCTGAATCAGATTTTAACTTCTTCTCAACCCAATCTTTGTTGTTTTCAAACAGTTTTTCAATATTCAATGCTATGGTTTATTAAAATTCTCTATTTATGTTAAATGCCTCCAAGTAGTCGGCTACTTTACGTACAAACATACCACCAAGTGCTCCATCTACAACTCTGTGATCATAAGAATGAGATAAAAACATCATATGTCGGATTGCTATAACATCTCCATATTCAGTTTCTATTACCGCCGGTTTTTTCTTTATAGCACCAACGGCTAATACTGCTACTTGTGGTTGGTTAATAATAGGTGTTCCCAAAACGTTTCCAAAAGTACCAACGTTTGTAATGGTATACGTTCCGCCTTGTGTATCATCTGGTTTTAATTTATTGGCTCTAGCCCTGTTAGCTAAATCATTTACAGATTTAGTTAAACCTATAAGATTCATCTGGTCAGCATTTTTTATGACCGGTACAATTAAATTACCAGATGGCAAAGCTGCCGCCATACCTATGTTTATATCTTTCTTAACAATAATATTGGTTCCACTTACCGATATGTTTATCATCGGAAAGTCTTTAATTGCCTTGGCAATTGCTTCGATAAAAATGGGAGTAAACGTAATTTTTTCTCCATGTTTTTTCTCGAAGGCATCCTTTACTTTATTCCTCCACATCACCAAATTAGTAACATCTGCTTCTACAAATGAAGTAACATGAGCCGATGTTTGCTTACTCATAATCATGTGTTCGGCAATCAGTTTTCGCATTCTATCCATCTCCACAATTTCATCTCCGGCAGATGGCATTACTACCTTTTGTGGGGTAGGTTTTGGCACTTCTTGGGTTATGGTTTCAATTGGTTTAGATGTTTTTTCGGTATTTCGTGACTCAACATAAGCCAAAATATCCTGTTTATTTACTCTGCCTTCGGCACCAGTGCCTTTTATGGAATCTAACTCCATTAAGGAGACACCTTCACTATCAGCAATGCTCTTTACTAATGGCGAATAGAATTTTTTATCTGCAGATGTAGTTTCTGATTTTGGCTCTTCATTGGCCGTAACTGTTTCTAATCCCGGTACGTCTTCTATCTTAGTCTCTACTTCTATTTTAGGTGAATTTTGTTGAGTAGAAATTGGCAATTCAGCTTCCATATCCGTTTCTAGAATTGCTATAACAGAGCCTACTGCTGCAACATCATCTTCTTTTACTAATTTCTCTAATAATTTACCTGAAACGGGAGAAGGAACCTCAGAATCTACTTTATCGGTGGCAATTTCAAGAATGGTTTCATCGGCTTCAATTGTATCACCAATGTTTTTAACCCACTTAATAATGGTAGCCTCTGCCACACTCTCTCCCATTTTAGGAAGTATTAATTCGAATCTCGCCATACATTTTTAAAATTAACTGCGGTAAAAATAAGCTTTTAGAGGATAAAATCCACAACTAGTCGCGCCATCGACCCTTGATTTTTTTGAACAAAATGGTTAATGCAGCCATTGCTGTTCGTTCAATATTCTGAATGCGCTTGTTACCAAAATTAAATTTTTTAGCAATAGTACCTTCCAAGGTAGCAATAGCAATCCAAACGGTACCAACTGGTTTTTCATCGGAACCTCCATCTGGTCCGGCAATCCCAGTACATGAAACAGCATAATCTGTTTTAAAGTTTTGTAGGGCTCCCTGTGCCATTTCTATTGCTACTTGTTTGCTAACCGAGCCAAATTCGGCAATGGTAACCGGATTTACCCCTAGTTGAGCTGTTTTTAAATCGTTTGAATAACTTACTGTACCGCCCATATAAGATTTAGAAGAGCCTGGTATAGAGGTTAATAAATGAGCTATATATCCACCAGTACAGCTTTCTGCTGTGGATAATGTTTTGCCTTGTATAAATAACTCGTTAATTACAGCTTCTTCCAAAGTAATATCTTCAAAAGAAATAATATGCTCTTCTATTAGATTAGATATTTTGATTATATACTTTTTAAGTTCTTCGTGGAGATTAATTTCATTCTCTCCATAAGCGCTTAATCGTAATCTAACCTGACCCAATCTTGGTAAATAGGCCAATTTTATATTCGAAGGTAACTCATCTTCAACATCAGCAATTAGTTCTGCCAAAAACGATTCTCCAATACCGGCTGTAATAATGGTTTTGTGTACTATGAATGGCAAATTAAAATGCTCTTGAATTGCGGGCAAAACTTTATCCTCAAACATGTAGTACATCTCGTATGGTACACCCGGCATTGAAACATAAACAATTCCTTCTTTTTCAAACCACATGCCCGGTGCAGTTCCTTGTTCATTAATCATTACTTTACAATTATCCGGAACGTCGGCTTGGCATATGTTTACTGGTAATAGAGGCCGATTATACCTTTCGAAAATTTTGGTAATGATTTCTAAACTGGGTAAATGCCTAATTAGTTTAGATTGAAAATATTCACAAAGAGTGTGTTTGGTTAAATCGTCTTTTGTTGGCCCTAATCCACCAGTTAGAATTATTAAATCGGCGCGTTTAGCTGCATAATCTAAGGCTGATTTTAACTCTTCTTTATTATCTCTAATGGAGGTTATTTGACGTACCGAAATTCCGTTTTTGTTTAGAATTTTACCTAACCATGCTGAATTTGTATCTACAACTTGACCAATAAGTATTTCGTCTCCAATGGTTATAATTTCAGCAAATAGCATGTTAATTATTAAAAAATGCGCGTCGTTTACTTAATTTCAAATCTTGCAAAATACTAGATTTAACTTTTAAATCAACTGAATAACTTTGGAATGTACCAAAAGGAACCCAGCTAAAAGATAAATCCCAACAATGTAAATCTCGGTAAACACTAAATTGGGTGTTGCTTAATTGATTGGTAATAAAATCATATCCCGAAAAATAGCCAACTTTCCATTTATTAGTTATGTTTAAGTCTCCGCTAAAGTTTGCTATGGCAGATGTTTGCTTAATTAATCCAAAATTAGAAAAGCCATAAGTAAAGCTAAAATTGACATTCCAAGGGATATTAAAATCAACAAATGCACCCGGTATTGGATTGATGAAATTTAATTCTTGTTGTTGGATTGGCGAAAGTGTTCGATTATTTCGTTTAGATCGTGAGTTCAAATTGATATCCAGTGAAAAGAATGCTTGCGTTAAACGAGCTAACTTGCTCGACTCTTTAAATAAATAAGTGTTTCTTCTAACACCATTATTGTCAATTGCGTAAGGGTCTAACTGGCCACCAAATGTTATTCCCAATTTCTCGAAAAGGGTAGTTCTACCACTGATATTTATTGGAGATAAACGGAATGAATCGGCAGCAAAATTATACGAACCGTTTATTCCTAATCCCTCTAATAAAACGATTTTTTTTATTCCACTTATGGTGTCTTTCTTTGATTTTATTTTAGCTTCTAAACTATTATCAATACCAAAAAAGATAGATTTAGAGAGCCCCCTACTTGGTCCCCCATAGATGGTTTGTTCAAAAATTGAATAATCTACTAGCCTGCCAGTTGAATCTGCTTGCACTTGTTTAAAGTACCCGAATTGAGGTTTCCCGAAATCGGGCTTATAAGCAAATCCGGTATTTAAAGTAACAACATGACGAATAGCCTGTATTTTACCTTTAAAATTTGCTTGTCCGTAAATTCTGGTATTCATAGAAACACTAAAGTCGTATTCTCTCGAGGTTCTAAATTCCTGAACGGTATCTGTACGCAAGTTTGATCCATCAAATTGTTTGCGTATGGTTTGAAAATACCATCGTTCTACATAATTTGCTCCTGGTGAAAAGAAGAAATGCTTGAAAAGCGTAAAGGATGTGCCAATAGGTATTGTATGTCGTATACCATTCCTGAAATTTTTGATGGTCTCTGGCTTAAATAAGAGAGAATCTTTTGTATTTATCTGGTTTTCTGCATCCAAGGAATAACTCAAACCTATTTTATGAAACCATTTTTGAGCCCCAATTCTATTTTTAGATTCAAATGGTTGTATGCGAGCCATGTTAAATGAAATAACTGGCAAACTCAAACTTATATCTCCACTGGTTAATTCTTGCCTATGTGACAAAGAAGATGCTAAATTAAATGGGGTATTTCGCCAAGATTTAGAATAACTAACAGAAGAAGAAAGATTATTTCGCGTAATATCATTAAAATTTATCTCTCCTATTGGATTTCGGAAGAAACTACTGGTACCAATGTTCACGTTTGCATTAAAAGTTGCATTACGAGCCCTTTGTTGTTGACTATGAGTCCATCTAATATTAAAGTCTTTGGTTTGGGCAAAATCCGGCGAATTCTTTTCTCCTAATTTTCGGTTATTGTATGCTATTGCAATATTACCGGTTGATTTGTACAAAAAATTATATCTGGAGGAAATACTTATTCCATAACTGGTATTAGCATAAATACTACCGCGCAAAGTTAAATCAAAATTGTCACTTAGTCCTAAATAATAGCCACCATCAGCTGCAAAAAAACCTAAACTTATATCCTCGCCAATTCTAGGAAATAAAATTCCGTTAGCTCTTTTTGATGTTTTTGGGAAGAAACCAAAGGGCAATCCAATGGGCAATGGCACACCTTCTATAAAAAGATTAGCAGGTCCTGTTACAATTCTATTTTCGGTTACTTTAGCTCTAGAAATTGAAATTCCATAATGCGGATGATCTGGATTATTACATGTTGTATAAATCCCCCTTCGTAAATATCCTACCCTATTAGAATCTAACTTAATTTCTCCACCTTTAATAAATCCTTCACCCTCAGCTGTATAAACAGACCAACCCTTGGCTCTTCTGGATTTAAAATTATAGATGACACTATCTGATTCTAGGTCGGCATTATTAGATTCTTTAAGTATTGGCTTTCCACTATATCTTCCTAAACTATCCAATACACCCTTAGCAAATATGGTCTGTAATTCTTGATTTATCTGAATATAGTCGGCCAAAATTAAAATATCATCATACTCTAAAGATGCATTTCCATACAAGGTTATATATTTGCCAGATATATCAAATTTTATTGAATCTCGGGCCTTGTAGATTATTTTGGAACGAAAATCGTTAGTAGATGTAGAAAGAGTATCAATAGCCACATTAATTTGAACAGGTATATATGGTGTGGATGCCTTAGAAGCAGAAATTAAAATGTGGATAAGTGCAAAAATAACAAACGACTTGATTCTCACTCTAAGGGGCTTAATTAGTAAATTTGAAATGTTTAATTGGGATTCAAAGTTAATGAAATAAGTGAAATGAGAAGATTTTTCCATATTCTAGTCCTTTTTTTAGGATTTGTTAGTATTACATCTTTTACAAGTAAAATTGAGGTCTCGCCAAGTACCTACAATTTAAGGACCGTTGTAATTGATGCAGGCCATGGTGGTAAAGATTTTGGCGCCATTGGAGCATCTAGAAGAAATTATGAGAAGACAATTGCTCTAAAAATTGCTTTACAAGTTGGTGAAATGATAAAAAGCCAAATGCCCAATGTAAAAGTAATTTATACTCGCGAAGACGACACTTTTATTGAATTGAATGAAAGAGCTAGAATAGCTAACAGAAATAAAGCAGATCTATTTATTTCAATACATCTTAATTCTGCCAAAAATAGAGCTGCATATGGCACAGAAACGTTTGTTATGGGTTTGCACGTATCAGAAGAGAATTTAGAAGTTGCTAGACGAGAGAACTCTGTAATTTTATTAGAAGATAACTTTGAAAAAAACTACGATGGATTTGATCCTAATTCGCCAGAAGCTTACATCATATTTTCTTTATATATGAGCAACAACATAGACAATAGTCTAAAAATTGCTTCTAAAATCGAGAACCAATTTTCAGGTACTATACGAAGAAATAGTAGAGGAGTAAAACAAGCTGGGTTTTTAGTACTTAGAGAAACCACAATGCCAGCTATATTGGTTGAAACAGGCTTTATTTCTAATGTAGAGGAAGAAAAATTCTTAGCATCTTCTGAAGGGCAAAGCAAATTAGCTCAATCCATTTTTAATGGATTTAAAAAGTATAAAGAAGATGTTGAAAGCATAAACTAATATTATACAACTATTACCATATATCAAAATATAGAACTCATAAAATTTAGTTTTATATTAGCACAAAAAACATCGCTTTGAAAATTACTAACGAAACAAAGGTAGGCGCTTTAACAGCGGTTGCGATTATCATATTAATACTAGGATACAACCTCTTACGTGGTAATGATATTTTCTCTAAAAATATTAAACTCTACGCAGTATATGATCGCGTAGATCAATTAACTATATCCAAACCAGTTTATTTAAATGGATTTCAAATTGGTCGTGTAGATGATTTATCCATTAATGCACAAGGTAAGATTGTAGCTAGGTTAGATATTAGTAAAGATGTAAATATACCCCGAAACTCCATTGCTAAAATTTCTAGTTTAGATTTATTGGGCAGCAAAGGTGTGGTATTAATTCGTGGAAATGATTTTAGTTTCGCAAAATCTGGAGATACCTTAATATCAGAAATTGATAAATCTTTAACCGAATCTTTCAATCCAGTAAAAGATCAAGCAGAAGCTATGCTAGGAAAAATTGATTCTATTTTAACTGCAATAAATTCTATTATGGATCCCGGATTTCAACGCAATGTAAATACATCTGTAGAACGAATTAGCCAAACATTAACGTCGTTTCAAAAAATAACTAGCGATTTGGCCGGACAAACCGAACGATTAAAATTTATTTTTGCTAATGTAGAATCCATTACTACTAATTTAAAAAATAACAACCAAAAAATTACCTCGCTCCTCAATAATTTAGACGAAATAACCGATCAGGTTGCTAAAGCTAACATTAAAGATGCTGTACTGAATGCAAATAAAGCATTGGCAGATTTTGCAGACATCACAGCCAAAATTCAGAATGGTCAAGGAAGTATGGGCAAACTGTTGAATGACGACAGATTATACAACAATTTGGCTAAAAGTGCCGAAGACTTAGATAAGTTACTGATTGACGTAAAAGCCAATCCGAAGCGCTACGTAAGCTTCTCAGTTTTTGGAGGTGGTGGTGGTAAGAAAAAAGAAGAGAAGGTTAAAGAAGAAAAAGTAATACAAGAAATTATTGAAGAAGAAAAACTTGAACAATAGTTTTTGGTATTATAAATTAGCACGTATCATCCTTTATAATTATTCCTAGTGTATACTACTCCCAATAAAAGTTTATAAAATTTATGTAGGAAATATAAGTTGATTAGATTCTAGTCTATTGCTAAACTTGTATCTTTTATATTAAATCTTACATTCAACAACTCCGCCAAAACAACTAAAAACCTACTAAGCCTCAGGTGTAAAAGTTCGTTGCCCTAACTCAGTATTTAGCAAATATAGAGCGCTGGAGTTATCCCCAATCATCTCTAATTTTTTAAGCAGATTGGTTATTTGTGCCTCTTCTTCTACCTGTTCGGTTATAAACCATTGTAAGAAGGTATGCGTGGCAAAATCATTTTCTGTCAAGGAAGCTTTAAGTAAATTGTTTATAGATTTCGTTACTAATTTTTCATGCTTTAGTGTAACCTCAAACACATGTAATGTAGATTCAAACTTTGTTTCAGGTTTATCAACCGCTTCTATCTCAACCTTACCTCCTATTTCATGAATAAAATCAAACTGTTTATTTGCATGAAATAATTCTTCTTGGGCTTGTATTCTAAAAAAATTGGCGAAACCATCTAATTCCTTGTCTAAAAAATAAGAACACATAGACATGTATAGATTCGATGAAAAAACTTCTTTATTGTATTGCTCATTGAGCATTTTTTCTAATTTCTTGCTTATCATAGTATTTTAATCTTTACCAAAAATAACTTATTTAATAAGAGAAAGTTTTATCTACCTAAAATTTAGAATGGATTTTAATAAAGAAACCCCCAACGTTTACCGTCGGGGGTTTCTATTAACTTATTTATCTAACAAAACTTATGGTGTCATAGTTAAGTTAAACGTTCTGAAGTTAGGATTAGGTTCTACTCCTGAATTAGAAGTTCCCATGTTGATCCTTAACAAACGTGTTGAACCTGCAGGTACGCTTCCAGGAATCATGGTAATAGTTAACGTTGCAGAACTAGAGTTAGCAGGTATAGTTATAGATGCAGGAATTGCATTATAATGTGTACCGGCAACTGCAGTACTTGCAGCATCTACCGTAATTGGAATAGAAGTATCTGAACCTACTTGTGGGCCTACTAATTGAATTACAGTATTAGTATTTCCCGAGCCAACGCTTGCACTTCTCAGAATTGGTTTAAATTCTGTAACCGTTGGTCCGTCAAAAGCTCTGTTATTATCCGGAAAACATCCTGTTAGGACTGCCCCAGTAATAACAACTGCTATAATTAATTTTAAATATTTCATAATTTTTTAGTTTAATTATTAATAACCTGGGTTTTGAGTTAACATTGGGTTTAAGATAACCTGAGCATTTGGAATCGGGAATAAAATCCTGAAATCGTTAAATGGTACAGGAGTAAAACCAGCAGTTTTTGGAATGGTTAAACCTCTACGTTTGAAATCCCAAAAACGGTGACCTTCTAAATTTAATTCTCTTCTACGTTCGTCGAAGATTAAATCAATTAAAGCAGCACCTACTTCTACAACCGGAGCAGGCAAGCCACGATTAGTGCGAATTAACTGAACGTCTGCTTGCGCATCGGCAGTTTTTGCAGCACCTTGGCGTGCACGTGCTTCAGCACGGATTAAATAAACCTCAGATAAACGAATTACAGGAACATTGTTAAAGAAGTTACCTTTTGTTTCGTTGTGTTTAGTGCTGTATACAAAACCGTTATTAGTACCACCTACTATGGTTACAAACATATTTGCACGAACATCACCTGCTTCAAAAGAAGCCAATAACTCTGGCGTTGCACGTAATGCAAAGAAACCACCTGCAGGAGCTGGTTGAGTTAAAGAGTATAATGAGTTGTTTACACCATCAACCGTAGAAAATTGGTTTTGTAAGTAATCTAACTCAAATAATGATTCTGGATGAGGTACTGCAGCAAAAGATGCTACATAGTTAGCAGGTGTACGAAGTACAACAGATGCAGGTTTGTTATTAATTGCATTAGTTGCAGCAGCTTCTGCTTGTGCCCATTTTTCTTGGAACAAGTATACTTTTGCTAAAATAGCTGCAGCAGCACTTTTATTTGCACGAAATACAGTTCCAGTAGGAAGTGTAACTGGCAAAATGTTAAATGCTTCTGTTAAATCTGCTTCAATTTGAGCATATCCTTCAGCAATGGTACCACGTGCTTTAAAATCAGCTTTGCTTACGTCGTCTGTAGGAGTTGTACGCATAATTACACCTTGATTAAATCCACCAACTACATGGTTAGGGAAATAAGCGTAAACACGCATTAAGTCAAAGTATAACAAACCGCGCATAAATAATGCTTCTCCTTTTAGGTTATTGCGTTGTACCGCAGTACCATTTGAAGCATCAACAGCTGAGATGATAAAGTTTGCTTCGTTTATACCGGCATAATTTGCAAGCCAAATGTTGAAACCAACACCCGGTGCATTATTACGTTCATTTACATAACGACCACCACCAGTGTTAGTAGTAGTGTAGTTATCTGCTAAAACTTCCGGAGAAAGTTGCATTGGTTGACCATAATAGCCAAATTGTTGTGCGCGGGAATAAACCGAAATTTGTAATGCGGCAAGTCCCGTAAAATCCGTCAATGCTACCCCTGAAGATAGAGATTGACGTGGTTGCGTTTCTAATAAATCTGTACACGAGGTGGCAAATAGTATTAGAAATGCAGACGATATGATTAATAATTTATTTTTCATGTCTTTAATTTCTTTTTAATTAAAATCCAATTTGAATACCACCCAATATTGTTCTGGCTTGTGGGTTATTACCTAACTGATTGAAACCAATTGGCACCTCTGGATCTAATCCTGGATATTTGGTAAATGTAAGCAAGTTAAATCCGGTTACAGAGAATGCAATGCTTCTTAAACCACCACCAATTCTGTTTACCAAGCTAGTTGGTAAAGAGTAGCTTAGGGTAGCGTTTTTCAAACGAATGTAGGAAGCATCAAACAAGTAACGGGTAGAGCCGGTTTGTAAAGAACTAGCAAAACCATTTGCATTGTTAGCATGTGCAATTTCATGTAATGGACGTGGAACATCAGTTATCTGACCAGGAGTAGTCCACATTCTATCTAGAATGTAAGCAAACTGGTTAGTATTGGCTGTAAAACCACCAAAATCAAAAATTTGATTATCTACAGAAAATGCTTTGTTTCCGTATTGGTATTGGAATAACACATCTAAAGTTAAACCTTTGAAGCTAATGGTATTATTAAATCCACCAAAGAATTTAGGTAAACGATTACCTTGTACACTAGCATCGGCTGCAACTAAGTTGTAAGTATAATTTCCATTTGCATCAAACCACATAGGGCGACCATCAGCTGGGTTAACACCAGCCCAACGGTTAGTGAAAATCAAATCTAAAGGACGACCAACCACAATGGTTTCACCAATTTTATTGTTTCCACTGGTTAATTCTAGAACTTTATTCTCTTGTGCAGTGATGTTAAAACTAGTATTCCATTTCAAACCGAAACGGGTATCTAAGTTTACCGTATTTATTTGTAACTCTATACCTTGGTTTTGAACTTTACCTACGTTTTGAGAAATTCCACCAAAACCACTATCACCCGGAAGTGGGTTATTTAATAATAGTTTGGAGTTAATTCTGCGGTAAACATCAATGGAACCTGTAATGCGGTTATCAAAGAAACCATAGTCTAAACCTAAGTTGGTTGTAGCTGCTTCTTCCCATGTTAAATCTGCGTTACCTAATTGAGATGGGCGAATACCATTTTGGTTTAAATAGCTACCACCAGCACCAAATAATGCACGAGAAGCAAAGTCACCAATTTGGTCGTTACCAACCACACCATAACTTACACGTAATTTTAAATCAGATAATTTAGTGAAATTTTGCAAGAAGTTTTCTTGTTTAATTCTCCAAGTAGCAGAACCACCGCCAAATAAACCGTATTGTTGGTTAGCACCAAAACGGGAGCTACCATCATAACGTAAAGTACCGGTTAGGTAATATTTGTTATCTAAATCGTATTTAACCTGACCGAAAACACCTGCTCTTTTGTAACCAGTAAAGAAACCAGCAACAGCAAGAGGAGATGAGTTACTTAAACTTCTGAATAATGGATTAGGGAAACCAGAACCAGTTGCGGAAGCAGATTCGAATTCTTGTTCTTTGAACTCAGCACCAGCCAAAATATTTAGGTTATGGCGTGTTCCAAAGGTTTTGTTGTAGTTTGCAGTTAAGTTAGTATTTACGTCTAATGAACGATCGTTACGAACCAATGAAGTACCACCACTACCAGCAAATACCGGAATAGATGCAGGGCGTTGGTTGTCATCGCGGTTATCTAAAAAGTCAACTCCAACAAAACCGGTTAAAGTTAAGTTATTGGTTATTTTGTAAGATAAACTTAAATTACTTACCGATTGTATAGCATTACTGGTACGTACTTCTTCCATGATACCTTGTACAATGTTGTAACCAGCAGCAATTTTAGGAGATTGTGTAAACGTGCCATCTGGTTGGAATGCAGGGATATCCGGACGCGTTAAATACGCTTGTTGGATACCGTTTACAAAGTTACCATCGGCAATAGTTCCAAATCTTCTAGAAGCATTAAAGCTAATGTTGGTATTAACTTGGAATTTCTCAGAGATTTTGTGCCCCAAGTTTAAACGTACAGTTCCTCTTTTGAAGAAGGACTGAATGAATTGTCCTTCTTGGTTGTTGTATGAACCTGAAATGAAGAACGTAGTTTTCTCGTCACCACCAGATAAGGATAGATCATACAATTGAGTGATACCGTTTTGAGTGATTAAATCCACCCAATCAGTTGTTGGTAAATTAGGATTATTAGGATCGCCATACTCAGCAACCGCCAATGCAGTGTTTAATCCTCTGTTTTCAAACGCGGTGAATTTCAATCTTGCAAACTGACTTGCATTCATGATGTCATAACGTTGGAAATTTTGGTTTATACCAACTTGAGAAGAGAAGTTAACTTTTGTTTTGCCTGCAGCACCTCTTTTGGTAGTAATTAAAACTACACCATTTGCAGCAGCAGCACCATAAATAGATGAAGCAGCAGCATCTTTCAAAATCTCCATCGACTCGATGTCGTTAGGGTTGATAGACGCTAAAGCATTAGATGAAGATTGGGTTGATACACCACCTGGAGTTACTTGAACCCCATCTACAATGTATAATGGTGTGTTACCAGCACTAATAGAACCTATACCGCGGATACGTACGTTAATTGCTCCACCCGGTTGACCAGATTGTGAGGTAACTTGTACACCGGCAGCACGGCCTTGTAATGCTCTATCAAAAGATTGTAGAGGTAAATTTTCAATTTGTTTACCATCTACTCTTGAGCTTGCAGCACCAATGTCGCGTTTTTGCGGTACACCGTAACCAGTTACAGTTACTTCTGATAAAGAAACTGCATCGGATACTAAACGTACATTAAAAACTGTTCTGGTGCCAATGTTTTGCTCTTGTGAAACAAAACCTACTGCGGTAAATACCAATGTAGTGGCATTAGCCGGTACTGATAGAGAAAAATTTCCATCAATATCGGTTTGGGTACCAATTGTAGTGCCTTTCACTACAACGGATACACCTGGTAAGGTTGTACCATCGTCTGATGATACTACTCTACCCGATACTCTTTTGTCTTGCGCGTAAACTGCTGTGCAGAAGGCGAAAAACAAAACGAAACTTAAAGTTACGAGTCGTTTCATACGTGTTTTTGTTTGTTAGTTAATAGTTTAATTAATTAGTTATTGTAATAAATACAATCCCGAAGATAGCATTTTTATTACAAAAGCAAATGTAACATTTAATTTTTTGTAACAAATCAAATACCGAATTAAATATGGATTGAGCGGTTTTATGAAGATTATTGATAATTTCGCCCACGTAAAATTAATGCTTTAGATATATGTTAGAAATAAATAATATTGCCGTAATTGGTTCTGGCACAATGGGAAATGGAATTGCGCATGTATTCGCTCAAAACGGCTTTGATGTTAATTTAATTGATATTTCGGAGGATGCATTGGCAAAAGGAATGGCTACTATCTCCAAAAATCTGGACAGATTTGTGGCTAAAGAAATTTTAAAGGAAGACCAAAAGTTATCCACATTAAGTAGAATCAAGACTTTTACATCTTTGAAAGACGGAATTAAAGGTGTGAATTTGGTTGTAGAAGCTGCTACCGAAAACGAAAAACTGAAATTATCTATATTTAAAGATGTAAGCGAGCTTACTTCTGAAAATACCATATTAGCAACCAATACATCTTCCATATCAATTACAAAAATTGCATCGGTTACTAAGTATCCAGAAAATGTAATAGGCATGCATTTTATGAATCCTGTTCCGATTATGAAGTTAGTGGAAGTAATAAACGGATATTCTACCTCAACATCTGTATCCTCTACTATCATGGAGCTTTGTAAAAAATTAAATAAAATTCCGGTGGAGGTAAATGATTATCCTGGTTTTGTGGCTAACAGAATATTAATGCCCATGATTAATGAAGCGATTTACACTTTACATGAAGGTGTTGCGGGTGTTAATGAAATTGATACGGTTATGAAGCTAGGCATGGCGCACCCTATGGGCCCATTGCAATTGGCTGATTTTATAGGGTTGGATGTATGCTTGGCTATATTAAATGTATTACATACAGGTTTCGGTAATCCGAAATATGCTCCGTGTCCGCTTTTAGTTAATATGGTAACTGCCGGACAATTAGGAGTTAAGTCAGGCAATGGGTTTTACAATTACACCCACGGCACAAAAGACCTAGTGGTTTCTGAGAAGTTTAGATAATGCTTAAAATAGTTTAGCTGTCATGCTGAGCTTGTCGAAGCATTCTGTGAGTTGAACTGTTTAGAAAGTTTATAGAGTTTAGAAAGTTCAATTTTACTTATAACTAACTATACTTTTTTATTCGTAATTCGTAATTTAAAACTACATCTTATCAGGCACTTGTATGCCAAGTAAACTCATGGCTTGTTTAATTACCTGTGCGGTTTTTAAAGATAAACTTAATCTAAAGGTAAGTTGCTCCCCTTCTGCTTTTAATACAGAATGATCGTGATAAAATTTATTATAGGATTTAGCTAAATCGTATACGTAATTTGAAATGGTTGCCGGACTATATTGTTCTGCAGCAGCTAAAACAATGTTCGGGAATTCTAGAATCGTTTTAAGTACTTCTTTTTCATCTTCATTTATAACATAATTTTCTGATACAGATGAATTAAACTCTCCTGCTTTTCTTAGAATAGAACAAATACGGGCATGAGTATATTGAATAAATGGTCCGGTATGTCCTTGAAAATCAATGGATTCTTTAGGGTCGAATAGTAATCGTTTTTTGGGGTCCACTTTTAATAGATGATATTTCAGAGCACCTAAACCAATTTGCTTGTACAATGTAGCCTTTTCTTCTTCTGTAAAATCAGCTACTTTCCCTAATTCTTCGGTATGAGTTTGTGCGGTGGTTATCATTTCTGCCATCAAATCATCGGCATCTACAACTGTACCTTCGCGAGATTTCATTTTGCCACTAGGTAAATCTACCATACCATAAGACAAGTGAAATAATCCTTTTGCCCATGGCTTACCTAGTTTTTCTAAAATCAAAAACAATACTTTAAAATGGTAATCTTGCTCATTGCCCACCACATATACCGATTTATCCATCCCAAAATCATCGTATTTTAATTGCGCTGTACCTAAATCTTGTGTAATGTATACGGATGTGCCATCTGAACGAAGCACTAATTTTTCATCTAATCCATCGGCAGTTAAATCTATCCAAACAGAATTATCTGGTTTTTGGTAAAAAACTCCTTTGACTAACCCTTCTTCAATAATTTCTTTTCCCAGTAAATAGGTATCTGATTCGTAGTAGTACTTTTTAAAATCTACGCCCATGGTAGCATAGGTTTGATGAAATCCATCATATACCCAAGTATTCATGGTTTTCCAAAGCTGAATTACAGACTCATCTCCTTGCTCCCATTTTCTAAGCATCTCCTGTGCCTCGAGTATAATTGGAGCTTGCTTTTTAGCCTCTTCTTCTGTTAATCCTGTAGCTTTTAAGGCATCTATTTCTGTTTTATACTTTTTATCAAATAAAACATAGTACTTACCTACCAAGTGATCTCCTTTTATACCGGTAGATTGTGGCGTTTCTCCCTCACCATATTTTTGCCAGGCAAGCATAGATTTACAAATGTGTATGCCTCTATCGTTAACCAAATTAACTTTAAAGACTTCGTAGCCAGATGCCTCTAATATTGCTGCAACAGAGTAGCCTAACAAATTATTTCGCACATGGCCCAAATGTAGTGGCTTATTAGTATTAGGTGATGAATACTCTACCATAACCTTTTTACCGTTTGAAGGGCTAACTCCAAAACTAGGGTTGGCAGAGATGGAAGTAAATTGGCTTATCCAATACGTATTAGCAATTTCTATATTCAAAAATCCTTTAACTACATTAAATCCTATAATTTCTGAAATATTTTGGGAAAGGTATTCCCCTATTTCATTAGCGGTTTGGTCGGGATTTTTTTTAGATAATTTAGTTAGTGGAAATACCACCAACGTTATATCGCCAGCAAACTCTTTTCGGGTTTGTTGCAGGCTTAAACTTTCGGGAAATACGGATTGCTGATAAAGTTGGGTTACCGCTTTACAAGTTTCTTGTATTATTTGCTGTTGGATATTCATGAAGCTTCAAAAATATCAATCGTTAGTTAATTGATTGGTGGCACGCACTAAAATTTCGAAAGCATGTTCTGCCATTAAATTTTCTTTATCTAAAGTTGGATTTACTTCCATGATTTCAAACGCACATATTTTTTCTGATTGAAATAAACGAGCAATTAAATTACCTGCTTCTCTTTCGGTGATTCCGTTTGGTACTGGTGTTCCGGTTCCTTTAGTTATTGCTGCATCAATGGAATCTACATCAAAAGAAACTAATATTAAATCGCAATGATCTAATAACGCCAACGTTTCGTTTGCTACCTTCTCTACACCTCTTTTTCTGATTTCGGTTGTAGCGAAATTTTTGATGCCATGTTTTTTGATAAGAGCAGTTTCTTGTGGCTCTACGTCTCGTACACTTATCATCACTATATCTTTATGATGAATTTTGGGGGTAATGTTTCCAACTCTTTTTAATTGGTTCCAGTAATTTAAAGTCTCTTGATCGGGTTTATTTACCTTATTTTCCAGATTATCTTCATCTAATGAAATAGCTAATGGCATTCCATGTAGATTACCAGAAGGAGTTGTATAAGGAGAATGTAAATCGGCATGGGCATCAATCCAAATAACGCCTAAACGTAATTTGGGATTTGCCATTTTAATACCAGCTATGGTTCCTGCAGAATTAGAATGATCGCCGCCTAAAACTATAGGGAATTTATTGCTCTTTAATGTATCTGCTACCATTTGGCTTATGCGCTCCAACATGGTTAATACTCCGGATATTCGTTTTGCTTGTGAACTCCCTACTGATTCTAATAAAAGGTGATTTTCTGTGGGTACTTCAACACATTCGTATTTCTTAAAAAATCTACTTCCAAAATCGAGAGCAGCAATTTTTATGGCATCTACCCCTAAACTTGCTCCACGTGTTCCGGCTGCTATTTCTGATTTTACTTCTATTATTCTAAGACTTTGCATGGTTCAAATTAAAAAACAAACTTCGACCTATAAAAAAATGAAGGCATAACCTTCATTTAATATATCTTTGCCAAAATTTAAAAAGCACATGCAAAGCTACCAAGAATTTCTTGATTTGAGTGTGGGATTTCCACAAGAAGGTTTTGAAGTAATTGAAGATGAATTATATTTTCATGATTTAAACCTCATGGAAATTATCGAAACCTACGGTACTCCACTGAAATTTACGTATTTACCTATCATTTCTAAAAAAATACAACAAGCTAAACTGTTGTTTCAGAAAGCTATTGTAAATAATAATTACAGGGGTAAATACACCTATTGTTATTGTACTAAAAGCTCTCATTTTAGACATATTGTAGAGGAATCATTAAAGAATGATATTCATTTAGAAACTTCTTCTGCATTTGATATGCCCATGATTGATGCTTTAGAGAAAAAAGGTTCAGTGGATAAAAACGTGGTGGTAATTTGTAATGGTTTCAAAACACATCAATATAAACAATACATTATTGATATGATTCATGATGGTTTTAAAAACATCATGCCTGTTTTAGATAATAAAGAGGAGTTTAATTTATATGAAGATGAACTAGATGTAGATTGTAATTTGGGCTTACGTGTTGCAACGGAAGAACAACCAAACTCTCAGTTTTATACCAGCCGTTTAGGAATTAGAGCCGAAGATATCATTGATTTTTACAATAATAAGGTGGCTAATAATCCGCATTTTAAAGTTAAACTTTTGCATTTTTTCATTAATTCCGGAATTAGTGATACCCCTTATTACTGGAACGAATTAGAAAAAGCCGTTACACTGTATTGCAAATTCAAAAAAGTAAATCCAGAGCTAAGTATGCTGGATATTGGTGGAGGAATGCCTTTTAAAGATTCCTTGGTTTTTGAGTTTGATTACGAATACATGGTAAATGAAATTGTAAAACGAATAAAAGAAATATGTACCGAACACGAGATTGAAGAACCAGATATTATTACCGAATTTGGTAAATATACGGTTGCTGAGGCTTCCGGAATTTTATATAAAGTGTTGGGCAGAAAACAACAAAACGACAGGGAAAAATGGTTGATGCTAGACGGAAGTTTCATAACCAACCTACCAGATGTTTGGGCCATGAACCAACGTTATATATTACTGCCAATTAATAATTGGGATGCTGAGTATGAGCGAGTAAACCTTGGTGGCATTACCTGCGATGGACAAGATTATTACAACCAAGAAGCACACATGAACAACGTATTTATGCCTAAAACTCGTAAAGTTCAGTTTGTAGGGTTCTTTCATACAGGTGCTTATCAAGAAAGTTTAGGAGGATATGGTGGTATACATCATTGTTTGTTACCTACACCAAAGCATATTTTAATTCGCAGAAACCGCGATGAAACCTTCAACTACGAAGTTTTTGGCGAAGAGCAAAATAGCAAACAGGTATTGAAAATTTTGGGTTATTAGGAAGGGTGAAATATTTATTATGTAATATGTATTTCATCCCTTCAGGATTTAATAGTTTTGGAGTGTTTTTATTATAATTTCAAGCCTTGGCTTCATTCGATTTTACATTTTTTAGTAAAAACAAATGCCTTTTTCACAATCTCTAAATTGAGAACGGATAAATGTCATCCCTTCGGGATTAAATATGTATAAGGCTACATTTTAGAATTATATCATCCCTTTGGGATTCATATAAACGTGTATTTCTGTTACACGTATTTCAAGCCTTCGGCTTTGTTCTATTAAATATTTTTTTAGTAAAAACAAATGCCTTTTTCATAATCCCTAAATTGAGAATGGTTAAATGTCATCCCTTCGGGATTAAATATGAATAAGGCTACATTTTAGAATTATATCATCCCTTCGGGATTCATAAAAACGTGTATTCCTGTTACACGAATTTCAAGCCTTCGGCTTTCTTAACAAAAACATTTTTGATTTTTGTTGTAGTGTTGCCTATTTCTGAATCCTATATAAATATTTAATTCCAATTAATTGATTAGAAAGGGAAGTTTTATAACTGAATCCCGTAGGGATGAAATTATTATATGGACGACATGATTTTCAATTAACAATTTGATGATTTGAAAAAGAAATTATATTAGTGAATCCCGAAGGGATGAAATTATTATATGGACGTCATGATTTTCAATTAACAATTTAAAGATTTGAAATGGAAGTTGTATTACTGAATCCCGAAGGGATGAAATAATTCTAGAAAAAAAAACGAAAATTACATAAACCCCGAAGGGGTGACATACTAATTATATCCCAAATATTTTATCAACTATAAAATAGCAGAATAGTTTCACTCAGAAACTATGTTAACGTCTATTAAATTAAGAACTACTGAATAACCACACTAGAATCCCGAAGGGATGAAATTATTCTAGAAAAAAACAAAAATTATACAAACCCCGAAGGGGTGATATACTTAAAAAGCTTTTATAAATCAAACTTATGAAGCAGTTTTATAAACACATCCAAATCTTTTGGATATGGTGCTGTGATGGTTACTTTTTGCTGATCATTTTTTAAAAAACTAACCTGATGTGCATGCAGAGCAAATCGTTTCATTATGGGTTGCTCCTCTTCGTTTTTAGCCATTCTGAATTTCTTTTTAATGGATGAAAGCATTGGAAATTGTCCGCCATACATCACATCTCCGGCAATTACTGCCCGTTGTGTGGCCAAATGAATTCTAATTTGGTGCATACGACCCGTTACTGGCTTACATTTTACTAACGTAAAGTTTTTGAAATGATGTAAAGAAGTGAAATAAGTAAGTGCTGGTTTTCCTTCTCTATCAATTTTTACATTGTCTTTGCCTTGATTTAAAATGGGTAAATTAACCTCTAATTCATGAAACTGATGATTACCATGAACTACGGCATGATATGTTTTATCTATTTGCCTATGCTCAAACTGCATGGAAATGGCACGATACGTTTCTGGATTTTTAGCAATAATTACACATCCTGAAGTTTCTTTATCTAGCCTATGGCATATTTGAGCATCCTCCAGATAATTTTTTGTAATGCGTAGTAAATTGGGTTCAAATGTACTTCTATCGTCTAAGGTCGACATGTTTGCTGGTTTGTTAACCACCATTACATCGTCATCTTCAAAAAGTATAAGGTCACTGAATTTAGGGAATTTCATGCGGTGCAAATATGCAAAAATGCCGCTAGGTTTATGCTTTTGTTAAAGTAAAAGCAAAAGTAGTTCCAATATCAGAAGTACTTCTTACGTTTATTATTTGGTCGTGCACTTCCAAGATGTGTTTAACAATAGCTAAGCCCAAACCTGTGCCACCTTCTTGCCTAGATCGGTTTCTATCTACTCGATAAAAGCGCTCAAATAATCTAGGTAAATGTTCTTTTTCAATACCAATTCCATTATCAGAAACTTCTATTAAAACATGAGCATCCATATCATATAAACCAACTAAAGTTGTGCCTCTATCTTTACCGTATTTTATTGAATTTGCTACGAGATTTACCATTACTTGCCTAATCATATTTTTATCGGCAGTAACAATAAATGCTCTATCACATCCTTCTTTAAAATCAAATGTAATTTTGCGTTCCATGGCAGAAAATTCAAGGGAATCAAACACATCTTTGATTAAATCCTGTATGTCAAAAGTCTCATCTTCTCTGGTTACATAACCGGATTCTAGTTTAGAGATGGATTCTAAATCGTTCACTAAATCAGATAACCTATCGGCACTTCTTGCGGCTTTTTTAAGAAAATGAACAGTTAATTCCGGATCTTCTACATCCCCATCTAATAACGTATTAATGTAACCCTGGATATTAAATAATGGTGTTTTTAGTTCATGAGATACATTGCCAAGAAACTCTTTTCTGAACTCATCGTTTTTAATTAATTCTTCAATTTCGCCTTCTTTGGTTTTAGCCCATTCCATCACTTCTTTACCCACTTGATGTATTGGATCATCATTACCCACAATTGGAGCAACTAAATTTGGTCTAGATTTGGCACCCCCTTTTGAATCGTGAATGCTTTTGTAAATCAGTTTTATTTTGCGATAAATAAAATAATCCAAGCAATAAAAAACTAATATGTAGGAAGCCAGAAATGTAGCCGTGGTAATGATTACAAATTCGATGGTTCTGGAAGAAAAAATTAACGATACTAGTGCTACAACCAGCGAAATAAGTAAAGCGGTAAAAAAGGATAGTATTTTAGGGGTTGGGTTTTTCATTCCATTATAATTCGAACTTATATCCTACTCCTTTAACAGTACTAAGATAATTATCGCCTAATTTTTCGCGAATTTTTCGAATATGTACATCAATGGTTCTGTTGGTAACTACTACTGAATCTTCCCATATATTTTTCAAAATGGTTTCTCTGGTGTATACTTTACCTGGTTTAGATGCCAAAAGATATAGTAATTCAAATTCTTTTTTTGCTAAAACTACTTTATTCCCACCCTGAAATACCATAAAAGCTTCTCTATCTATAATTAAGTCACCAATTTCAATTTTATTTTCTAAAATTTCATCTGTTTGGGTATTACGACGTAAAATCGCGTTAATTCTGCTTACTAATGCACGAGGTTTTATGGGTTTTGCAATGTAATCATCTGCACCAACGTTAAATCCTGCAATCTCTGAATATTCTTCACTACGGGCAGTTAGAAATACCATGAATGTGTTCTTAAACTCAGGCATTGCACGCATCATTCTACAAGCTTCTATACCATCCATTTTGGGCATCATGATATCTAAAACTATTAGATCTGGGATAACTTTTTTGGCTGTTGCTACCGCTTCTTGGCCGTTATTAGCCATATAAACTTGGTAACCTTCTTTCTTTAGGTTGTATTCGATTAATTCCAAGATATCTGGTTCGTCGTCTACAATTAGAATTTTTTGCTTGGAAGCACTCATTCTTTAAATTTTTGTTAAAGGTATGCCACTAAATGCACTATATTATTACCAAAGTATTAATAAATTGTTAAATGATTACAGTTTGTTAATAGAAGGGGCATGTTAATTAAACAATTTAGCTATAAACTGTTCCAGTTTTTCTCCTCTTAAGTCTCTAGCGATAATTTTCCCTTCTTTATCAATGATTGCTGTAGCAGGTATTGCATTTATACTGTATTGACGTGCAGCAGCAGATTGCCACCATTTTAAATCACTTACTTGTGTCCAAGTTAATTTATCGTCACGTATAGCTTTTACCCAGTCATCCTTTGTTGCATCTAATGAAACGCCGTAAATTTCAAAACCTTTGTTATTATATGTTTCATATAATTTAACCATGTTGGGATTTTCTTCTCTACATGGTATACACCATGAGGCCCAAAAATCTATCAAAACATATTTACCTCTAAGGCTAGATAATTTTATGGTATCTCCAGCAGGAGAAGGTAATCTGATATCGGGCGCTTGTTTACCAACGATAACATTTCTAACGCTGGTCAATTGTTCTTCTATTTGTTGTAAAACCAAATAAGTTGGCAATTTAGCTCGTAAATCGGAAACTAACTTATCGTAATATTCTCCTTCTTCGTTAAGTAGATCAACAAATTCGAAATTCCAAGCAGTATTAAGGATATAAAGTGCTGCATGAGCATTTCCGGCAGTTTTTAATAACTCTATAGTAGCTTTTTTAAGTGCAGAAATTTCTTGTTCGTATTTTTCAGCTGTGGGCTTCATTGCTTCTTCAGATGTTCCTTTCTCTGCTAATTCATTAAATTCCGAATCTATTAACATTAATCTATTTTGAGATTGCTTTAATAGGGTAGAGAATTGTTGGATAAGTTCCGAATCTTTTGAACCTGAAATAGTGTAGTAACTACCATATTCAGGATGATTAATATCAAATGAAATAGATACAGATCCACCTGGTGTTGCAACAAAATCTGCAAAATGAAATCGATTTCCGATGCGATATAAACCTGCATTTTTTAAGGTATACTCTTTTGAAAAAGTGCCGTCAGCTTCAATAAATATGGTATCTGATGGGATTAGATTTGCAGCAAAATCTCTAATTGGATAAATATAGAGAGTATCTATTTTATCGTTAACAAACTGAATATTTATGCTCACATCCTTTTTGGCACATGACGAAAAGAATAATATGGCTATACCGGATAGAAGAAATAATTTTTTCATGTTGTAAAATTAAGTTTTATTATCATCTAAATGAATACGTAACAATTCATTTGCAATTTTTGGGTCTAATATACCATTAGTCTTGTTCATCAATTCGCCCATAAAAAAGCCCAAAAGACCCTTTTTACCCTTCTTATAAGCAGTTACCTTTTCGCTATTATTGTTGAGAATATCGGTTATTAAATCATTTAATTCGTTTGTAGAATAATCTAAATTTTCAGGTTTTATATTATTTAAAATGGATTTATTCCCATTCAGTAACTCAGGTAAAATTTCTTTAACTGCCAGATTGTAATTCAATTTTTGAGAATCTATTAACTCTACTATTAAACTTAAATCATTAGGGCATAATTTTAATTCTGAAAATAATATTTTCTGCTCATTTACGAACGATTTTATTGGTCCAATTATCCAATTTGCTAAGGCTTTATATTTAGGATTTAATTGAGCACAAGCATAAAAATAATCATTAATATCTTTATCTGAAGTAAGTATTTCTGCATCATATGTACTTAATTTATAATTAGTTGTATATAGTAAAAATAATTGATTTGGTAATAAAGGCATGTTGTTTTTAATATCGATTAATTGTTTATCCGAAATTATACATGGCAATAAATCTGGCTCGGGAAAATACCGATAATCATGTGTCATTTCTTTACTACGCATGGGCCAAGTTTTACCGCTCACTTCATCAAAATGCAACGTGTTTTGGATTATTTTTTCACCACTAATTACTTCCTTTTTCTGACGTTCAAATTCATAATTGATAGCTCGCTTCAAATTACGATACGAGTTCATGTTTTTTACTTCACATCGAACACCCAAAACGTTATCATTTAATGGCTTAATGGATATGTTTGCATCGCACCTTATGCTTCCTTGCTCCATGTTACCATCAGATATCTGTAAATACCTTACTATTTTTTGTATTTCGATAAGAAAAAGAATGGTTTCTTCTGCAGACACAAAATCTGGTTCGGTAACAATTTCAAGTAAAGCTACTCCTGCCCTATTTAAATCTATCAATGATTTTGCTGTATGATCGTCATGAATGCTTTTGCCGGCATCTTCTTCTATGTGTATGTGATGTATTCGGATATATTTTGTTGAAGAATCTTTTAATACTATTGGTAAACTACCACCTATAACTATTGGATTGATATCTTGAGTAATTTGATATCCTTTGGGCAAATCAGGATAAAAATAGTTTTTTCTATCAAAAGTTATTCGTTGATTAATAGTACCATTTAATGCTATTCCCAATTTTATAGCACTTTGCAATACTATTTCATTTAACCTTGGTAAAGTACCGGGTAACCCAAGAGTAATAATTCCAGTATTATCATTTGGGGTTAAACTAAATTGAGCAGAATCAGAAGAAAAAACTTTACTCTGTGTAGATAATTGTACATGAACTTCTAACCCAACAACTAAATCAAATTCGGGGATATGTTGCTTGATTTTGGGTGGCATTATTGATTTATAGGGTTGATTTATACGTTTTTATTAAAATTCAAAGATAGCATTAAATGCAATTTATGATGTATTAAAATAGCATTGGCACAATGTTTGGCTTTATAGAACATAATACATAAAATGGTAAAAAACTATGAATAAGTTCTTATTAAGCGCGATGCTAGGATTGGCAGTTCTGATTCTAGATCCACAAAAATCAGTAGCCCAAATTAATGTAAGCTTAAATATTGGCTCGCAACCACTTTGGGGCCCTGTTGGTTATAATTATGTTGAATACTATTACTTACCAGCCATAGAAACATACTATCATGTGCCTAGTCGAAAATATGTATATAATATTAATGGCAGGTGGGTTTATGTAAATGTTTTACCTTCTAGATATAGAGGTTACGATTTATACTCGAGCTATGCAGTGGTAATAAATAAACCAAGACCGTATTTAAATCATAATAGTTATAAAGCAAAATATGTCAAGTATAAAAATTATAAATCTCCAAAAAACCGAATAATAAGGTATAGTAACGATTCTAGATATTATGTAATTAAAGGGCACCCTGGCAACGGAAATAAATCTAATTCTTACAAAGGGAAATCCCCTAGTAATAACAAGAATGGTCAATATAACCGTGGTAAATCAAATTCTTCTAATAAGAACAAAAACTACAATAACAAAGGCAACGATAATAGAAACAAATCGGGCTCAAACGGTCCTAGAAGAGATGAAAGAGGTAGATCTAATTAAGTAAATTTGGGAGTAGATAGAAGCCCGAGAAATAATTTCTCGGGCTTCGCTATTTTTTTATGATTGTATTATCATTTTTGCTTTTGCCAAAGCATTATCAATGCCTTTCACATCTTTACCACCGGCTGTAGCATAAAAAGCTTGTCCGCCACCACCACCTTGTATTTCTTTACCCAATTCGCGGATGATATTAGAAGCGTTTAGGTTTTTATCTTTTACTAAATTTTCTGATATAATTACCGTAAGATGAGCTTTATCCTGTATTTCGGCACCAATTACTAAAAATAAATTCTCTACCGAATTTTTTAATTCAAATGCTAGATTTTTTATTGCATCTGCAGAGGGTATATCTAGTTTAGCAGCAATAAACGTAACATTATTAATTTGTATAGCATCGGCAAGTAATTTTTGTTTAGCTCCCATTGCTTTTTGAAGTATGGATTGCTCTAAACTCTTTCTCATTTTATTATTTTCATCCAACAGTTCATTCAATGCTTTAATAACATCTGGTGGATTTTTTAATAGTTCAACCACTTTATCTAACTGTGCTAATTGCTCATTAAGGTATTGTTCAGCTTTATCGGCAGTTATTGCTTCAATTCTTCTTACTCCTGCTGCTACTGCACTTTCGGAGGTGATTTTAAAATAGCCAATTTTTCCAGTTGCTTGCACATGCGTTCCTCCGCATAATTCTTTTGAGAAGGTATCATCAAAAGTAATGACTCTTACAAATTCACCATATTTTTCGCCAAAAAGTGCAGTAACTCCAGATGCAATAGCAGCATCATACGGCACATTTCTTTCTTCTTTTAGTTGGATATTTTCTCTGATTTTTTGATTAACGATGGATTCTATTTGCAATAGCTCTTCGTTTGTAACTTTAGCAAAATGCGAAAAATCAAAACGCAAATAATCAGCATTCACCAACGAACCTTTTTGGTTCACATGGCTTCCTAAGACTTGCTTTAATGCCGCGTGTAATAAGTGCGTAGCCGAATGATTATTTTCGGTTAATGTTCTTGATTTATTATCAACAGAAGCAACAAAACTTACTAATAAGTCTGATGGTAATTTATCAGTAAAATGAATTATTTGATTGTTTTCTTTTTTTGTATCAACAATAAAAATCGTTTCCTCCTCAGATTGTAATACACCGGTATCTCCTACTTGTCCACCACTTTCGGGGTAAAATGGTGTATTATCCAATATAAGTTGATATTGCTCTTTACTTTTAGTTTTTACTTTCCGATATTTTACAATAGAAGACTTTACAGAAACAAAATCATACCCAACAAATTCTGTTGTTTTATCTTCTCCTACAAGCACCCAATCTTCGGTTTCAAGTGTTGTTGCAGACCGCGAGCGAGTTTTTTGTTTTTGCAGTTCGAAATTAAAGCCATCCATATCTACTGCCAAATTTTTTTCTTTTGCTAGTAAATGGGTTAAATCTATCGGGAAACCGTACGTATCAAATAGTTCAAAGGCAAAATCACCTTTAATGATTTGATTTGATTTTACATATTTATCAAAACGTTGAATGCCAGTGGATAACGTACGAAGAAAAGCATTTTCTTCTTCCTTAATAACCTTTTGAACAAAATCTTGCTGTGCATACAACTCCGGAAAAACATCTTTAAACTGTTTGGCCAAAAGCGGAATTAAAGAATATAAAAATGCCTCTTTGAAACCTAAAAAGGTGTATCCGTACCTCACTGCTCTTCTCAAAATTCTGCGAATTACATAACCAGCACCGGTATTGGAGGGCAATTGACCATCGGTTATGGTAAAAGCAATGGCACGTATGTGGTCTGCAATAACTCGCATGGCAATATTGCTAGCCTCAGATTTTCTATCTGTTTCATTTACGCGGTTTTGTGTATATGGTATTCCTGATTTTTGTGCAACAAACTGAATTAATGGTTGAAAAATATCCGTATCATAGTTTGAGGTTTTACCTTGTAAAGCCATGCATAATCTCTCGAAACCCATGCCTGTATCAACATGTTTTGCAGGCAAAACTTGCAAACTTCCATTAGCCATCCGCTGAAATTGCATGAATACATTATTCCAAATTTCAACTACTTGCGGATGATCTGCATTTACAAGTGTCTTGCCGTCGGTGATTGCACGTTCTGTGTTTGGTCTTAGGTCGATATGAATTTCTGTACAGGGGCCACATGGTCCAGTATCGCCCATTTCCCAAAAATTATCTTTTTTGTTTCCGTTGATTATTCTGTCTTCGGCAATAAATTGTTTCCAAATATCATACGATTCAATATCTCTGTCTAATCCTTGGTTTTCATCACCCTCAAAAACACTTACATATAATCTGTCTTTATCTAGTTTGTAAATCTCTGTTAATAGTTCCCATGCCCATGAAATTGCTTCTTTTTTAAAATATCCATTTTGAGGGTTTTTAGGATCACCAAAGCTCCAATTACCAAGCATCTCAAAAAGGGTATGATGATACGTATCAATACCAACTTCTTCTAAATCATTGTGTTTTCCAGAAACGCGCAAACATTTTTGAGTATTTGCTACACGCGGATATTTAATATGAGAATTTCCTAAAAAAATATCTTTAAATGGTGCCATTCCAGAATTTATGAACAACAATGTTGGATCATTTTTTACCACAATGGGTGCTGATGATACAATATGGTGGTTTTTGGATGCAAAAAAATCTAAAAATGCTTTACGAATTTCGTTGGCGGTCATACATAAAATTTTGCCAAAAATACTTTTTTGAAACGATTTGTAATTTTTTAATGTTTATTTGTTTAACTAAACTGATTATTAGTATCTTCGCCGAGCTCAATTAAAGTCGAACCAACTAAAATTAATTCATGGCTAAAGTAAAATACTACTACAACACCAATACCTTAAAGTATGAAAAAGTTGAAGTTAGTATCGGAAAACGATTAGGACGATTCGTAGGTTTTTTATCTGCAGTTGTCGTATTTTCTGCTGCTGTTATCGCTCTTGCATATGCATATTTAGATTCTCCCAAAGAGAAACAACTAAAACGTGAGATAAACCAGCTTACACTTCAATACGAAATTCTACAGAAAAGAGTAAAAACACTGGATAAGGTGATGTTTGATTTACAAGAAAGAGATGACAATATCTATCGTGTAATTTTTGAGGCTGAACCTATACCTGCAGAAGAACGTTATGCCGGTTTTGGTGGTGTAAATAGATACAGAGATATCAGTGATTTTGATTACTCGGCATTAATGATTGAAACAACCAAAAAAATTGATCAATTAACCAAACAAGCCTACATCCAATCTAAATCTTACGATTTTTTAATAAAGGAAACCAAGAAAAAAGCAGAGCTTTTATCCTCAATACCTGCAATACAGCCCATTGCCAACAAAGATTTAAAACGTATGGCATCTGGTTATGGTTATCGTATTCATCCAATATACAAAACCCAAAAAATGCATACCGGTATGGACTTTACTGCACCAGCAGGTACTGAAATTTATGCTACTGGAGACGGTGTAGTAAGCAAAGCTGGTTTTGAAAGGGGTTATGGTAATTGTGTTACTATTTCACATGGTTTTGGATATACCACCCTATATGGTCACATGAGTAGAATTAAAGTACGTGCTGGGCAAAGAGTGAAACGTGGTGAAGTGATAGGATTTGTTGGAAATACGGGGGTATCTATGGCACCGCACTTACACTACGAGGTTCACAAAAATGGAAATCCAGTAAATCCAATTAATTTTTACTTTAATGACCTTACTCCGGCAGAGTACGAGCGAATGTTAGAAATGTCTGCAAGGGCAAACCAATCTTTCGACTAATGCCATACAAGGACCGAGAAATACAAAAGTTATATTATTCTATTGGTGAAGTTGCCAAATTATTTGATGTAAACCCTTCCCTCATCCGATTTTGGGAAAAAGAATTTGATATTCTCCAACCAAAAAAAAACAGAAAGGGTAATAGACTTTTCTCTCCAGACGATGTTGATAATCTTAAAATAATCTATCATTTAGTTAAGGAAAAGGGGTTTACGCTCCAAGGGGCTAAAGATTATTTGAAAACAAATAAGCATTCTGAGACCGATCGTCAAAAAATTATTGACTCTTTAACCAAACTAAAAAGTTTTTTAGTAGAGCTTAAAAACGAGTTGTAATAAATTAATATTGAATTAATTTAAAAATTTTATCTTCATCCTTTGATGAAGAATCTAATATTAAATCTCTTGCTTTTCGGTTTATTATTTAATTCCGTAAAGGCTCAAAACGTAAACCTTGGTGCCAGATTTGGTGCTTTAGGAGGTTCTAGTGTTGCTCTCAGTGGTGCCGGAAATGTTGCCGGAAACCCATCTGGGATTGCAAATACTGATTTAATTTTTCTAGGCATTTCTTACGAAAGTAGGTTTAGCAATAGTGAAGTTGCAACTAAAACTGCTATGGCTGTACTTCCTTTAAAGGGCAATACATTTGGTTTATTATTTAATTCTTATGGCTTTGAATTGTTTAAAGAACAACAAATTAGTCTATCCTATGCTCGTATTTTAAGCGATAGAATTACAGCTGGTGTTAAATTTAATTATCACTCGCTAGAAATTTCTGGATTCCCTAATCAATCCGCATTCTCAGTAGAAGCAGGCATACAAGGCAAGGTTATAGATCAACTAATTTTGGGTGCCCGAATTGCTAATCCTAACAAAGCCAATTATGAGGGCGCTGTAGCAGCTGATTTACCGGTACTTTTTGAAATTGGTGCTGCATATCAGTTCAGTGAAAAAATAACCATATCTACCGAAATAGAAAAAATACAAGGATTTGACCCCGATATAAAAAGTGGAGTTGAATACAAGCCATTAGAATTTTTGTATTTGAGAGGAGGTTTATCTTTAAAACCTTTCAGACAATTTGGAGGATTAGGTTTGGATTACAAGGGATTTTTATTCGATTTGGGAATTTCTACTCACCCATCGCTTGGATATACACCACAACTTTCACTGAGCTATGCGTTTTAAATTATTGTTGATTTTTTTTGGAGTCTTCACCTTGCTTTTAAGTTCTAATGCTTATGGTCAACGAGAAATTGACCCTATCATAGAAGAACTTATAGAATCCCTAGCAGAAGATGCGCCCGAAGATTTTGATTTAACCACGGTAACGGAACAATTATACTACTATCGGAGGTTTCCATTAAACATTAACAAAGCTACGGCTGAAGAGCTAAAAACTCTATATATCCTCAATCAATTACAAATTACATCACTGCTTACTTATATAAACACTAATGGGCCATTAATAGATATCTTAGAACTACAATCCGTAGATTTTTTTGATGAAAGATCCATTCAATATTTAATTCTTTTTGCAAGCATAAATCCTCCAACTGGTTTTGAAAAATTTACTTTTAAAAGTTTGATACAAGATGGTAATCATGATTTAATGATGCGATATGGGCAAATTTTACAAACTCAACGTGGTTTTTTGCCAGATACTGGACAAGCAAGCAGGTATTTAGGCAGTCCAGAGAGATTATACTTGCGCTATCGATATAATTGGGGAGATAAAATATCCATAGGGCTTAATGCCGAAAAAGATCCAGGAGAACAATTTTTTTCAGGGGCACAAAAAAATGGTTTTGATTTTTATTCTGGTAATCTGTTTATAAGAAATTTTGGGAAACTAGAAAAGTTAATCATTGGAGATTATTCATTACAATTTGGGCAAGGTGTTGGACTATGGTCGGGTTTGGCTTTTGGAAAAGGTGCTGATTTATTATCTATCACAAAACCAGATATTGGCTTAAGACCCTATGGCTCGGTAAATGAAGTTGGATTTTTAAGAGGTATTTCAGGAACTTTAAAATTTAATAAACTAAGTATTACCCCATTTATATCGTATAAAAAAGTGGGTGCAAGTGTAAATTTACCCGATACTTTAAGTGCAGAGGAAGCATTTATAAGCTCCATTAATCAAACCGGTTTACACAGAACAACCGGTGAAATAGCGCGACGAAATAGTTTAACCGAAACCACATATGGCACTAATGTTAAATATGCACTAAACAATCGATTAAGCATAGGAGCAACTGCCTACAAAACAGAATTTGATAAACCTATTCAACGAAATACACAACCATATAATCAGTTCGATTTTTCGGGTAAAGAATTAACCGTTGCTTCTGCCAACTATTCTTTTGCTTACCAAAATATATACTTATTTGGAGAAGCCGCCCATAGCATAAATGCCGGTTGGGGATTTCTAAATGGAGCGTTAATTAGTTTATCGCCGCAAATAACTACTGCACTACTTTACAGAAGTTATGACCGGAATTTTCATACTTTTTTGAGTGCTCCGGTGAGTGAAGGCAGCAGAGCAATAAACGAAAAAGGGTTTTATACTGGATTAAACATTCGGTTCTCAAGACGTTGGGAATGGGTTACTTATGCAGATTTTTTTCAGTTCCCATGGTTACGTTTTCAGGTAGATGCCCCATCAAGTGGGTATGAAGTATTATCGCAGGTTACACACAGACCAAACAGAAATACACAACTTTATTTCAGATTTAAACAAGAATCTAAAGAACGAAACGTGCGCATACCTGGTTCTGTAACAAATTCCATAAAAGCCGGTATAAAAAACAATTACAGAATACAAGTAGATTATAAATTAAGCGATAGATTTACTCTTAAAAACAGAGCAGAATTTGCTACTTATGATTTTAACGGAACATCCAAAAATGGGTACTTGGTTTATCAAGATATTAATTTTACTTCGCCCAATAATAAATTGAATCTTAATGTACGATATGCAATATTTGATACTCAATCTTTTGATACTCGCCTTTTTGCTTTCGAAAGCAACGTGTTATATGCTTATTCCATCACGTCGCACCAAGGAAGAGGTACACGTTTTTATGCTACTGCAAGGTATAGGGTAAAAAGAGGAATCGATTTTTGGGTCAGGTATACTATTTTTGATTATGATGATAGAGAATTCATTGGTTCAGGTCTAGATAGGATACCTGGTAATATACGTTCAGATGTAGTTGCCCAATTACGTTTTCAATTTTAAATTGCTAAAATCAAAATTGTTGTAAATTTTAAAATTTCTATCTAAGTTTAATCAGAATTAACTGGTTATGCTTCGGATTGAACTTGCTCAGTTACCTGCATTAAGGCTATTATTTCCGATAATCTGCGGAATTTATTTGGCCAATTATTATCCATTTTTAGATATTTCTAATTGGATAGTTACCATTTTATGTGCCTGCTTTATCCTAATTTTATACTTAAATTATCAATATAAAAAATTAGGTGGATCGAAAATAAAACGATTAGTTGGGTATTTAATTTATGGCTGGATATTACTATTTAGCTACCACCAAACTTTACTAACGCAACAAATAAATAACCAAAACCATTTTAGCAAAATTAAAGGTGAATTTATTACCGTAATGGTAGATGAACAAGTACAAAACAAAAATGGTATCTCCAGAGTAAAAGTAAGAGTAAAAAATGTACTAGATTCTACTGGTATATTCCCAACCAAAGGGAATTTACTTTTAGCCTATAAAACGGCCGGAATAGAAACTCTTTATTACGGAGACGAATTAATTATACCTATAAACTATAGAGAAATTACGGGCCCACAAAACCCTTATGAGTTTGATTATAAAACATATTTATCCCACAAAAATATCTACCACCAACAATTCATACAGGCAATTGAGCTAAAACGAATAAGTTCTGACAATGGTAATGCTTTTATTGCAACCACTTTTGCCATACGAAATACGTGCATTGAAACGTATAAATCATCCATAAAGAATCCGGATCATGCAGCTTTGATTTCAGCCTTTATTTTAGGTTATAGAAGTGATTTAAGCAATGAAACTAAAGGCATTTTCGCAAATACCGGAACCATGCATCTATTGGCTGTTTCTGGTTTACATGTAGGTATTTTATTTCTTTTGATTAATCTATGCTTAACTTTTTTAGACAAAACTAAAACGGGCAGAATCTATAAAGCAATAATTTTTGTATCCCTTTTATCATTTTATGCTATGCTTACCGGATTATCACCGGCTGTGTGCAGAGCATCGTTAATGTTGGGATTAATTGTAGTTTCCAGAGCGTTTTCTAGAGCTGCAAACAGTTATAATTCCATTGCTGTTGCAGCTATTATTATGCTGTTTATTAATCCATTATCCATCTTTGAAGTTGGTTTCCAACTATCGTTTATTGCAGTAACAGGTATCATTTTTTTTCAACCTAAAATTTACGCACTTTGGATTTCTAAATGGTGGATTATGGATAAAATTTGGGCACTAGCAAGTACTGCAATTGCCGCACAATTAGCCACTACCGCAATTTCTATTTATTATTTTCATCAATTTCCTAATTATTTTTTACTAGCAAATATTCCGGCCGTTCCTTTAGCAGGCTTTATTTTATATTCCGGATTAGCAGTTTTATTATTTTCTCCTTTTCCATTTCTTGCCAATTTATTAGGTGCTTTAACCTCCTTTTTATTAGGAATATTAGAATTAATTTTAAAATCAGTGAGTAATTTACCTGGTGTAATTACAACCGACTTGTGGATAAGTAATTGGCAATTTCTAATTCTTTATGTCATTATGTGCTGTTTAACCATAGCCATAATGTACAAGCAAAAACAGTTTCTATTTACCAGTATTTTTTGCTTGATGCTTTTTTTAATAGGCTCATCCTATCAAATAATAGAAAATAGCAAACGAAAAGCAGTAATGATTGCGGCAATACAAGGTAAAACGGCCATCACTTTTATTGCAAATAAAAATGCTTACCTCTTTTTAAGCGATGATATTACCGAACAACAAATATCCTACTCTTTAAAACCCACACTTTCTAAATTCGGTATAAAACGAATAATAAAAATCAATGAAGCAGATATTTTTGAAGATGAAATACTTTATAAAAACAAAAATATAATTCAATTTATGGATAAAAAATATGCGATAGTAAGTAATTCTAGTGTTAATTTTGATAAACAACTCGAAGTAGACTATGTCATTTTATCTCAAAATCCGAAAGTTAACCTTGAAATTTTACAAAAGCAATTCAGTTTTAATGAACTAATTGTAGATAATTCTAATAGTAATTTTTTAGAACAAAAATTTATTCTAGAAAGCTCTACTCAAGGAATTTATTTTTATTCTACTAAACAATCCAAAGCATTTATAACTTTGTTTTAATATGGCTTTTGTAACATCAAGAATTGAAAACAGAATTGCTCAAATTAGCATAAACAGAGCAGAAAAAAGAAATGCGCTAAACCAACAAGTAGTTTCCGAGTTAAAAGATGCATTTACACTACTTAGTTCGAATGAAAAAGTAAAAGTAATCATTCTAAAATCTGATGGAGAAGTTTTCAGTGCTGGTGCAGATCTAGATTATTTACAGACCTTACAAAAAAATACTCCGGAAGAAAATTTAGACGATAGTAATAACTTAAAAGAACTTTTTCGAACCATTTATGAGTGTCCAAAAGTAGTAATTGCTCAGGTACAGGGACATGCCATAGCTGGTGGAAGTGGATTAGTTTCGGTTTGTGATTTTGCTTTTTCTGCACCCCATGCTCAGTTTGGTTATACCGAAGTAAAAATAGGCTTTGTACCAGCTATTGTTGCTTTATTTCTTATCAGAAAAGTAGGGGAAAGTATTGCAAAAGAACTGTTATTAACAGGCAATTTAATCTCTGCCCAAAGTGCTCTACAAATAGGTTTCATTCATACGATTGCAGAAAAAGAAGATTTAGAAAGCAAGGTTTTAGATTTCGCACAAAATATTGCAAATTCTACTTCGGCTAATTCTATTGCCATAACTAAGCAATTAATTAACAATCTTCCAACCTTAGATTTTCGCCAAGCATTGGTTTATGCTGCCGAAATTAACGCAAAGACAAGGTCTACAGACGATTTTCAAAAGGGTATAAATGCATTTCTTACCAAACAAAAATTAAAATGGTAATTGCAATATTTTAATATTCGCTTAACATTAACCAAATTTGGGACATGAAAGTCCTGATTCAAGAAATAAAAAAATATTTAAGTTTTATCTTTTTCTGGCTGCTTTTCTTTGCTATCTACAGAACACTCTTTATTGCAAACTCCTGGCATTTATTTGCTGAAATAAGTTGGGCTGAAATTTTAAAAACATTTTGGTATGGATTAAAAATGGATTTATCCATTACCGCTTATTTTGCTCTAATTCCTATCCTATTCTGGTCCGTGTTGCTTTTCTTACCCAATCATTATATTCCGTTGAAATGGTTTAGGGGCTACATGATTTTTTTAATTTCAGTAGTGGTAATATCCGGTGGATTCGATTTTCATATTTACAGAGAATGGGGAACAAAACTTAATTTTAGGGCATTAGAATTTGCGTTTAGCTCACCAGGCGAGGCTTATGCAAGCATTAAATCATCTCCAATGATTAGTTCTTTATTGCTAGGAGCATTTTTAGCAGGCATCGGAATTGCCTTAGCCTATTTTTTAATTAATGAAGTTAAAGAACCCATTCAATTACATCCAATATTAAAAACATTGTTTATTATTATTTTAATAGGTATAAATTTTTTAATGATGCGTGGTGGATGGCAAATTGCACCCATGAATTTGGCTGCTGTTTATCACTCCGAAAAAGCTGTTTTAAATCATTCTGCAGTAAATACTCAATGGAGTTTAATGCAAAATTACTTAGAAAACAGTACATCTGACAAGAACCCATTTGACTACATAACATTAGAAGAAGCTAAACCATACATAGACGAATTATACGAAACAGAGGAAGAATTTGTCTCGATTTTAAATACTGACAGACCAAATGTAGTACTTATATTATTAGAGAGTTTTACTGCCGATATAGTTGAATCATTAGGAGGAGAAACCGGGGTTACCCCCTATTTAGAAGAATTAATTACAGAAGGTTTATTATTTACAAATATTTATGCAAGTGGCGATAGATCAGATAAAGGTTTGATTGCAATACTGAGTGGTTTCCCAACCCAAGCACGAAAAAGCATAATCATGCAAAGTGAAAAAGCCGATAAACTTCCATCCATTTCTAAATCTCTATTAAATGATGGATATTCCACTTCGTTTTTATATGGTGGCGAATTAGCATTCTCTAATTTTAGAACCTATTTATTATCGCAGGGTTTTGTAAATTTAGTTTCTAAAAATAATTTTAGCAGAAAAGAAATTACCTCAAAATGGGGTGCGCATGATAATCTAGTATTTATAAAAAAACTGCAGCTATTAGATAATACTACCCAGCCTTTTTTATCTACCATACTTACTTTAAGTAATCA